>NZ_JBDVJE010000001.1:0-3794 GCF_039939415.1 Polaribacter sp.
GGTAGAGGTGGCTATTACAAAATCAATATTTTTTTCTTTCATTGCTAAATATGTAGAAAACACCATAAAGTGCAAAAAAGATTTTAAACGTGATGCTATACTCATGGTTTGTGAATAGGGCACTCTAACATATATGACGTCTATGCCATCTACCGTTTTACGCTCAAACTTTTTTATATTATTTTTTCCTAAAGAAATAACAGTTACTTTATGACCATGCTTTAGTAACTCTAGGCTGTTCCAATAAGAACGTGTGCCGCCAGGTTGATCTGGTGTGGTGAAGTATTGATGTAGGTATAGAATGTTCATGTTAATTAAATGGGCAGGTAAAATGTTCTTATTAGTAAATTTAAAGTACAGGGTCTAAAAAAAATTATTAATTTAATACTTGAGCCTTTTAAATATTAATTCAATTAGTTATAACAAAAATTTTTATCATTATTAATAAAATATATTGAAAGTTTTAACAAGTAAACATAGTTCTAAATAATATCCAATAAGTATTGCCACTTTTTTAAAACTAATGAAGTGCTATATTCTTGAATATATTGTCGATTATTATTAGAGAACTCTCTCATTTTCTCAGGATTCTTTAAAAGTGAGATAATTTTATTTGCCATTTCTTCAACATCAAATGGTTGAATTAGATAACCATTGATTTCTTCTCTAATAATTTCATTTGGACCCGTTAAAACATCAAAACTAACTAACGGTAAATTAAAGGCAAGTCCTTCCAATAAGCTCATAGGAAACCCTTCATAACGAGAAGTCATAACCATAATTGAATATTTTGGATAAAGTTCATATAGCTTATTAGTTTGTCCTTTTAATATAACTTTACCTTCCAAATTATTTTGATTAATTAAATTTTCTAATTTTTCTTTAAAGCCACCAGAACCATAAATATGCCATTCAGTTTCCGGATAAGATTTTAAAATTATTGGCATTACTTGGGTAATAATTTCGAAATATTTTTCAAACTGTAATCTACCAACACTAATTATTTTATTGGTTGTCTCATCATAGTTCCTTGGAAGGTTCTCAATTCTACTATCAATTGGATTATATATTTGAATTACTTTTTTAGCAAATGTTTCTTTCTTATAATTAATTTCATCTGCTTTTGTTAGAGAGACCAGATAATTTGAAAATAAAGCAGTAAAATGCTCATTAAACATCCTGAATTGTTTTTTTGATGCACCTTTAAAACTAGTGTGAGACCAATATATAAGTTTTGTGTTCTTAAACAAGCTGCCACAAACTCCTAATGGTCCAACGATTTGACCACAAGAAACTAAAATGTCAATTTTGTTTTTAGTTATTACATTTCTTAAAACTTTGGATGCTTTAAAAATTCCTTTTTTCATTGGAATTTGGTCCTCGCGAAGAAAATGATAGGTAAGATTTTGATTCCATAAATAAAAATTTGTTTCGCTTTTTACATAACTAATTATGTGAATATTATAGTGCTCAAGTTTATATAGTTCATTGGAAATAAGAGATGTTACACGTCCAATACCTCCACCATCGGAAATCAAACTTAATAAAAATGCTATATTTTTTTTTGCCATTAGCGTAATTTTCTTAGAAGAGATGATAATTTTTGTTTAATCATAAAATATTCTTTCAATTTTATTATTTCATTAACTATTATAAAAACGATAAAACCTACAATAAGTTGTGTTATGATTAAACCTAATTTATTGTTGATGAAAAATGTTAAAATAAACATGGATAGTGAAGTTATTAATGCGATAGATAAAAAAGGTAAAGAATCTTTAAATTGACTAATTGGCGAATAATCAATTATTTTTTTTGTGTAATAACTATTAATGAAGTATTCTAAAATTGAAAAAAATATAAGTCCGTATATCATAGCCAATATTCCAAAGCTGACCGTGTATAATAGGATTGGTATTAATATAATTTTTTTAATAATCTCTAGTTTTAAATTTAAATTGGAATATCCCTTTACTAATAGCAGATTTAAATGCATAATTTGTAATGGGTAAAGAAGACCTGGTATGCAAAGCAATTGTAAGTATATAATTGATTGTTCCCATTTATCTCCAATTAAGATATTTATTAAAGGATTGGCTATTGCTGCAAGCGCCAACATTATTGTAAAATTTATATACATGCTAAATCTTATAAATTGAACAAATTTATTTTTTAAAACTTTTTTGTCATTCTGATAATTTGCTAAAATAGGAAAACTAATTCTTCTAATAGCGGCGGTAATATTAACAGAAAGCGGGCTTTGAAACTGATCTGCTCTTGTGTAATATCCTAGTGATGCTGGGCTAAAATATTTGCCAATAATAAAATAATATAAATTTTTGTAAGCAGTTGAAATTAAATTACCTAGAAGGACTTTATAACCATAATTAAATAATTCTTTAAAACTACTTGTTGAAAATTTTAAGGAAGGAAACCATTTAGTAGTGACCCAGAGTAAAATTGTGCTTATAAGTGGCCTTAGAATAAATAGCACAATTAAACTCCAAATTCCATGACCGGCATAAGCTAAATAGATAGAAATTATACCACTAATGGATGAAGAAATTACGGCAATCAATCCTAGTTTTTTAAAATTTAAAGATTTGGTTAAAAGTGTTTGTTGTATCAATGCAATTGCATTGATTATTAATACAATACCCGAAACTTTAATTAGGTTCTCCAAAACAGCAGACTCGAAAAAAGCAGATATCGAAGGTGCTATCATGAAAAGGAATAAATACAGCAGACCAGACGTGAGTAAATTCGTGTAAAATACGGTATTAAAATCATTTTCTGAGGAACTAACTTTCCTAATTAAAGCACTCCCAAAACCAGCTTCCACCATAGAGTTTGCAACACTAATTATTGCAGTAATAATACCTACTATACCAAAATCTTCTGGAGTTAGAAGCCTGGCTAGCACAATGCCAACGATGAATATCATACCTTGACTAAAAATTCCTTCAAAAATGGTCCAGCTGAATCCAGTTATTGCTTTATTTTTAATTGACATTTTGTATTGAGCTAAAGGTATTGTACATTATTGAATGGAGATAGAATCACTCTTTTGTGACATGTAATTTGTTTGTATACTTATAATTAAAAAAAAGTACATCATAGAAAAAGGAAATTTGTAGAATACATATGCATTATTATAAATCAAAAAGACTATGAAAAATAGAAGATTACATCTCAATAACGGGTTACTTGAATTTGCTCTATAGTTAGTATAACTTTTTAAAGTAGGAATGAAGTATAGGGCAAAAAGAAAAATAGCACCAATTACTCCTTGTTCAGCTAAAATTTCTGCATAGGAATTATGAGTAAATTGTTTGAATTTACTATAGAATGGGAATTGACCAAGCCCTACTCCTAATATTGGGTTGTCGGTAAAAACTTCAATTCCTTCATAAAATAAAACTTCTCTTGGGTCTTGCCTTTGCGATGTCTGGACAACTCTTCGACTTATTCTTGAACCTTCATAAATTTCAATAAACTTAATTGAGATAAAAATAAATAACAATATTAAAAACAATATCCGGACTATCTTTTTATGGATTTTTTTGTTTTGCTCTTTATTTACAAAAAACCAGAAGAATATGTTTATTAAAATTATTAATAACAATCCAGCTCTTGATTCTGTAGTAAAGGCTATTATCGTAAAGATTAATGGTAGGACTACTAAGAAAATTAAAAAAGATTTTTTTGGTTTTTTAAGATAAAGATAAAAAAGTGAAAAATTTGCAAACACACAATAATATGAATAACTATTCGCATTTAGTAGAAATCTATCT
>NZ_JBDVJE010000002.1:0-53016 GCF_039939415.1 Polaribacter sp.
TGAAAATACAGACAATACTGATAATCCTGATTATTTAGATAATGACGCTGATAATGATGGAATATTAGACATCAATGAAAACGGTGATACTGACAATACACTTGCGGGTACTGATACTGATAATGATGGATTAGATGATAACTTTGATGATAATGATGATTCTAGTACTGCTGGTGCTACTGTAAACGATGGTCTAGGTGCTGGTAATAAAGTAACCAATACAACTACTCTTGAAAATGCCTATGGTGATGATGATAGCGACTTCAACCCAGGTACAGGTGACTTAGATTATAGAGATCAAATTTTAGAAGGAAAAATAATGATTACACAAGTATATCAATATGATTCTGAAAAATGGATTGAAATTACAAACATTAGTAAAACAAATACTATTGCTGCTAACCTAATTAACATACAATTATATAAGGATAAAATAGGTAATCAAACAGGTATAACTCCAGATGTAACTTACACTGTTACTTCTGCTCTTTCTCCTGGACAATCTGTAATTTTCAGAAACACTAATAATACAATAACTAATATCAATTCTAATGCAATTAGTGTTACCAATGATGAATTAACAGATATTGGCAGTGCTAATGATATTATTACATTATCAACAACAAATGACACCAATTCTTACGCTAATAGATTTGATATTATTTCTGATTTTTCAGATAATACCTCTTATGTTAGAATAGATGAAACACTATTACCTAACTCAACTTATACTCCTAGTGAATGGGTTGTGTTTATTGATGATAATATTGAAACTTATAATCAATCTTTAGACCCAAATTCAGGTAGACATCCTCATGCCCCACTTATTTCTGAAATTAATAATTCAGGTTCTGAGATGAATACTCAACTAGGTTTACATAGAATTAATATAACAACAAGAGTTTCAACTTCTGGAGGAAGTTGGTCTAATGGAGTACCAGATAGATCTCGTTTTGTGGTTATAGATGAAGATTATAATCATATCTCCAATCGTCTAAGTGCTAGAAAACTAACTGTAAATTCTAATAAAATACTAGGTATAACAAATAATTTATTAGTGGTAACTAACAATGTCGTTTTAAATGGTGATATTAGATTAATTGATCCTTCAGGAGAAAGTAAATCTCAATTAATACAAACACATGAATCTGCTTCTTTAGTTACAGGTTCAGGTAGATTATTAGTAGATCAAAATTCTACTGTACCAAGTCTATATAGATATAATTATATCGGTTCACCTGTAACCACAAGTGCTATAGGAAACTCTTTTAATGTAGATGATATTTTAAAAGACGGTACAAATCCTACTAGTTTTACAGGAACTGTAAACAGTGATATTGCCAAAGATATAAATTGGATTGGTGGTTATGATGGTGATATTTCAGACCCTATTTCGCTTGCAGATTATTGGGTTTATACCTATGTTGCAAATGGAGGTAGTAGAAATAGTTGGGCTCACAAATATAGTAATAATGCTATCCCTAATACTGATGGATTTATTTTTAAAGGACCAGGTAGACCTCAAAATTATACTTTTTTAGGTATTCCTAAAGACGGAAAAATAACTTCTACTATTGGTAAAAATGAATCTTATTTAATAGCCAATCCTTTTGCATCAGCTATAGGTGTAAAAGAATTTATAGAAGATAATAGTTCCTCTATTTCAGGTGTTTTATATTTTTGGGAACATGCGGGTGAAATTACAGTTAATGAAGATTCTGCAGGACATAATTTTGCAGGTTATGTTGGTGGTTATGCAACTAGAAATATTACCACAGGTGTAACTGCTAAAAACGCTTCTAATGCTGCTGGACCAGTAAATTTAACTTTAGAGTCAGAAAATGCAGACTCTTTAGATGGTATTTCTGAAGAAGTTATAGATAATAGCAACTCAATAAGTGTTCTAAGTCTAAATGCATCTACTAATTTTATAAAATATGAAAAAATAGCAAGGGGTGCAGATACTTTAAGAATAAGATATAAAGCAAATATTGATAAAAAAATTATTCTAAAAATTGATGGCGAGTATAATAAAACTTACAATTTTTCTTTACCTGCTACAAATGATGAGTTTGATATTATCAATATTTCTCTATGTGTTGAACCCTTAGATGATATTACATTACAATCAGACGATGAAAATCTTGTTTACATCGATTATATAAATTTATTTGATGAAGACGGAAGTTTAGCTTGTGCACCAAGTACAAATCCAGAAGGATTTGAAGATATAGAATACACAGAACCAAAAGCATTTATTGCAATAGGCCAAGGATTTTTTGTTCAAGGTAATGATATTAATGGAGGAACTATCGAGTTTAATAATAGCCAGAGAGAGTATATAGATGAAACTAGTGAATCTGTATTTCTTAAATCTGAAAAGAAAAAAACAACACAAATTGAAATTCCAATTATCAAATTAGGAATGAACTTTAATTCTGTATCTAATGATAATAACATTTATCACAGGCAAATTGCAGTTTCATTCAGCTCTTTCCAATCATTCGGACACGATGTTGGATACGATTCAGAAATGTATGATATTGGTAATACAGATTTTTACTGGAAATTTCCTTCTAATGACAAAAAATATGTAATTGCAGGAGTGCAAGAAATATCTGATGAACTTGAGGTACCTTTAGAAATTAAAATGGGATATTCAGGAGAAATTACATTAAAAATAGATGAGCTAAAAAACATAAATGATAAAATTTATATTATAGATAAAGTAACAAATATTTCATATGATTTATTAAATGAAAATGGAGTATTAAACTTAGATGAAGGAGTATATACAGATAGGTTTTTCTTAGCATTTACTCCTACTTCTACTCTATCAATTGATAATGTTTTAACCAACTATACATCTGTTTATAATGATAACGTTAATAAAGAAATAATAATATCTAAAAACGAAACGATAACAATAGAAAAAGTTAAACTCTATAATATTCTAGGAAAAAAAGTAAATCTCTGGAAAATAAACGAACAAAAAGAAACTTTTAATCTTAAAATAAATAACAAACTTACATCAGGTATTTATGTTGTGAAATTAGAAACAAATAAAGGAATTATTTCTAAAAAAATAATTATTGAGTAAAAATAACAAGCATATTTATTAAAACAAAAAGCGGCTCCAAGCCGTTTTTTTGTTTTAAAAATATAAATACTCAAAATAGCTAATACTTTTAATTTGATGTACCTTTGCACTCTATTATTTTATAAAAATGAGACTACACAGAAACTTAACTTTTGCTGTAATAGATAGCATCAGAGATATTTTTAATGAAGGTGTTTATGCAGACAAAGCTGTTGAAAAAGCTTTAAAACGTGATAAACGTTGGGGAGCTAGAGATAGAAAATTTGTAGCAGAAACTATTTACGATATTGTTCGTTGGAACCGTTTATATGCTGAAATTGCTGAAGTGAAAGCTCCTTTTGATAGAGACAATATTTGGAGATTATTTTCTGTATGGTGTATTCTAAGAGGAATTGCCTTACCAGATTGGAATCAAATTGGTGATGTACCAGAAAGAAGAATTAAAGGTCGTTTTGCAGAATTATCTAAAACTAGAAAGTTTAGAGAATCTATTCCAGATTGGATGGATGAAATCTGTGCTTCAGAATTAGGTGAAGAAGTTTGGACCAAAGAAATAGCTGCATTAAACGAACAAGCAAAAGTAATTTTAAGAACAAATACACTTAATATTTCTAGAGAAATACTTCAAAAGAAATTAAGAGCAGAAAATGTAATTACAGAAATTGTACCTCATCATCCAGATGCATTAGTATTACCAGAAAGAGCCAATGTTTTTAGAACAGAAGCTTTCCATAATGGTTATTTCGAAGTGCAAGATGCATCATCGCAACTTGTTGCTGCATATTGTGATGTTAAACCAGGAATGAAAGTAGTAGACACTTGTGCTGGTGCAGGAGGAAAAACACTACACCTTTCTGCTTTAATGGAAAATAAAGGTCAAATTATTGCAATGGATATTTACGAAAGTAAACTTCGTAAATTAAAAGTTAGAGCAAAAAGAAATAAGGCTCATAATATAGATATGCGAGTAATTGACTCTACTAAGCCAATTAAAAAATTACATGGAAAAGCAGATAGAGTTTTAATTGATGCTCCTTGTTCTGGTTTAGGTGTTATTCGTAGAAACCCAGATTCTAAATGGAAATTACAACCAGAATTTATAGACAATATTAAAAAAGTACAACAAGATGTTTTACAACAATATTCTAAAATGGTAAAACCAGGAGGAAAATTAGTATATGCAACTTGTTCTGTGTTACCTTCAGAAAATCAAGATCAAGTTAATACTTTCTTAACATCAGAATTCGGAAAAGAGTTTACCTTTGTATCAGACAAAAAAGTACTAGCTCATATTTCTGGTTTCGACGGATTTTATATGGCTTTACTAGAAAGAAAATAATTATTATACTTTAATTGCTAGTATAACAATTTAATTTTATCGAAAAAGAAATCGTTTCAACTTATAATATAATTATGATGATGAAAAGATTATGTACCTTTTGGGCAATTTTATGTTTTACTACAATTTCATTTGCTCAACAAAATTATTACAATGATGTTAATTTAAACCTTACTGGTATTGACTTAAAAGATGCTTTAGCTACCAAAATAATCAATACTCATACTCGTTTTTTAACCTATGACCAAGTTTGGTATGCTTCAAAAGCAACAGATGTAAATCCTTTAAATAGCAATCAAGTTTTATTAATTTATGGTTGGGAAGATGGCACAGATTCTGATGTTACAAATAATAGAGAAAGAGGAATAAATGCTAATAGTGGAAGTGTTGGAGATTGGAATAGAGAGCATGTATTTTCTCGTTCTTTAGGAGACCCAAATCTAGGTGAAGTTGGTCCTGGATCAGATGCACATCATTTAAGACCTGCAGATGTACAAAGGAATTCTTCAAGAGGAAATAGAAAATTTTCTAATAGTTCAGGAAACTCTGGAGCTACAACAGAATCTTATATAGACGCTCTTGATGGTTCTAATTCTCTAGGCTGGTATCCTGGTGACGAATGGAAAGGAGATGTTGCAAGAATGATAATGTACATGTATGTTAGGTATGGAGACAGATGTTTACCAACAAATGTTGGATTAGGTGACAATTCTAATACTCCAGATGACATGATTGATTTATTTTTACAATGGAATGTCGAAGATCCTGTTTCTAATTTTGAGAAATTAAGAAACACTTACCATGAAAACACAACCAATACAGAGGCTCAAGGAAATAGAAATCCTTTTATAGACAATCCTAGACTTGCAACAAGAATTTGGGGAGGTTCTGACGCCGAAGATATTTGGGGAATTTATACAAGTAATGATACAGAAGTCCCAACTATACCTACAAATTTATCAGCATCAAATATTACAACTTTTTCAGTTGATATTTCTTGGTCTGCTTCAACAGATAATGTTGCTGTAACTAGTTATGATGTTTATATTGATGGAAAATTAAAAATCAATACCACTAACACCTCTACAACAATTTCGGGTTTAGATTCTAATACCAGTTATAGTATATCTGTTTTAGCAAAAGATATCGCTAATAATAAATCTCTACAAAGTTCTGCAATTAATGTAACAACTTTACAAGACACAGAAGCTCCAACAGTGCCAAATAATGTTGTAATAAGTAATGAAACTGGCGAAACTTTTAAAATTACTTGGAATCCATCAACAGATAATACTGCTGTAGTAGGTTATGATATTTTTATTGATACTAACTTTATAAATTCAGTTACAGAACCAACATATACAGCTACTAATTTATCAGTTTCAACTACTTACACAATACAAGTTTTAGCTAAAGATGCAGTTGGTAATAAATCGAGTTTAAGTACTTCTGTAAATGCAACAACAACAGATGGTTCTACTACTACAGCTAATGAATTGTTCTTTTCTGAATATGTAGAAGGATCATCAAATAACAAAGCTATAGAAATAGTAAATGTTACACCAAATAATATAAATTTAAACGGTTACAGTATAAAAAGACAACAAAACGCAGGTAAAGACAGTCATGATTGGGATAACGTTTTACAACTTTCTGGAACAATAAATTCTGGTGATGTTTTTGTTATTATAAATGGAGGTTCATCTTTACAAAATTTAATAGACCAAGCAGATTTAGTACAACCAAATGCAAGCCAAACAAATTGGGGAGCACCAATAAATTTCAATGGAAATGATCCTGTTGGATTATTCAAAAATGATGTTTTAATAGATATTATTGGCGTTTATAATGAAGGGGGAACAGATTTTGCTAAAGATAAAACCATCCGTAGAAAAAGTGGCGTTTCACAGCCAAATACAGCTTTTGACATTGATAATGAGTGGGATATTTATTCTAAAGATAATGTTGATGATATTGGTCAACATAACTCAACTTTATCTATAAATAATTTTATTTCGAAAGGAATATCATTTTACCCAAACCCTGTTAACTCTATTTTATATATAGAAAATACAGATAACTTTTCTATAAAAAACTTAAGTATTTATAATTATTTAGGAAAAAAGATTAGATCAATCCAAACCCCAAAAGAAGAAATTAACACTCAAAATTTATCTAAAGGAATTTATATTCTTAAGTTTGAAGTTGAAAACAAAATTTATTCAACAAAATTCATCAAAAATTAATGAAGAAAAAATTACTTATTGTCATTACTATTTTATCCATTTCATTTGGTTACTCTCAAATACCATCTGAATATTATAATGCAGCCACTGGAAGTGGTTATACTTTAAAGACTCAATTAAAAACAATCATTTCTAATGGTCATGTAGATCATGGTTATAGTGCTTTATATGATGCATATAAAAAAACAGATAATGATTCTTTTTTTGAGAATGATAATACCGTTTTAGACATGTACTCAGAAAACCCAACAGGTACAGATTCTTATAATTACGATCATAATATAAGAAATTGCGGAAACTATAATTCTGAAAATGATTGTTATAATAGAGAACATATTTTTCCTCAAGGTTTTTTTGAAAGTCAATATCCTATGCGTTCAGATATTCATCATGTTGTACCTTCTGATGGATATGTAAATGGAAGAAGAAGTAATTATCCTTTTGGTGAAGTTTCTTCTGCAAGTTGGACATCAAATAATGGTTCTAAAGTAGGTTCTAATACTTTTGATACTTATTCAGGCACTGTTTTTGAACCAATAGATGAATTTAAAGGCGACATCGCAAGAATGTTATTGTACTTTGCTACTCGTTATGAAAATGAAGTAACAAGTAGTTCTTGGGATCCTCACTCAGCAACAAACAATCCTTTAAACGGAACAAATAATCAAGTTTATGAGGACTGGTATTTAAAATTACTTTACAAATGGCATACCAATGACCCTGTAAGTCAAAGAGAAATTGTTAGAAATAACGAATCATATAACTTTCAAGGAAACAGAAATCCGTTTATAGATCACCCAGAATTTGTTTCTCAAATTTGGGGTGCTGTTTTATCAACAGAAAATATTGTTTTATTAGAAAATATTTCTGTGTATCCAAATCCAACTTCTATTAATAGAGTTACAATTACAATCCCAAATCAATTAAAAGTCAATTCTATTGTAATGTATTCTGTAATTGGGTCTAAAGTTTTTGAAGCTAAAAATCCAGAAATTACAAATAATAAAATCAGGATTAAAGATTTAAAAAGCGGAATGTATTTGCTCAAAATAACAAATTCCGATTCCAGTATTTCAAAAAAAATAATAGTCAAATAAATAGAAAGCGATTCATTTTGAATCGCTTTTTTTTGGTTAATAAACACGTGAATAACTAACTAATTTCGAGTAAATAAATGATAATAATTAATTTGAAATAAAGTAAATTTGCATTTTTAGAACAATTAGTAAACACAACACTATAATGATTCATTTCTTTGGAAACAAAAACAGTAAAATATATGCTGTTCAAACAACAAAAGAATTAACTGCAAAAACAATTGCCAAATTAACATGGCTTTTTGCAGATCAACCAAAAATAGAAGAAACATCAATAGATGCTTTTTTTGTTGGCCCAAGAGCAGCAATGATTACTCCTTGGAGTACAAATGCTGTAGAAATTACTCAGAATATGGGTATTTCAGATATCGTCAGAATTGAAGAATTTTTAGCTTCTTCTGCAGAATTTTCTGATTTTGATCCAATGATTTCAGAAAAATTTAGCAGATTAAATCAAGAAACATTTTCAATAGACATACAACCAGAAACCATTTTAGAAATTGATGATATTGCTGCTTATAACAACCTAGAAGGTTTGTCTTTAAGCGATGAAGAAGTTACATATTTAGAAGGTGTTGCTGTAAAAATTGGAAGAAAATTAACAGATTCTGAAGTTTTTGGATTTAGCCAAGTAAATTCAGAGCACTGTAGACATAAAATATTTAACGGAACTTTTGTAATTGATGGAGAAGAAATGCCAACTTCATTATTTAAGTTGATTAAAGAAACGTCTAAACAACATCCAAACGATATTGTTTCTGCATATAAAGATAATGTTGCATTTATAAAAGGCCCAAAAGTGGAACAATTTGCACCAAAAACAGCAGACAAACCAGATTTTTATCAAATAGAAGAATTTAATTCTGTAATTTCATTAAAAGCAGAAACTCATAATTTTCCTACAACTGTAGAGCCTTTTAATGGAGCTGCAACTGGTTCTGGAGGAGAAATTAGAGATAGACTTGCAGGTGGTAAAGGTTCTTTACCTTTAGCAGGAACTGCAGTTTACATGACTTCTTATTCTCGTTTAGAAGCCGCTATAAATTCTGACAAAAACCCGAGATATTGGGAGAAAAAATTTGAAGCAAGAGATTGGTTGTACCAAACACCAATGGATATTTTAATAAAAGCATCAAATGGAGCTTCAGATTTTGGAAACAAATTCGGACAACCTTTAATTACTGGTTCTGTATTAACTTTTGAGCATGAAGAAAATTCTTCTTCTAGTGAATCTAAACCAAGAAAACTTGGATTTGATAAAGTAATTATGCAAGCTGGTGGAATTGGTTATGGTAAAGCAGATCAAGCTTTAAAAGATACTCCTAAAGAAGGTGATAAAATTGTAATTTTGGGTGGTGAAAACTACAGAATTGGAATGGGTGGAGCTGCAGTTTCTTCTGCAGATACAGGAGCTTTAGATTCAGGAATTGAATTAAATGCTGTGCAACGTTCTAATCCAGAAATGCAAAAACGTGCTGCAAATGCAGTTCGTGGAATGGTAGAAAGTGATGAAAACTTTATTGTTTCTATTCATGATCATGGTGCTGGAGGACATTTAAATTGTTTATCTGAATTGGTAGAAGATACAGGTGGTAAAATAGATTTAGATAAATTACCTGTTGGTGACCCTACTCTATCTGCCAAAGAAATTATTGGTAACGAATCTCAAGAAAGGATGGGATTAGTGATTGCTGATAAACATTTAGAAACTTTACACAAAATTGCTGATAGAGAGCGATCTCCTATATACGATGTTGGTGAAGTTACAGGAAATGACAGATTTACTTTTGAATCTAAAACTACTGGTGAAAAACCAATGGATTTAGCCTTAGAAGATATGTTTGGTTCATCACCAAAAACAATTATGACAGATAAAACTGTTATCAGAAAATATAAAAACCCACGTTATAAAACGAAAAATTTAAAAATCTATTTAGAGCAAGTTTTACAGTTAGAAGCTGTGGCTTGTAAAGATTGGTTAACAAATAAAGTAGATAGATGTGTAGGTGGTAAAGTTGCAAAACAACAATGTGTTGGTCCACTACAAATTCCATTAAACAACGTTGGTGTAATGGCTTTAGATTATAATGGTAAAGAAGGAATTGCAACTTCAATTGGGCACTCTCCTATTGCTGCATTAATCAATCCAGAAGCTGGAAGTAGAAATGCAATTACTGAGAGTTTAACCAATATTATTTGGGCACCTTTAAAAGATAATTTAGATTCAATTTCATTATCTGCAAACTGGATGTGGCCTTGTAAAAACGAAGGTGAAGATACTCGTTTATACAAAGCTGTAAAAGCAGTTTCAGAGTTTTCTATCAATTTAGGAATCAATGTTCCAACAGGAAAAGATTCTTTATCAATGAAACAGAAATATCCTGATGGAGATGTAATTGCTCCAGGAACTGTAATTATTTCAGCTGCTGCTAATTGTAATGAAATCAGTAAAGTTGTAGAACCAGTTTTACAAGTTGATGGTGGTAATATTTACTATATCAATATTTCTCAAGATGATTTTAAATTAGGTGGTAGTTCTTTCTTACAAGTTTTAAATACCATTGGTAATGACGCTCCAGATGTTACAAATTCTGCTTTTGTTAAAAACACTTTTAATACCATTCAAGAGTTAATTAAAGGTGATGAAATTACTGCTGGACATGATATTGCTTCTGGTGGATTTATTACAACTTTATTAGAAATGTGTTTTGCTGATGTTAATTTAGGAGCAGATTTTAATATTACTTCTTTAAATGAAGAAGATTCTTTAAAAGTATTATTCTCAGAAAACTCAGGAATTGTTTTTCAAGCAGATGCTTCTATAGAAGCTGTTTTATCAGAAAATAATATTGAATTTTTTACCATTGGTACAGCAAATAATTCAGGAATTATAAACATTAAAAACAACGAAGATCATTTCTCTTTTGATGTTGCTGAAATGAGAGATGTTTGGTACAAAACTTCTTTCTTATTAGATCAAAAACAAACAGCTAATAATTTAGCACAAGACAGATTTGATAATTATAAAAACCAACCTTTAACTTATAAATTTCCAGCCAATTTTACTGGAAAATTACCTAAAATTAGTAAAGACAGACCAAAAGCTGCAATCATCAGAGAAAAAGGTTCTAATTCAGAACGTGAAATGGCAAATGCTATGTATTTAGCTGGTTTTGATGTAAAAGATGTGCATATGACCGATTTAATTTCTGGTCGTGAAACTTTAGAAGATATTCAATTTATTGGTGCAGTTGGTGGTTTTTCTAATTCTGATGTTTTAGGTTCTGCAAAAGGTTGGGCAGGAGCTTTTAAATACAATGAAAAAGCAAATACAGCCCTAAAAAACTTCTTTAAAAGAGAAGACACTTTATCTGTTGGTATTTGTAATGGTTGTCAGCTTTGGATGGAATTAGACCTAATTAACCCCGAACACAAAGTGCATGGAAAAATGGTTCATAACGATTCTCAAAAGCACGAAAGTTCTTTTACTTCTGTAAAAATTCAAGAAAATAATTCTGTAATGTTATCTAGTTTAGCAGGAACAGAATTAGGTGTTTGGATTTCTCATGGAGAAGGTAAATTTAAGTTACCAGAGTCTGAAGAAAACTATAATATTGTTGCAAAATATGGTTATGAAGGGTATCCAAACAACCCTAATGGTTCTGATTTTAATACAGCTATGCTATGTGATAAATCTGGAAGACATTTAGTAACAATGCCTCATATAGAGCGTTCTACGTTTCAATGGAACTGGGCAAATTACCCAACAAACAGAAAAGATGAAGTTACGCCTTGGTTAGAAGCATTTGTAAATGCTAAAAATTGGTTAACGAAATAATTTTCGCCCTAAAAAAGGTTTATATTATAAAAGGGCTTTTTTAGCCCTTTTTTTGGCTTTAATAAATAGCTGAAAATAACTGTATTTAATTTTTAAAAAATGAAAATTCCAGAAAAATATAGATTCATTGTAGAATTAGGAAAAGCACTGCATGTTTATGGTATTCCTTCTTATAAAATACTAACTTATTTAACAGAAGTTGCAAAAACACAAGGTATTACAGGTAGTTTTATGGATTTACCAACTTGGATAAACTATGTTTTTTATGAAGAAGAACATTCTTATAATTATATAGAATCTATACCTCCTGGTGTTTTAAACTTAGGTGCTTTTTCTAGAATTGATGAATTGACTAATAAAGTTATCGACTCTAAAATAAACAATAGTGAAATAAATAATGAATTGAATATTATTCATTCTAAAACTAAAGAAGTAAACCACTTATTTTTAACTTTAGCATACGCTTTTTCTGCAGGTTGTTTTAGTTTATTGATTGGTACAAATATGGTTTCTTTTATATTTTCTTTTTTATTAGGAGCTTTAATTTATCTTTTGGTGTTTTTGGCTACAAAATCTAAATATTTAGAAAATGTTTTTGAATCTTTTAGTGCCTTGATTGTAACTATTATTAGTTGTTTATTAACCTTAATTTTTCCTGAATTGAATTTAGGTTTAACCATATTAGCATCTATTATTATTTTTATACCTGGGTTGGCAATTACAACTGCTTTAGAAGAAATAACATCAAAAAGTTTAGTTTCTGGTGGAGCAAAACTATTTGACGCAATTATTTTGTTATTCAAACAGTTTTTTGGAGTGTTACTTGGTTTAGGGCTAATGACCTCTTTTATGGATATTAATTTAACAAATCATGTTTCTGAAATGCCAAAATGGACATTATTCTTAGCGATTCCTGTATTTTCTATAACATTGCTGCCAATTTTTCAAGTTCGAAAAAAGGACATGTTTTTTGGAGTTATAACAGGTGCTTTTGCTTTTCTAATCACAGTTTTTTTATCTGGTTATGGTGTTTTAGTGAGTACTTTTATAGGTACTTTAGCAGTAGTTGGAATTAGTCGTGTTTTTGGAAGAATTACAAAAACGCCTAAAACTGTTTACCTTACACAAGGTATTGTTATGATGGTACCAGGTAGTAAATCTTTTATGGGGTTAAGCAGTTCTTTTTTAAACTCTTCTATTGCTGGTTCTGGAGACTTATTTGAACAAGTTGCTTTTATTTTGATGGGAATTATTGGTGGACTTTTGTTTGCTGGTACTTTTAGAGAAAGAAGACATAAAAGCATTAAAATTTAGTATTATCTTTTTTTTTTAAACACAAAATATTACAAAGTAAATATTAATTAAAAACAGCTTTTAGAAAAATCTAAAAGCTGTTTTGCGTTAGGGATTGAAGCTTTGTTTGAGCTCTTTTTACTTTTTCTGTAAAAAAGCGAGCGCGTAAAGCCCGTTTAAACGCCCAAAAAATTATTCGAATTTTAAATATTTTATTAAATCTATTTTTGTAGCATTATATGCTTTTAAACCTACAACTACAAAAACTAAAATTATAAGTAGAATTGGAGTTATAATAAAAGGTAATATTGGCATATCTATTCTATACACAAAGTTTTCTAACCAGTTTTCCATAAAATAATAGGCTATAGGAATTAAAATTACTGAAGCAATTACTGTTATTTTTAAAAAGCTTTTTATTAACTGAAACATAATTTCTTTTACAGATGCTCCTAATGTTTTACGAATTGCTACCTCTTTTAATCTTTGTTGAATTGTAAGTGTTGCTAAAGCGAATAAACCTAATAAAGAAATAATAATTACTACTGAAGTAAGAATTAAAAACAATGTTTTTTGCTTTTGATATTTGGCATATGTTCTTGCAAAACGTTTGTTTACAAATTGTGCACTAAAAGGATATCCTTGCTCTACATTTTCTTTCCAATAGTTTTCTATATAACGCAACGTTTCTTGTACATTATCTGGTTTTATCTTAAACTGCATCATCCAAAAATTTTGCTTCATAAAATTAAAAGTATTCCAATGAAATAGCATGGTTGGTGGAATTTTAGAATCCATACCTAAAATATGATAATCTTTTACCATACCAACTACTTGAAATTTACCATCTTTAGATTCTGAGCCACCATAACCAGATTTTATTTTTTTTCCTATAGGATTATCATAAATATTAAATGCTTTTGCTAAAGTTTCATTAATTAAAACATTAGTTAAAGTGTCTGATGCTTTATTTTCTTGTAGTAATCTACCTGTAATTAATGGAATATTCATGGTTTGCAAATATTCAAAGTCTATTGCATTTCCATTTGTTTGAACAGAAATATCATTAAAACTTACATTGGTAGAATTAGAACTTCCACCACCAATCATAAATGAATTGCTTGTAACTACGTCTATATTTGGGTGTTTAACTAATTCTTTTTTTGCTAATTCATACTTTTTATATCTATCTTTATATTCATTCATAGACACAACAATCACTTGATCTCCTTTAAAACCTAAATCTTTATTCATAATATAATCTACTTGATTATAAATAATTAAAGACCCAGTAAGGAAAAAACCTGAAATTAAAAACTGGATTCCTAACATCATATTTCTTGCAAAAACACCTTGTTTACTTCTAGATACATTTCCTTTTAAAACTTCTACAGCTTTAAATTTAGAAAGATAAAAAGCAGGTATAAACCCAATTAAAATTGATACTAATAAAGCTATAAAAATAAGTTTTATAAGAATTTGATAATTAAGAATAGAAATTTCTTTTTTCATAAAATCATTAAAAGAAGGCAAAATAAGTTCTACTAATAATAATGATAGCATAAATGCAATTATACCTTGAAAAACAATTTCTAATGCATATTGTCTTGTTAAAGTAATTTTAGACAATCCTAAAGTTTTCTTTACACCTACTTCCTTTGCTCTTTGTGTTGCAGACGCTATAGAAAGGTTTATAAAGTTTACACAAGAAATTATAATTAACAAAATCGATAAAGACAACATAATTAGTATTAATTGATAATTCCCTTTTCCTTCTGGTCCAGCTTCATCTGCAATTGTTTTTAAACGTATGTCTTTTAACGGTTCTAAAATGGGAGTTGTTCCGTATTTTTCGATAAAATCTTCTGGTGTAATACCATCTCTTTTAGAGGATGGTAATACTTCATTTTGATACCAAACAGCTAATGCTTTTTTCTCTAATACTTCTTTGTTTGCACCTTTTGTTGTTTTTATAAATAAATTCTTAGAAAAACTACCCCAATGCCCTTCTGGCTCTTTTGCAAATTGAGTAACAACTTTTGGCATATAAAAATGTTTGCCTTCTATTTTATATACTGTCGTAATAATATAAGATCTTCCTCTAAAAGTTATAGTTTTGCCTATTGCAGATTTATTACCAAAATAAATTTTTGCCTGTTCTTCTGATATTGCAGCATTACTTGTTACTTTTTTAAAATTATCTACACTACCTTCTACAATTTTATAAGGAAAGAAATCGAAAAAACTATTGCTTCCCTTTAACATATCTCTTGTAAATATTTTTTTGCCGTCTATTTTTACTACAAAATCTCCATACCAACCATCACTTAAATAATAATCTTTTACCTCTGGAATGTCTTCTAAATATTTTGGTCCTTCTACATTTGTACTACTATCCCAAACATCACCATCAGACATTTTATGAATTACTCTGTAAATTTCATTTGCATTGGTATTATTTGCATTATAACTTTGCTCATCATTTAAGTATAACAAAACCAATAGTAACCCAGCAAAACCAACAGTTAAACCTAGAATATTAACTAAAATATTCAACCAATTTTTTTTACTATTTCTAAAAAATATTTTAAACCAAGTTTGTATCATTTTATTCGAATTTTAAATATTTGATTAAATCAATTTTTGTTGCTTTATATGCTTTTAATCCTACTACAGAAAACACTAAAACAATTAAAATAATTGGTGTTAATATGTATGGAAGTATTGGCATATCAATTCTATACACAAAGTTTTGCAGCCAATTTTGCATAAAATAATAGGCAATCGGGACAAGTATTATTGAAGAAATAACAACAATCTTTAAAAAGCTTTGTAATAACTGAAACATGATTTCTTTAACTGAAGCTCCTAAGGTTTTACGAATTGCAACTTCTTTTAACCTTTGTTGAATTGTTAGCGTAGCCAAAGCAAACAAACCTAAAAGAGAAATTAAAATGACTAATAAAGAAAGTATTAAAAATAGTGTTTGCTGTTTCTGGTATTTTTTATATGTTTTTGCAAATTTTTTGTCTAAAAACTCATAAGAAAATGGGTATTTCGCATCCATGTTTTGTTTCCAATATTCTTCTATTTCTGCAATAGTTCTATCAATATTATTCGGTTTTATTTTAAATTGAATCGCAGGAATCCATCTTTGTGCAAAATCAAATCTATCCCAAAGTACAAAAAACATGGGTGCAATTTCTGTATCAAATCCATCAAAATGATAATCTTTTACCATTCCAATTACTTCAAAATTATTGGTAGGATCTTCATCTTCTAACCAACCCAAAGTTAATTTTTCTCCTAAAGGATTGTTATAAATTCCTAGTTTTTTGGCTGCTGTTTCGTTTATTATAATTTTATTAATACTATCAGATGCAATTACATTTGAAAAGTTTCTACCTTTTAATACTTTAATTTTTGCAAAATCTAAATAATTATAATCTACTAAATTTGAAGCTGAATTAAAACTTTTATCGTTTATGCTATGTCTTAAAGATGTACCATTTACATAACCTTCTCCGGGCACAAACATACTTGCAGTTACATCAATAATATTTTCATTTTTAGATAAAACTTCTTTTGTTAATTTATATTTATTGAGCTTATTTGGCATACTATAAACATCAACAGACAAAACTTGTTCTTTATCAAAACCCAATTCTTTTTCCATTATAAAGTTAATTTGATTTCCAACAATTAGCATACTGATAATAAAAAAACCAGAAATTAAGAATTGAAGTCCAAGCATTATGTTTCTTGCTGTATTCCCTTTTTTACTTTTAGAAACACTACCTTTTAAAACTTCTATTGCTTTAAAATTTGAAAGATAAATTGCAGGAATACTACCTACTAAAAGTGATACAAAAATTGCTGAAAAGAATAAAGTAATTAATGAATTTGAATGTAAAATTGATATCTCCGTTTCTACAAACTCATTAAAAAAAGGCAATGCTAATTCTACAATTACCAAAGCAAAAACAAATGATATTAAGCCTTGTAAAACAATTTCAAATATGTATTCTAATAATAACTGTTTTTTAGATAGACCTAGAGTCTTCTTTACTCCTACTTCTTTTGCTCTTTGACTACCAGTTGCAACAGATAAATTAATGAAGTTTACACAAGAAATTACAATTAATAAAATAGACAACCCTAATAAGACCATCAATAATTGATAATTTCCTGTTCCGCTTGGACCTGCTCTTTTTGCTGTATTATGTAAATACAAGGTGTCTAATTTATCTAAAAGTACTGTTGGAATTCCATATTTTTTATCAAATTCTTCTACAGTTACACCATTTTCTTCTGCATAAGGTTTATAAGCTTTATCAATAATTATTTGATTCATTTTTTGCTTTACAGCTTCTAAATCTGATCCTTTTGTAATTCTACAGAATAATTCATTATTATGATTGCCCCAATGCACCTCAAAAGCTTCACTATACTGAAGTAACAAATCTGGCTCATGATGTGAATTCTTCGGGATTTCATAAACACAGGCAACAATATAAGTATCACCATCAATTTTTACGGAACTTCCAACTGCTTTATCGCCTTTGAAAATTCTTTTTGCGTATTCTCTAGACAAGGCAATATTTGTTCTTGTTTCTGCAAATTTCTGAGTAGATCCTTCTATGATTTCAAAAGGGAAAAAATCAAAAAACTGAGGCTCAGTAGAAATGGTTTTAGCGTTAAATTCAAAACCATCTTTGTATTGAATTACTTTACTTCTATAAAATGGATTTACCATTAAAGCTTCAGTAACCTCTGGCAATTCTTTTGGATATGTTAAATACATTCCTGCATTTACTGTAAACCAAACTTCTCCTGACGATGGACGATCAAGATTTACCCTGTAAACGTCATCTTTATTTGGATTCCATTGATTGTAACTTTGTTCTTCATTTAAATACAGTAACACAATTAACAAGCCTGCTAAACCAAGTGTTAATCCACTAATATTAATTAATGCATTTAACCAATTCTTTTTGCTATTTCTAAAAAATATTTTAAACCAAGTTTGTATCATTTTATTCGAGTTTTAAATATTTAATTTCTATTTAACTAAAACATCAACTTTATGTTCATTTGTTTTTTCTGAAATAATTTCTCCATCTTTTAAGGTGATGGTTCTAGAAGAAAATTGTGCATCGTAAGATGAGTGTGTAACCATAATAATGGTAGCTCCTGTTGCATGTAATTCTGTTAATAATTCCATTACATCATTTCCGCTTTTACTATCTAAATTACCTGTTGGCTCATCAGCCAAAATTAATTTTGGATTTGTAATTAAAGCTCTAGCTACTGCTACTCTTTGTTGCTG
This sequence comes from Polaribacter sp., assembly GCF_039939415.1. Classification (GTDB taxonomy): domain Bacteria; phylum Bacteroidota; class Bacteroidia; order Flavobacteriales; family Flavobacteriaceae; genus Polaribacter. The sequence goes on from NZ_JBDVJE010000002.1 coordinate 18,243, forward strand.
ACCGCCTGATAATTGTAACGGAAAATGTTTTGCTCTATGTGCAATACCAATTCGTTCTAAAATTGCTGTTACTCGTTGTTTTCTTTCTGATGCTTTTATTTTGTTATAAATTAATGGCAACTCAACATTTTCATACACCGTTAATTCATCAATTAAATTAAAGTTTTGAAACACAAAACCAATATTTGCTTTACGTAAACCAGATCGTTGTTTTTCATTAAAATTTGCGACTTCTGTACCGTCAAAAAGATAGCTTCCATCATTTGGTGCATCTAACAAACCAATGATATTTAAAAGTGTAGATTTACCACAACCAGATGCCCCCATTATAGAAACAAATTCTCCTTCTTTAACTTCTAAACTTAGTTTATTTAATGCTGTAGTTTCTACTTCTTCTGTTCTATAAACTTTTACTAATTCTGTTATTTTTATCATCACTTATATTTTTTTAAATTTTATTTATTTTTAATTAGTTCTCGACTGCGCTCGAACTGACATTAACGTTACCACTTTGAAACTTTTTAACTCAATCTATATTAATTTCTTCAACATTCTCATAATCATCATAACTAGATGTTATTATTCTATCTCCTTCTTGTAAACCTTCTAAAACTTCGTAATAAAAAGGATTTTCTCTACCAATTTTAATAGTTCTCTTTACCGCTTTGTTATCAGAATTTAATACAAAAACCCAATTTCCGTTTGTACTTTGATAAAACTGACCTTTAGAAATCAACAAAGCTTTACTATCGTTAGATAAAAACACTTTGGTTTTTAAAGACATTCCTCTTTTTATACTTTTAGGTATGGTGTCTCCTTTAAAAAGAAGTTCTACCTTAAATTGTCCGCTTACAACTTCTGATAATACTTTTGATATTTCTATATCATAATTTTTAGCATTTACTGCAACTCTACCCTTTATTCCTTCTTTTAGTTTAGAAATATAGTATTCATCTACACTTGCAACTAATTTATACCCATCTAAAACATCCATTTTACCAATTGGTTTACCTTGGTTGTAACTTTCTCCTAAAATTGGGTTGAATGATGATAAAAGCCCATCCACAGGTGCCTTAACAATAAAGTTTTCTTTATTCTTACGTAACAATTCTAAACTTTTCTGCATGTTAGCAATAGAAATATCAATTCTAGATAATTGTACATCTCTACTCTTTTTTTCTTCGGATACACTTTTTTTAATAACACCACTTCTTTCTTTTTGAAATGTATATTCTTGAGCAGATTTCTGATAATCATTTCTAGCCACTACTTCTTTGTTGTATAAAGTAGAATCTAATTTATATTGACGCTTAGCGTTTCTAAAATCATTATCAATACTTAACAATTGTTGGTCTAAACTCAATTGCTGATTTTTAATATTTACTCTAATGTTTCTTAAATTATTAATTTGTTCTACAATTGCTGTTTCTTGCGTTAAATAATTTAATTCTGCATTCGGATTATATACTTTTAATAATGGAGTTCCCTTTTTTATCATCTGCCCACTTTCAACAAAAATTTCTGAAACAGAACCTCCTTGAATTACATTTACTAAAACAGATGTTTTTGGTTCTACTGTGCTATTAAATAAAACAACATCTTCAAAATCTCCTTTAAAAACCTCACGAATACTTATTGTATCTTTTTTTAAGTTTACTTGTTTTTTTCGTGTTAAATTCATCAAAATAATACTAACAATTATTAAAATTGGAATTCCCCAAAGTAACATCTTCTTTGTCTTTTTACTTTTTGTTTTTATTTGCTTATCCATTTGTATTCGATTCGTTTGGCATAGTTAAAGCCATAAATATGCCAACACAAAACAAAATCACAAACAATTGATTTTCAATATATTAATTATTTTTATTGATTTTAAAGTGTTCAAAAACGAACATTTATTTGTTCATAATCAAACAAATGATTAACTATGTAGCATGAGAAAAAAAGAAGCTACAATTTTAATTGTTGATGATGATGATGACATTTTATTTTCAGCAAGAATTAGTTTGAAAAAATATTTTTCTGAAATAATAACAGCCAATAGTCCCAAGAAAATAAGCAATCACTTAACATCCTCAACTGTAGATGTTGTTTTGTTAGACATGAATTATCGCATAGGTTTTGAAGATGGAAAAGAGGGTTTATATTGGTTAAAACACATTAAAGAAATTAGCCCAGAAACTACTGTTATTTTAATGACTGCTTTTGGAAGCGTAAATTTAGCTGTAGATGCAATTAAAAAAGGGGCCACAGATTTTATATTAAAACCTTGGAACACAGAAAAATTATACGGAGTTGTAAATGCTGGTTTAGAATTGGCTCGTTCTAAAAGAAAAAATACACAATTAGAAACCGTACAAAAACAACAAGACAAAGATTTTCATCAACAAACAGAACATATTATTGGCAATTCTCCTGCAATGCAAACTGCTACTAAATTGGTTCAGAAAGTTGCACCAACAGATGCTAATATTTTAATTTTAGGAGAAAACGGAACAGGAAAATATGTCTTCGCTAAAGAAATTCACTTACAGTCAGCACGTAAAAATCATCCTTTTATTCATGTAGATTTAGGTTCTTTAAATGAAAATTTATTTGAAAGTGAATTATTTGGTTACGCAAAAGGTGCTTTTACAGACGCACAAAAAGATACTTTAGGAAGATTTGAACTTGCAAAAGGCGGAACTATTTTTTTAGATGAAATTGGCAATCTTCCACTCCATTTACAATCTAAATTATTGACTGTAATTCAAAATAGAAAAATTACACGTTTAGGAGAAGGAAAAGAAAGAGAATTAGATGTACGTATTATTTGTGCTACTAATGCACCAATTCATCAAATGGTAGATGAACAAACTTTTAGACAAGATTTACTGTTTAGAATTAATACCATTGAATTGAATTTACCCCCACTTCGAAATCGTAAAGAAGATATTGAGTTATTAGCAAATCATTTCTTAAAAAAACTAAATATTAAATACCGAAAAAAGATCGAAGGTTTTAGTAAAGAAGCTATAAAATCTTTAAAAAATTATAATTGGCCAGGAAATATTAGAGAGATAGAACACATTGTTGAGAGAGCTGTAATTATTACCGATAATGAGAAAATTATCCCAGAAGATTTACATTTTTCAGCTAAAAAAACAACTGTAAATTTAGAAAACAATTTAAATTTAGAAGAAACTGAAAAGTTGTTAATTGAGCAAGCTATCCAAAAACATCAAGGTAATATTTCTAGAGCTGCAAAAGATTTAGGATTAACAAGAGCTGCTTTGTATAGACGTTTAGAAAAGCATCAATTATAGAATGGGAAAACCACAATACATACAAATAATTGTTCGGGTTTTACTAATTCTACTCAATGGAATTATTGTTTTTTATAGTGGCATAAACTTTTATGTTATTAATGCAATTGGTTTTTTTCTACTTGTTCTGTTTCAATTATTTTTATTGATTGATTACTTAAAAAAGTTATTTAATGACATCGAAAAATCGATGGATTGTTTATTATATGATGATTATTCTAATACAATTTCATCAGAAAAAAGAAAAAATCCTTTACATAATAAAACTGCTTTACTATTAGAAAAACATAGAAAACTAAGCCTTAAAAAAACATCTGAACAACTTATTTTTACCAATATTATTGAAAGTTTAAGTATTGGTATGCTTATTTTAAGAAAAGACTTAAATAATACTATTGAGGTTTTTCAAATAAATAAGGCATTTACTGAGTTTTTAAAAATTCCAAAATTTTATAATTGGAATTTACTCAACAAAAAAATTGGAAACCTAACAAATTATATTGATGATTGGAAAGAAAACAAACTCACTATTTCTTTAACAATCAATGATAAAAAGGAAGAATTTTTCTTAAAAACATCACTTACTCAAACAAATGAATATGGTTATTTAATTGTTAGCTTAGAAACCATTCAGCAATTAATTGACAAAAAAGAAAAAGAGGCTTGGTTTAAATTGATGAATGTAATGTCTCACGAAATTATAAATACAATTACACCTATTAGTAGTTTAGCCGAAAATTTAGATTCTCTTTTACAAGAAGAAAATACTGATGAAGATACGATTGATGAATTGTCTCAAGGTTTAAAAATTATTAAACGTCGTTCTCATCATTTAACTTCATTTGTAGATACTTATAGAAAGTTGGCAGAATTGCCTTTGCCTAAAAAAGAAGAAGTTAATTTAACCAAAATTATTAAAAATACGTTACTTCTTTTTACACAAGAATTTAATCAAAAAAATATTAAAATTAATTTTGATGAAACTACTCTTTTTAAAATTAAAGCAGATAAACAACAAATAGAACAAGTAATTATCAACTTAATTTCTAATTGTTTGTATGCTTTTAAAGAGATTGAAAAACCTACAATTAATATCGATATTTCATCCGATAAAAAGAGAATACATTTATCTATTACAGATAACGGAATTGGTATTTCTGATGCAATAAAAGATAATATCTTTATACCCTATTTTACGACTCGTAAAGATGGTTCTGGTATTGGTTTAACCTTATCTAAAAGTATTATGGAAGCTCATAATGGAACTATTCAGTTTACATCTTCTAAAGAAAAAACAACCTTTTTACTGACTTTTATTTCTTAAGTTTTTATAAAAAAATAATTTTGATTTAATACTATAAGCTTTTTAAAAATCTAAAAGCCTTTTGCGTTAGGGATTGAACGGTTTGTTTGAGCTCTTTTTGAGGAACGAAAAAAAGCGAGTAGTGAAAGCCCGACCTTTGGTAACGCCCAAAAAATAAAACCCAAAAGCATTACACTTCTGGGTTTTAATCAAAGTAAATCATGGAAGTTTTACTTAATAGATTTAATAGTTGCTTGCGCAGAAACTAATCTTGCAATTGGCACTCTGTATGGAGAACAACTTACATAATCCATACCTACATGATAACAAAATTCTACAGAACTTGGCTCGCCACCATGTTCACCACAGATACCTACTTTTAAATTTGGTTTGGTAGATCTACCTCTTTCTGTACCCATTTTTACCAATTGCCCTACTCCTTCTTGATCTAATACTTCAAAAGGATCTACTTTTAAAATACCTTTTTTTAAATAAGTAGGTAAGAATTTACCAGCATCATCTCTAGAATATCCAAATGTCATTTGTGTTAAATCATTTGTACCAAAAGAAAAGAAATCTGCTTTTTCTGCAATTAAATCTGCCATTAAAGCCGCTCTTGGAATTTCTATCATTGTTCCAACAGAATAATCTATTTTATCATTTCTTTCTTTAAAAATTGCTTTAGCTGTTGCTCGAATTATTTTTTCTTGAAACTCAAACTCTTTTACGGTACCAATTAATGGAACCATAATTTCTGGTTTACAAATAATACCTCTTTCTTTTAAATTTAATGCGGCTTCTATAATTGCACGAGTTTGCATTTCTGTAATTTCTGGATATGTATTTCCTAATCTACATCCTCTATGACCTAACATAGGGTTAAATTCTGCTAATTCTGCAACTTTATTTTTTACAGCTTGTAAAGAAATATGCATTTCATCTGCTAAGTCTTTTTGTGTTGCTAATTGATGAGGTACAAATTCATGTAAAGGTGGGTCTAATAAACGAATAGTTACAGCAAAACCTTCCATTGCTTCAAAAATACCTTCAAAATCTTCACGTTGCATTGGTAATAAACCTTCTAAAGCTTGTTTTCTTCCTTTTACTGTTTCTGCAAGAATCATTTCACGCATTGCTTTTATTCTGTCTAACTCAAAAAACATGTGTTCTGTTCTAGTTAAACCAATACCTTGAGCTCCAAAACTACGAGCAACTTTTGCATCTTTTGGGCTATCTGCATTTGTTCTTACCTTCATTACAGAATACTTATCTGAAAGCTTCATCAATTCTGCAAATTCTCCACTTAACTCAGGCTCCATAGTAGCAACTTTTCCCTCAATAATATTACCTGTAGAACCATTTAAAGAAATCCAATCTCCTTCATGATATTCATGTTCATTAACAGTTAAAGTTCTAGTTTTATAATTAATTTTTAAGGCACCTGCTCCAGAAATACAACATTTACCCATTCCACGTGCAACAACTGCTGCATGAGATGTCATACCTCCTCTAGCTGTTAAAATACCTTTTGCAATATTCATACCTTCTAAGTCTTCTGGAGAAGTTTCAATCCTTACTAAAATACTACTTTTATACTTATCTGCTTCGTCAGCAAAAAACACTATTTTACCTGTTGCAGCACCTGGAGAAGCTGGTAAACCTTGTGCAATTACGTTTGCTTTTTTTAATGCTTTAGAGTCAAATATTGGATGCAATAATTCTTCTAATTTATTAGATTCTACTAATAATAAGGCTTCTTTTTCATCAATCATTCCTTCTTTTAATAAATCCATGGCAATCTTAACCATAGCTGCACCAGTACGTTTTCCGTTTCTAGTCTGTAAAATCCAAAGTTTTCCATTTTGAATAGTAAACTCCATATCTTGCATGTCTCTATAATGCTTCTCTAAAGTATTTTGATAAGAATTTAATTCGTTAAAAATTGATGGCATTAACTCTTCTAAAGAAGGATATTTTTCAAGTCTTTCCTCTTCTTTAACTTTTGCTAATTCTGCCCAACGCTGAGAACCTAATTTTGTGATTTGTTGTGGAGTTCTTACACCAGCAACAACATCTTCTCCTTGTGCATTAATTAAATATTCTCCATTAAAAACATTTTCTCCTGTACCTGCATCACGAGTAAAACAAACTCCTGTTCCAGAGTTATCACCCATATTACCATAAACCATAGCTTGTACATTTACAGCGGTTCCCCAATCTGCAGGATAACCATGCATGTTTCTATAATAAACTGCTCTATCTCCATTCCAACTATTAAAAACAGCCATTACTGCTCCCCAAAGTTGATTCCAAGGATTTGTAGGAAAATCATGACCTGTTCTTTTTTTAACTGCATCTTTAAAATCGAAAACTAAATCTTTTAAATCTTCAATGGTAAATTCTGTATCTAATTCTATTCCTCTTTTTTCTTTTAGGTTTTCCATGATTTCTTCAAAAGGATCTATATCTTCTTTTGATGCTGGTTTCATACCGAGAACAACACTACCATACATTTGTATAAAACGTCTATAAGAATCCCAGGCAAAGTGGTCATTTTTTGTTTTTTTTGCTAAGCCTAAAACAACCTCATCATTCATTCCTAAGTTAAGCACTGTATCCATCATTCCTGGCATAGAAACTCTAGCTCCAGAACGTACAGAAACTAAAAGCGGATTTTCTTTATCTCCGAATTTAGTTCCCATTAAATTTTCAATATTAGCTATAGATTCTTCTACTTCTCTTTGTATAAGATTTATTGCGGTATCTTTACCTAAAGAATTATATTCTGTACAAACTTCTGTAGTAATCGTAAATCCTGGAGGCACAGGAATACCAATTGAACTCATTTCTGCTAAATTAGCTCCTTTACCTCCTAATAAGTTTTTCATAGCGCTGTTTCCATCAGCATGTTTATCCCCAAATTTAAAAACACGGGGTTTTACTTCTTGTAATACTTCCATAATATGTCTGTTTTATAAATTTCAAAAAAATCGCTTTGTGTAAAAACACTTTAAATTTAGTTTTTTAAAAACACTAAAACAATGATAAAAATCATAAAATAAGGCTTTTACATAAAATTAAACAGAAGTATAAAATCTTTATAAAATACTTTAAACATCAATTTTATATACGATAAAAATTAAAATTTTTGATGATATTATTTTAAAATGTGTCACAAATTAAAAAAGGATTTGTCATTAATATATAAACAAACTAAAACTCATAAAAATGAAAAATAAAACTACTTATTTGGCCTTAAACCTTTTTTTAATAACTTCTATTGCTTTTTCGCAAAAAATGATTAAAGCATCTACCATAATGAAAGACATAAAAGCAGGTAAAAATGTTACTATAAAAAATGCTAAAATTGTTGGTGTATTAGACTTTACTTTTATGGATGAAGCAATTGAAAAACTTCCTAAGAGAAAGAAAAACAGTTGGTTTAATTGGAATAATAATGGAAATGGTAATACTAATGAAGTAAAAAAGTTAATTGAAAATAAAATATCTTTTACAAATTGTACTTTTATAGATGATGTTTTAGCATATATACCAGATGAAGATTCTGGTTACACATTTACTGCTAGTTTTGAAGATACTGCTATATTTAAAAATTGTATTTTTGATAGAAAAGCTATGTTTAAGTATTCTCGTTTTGAAAGAAATACAGATTTTTCTGATTCTTCCTTTAATGATGACAGCACCTTTAAATATGCTAAGTTTAATAAAGACATTAGTTTTGCAAATACTACATTTGATGAAGTAGCTACTTTTAAATATGCTAAGTTTAATAACAATGTTAGTTTTTCTAATGCCGTTTTTAAAGATTCTGCAATATTTAAATACACTAATTTTTCTGACGGTGTTTCTTTTAAAAACACCAATTTCGAAGAAGATTTAAACATAAAATACATGAAGGTTTCTGGAAATTTTAACGTTTCTAACATGAAAGTAGCCTACGATATTGATTCTAAGTATACCAAAATTAATGGGAAAAGCTTTAGTAAATATTTAATTGACTAAAAATGGGTATTAATACCTATTTCATTTTAACTTTATAATTTATAAATTGCACTCATAATGGAAGAAGTTAGATTAGGGGCTAACTAAAAACCAAAAAAAAAGCTAGCTTTATTAAAGCTAGTTTTTTTATTTTGTCTTAAATAATAAACATTTTTAAAGATCATAAATTATGATTTTCTAATATAAAAAGTTTATTTAAATGATTCTTTTATAATTTTAAAAATCTTTATTTACTATACTTAATGTAAATTATATACTTATTTCAAACAAAATTATAATTGATAAAAGACATTTGGTTTTAATTAATATCTAATAAGAATATTTATCATAAAATATATAATTAGCAATAAATTTTATATTATTCTTAATTTAAAACTCTTATAATAAGTATTTGTTAAATCAATCTAAAATTCCTATTTTGCCTCCTACAAACAAAACAAATATGGCATTAAAAGTTACTAGATTATTCGATTTTCCTTATTATCAACTAGAAAACTATAATTTAGAAAAAGCATTTATCTCTAAATCTAGTGGAACTTGGCAATCAATTACCACACAAGAATATATAGACCAAGCTAACCAAATTAGTAGAGGTTTATTAGAATTAGGTATTAAACCAAATGATAAAATAGCTGTAATTTCTTCAACAAATAGAACAGAATGGAATATTTGTGATATTGGAATATTACAAACAGGCGCACAAAATGTACCTATTTACCCTACAATATCATCAGAAGATTATGAATATGTTATTAATCATTCAGAGTCTATTTATTGTATTGTATCAGACAAAGAAGTTTTAAATAAAGTAAATAAAATAAAAAACAATACTCAATTAAAAGCTGTTTTTACATTTGATGATATAAAAGGTGAAAAAAATTGGAAAGAACTATTAGAATTAGGAAAAGACGAGCGTACTCAAAATCTTGTTGAAGAAAGAAAAAACAATGTAAAAGAAGATGATTTAGCTACCCTAATCTACACTTCTGGCACAACAGGAAAACCTAAAGGAGTAATGTTATCTCACAAAAATATAGTTTCAAATGTTTTAAATTCACAAAAACGTGTTCCTTTAGATTATGGTAATTCTAAAGGGTTAAGTTTTTTACCAGTATGTCACATTTTTGAACGAATGATTTTATATCTATATCAATATTGTGGTGTATCCATTTATTTTGCAGAATCTTTAGAAAAACTTTCTGAAAATGCTCAAGAAATTAAACCTCAAGTTATGACTGCGGTTCCTCGTTTATACGAAAAAATATATGACAAAATTATTTTAAAAGGAGAAACTTTAACTGGTATTAAAAAAGGTTTATTCTTTTGGGCAGTTAACTTAGGTCTAAGATATGAACCAAATGGTACTAACGGTTGGTGGTATGAAAAACAATTAAGTTTAGCTAGAAAATTAATTTTCTCTAAATGGCAAGCTGCTTTAGGTGGCGAATTAAAGTTAATGGTTTCTGGTAGTGCAGCATTACAACCAAGATTAACTAAAGTTTTTACAGCTGCAGGAATGCCAATTATGGAAGGTTATGGTCTAACAGAAACATCTCCTGTTATATCAGTAAACGACCAAAGAAATAATGGATTTAAAATTGGTACTGTTGGTAAAGTTATTGATGAAGTTGAAATAAAAATTGCTGAAAATGGCGAAATTTTAGCTAAAGGACCTAATGTAATGCAAGGTTATTATAAAGACCCTGAAAGAACAGCTAATGTTTTAAAAAATGGTTATTTTCATACTGGTGATAAAGGAGAAATTGATAGTGATGGATTTTTAAAAATTACCGGTAGAACAAAAGAAATGTTTAAAACTTCTGGAGGTAAATATGTGGTTCCTCCATTATTAGAAGGAGAGCTAAAGCAATCATTATTTATAGAACAAATAATGGTTATTGGGGAAGGTGAAAAAATGCCAGCAGCTTTTATTCAACCAAATTTTGATTTTATGAAAGAATGGATTCATCATAAAAATTTGGACATTGGTACTTCTAATGAAGAAATAATTAATTCAGAAATCGTAAAAAATCGTATTCAAAAAGAAGTTGATAAATGTAATAATAACTTCGGAAAATGGGAGCAAATTAAACGTTTTGAACTTACACCTGATGTTTGGTCTATAGAAGGTGGGCACCTTACCCCTACTATGAAAATGAAACGTAAAATTATTAAAGAAATCTATACAGATTTATATGAAAAAATATATCGAGAATAATTAAAAGTCTTAATAATCAAAAAAAGAAGAAAAAAGAGTGTATTTTAATTAATTAAAATACACTCTTTTTTTTAGAATTGACCCTCGAAGTCTTGTAGAACCTACAAAACCTATAGAAAACAAAAAACCTCCACATTTCTGTGAAGGTTTAAGTGAGCCCTAAAGGATTCGAACCTTTGACCGCCTCCTTAGAAGGGAGGTGCTCTATCCAGCTGAGCTAAGAGCCCGTATTTTTTAAGTTGTTACGACAACTGTGTCGGGGTGGCAGGATTCGAACCTGCGACCTCCTCGTCCCAAACGAGGCGCGATGACCGGGCTACGCTACACCCCGAGTGCAATTTTCTAGCGGAGAGACAGGGACTCGAACCCTGGCGACCAAAAAGGTCGACAGATTAGCAATCTGCTGCATTACCACTCTGCCACCTCTCCCTTCGACTTCAAAACAAAGTTTGAAAGGAAAATTGCGAGTGCAAATTTAAGACTAGATTTAGAATATTACAAGACTTTTTTACACTTTTTTTAAAATATTTTTTTACTCTGGATATTCAACTCGTAAATGATAAATATTCATCAATTTTTTCTTGATTACTTTCTTAATAATTTCTATTTCTCTAAACGTAATATCAGAATTTAAAAACTGATTATCAGCCATTTGTTTATCTATTATTTTATCTATTAAGTTACTTACAGATATTGCTGTGGGTTTTGTTAAACTTTTTGATGCAGCTTCAGCGGCATCACACATCATTAAAATTGCAGTTTCTTTTGAAAAAGGAATGGGGCCTTGGTATTGAAATTTCTTAATATTTACATCTATACCTGGGTTTAATTCTTTCTCTTTCATAAAAAAGTAATATGTAGAACTTGTACCATGATGGGTTCTTATAAAATCTATAATTCTATCTGGCAAGTTATTCTTTTTGGCTAACTCTACTCCTTTTATAACATGGTCTGTAATTATCTTAGAACTATCTCTTGGAGATAAATCATTATGAGGATTAACTCCTGTAGATTGGTTTTCAATAAAATATTGTGGGTTAATCATTTTACCTATATCATGATACAATGCACCAGTTCTAACTAACATAGAGTTTGCTCCAATTTCATTTGCTGCTGCTTCTGCCAAATTTGCTACTTGCATAGAATGCTGAAACGTACCTGGAGCTTTCTCATTAAGATCTCTTAAAAGCTTTGTATTTGTATTAGAAAGCTCTAACAAAGTTACATCAGAAACTAAACCAAATACTTTTTCATACATGTATATAATAATGATTGACAAAAAAGATAATAATCCATTTGCTGCAAAAAGCATAAAATAAGTCCAATTTATTTGAGAAGCATTACCTTCTTTAATAATTGAAAATGCAAAATACGTAAGCATGTAAATTAATGTAATTTGAGCTACAGAAATAAATAAAGTTGCTCTCTTATATAGTTCTGATACTGTAAGAATGGTAACAATACCTGCTATGATATGTAAATAGATAAACTCAAAACTATCTGGAACTATATATCCTAACAATAGCACTGTTAAGACATGTGCAAACAAGCCTAAACGTGCATCAAAAAAAGCTTTTAAAACAATTGGCAAAACACTTAAAGGAACAACATATAAATAATCTGAATTATATTTTATTACCAATGTTTGTATAAAAATCATTGAAAATACATTGAAGAAAATAAAAGTAACCTTATTATTGTTATCATATATTTCTACTCTATATTTCTTTAAAAACAACAAGAGCATTAATAGTGCTAGAGAAACTAGAATAGTGTATCCTAAAATTATCCAATTGTAGTTAGATTCTGTCCAAACTTGAGATTCAGATTCACTTTTTAAAGAATTTAATATTGCTAACTTTTTACCTTCAACAATATCTCCTTTTAAAATTATTAATTTTCCTGCAGCAACTTTTCCTTTGGTATAAGAAATATTTTTTATTTCATTTTCTATTACCTTTTCAGTATATTCAACATCAAAAGAGACATTTGGCTTTATTATTTTAGATAATAAATCTAACATTAATTTTTTTCCATATTCAGAATCAGAATTATTTAAGTTGTACCTTATAATTTCTAAAACTTCTTTTGAGGTAAATAAGTTTTTAAAAACAACATCTTCTACTTCATTCCCTTTTCTAATTGCAACTATTTCATTTTTATTAGAAATTCTATCTTGACTTACAACTTCTAGAAAACCTTTATTATAGATGGTGTTTATAATTTTAAGACCTATTTTAGATAAATTATAAATTTGATCTAAACTTAAGGAATCTGAAACTTTAAAAAGCGAAATTCTTCTCTCGTAATTTGCCTTAACAGTATTATCTATACTTAAATCTTGTAAAAAATAAGATTTAGAATTTACTTCTATCTCTTTTTTTTCGATAGTAATTTCATCTTCAGTTTTCTGAATGGCAAAATCAAAAGGAGCATATAAATTATCATATTTCCATAGCTGTCCATTATTAAAATCATATTTAAAGTGCCCCCCTTTAGGAAACAAATAAACAATTGCAACTGTAGCAACTAAAAACAGAATCACCTTATAAATTATGGTGTTATTTTGATACAATTTATTTACTATAGTCCTCATATAATTTATGTTATTACAACAAACTTACCACAAAAAATTCAAGGTCAAAAATTCATCTTAAATAATAAAACTCAAATTGATTAAAAATAGTTAATTTAGCATAACAAACTATATAATAATCAAACTCTTATTTTTATGAAAGAAGTAGTAATTGTATCTGTAGCTAGAACTCCTATTGGAAGTTTTATGGGAAGTTTATCTACAATTTCTGCTCCTAAATTAGGTGCAATTGCCATAAAAGGAGCTTTAGATAAAATTAATTTAAATTCTAATCTGGTTGAAGAGGTTTTTATGGGAAATGTTGTTTCAGCGGGTTTAGGTCAAGCTCCTGCAAGACAAGCAGCAATTTACGCAGGAATTCCAGATACTGTTCCTTGTACTACTGTTAATAAAGTTTGTGCTTCAGGAATGAAATCTGTAATGCTAGCAGCCCAAACAATAATGCTAGGGAATGCTGATATCATTGTTGCAGGAGGTATGGAAAACATGAGTTCTATTCCACATTATCAACATGCAAGAAAAGGGTCTAAATTTGGACCAATTACATTAGAGGATGGAATGCAAAAAGATGGTTTAGTTGATGCCTATAACAATGTTGCCATGGGAGTTTGTGCTGATGATTGTGCCACAGAATATAAATTTTCTAGAGAAGATCAAGATAATTTTGCAATTCAATCTTATAAACGCTCTGCAAAAGCTTGGAGTGATGGAAAATATACTGATGAAATTGTAGCTGTAGAAATTCCTCAAAGACGAGGTGAAGCTATTCTCTTTTCTGAAGATGAAGAATACAAGAATGTAAAAATAGAAAAAATACCAGTTTTAAGACCTGCATTTACAAAAGAAGGAACAGTTACAGCTGCAAATGCTTCTACTATTAATGATGGTGCTGCTGCATTAGTTTTAATGTCTACAGATAAAGCTAAGGAATTAAATATAACTCCTATTGCTAAAATAAAAAGTTTTGCTGATGCTGCTCAAGAACCAAAATGGTTTACAACTGCGCCAGCAAAGGCACTACCTAAAGCTTTGGCTAAAGCAAATATTTCTATTGATGATGTAGATTATTTTGAACTAAATGAAGCCTTTTCTATTGTTGGTTTAGCTAATATGAAAATTTTAGGAATTACAAATGATAAAGTAAATGTAAATGGTGGTGCAGTTTCTTTAGGACATCCTTTAGGAGTTTCTGGAGCTAGAATTATTATTGCTTTAACATCTATTTTAAAACAAAATAATGCTAAAATTGGTGCTGCAGCTATTTGTAATGGTGGTGGTGGTGCAAGTGCATTAATAATAGAAAGAATATAATTTTAATAAAAAAAGGTGAAAATTTATGCTATTTGGCATTTGTAATTTAAGTATTGTTCCACTTAGAATAACTCCCTCAGATACTTCTGAAATGGTAAGTCAAGTTTTATTTGGAGAAACTTTTAAAATTATAGAAGAACAAAAAGAATGGAGTAAAATTCGATTAACATTCGATAATTATGAAGGTTATATTGATAATAAACAGTTTGTTAAAATTACTGAAGATTCTTTTTCAAAATTATCTTCAGAAAAAAAACATTATTCAGGAGAAATTATTGATTTTATTACTAATAATAAAAATCAATTAACAACAATTCCTATTGGTTCTAATTTACCATTTTATAATAACGGAAATATTAAAATAAACCGTAATACTTATTTGTACGAAGGTGAGGTATTGTCAGAAAATAAATCTAAAAAAGACATTTTAAAAACAGCCTTTAATTTTTTAAACACTCCTTTTTTATGGGGTGGAAAAACTCCTTTTGGTATTGATTGTTCTGGTTTTACACAAATGGTTTATAAACTCTGTGGTTACCAACTTTTTAGAGATGCTAAAGAACAAGCAACACAAGGTGAGGTTTTAAGTTTTATTGAAGAAAGTGAAGCTGGAGATTTGGCTTTTTTTGATAATGAAGAAGGGGAAATTATTCATGTAGGTATTATTTTAAATGATTACCATATTATACATGCTCATGGAAAAGTTAGAATTGACACTTTAGATCATAGTGGAATTTTTAATGCAGATATACAAAAACATACACATAAATTAAGAATCATAAAAAAAATTATTTAAAATTATCTCAATAAAAAAACCGAAACTAAATAGTTTCGGTTTTTTTTAGTAACAATTTAAATTTATTGGCCTTTCATTTCTTTATAAATTGGTCTTAAAGCATCTGCTTCTGGTTCCATTTCTAAAGTATCATAAATATTTAAAAGTGTACCAACAGTACCTTCTGTTCTTTTAATCTTGTCTGCTTCTACAATATATGGTAGTGCTTCTTTACAAATTTGTTTTAAAACACCTTCTAATTCAGTATATTTTTTATCATTAGATAAATTTTCATTCATCTCGTCAACTACAGCAATTCTTTTATTTAATATTACAACACCTAAATTTAAATAAGCATCTCCATATTTAGGGTCTAACTCAATTGCTTTTTTATAAAAACCAATAGCTTCTTCAATTTTATCTTGGTTAGCATTAACAACACCTAAATTAAAAAATAAATTAGGATTTGTAGGATCTATTTTTACAGCTTCTTGCATTAACTCACCAAACTTATCCATTTGTTTTAGCTTTATATACATTTGAGCTTCATTTAATAAAAGGTTGATATTTTTAGGATCACTTTTTCTTGCTTCAGCTAAAGCTTCAACTGCTAATTCTGGTTTACCTAAATTTACATAATTATAACCAATATTTTTTATAATCTCAGATTTTTTAGATTTAGAACTTTCTATTGTTGGCTTAATATATTGACCAAATTTAACCATAGCATCTCTATTAGCTTTGGTTCCTAAATTTTCAACTTTATTTGTAGCTTTATTAACTGCTAAATACTGAGTAGTTATACCTGTATAATTAATATCCTGTAATTCTTTATAATATTTTAAAGAAAGATCATAATCTTTTGCTGCAGCAGAACTCATTGCAGCATTATATAAAAATGAAGTATCTTTAGGACTTAATTTATAAGTTAAATAAAAATTATTTGTTGCTTGCTTATAGTTTTTAGCTCCATATTGATCAACTGCTTTTTTAGAAACAAATTGAATTAATTCATTTAATTTAGGTTCCGCTAACTTTGTATATTTTTGTTTCCCAGATTCTTTTTCAAAATCAAATAAATTCTGATAAGCATCTGCAGCTTTTTCTACGTTAGATTTACCAAAAGCTTGTCCTTTTAAAAAGAAGTATTTTGCTTTATACTTAGGATCCATAGAGTCTTCAGAAGCTTCTAAAGTAGAAATAGTAGCTTTTGCTTCTTTAAATTGACCTTTTTTAATTGCCTTTTCAACAACTTTAAGTTCGTTTTTTTGCGCAAAAGAAGCTATGGATAAAAAGCCAACTGTTAACGCTAATATTTGTTTTCTCATTTTACTAATTATTAATTTAATTTTAAATTTGATTATCATTTGATTCATTACCAATTTCCGTGCCATTCTCTTCACTTTCTACGTTTTCTTCTTCTTCATGAACCACTTTGGCAACTGCAGCAATACTATCATCATCTTTAATGTTTATTAAACGAACACCCTGTGTTGCACGCCCCATAACTCTTAAGTCTTCTACTGCCATTCTTATAACAATTCCAGATTTATTTATAATCATTAAATCATTAGAATCATCTACGTTTTTAATAGCTACTAAATCACCTGTTTTTTCAGAGATATTTAAAGTTTTAACTCCTTTACCTCCTCTATTAGTAATTCTGTAGTCTTCTAAACTAGAACGCTTACCATAACCTCTTTCAGACACTACTAAGATGTTACTATTCATATCGTTTACAGCAACCATACCAATAACTTCATCATTATCATGTTGCAAAGTAATTCCTCTCACACCAGAAGCTGTTCTACCCATAGGTCTGGTTTTTGCTTCTTCAAAACGAATAGATTTACCAGATTTTAGAGCTAACATTACTTGACTGTCTCCAGTAGTTAATTTAGCTTCTAATAATTCATCACCTTCTTTAATGGTTATTGCATTAATTCCGTTTGTTCTCGGACGAGAATATTGTTCTAAAGAAGTCTTTTTAACTTGACCTTTTTTAGTGGCCATAATTACAAAATGACTATTAATATAATCTTCGTCTTTTAAATCTTGAGTTACTAAGAATGCTTTTACTTTATCATCTTGTTCAATATTAATTAAGTTTTGCATTGCCCTACCTTTGGTATTTTTACCTCCTTCAGGAATTTCATAAACACGCATCCAAAATACTTTCCCTTTTTGGGTAAAGAACATCATATATTGATGGTTTGTTCCAACAAATAAATGTTCTAAGAAATCTTCATTTCGTGTTGTAGCACCTTTTTGACCTCTACCTCCTCTATTCTGAACTTTGTATTCCTCTAGATTAGTACGTTTTAAATATCCTGCATTAGAAATAGTTACCACTACCTTTGTATCAGGAATCATATCTTCAATACGCATATCTCCACCTGCATACTCTATGGTAGATCTTCTTTCATCTCCATATTTTTCTTTAATATGAAGTAATTCAGATTTTATAATTTCATAACGTCTTGGTTCATTTGCAAGAATGTCTTTTAAATCAGTAATTGTTAACATAATTGCATCATATTCTGCACGCAATTTATCTTGCTCTAATCCTGTTAATTGACGCAAACGCATTTCTACAATTGCCTTTGCCTGAATTTCTGTTAATTCGAAACGTTCAATTAAAGCTTCTCTTGCTTCATCTGCATTAGAAGACCCTCTAATAATCTTTATTACTTCATCAATATTATCAGAAGCAATAATTAAACCTTCTAAAATATGGGCTCTAGCTTCTGCTTTCTTTAATTCGAACTCTGTTCTACGAACAACAACTTCATGTCTATGCTCTACAAAATAATGAATTAATTGCTTTAAATTTAATTGTTCTGGTCTACCGTTAACTAATGCTATATTATTTACACTAAAAGATGTTTGTAATTGAGTGTATTTAAATAATTTGTTTAATACAATATTAGGAATAGCATCTCGTTTTAAAATGTAAACAATTCGCATTCCATTTCTATCAGATTCATCTCTAATATTAGAAATACCTTCAATTTTTTTATCATTTACCAATTCAGCAGTTTTCTTAATCATTTCTGCTTTATTCACTTGGTAAGGGATTTCCGTAACAATAATACATTCACGCCCTTTTACTTCTTCTATAACAGCTTTAGCACGCATTACAATACGCCCACGACCTGTATGAAAAGCATCTCTTACACCATCATATCCATAAATAATTCCTCCTGTAGGAAAATCTGGTGCAGAAACATGTTGCATTAATTCGTCAATCTCTATATCTCTATTTTCTATATAAGCTACAGTACCATTAATAACTTCTGTTAAATTATGAGGTGCCATATTAGTTGCCATACCTACAGCAATACCAGAAGCTCCATTTACTAATAAATTTGGTATACGTGTAGGCAATACTGTTGGTTCTTGTAAAGTATCATCAAAATTTAAACGATGATCTACAGTATCTTTTTCAATATCAGCCAACATGTCTTCTGATATTTTTTGCATTCTAACCTCTGTATAACGCATTGCTGCTGGAGAATCACCATCAACAGAACCAAAATTCCCTTGACCATCAACCATCATATAACGTACACTCCAATTTTGCGCCATTCGCACCATAGAATCATATACAGATGTATCACCATGAGGGTGATACTTACCTAGTACCTCTCCAACAATTCTTGCTGATTTTTTATAAGACCCAGTTGCTTTAATTCCTAATTCATGCATACCATACAAAACCCTTCTATGAACTGGTTTCAAACCATCTCTTACATCTGGTAATGCTCTTGATACAATCACTGACATCGAGTAATCGATGTATGCAGATTTCATCTGCTCTTCAATGTTAATCGGAATTAACTTTTCTCCGTCTGCCATATATTTTTGATTAAATTTAGTTCATTTTTTTAAAACAAGGCAAGATACTATTTCTCACTCTTTTTACAAAGATTTTACACCTTCTAATTAACCATAGTTATTAACATTTTTTGTTAATTTTTAACAGTATTTTATTTGCCTGATTTCAAAGAGTTTTCTACATTGTATTACTTTTTTAATGCTATTAATAAACCATTGGCATATTTTTTGTAATAAACTACAGAAAAAAGTACTAAATTTACAACACATCAATTAAAGATAGAAATAAATATGGACGATAATTTTTCACCAAAAGTTAGAGATGTAATTACTTTCAGTAAAGAAGAAGCACTACGTTTAGGGCACGAATTTATTGGAACAGAACATCTATTACTTGGTTTAATAAGACAAGGAGAAGGAAAAGCAATAGAAATTTTAACAGCTTTTGATGTTGATTTAGGTTTATTTCGTAATAAACTACAACAACTTAACCCAGCAAACCCTACTTTTAACGAAAATATAGACAAACCCAGTTTAAGGCTCACAAGACAGGCTGAAAAGGCATTAAAAACTACTTTTTTAGAAGCAAAGCTATACCAAAGTAACGCTATAGACACAGCCCATTTATTATTATGTATTTTACGAAATGAAAACGACCCAACAACAAAGTTAATTCATAAATACAATGTTAATTACGATGATGCTAAAGCTTTGTATAAGCAATTACATGTAGATGATACTGATTTACCAACAAATCCAATTGCAGAAACTCCTTCTGATGATGAATTTGCTTCAGAAAAACCAAACCCTTTTGACCAAGCTCAAAAAGGAAAAAATGTAAAAAAATCTAAAACTCCTGTATTAGATAATTTTGGTAGAGATCTAACAAGTTTAGCTGAAAACGGAAAATTAGACCCAGTTGTTGGTAGACAAAAAGAAATTGAAAGAGTTTCTCAAATTTTAAGTCGTAGAAAAAAAAACAACCCAATGTTAATAGGTGAACCTGGAGTAGGTAAATCTGCAATTGCAGAAGGTTTAGCTTTAAGAATTGTTCAAAGAAAAGTTTCTAGAATTTTATTTGACAAACGTATTGTTTCTCTAGATTTGGCAAGTTTAGTAGCTGGCACAAAATATCGTGGTCAGTTTGAAGAACGCATGAAAGCCTTAATGAATGAACTTGAAAAGAATGATGATATTATTCTTTTTATTGATGAGATTCATACCATAGTTGGTGCAGGTGGAGCAACTGGCTCTTTAGATGCTTCTAACATGTTAAAACCTGCATTAGCAAGAGGAGAAATACAATGTATTGGCGCAACAACTTTAGATGAATTTAGAACAAACATCGAAAAAGATGGAGCATTAGAACGTCGTTTTCAAAAAGTTATTGTAGAGCCAACAAGCGTAGAAGAAACTATACAAATTTTACACAATATTAAAGCTAAGTACGAAGAACATCATAATGTAGATTTTACAGATGATGCAATTGAAGCTTGTGTAAAATTAACCAACAGGTATATGACAGATAGATTTCTTCCAGACAAAGCCATTGATGCTTTAGATGAAGCTGGTTCTAGAATTCATATTACCAACATTGTAGTACCTCAACAAGTATTAGAATTAGAAGCCCAGTTAGAGATCATTAAAGAACGTAAAACAAATGCTGTTAATGGTCAAAAATATGAAGAAGCTGCTAAATTACGAGACGATGAAAAAAACATGGAAGCTGCATTAAGTTCTGCACAAAATCAATGGGAGGAAGCTTCAAAATTAAATAGAGAAATTGTAACTGAAGACAATGTTGCAGAAGTAGTATCAATGATGACAGGAATCCCTGTTAATAGAGTTGCTGAAGCAGAAAGCCATAAATTACACGAATTACCTCAACTTATTAAAGGAAAAGTAATTGGTCAAAATGAAGCTGTTAGCAAAGTTGTAAAAGCCATTCAAAGAAATAGAGTTGGTTTAAAAGACCCTAACAAACCAATTGGATCCTTTATATTTTTAGGACAAACAGGTGTAGGTAAAACACAGTTAGCTAAAGTTTTAGCTCGTGAATTATTTGACTCAGATGATTCTTTAATTAGAATTGACATGAGTGAATACATGGAAAAATTTGCTATATCTCGTTTAATTGGAGCTCCTCCTGGATATGTTGGTTATGAAGAAGGTGGTCAATTAACAGAAAAGGTTAGAAGAAAGCCTTATTCTGTAATCTTATTAGATGAAATTGAAAAAGCACACCCTGATGTTTTTAATATGCTTTTACAAATTTTAGATGATGGACATATTACTGATAGTTTAGGACGTAAAATTGATTTTAGAAATACCATAATTATAATGACTTCTAACATTGGTGCTCGTCAATTAAAAGACTTTGGAGGTGGTGTTGGATTTGGAACTTCTTCTAAGAAAGAACAAGCAGATGCCCATGCAAAATCTGTTATTGAAGGTGCTTTAAAAAAATCTTTTGCTCCTGAGTTTTTAAATAGAATTGACGATGTAATTGTATTTAATGCTTTAGAAAGAGAAGATATTCATTCTATAATAGATATTGAATTAGATAAATTACTAAATAGAATTTCTGATTTAGGATATACTTTAGATTTAAGTGAAAAAGCAAAAGATTATATAGCCGATAAAGGTTTTGATAAAAAATACGGAGCTAGACCTCTTAAAAGAGCAATTCAAAAATATATTGAAGACGCTTTAGCAGAAGAAATTGTTAACTCTAAACTTTCTGAAGGAGATACTATTTTAATGGACTTAGATGAGAAAGAAAACAAACTTACCATTAAAATAGAAAAAGGAGAAAAAAAACCTGAAACTAGAACAAAATCAGAATCTTAAATAAAAAAATCCCAAACTAAAGTTTGGGATTTTTTTTAATATTTATAAACAGAATTTCTAATACTATAAGCATCTTCTTTTTCAAAGTAAACAAATTCTCTACTCAGAAAATTTATTCTTTTACATTAAAAATGTCATAAAGTTTAAGAACACTTCTTTTTTTGTAACAAAATCCTTAAATTAATCGTCTAAAATAGTAAACCTAAACAACCAACTATGAAAAAATTTCTATTTCGTTTATTTTGTCTTACTCTTTTAATAAGTTGTACATCACAAAAAAACTCTGAAGAATTTATAAATGCAACAAAAGGACGTTATTTATTTAACGCTAATGAAGTTATTGAAATTTATTTTAAAGAACAAAATTTATACGCAAAATGGCGTGGAAATGATGATATAAAATTATTAAAAGTAAGCGATAGTACTTTTTATATGAAAGAATTAAATGAAAAAATAATTTTTATTAGCAAGCCTAAAATGCATATTCAATTAGCTGAAAAAACCGAACATGAAGGTGTAAAGTATCATTTTAGAAAAATGAAATATGGCGAAAAAACAGCAAATGAATATTTTGACCTAAAAGAATTTAGTAAAGCATTAACTGCCTTTAAAGCAATTCAGAAAAAAGACTCTTTAAATCCGATTATAAGAGAAAATAAAATTAATCGATTAGGTTATAATTTTGTAAAAAAAAACAATTATGAAACTGCCATAGAAGTTTTTAAAATTAATGTAGCTTTATACCCGAAAAGTTCGAATGTATACGATAGTTTAGGTGAAGCTTTTTTACTAAAAAAAGATACTGTTAATGCAAAAATTAACTTTAAGAAAGCGCTAACTATTAACCCAGAGAACAAAAGTGCAAAACGATTATTAAAGAAAGTTACTAAGAAATAATGAGATTAGATCAGTTAAAATACCCTATTGGTAAAGCAGATATTCCTAAAAATATAACAAAAAAAAATATAGAAGAGTGGATTTCACTAATAGAACGATTTCCACAAGAATTAGAGTTTTTGACTAGAGGTTTATCTGAAAATCAACTAGATACTCCTTACAGAGAAAATGGTTGGACAATAAGACAAGTTGTTCATCATTGTTATGATAGTCATCAAAATTCTTACATCCGTTTTAAGTGGGCTTTAACAGAAGAAAAGCCTGTTATAAAAGCTTATAATGAAAAACTTTGGGCAGAATTACATGATTCTAAATCTATGCCTATATTTTTATCTATAGATGCTTTAAAAGCACTACATTCTAAATGGGTATATTTATTAAAGGGGTTAACTCAAGATGAACTAAATAAATCATTCATTCATCCTGCAGAAAATAAAGAAGTAGGGTTAAAAGAAAACATAGGTATTTATGCTTGGCATTGTAGACACCATTATCATCATATAGAACAATTAATGATTCGTAAAGGTTGGCAATAAAATGTGTAAAAAAACTACTTTCGAAGATTTTTTAAAAGTTGATATTAGAATAGGAACTATTATTGAAGTAAATGATTTCCCAAAAGCAAGAAAACCAGCGTATCAACTTACTATTGATTTTGGTGCTTTAGGTGTTAAAAAATCGAGTGCTCAAATTACAGATTTATATACTAAAGAAGATTTATTGAACAAACAGGTTTCTGCTATTGTTAACTTTAAACCTAGACAAATTGCTAATTTTAAAAGTGAGGTTTTAGTATTAGGCGTGTATAATACTAATGGAAAAGTTGTTTTATTACATGCCTCTAAAGAAATAAAAAATGGAGAACAGGTGAGGTAATTTTTTATTTGATAATTTTTATTTCCAATTCTTCTTTTGTAGATTTAAGTACAATCCATTTTTCTTTTATTTTTTTATTTCTTAACCAATTGAGAGATATAATATTATTTTCAATTTTCCAGATTCCTTTATTGTAATTAATAAATCTTAAATCTGATAACATACAAATTCTAAAATTTTCAAAATGTCTAACAATTAATTTTTGATTTTCTAGAAATTGATATCCTATATTTTTAAAAGTCAGAGAATTTTCTTTTGATAATATAAAGTGATTTTCATTTAAATTAGATTTAAAAGACCAAACCCCAATTAAGTTTTCTTTAATATTTTGAGAATTTAAATTAAAGGAGATGAAAAAAAGGAAAAAAATCAACTTTAATACTTTCATCTTATATAACTGTAATTAATTCTTAGGATTATTTAAAATTACTAAGGCACCAATAACTCCAGGAATCCATCCACAAAGAGTTAGTAAAAAGATAATAAAAAAAGATCCACAACCTTTATCTATTACAGATAATGGAGGAAAAATAATTGCAAATAATACTCTAAAAAAACTCATTTATATATTTAGTTGGTTATACAAGTAAGACGTATGAGTATTAATTTTGTTACATTTTTTTTGAGAAACAGTATTATAAAACTAAAAAGCCGTAAAGTTTAACTTTGAAACTTTACGACTTTTAAAATATATAACTATAACAAACCTACATCTTATCTCCAAAGAAAATAGTATTCATTAACAATTTATTTGTTCCAAACCAAAAAGCTCTAAAATTAGTATTATCTGTAAAAACAACTACTCTACCACTACCCATTTTTTGCACTTTAAAAGGCACTGTGTTCTTAATCACTTTGGCATTTTCTTTAGAAATATAACCACTTAATAAAGGATTAGAAGTATACTGAATAGGGTTGTTATAACTCTTTTTATCTGGTTTCATAAACAACGTTGAGTTTCTAAATAAAGCCAATTTATCATTTTTATATCCAAAGTTTATAGGATGAGAACGATCTACTTTTGCTTCAAAAATAGCTCCACCAATAAATTGAGCTCCAGTTTTTAATGATTTATTTTCAAAAGAAACACCATCAATCGTATCGATTTTTGTTTTATCAAATTCGATATTGATAAACTTATTTGTTGCTAACCATTTTGCAGTGTTTTTATAACCAATAAGAACACCTCCATTCTTAGTCCACGTTTTCAATTTTTCAATTGCAGCTTTCTCAATTCTACTGCTTGGAATTATAATATGTGTGTATTTACTAATATCAATTCTTGTAAAATAGCTCATATCTAAACGCGTTAAATGCATATCAAAACGTTGGTCAAATAAGTGCCAAATTTCTCCAGAATCATTTCCTGTAATCCCATTACCAACCAACATGGCAACTTTTGGTTTTGTAATTGCTGCAAAATTTCTACTTCCTAAATCAATCCCTTCATTTAAACCAGTTGAAACCGCTGTAATATTTAAATGTGATTCTTTAGCTGTTTTATCTAAAAATTGATACAATTCTAAAGCATTTAACTTCTGATTTTGTACAGGAATAAAAATGGTTCCATATTCATAAGAATTTCCTCCATTTTTAAAATTTTTCATAGATACTTTTGCACGCAATCCTTTTTGTAAAATAGCGTTTAAAGCTTTTGGTGTATAATATTCATTCCAAGCCATTAAATAACCATAATCACTTTTAAATGAAACGTTTCCTTTTTTCTTTTTTAAGTCAACAATTTCATTTCCAGCTTTAGAAAGCGAAATGTTTTCTGCGTAATCAACACCAAATGCGTGGTTAAAAGTCCATGCAGAAACATCATAAAACAAACTGTCTTTAAATTTAGTTCTTACATCAAACATCGCTTTTACCAAACGTTGATTTTTCTGATTCATTGGTACCACATAACTATACCCTTTTTTAAATGTTTTTCCATTTTGAGTAAAATCAGATTTTACTTCATGAATTTTTACTTGATGACGTTTTAAAACCTCAGCTAAATGAAAACTTTTAGCGCCATCTTTTTCATCACCAAAAACGATGGCTTTTTTTGTACCAGAATTTCTAGATTCTTTATAAAAATCTTGTTGGTATTTTAAGATTTTTACTCTCATTTTTCTTGCAGCTTCTAGCGTTGATAAAGCAGCAGTAAACTGATTTCTAATAGTAAAAGGGAATGTTAAAATTCCATTTTCGGTTTCTTGTGCATGCCCTCTAGAACTTCCTTGCTCAAACAAAATACCTATACTTCCGTTAATATCTGGAAACGTAGATCCTTTACCATAATAAAAGTCATCGAAACTTTCTTCTGAATAATAAAGAGAACCTATTTTATCTAATGCTTTTGCATGATAAGTTGCAATTTCTTTAGTTAAATCTTGGTTCATTTGTGGTGTTAACGGATTTGTTCTACTAGGAATTCCTGGTTGAAAAAAGAAACTAGAATTGCTTCCCATTTCATGATGATCTGTTAAAATATTAGGCAACCATTTATGAAAACTCGCAATTCTTGCTTTACTTTCTGGTAATTGAACAGGCAACCAATCTCTGTTCATATCAAACTGATAATGATTGGTTCTTCCACGTGGCCAAATCTCAGTATATTCTCTATCATTTGGATCTGGATTAATATTTTTACTTTTGTTTGTATTTGCCCAATATGCAAATCGTTGTAAACCATCAGGATTTAGAGATGGGTCAAATAAAATAACAGTGTTATTAAGTAAATCTATAGTTTCTGAAGATTTTGAAGCAGCTAAATGATAAACTACAGCCAAAGCAGCATTAGAACCACTAGGTTCATTACCATGTATCGAAAATCCTTGATAAACTACAATTGGATTGTTAGAAACATCAATAGACGAATTGTTAGTACCATCAATATGTGTTTGTCTTATTGCTTCTATTTTTTGATGATTTTCTGGTGATGTAATCGTCAATAACAACAAAGGTCTTCCTTCATAAGTTGTTCCTCTATTTTCTATAGAAATTCTATCTGATGAAGCTGCAATAGCCTTCATATACTCTACTAATTTGTCATGAGTAATATGCCACTCTCCTACTTCATGACCTATTACAGATTTTGGCGTTGGAATTTGAGAATTATAGTTTCCTTTAGGTAAATAGTAAGATAAATCTACTTGCTGACCAACCATTGTAAAAGTTGATAACAAGAATAATAGTAATGATTTTTTCATAAAAGTTGAGTTTGGATATCTCACAAATATAAGAATAACGTATTGTAGATTTATTTCTTTAACATATTCTTAAGAGTTAAAAAATAATTACATTAAAATCATAATTGCAATAAAACAGAATACAATTATTTGTCCCCATTTTAAGTATATTCCTATTTTAGAGTGCTCTTTTAAATAGCTAGAAATACTACCTGATAAAACAGCAATTGTTCCAAAAACTAAAAAGGAAACTAGAATAAAAATTCCACCTAAAACATAAAATTGAAGTACATTAGAAACGGTTTCTGAAAATAAAAACTGTGGAAAAAAAGCTAAGAAAAAGATGGTTACTTTCGGGTTCAAAACATTCATAATAAACCCTTTTTTAAATAACTTTAAAATAGATTCTGATTTAACTGTATTATTAGACAAGATAATTTTAGCATCACTTTTATAGACTTTAAAAGCTAAATAAATTAAATAACTAGCTCCTAAAATCTTGATAAAAAAGAAGAGGTTCTCATTTTCTTTGATAATAGCAGAAACTCCAAAAGCAACTAAAGTAGTATGAATAATACAACCCGTCATCAAACCTAAAACAGTAGCCAAACCATATTTTTTACCATTAACAATACTTTGCGTTAGTACAAAAATATTGTCAGGGCCAGGAGAAATTGATAAAATAGAAGTTGCTAATGCAAACGAAATAAGAGTTTCAATCATTCAGTAAATTACTATCTAATATTCCTGCAAAATAAAAATAATAATTTAAAAATTAGGATTGTGCTAAAATTGCTTTGTTTATGCGCTTCACTAATTTTGGTCCTTCATAAATAAAACCAGTATATACTTGTACCAAATCTGCTCCTGCATTTATTTTTTCTAAAGCATCTTTTTCTGAATGAATTCCTCCTACTCCAATAATAGGAAAAGATTTGTTAGATTTTTCTGTTAAGTATTTAATCACTTTTGTACTCTGATTTTTTACTGGTTGTCCACTTACTCCTCCATTTCCAATTGCTGCTAAACGCTCTTTAGAAACTTTTAAATTATCTCTATTTGTTGATGTATTTGAAGCTATCACCCCATCAATTTTAGTTTCTGTTACCAATTCTATAATTTCATCTAATTGAATATTATTTAAATCTGGAGCGATTTTTAATAAAATTGGTTTTTGTTTTATTTCTTGTTTGTTCAATTCCTGACAAGCAGAAATCAATTCAACCAAATAATCTTTATCATTTAATTTTGCATGACTTCCAACATTTGGGCAGCTTACATTCAACACAAAATAATCTACATAAGGATGTAAAGCCTTAAAAACGGTACAATAATCTTCTGTGTAATTTTCTGGTAATGTTGCCGTATTTTTACCTAAATTTCCACCAATTACAACTTTTCCTTTATTCTTCTTTAAGTTTTCAATGGCAGCTTCTAAACCTTTATTATTAAAACCCATTCTATTAATGATTCCTTGATCATCTTTTAAACGAAATAATCTTTTCTTCGGATTTCCTTCTTGACCTTTTGGAGTTACAGTTCCTATTTCTATAAAACCAAATCCAAAGTTTGCCAATTCGTTATATAAAACTGCATTTTTATCAAAACCTGCAGCTAAACCAACAGGATTTTTAAATGTAATTCCGAATAAATTTCTTTCTAATTTTTTATCTTCAATCACATATAAACTTCTAAAAATTGAAGTCATAAAAGGAATTTTACACATCATTTTAACTAAAGAAAATGTAAAATGATGAATTTTTTCTGGATCGAATAAAAAGAAAATGGGTCTTACAATAGATTTGTACATGAGTAACTAGAATTATTAAGTAGCTTATTTCTAGTATGCAAAATTACATATTTTAAGTCGATATCACTCTAAAA
This sequence comes from Polaribacter sp., assembly GCF_039939415.1. Classification (GTDB taxonomy): domain Bacteria; phylum Bacteroidota; class Bacteroidia; order Flavobacteriales; family Flavobacteriaceae; genus Polaribacter. The sequence continues at coordinate 47,297 of NZ_JBDVJE010000002.1, forward strand.
TAGGTTTCAAATTAAGAGTTCAACAATTTTCATTATTTTAGACAAAAATAAAATCAATTTGGAAACTATATTTAATTACTTTGAAACCATTCCTTCTGCACATAGAAGTTTAATTCTTGTGGGAGGTATTACTTTTTTCTGGATTTTAGAAGGAGTTTTTCCACTTTTTAAATTCAATTACAAAAAATGGAAACACGCTTTTCCGAATTTGTTTTTTACACTTACAACAATCATTATCAATTTTGCTTTGGCTTTTTTATTGTTAAAAACTGCAGATTGGGTACAAGCAAATAATTTTGGATTGATAAACTGGTTACCAGAAATGCCTCTTTGGTTATATATTACATTAGGTGTTTTATTTTTAGACTTTTTTGGTGCTTATTTAGCACATTTTGTAGAGCATAAAATTCCAACTTTGTGGATGGTTCATTTAGTACATCACTCAGATCATAAAGTAGACACAACCACTGCAAACAGACATCATCCAATAGAAAGTGTTATTCGTTTTTCTTTTACTTTATTAGGCGTTTTTTTAGTAGGAACACCTATTGCTATTATTATGTTATATCAATCTATGTCTTTAATTTTCACACAATTTACTCATGCCAATTTAAAAATATCACCAAAGGTGGATAAACTTTTAAGCTACTTTATTGTGTCTCCAGATATGCACAAAATTCACCATCATTATAAGTTGCCTTATACAGATTCTAACTACGGAAATATTTTTTCTATTTGGGACAGACTTTTAGGAACGTATATGGAAATGGACAGAGAAAAAATTGTGTATGGAGTTGATACTTTTTTTGATGAGAAGAAAAATTCTTCATTAAAAGAATTGTTAAAACAACCTTTTCAAGGTTCTAGGAAGCCTACAGTTTTTGAGGAAGTTATTCAACAAAAATAATTTCTAATTCTTTAATTAAATCTCTCATTTTTACTCCAGACAAGTTTGTTAGAATAGAGATTACAACCTCTTTTTCTGGATAAATTAACAAATATGTAGTAGCTCCTACACCACCACCAGAATGACTATATCTTAAATTATTTTGTTTTGTTTTAGAAATACCAATTCCTATACCATATTTTGTATTTTTTCCTTCGGATGTTATTTGTGGAGTAACTAATTCTTTTAAAGAATTCTCACTAATAATTTTTGGTTGTATAAACTCATTACCAAATAAAATTAAATCTTCTGAAGTTGATAAAAAACCTCCTCCTGCTGCTTTAAATTCATTACTTACAGATGGTCCTTCTTTAACAACTGCTTTTCTTTTAATGTAGAATTTTGTTCTATCTTCATTTTCGTCATCAGATATATCTAAAACAGTTTTATCCATTTTAAGAGGCTCAAAAACATTTTTATTCATGTATTTTAAATAATCTTTACCTGAAGCATTCTGAATAACAACACTTAATAAATTCCATCCATAAGTACTATATTTAAACTTTGATTGTGGTTTAAAAAGTAATTTAGAATCTTTAAAAACATCCAAACCTTCAACAATAGACATCTTTTTATTTATTAAAAACTCACTTCCATTATAATGTCTTATTCCTGATAAATGACCTGCTATTTGTCTAATTGTAAAATCATATTTTTTTTTAGGAAACTCTGGAACATAATCATATAAACTTACATCAAAATTAAGTTTTTTTTCATCTACTAATTTCGCTAAAGCTACAGCAGTTAATGTTTTTGATATACTTGCAATTCTAAATTGAGTGGTTTTAGAATTTACTTTTTTCTTTGTTTTTACATCAGCAAAACCAAAACCTTTAGACCAAATTAAAGCTCCTTTTTTTGATATAGAAATTGACATTCCTGGTATTTTTTGAGCTTCTAAAAACTTTTGAGCAATTGCATTGGCTTTTACAAAGTTTGTATCAGTTTTTTGAGAAAAACAAGATGACACCATTAAAAGGGACAACAAAAAGAATTTTATTATTTCCATAACTACTTATAAATTAAATATTTATTTCTAACCAATTTAAACACTTCCAAATCTTTACTCCAAGTTTTTCTAATTTCTTTAGCAGATAAACCTTTTTCTATTTGTTGCTGTAACTTTTTGGTCCCAGCATGAATTGTAAATGTATTTCCAAAGAATTTTTCTGTTTTTGGAGTACGATTATAAGCATCAATCAAAAAAGATAAATCAATTTTAGACAAACGATCTGTTTCTCTTAAATCTGTTCCAAAACAAAGTTTATTTTTATGCTTCGGATATTTAGCTCCAAAATTTGATTTTGGAGTATAACTAAAATCACTTTTACTAAAAAAAGGTGCTCCATATCTTTGAAACTGAAACTCTGTTCCTCTTCCAGCATTAATGGTAGTTCCTTCAAAAAAACCTAAACTTGGGTACAAATTTATAGATTTATCATTTGGTAAATTTGGTGAAGGTCTTATTTCTAAACTGTATTCTGTTTGATGAGTATAATTTTTTAAAGGAATTACAGTTAAATCACATTGAATTCCGTTTTTTAACCATTTTTCACCATTTATCATTTTTCCATATTCACCAATGGTCATTCCATAAACAACAGGAACTTGGTGCTTACCAACAAAAGATGTATGTTCTAATTCCAAAACAGGTCCATCAACATAATGTCCATTTGGGTTTGGTCTGTCTAATAAAATTACTTTTACACCAGCTTCTGCACAAGCTTCCATCACATAATGTAACGTAGAGATGTAGGTGTAAAATCGAACGCCAACATCTTGAATATCAAAAATAACAACATCAATTCCTTTTAATTGTGCTGCAGAAGGTTTTTTACTTTTTCCATGTAAAGAAAGTATAGGTAAACCCGTTTTATTATCAACTCCGTCATTTATATGTTCTGCAGCATCTGCTTTTCCTCTAAAGCCATGCTCTGGAGAAAATACTTTTTTAACATTAATATCTTTGTAATTATGTAAATAATCTACCAAATGATGTGTTACTTTTTTAGATCCCATTACGTTTGGTGTAACTTCTGCTCTTTGTAAAACAGACAAGACTGAAGTTTGATTTGCAGCTATAGCAATATTTTTACCTTTTAATAATTTTAAATACAAATTAGTACGCTCTGCTCCTGTTTTTATAACCAACGTTTCTTTTTCAGGTTTTTTAGTTTTAATTTTTGGTTTTTGAGCACAAGAAATCAGCTGAAAATTCAGCATAAGAAATAAGAATAAATATGTACTTTTACGAAGGTTAAAATTTATCATCAATTTGAATTACGAGTTATTTATTGCAAAACGCATTATTGCTGGCAAAAAGTATAAAAATAGCATTTCATCGCCAATAATAAAAATTGCAATTACTGCAATTGCGTTAGGAATTATTATTATGCTAATTGCTGTGGCAACAGGTGCTGGCTTACAATATAAAATTCGCGATAAAATGGCTGGTTTTAAAGGCCACGTACAAATTATCAATTACGATGCCAATAATTCTGATGTTTCTACAGTACCTGTAAATAAAAACCAAGATTTTTATCCGAAGTTTAAAAATATAGATGGCATTAAAAACGTACAAGCTTTTGCAAATAAAGCAGGAATTTTAAGAACAAAAAACGATTTTGAAGGTATTATTTTTAAAGGAGTTTCTACAGATTATGATTGGACTTTCTTTAAAGAATATTTAGTTGAAGGAAGAACTCCTAATCTAAACTTACCAAGAACTAAAGAAGTTTTATTATCAAAAACAATAATGAATCGTTTACAACTAAAACTAAACGATACTATTTTAGCTACTTTCTTAAAAACGACAACTAGTAAATTACCATCAAATAGAAAATATACAATTGTAGGTATTTACAATACCGGTTTTACAGAATTTGATAAATCTTTTATGATTGGTGATCTTAGAGAAATCCAAAACCTCAACAAATGGAATGAAAATGAAATTGGAGGTTTTGAAGTAATTTTAGATAGTTTTGATAATATAGAAGAAAAAGGAGAAGAAATTTACAGTAATATTGGCGCAACTTTAAATAGTAAAACTATTTTAGATACATATCCAACAGTATTTGAATGGATTCAACTCTTTGACAATAATGTTTGGTTTATAATTGCAATAATGATTTTGGTTGCAGGTATAAATATGATTACTGCCCTACTCGTTTTAATTCTAGAACGTGTACAAATGATTGGTATTTTAAAAGCATTAGGAAGCACAAATACAAGTATTCGTAAAATATTTTTATACAATGCTTCTTACTTAATATTAAAAGGACTTTTCTGGGGAAATATTATTGGTTTATCTATCATTTTTATTCAACATTATTTTAAAATTATAACCTTAGATCCAGCAACTTATTACGTAACAACAATGCCTGTTCATATTTCTTTTACTTATATTTTATTATTAAATATTGGAACGCTCATTATGTGCTTTTTAATGTTAATCATTCCTTCTTATATTATTACTAAAATCAATCCTTCTAAATCTATAAAGTTTGCTTAAAATTTTAAAGCATAACTAATAGCTTTTTCAATAATAATTTAATTACTAAACCTTTAAAAAAGGAGACTGTACATTTTTAAAGTATATTAAATTAATTATATTTACTTTTCATCAACCAAAACTAACAACTATGAAAACTATTTCTTTACTACTTTTTATGCTTTTTGCGTCATTATCATTAAATGCAATTTGTGTTTCAGGTGATTGTGAAAATGGTTTTGGAACTTATATTTGGGAAGATGGTGATATGTATGCAGGTTTTTGGAAAAATGGAAATAAACATTATTTCGGAATGTATTTTTGGAAAAATGGAGATTTTTGGTATGGTCTTTATAAAGATGGAAATAGAAAACCTGGTTTTGGTATTTATGCTTGGCAAGGTGGTGATAGTGAAAATAGAACGAATTCAGTTTCTTATAATGAGAAAGGATGTGTTTCTGGAAATTGTGAAGAAGGCTGGGGTGTATATATTTATAGTAGTGGAAATTTACATGCAGGCTATTGGAAAAATGGAAAACCACATTATTTTGGTGCCAAATTTTGGAAATCTGGAGATTACTATTTAGGCTTATATAAAAACGGAAGCAGAAAACCAACACCTCATGGTTATTATGTATTTGATGATAAAACTTCGAAATCTTTACTTGGACCTATAAAATTTGACAATACTGGATGTGTAGAAGGTGATTGTGAAAATGGTTTTGGAACATATATATGGAAAAACGGTGATTTACACACAGGCTATTGGTTTAAAGGAAAAGCACACTTAATTGCTTTTAAATTTTGGAATGAAAAAGATATTTTCTTAGGACTTTATAAAAATGGAGAAAGAAAAAAAAGAGGAATTTATATCTACGAAGATGGAGATGTTGATATTAGAACCGAAAAAGTCTTTTTTAACTATTTAACAATTATTGAAGGTAAACAAAAGAAATTAAAAGAATCTGGAGGTAACCAGTCTGCTCCTGAAAAATAAAGATTATAAAACATATAACCTACCAAAAAAACATTTCTTAAGAGATGTTTTTTTTATAATATTATTTAAATCCTTTATGTGGTATTTATATAGTGAATAATTTATTTTACTTACAGATCAGTTGTGAATTAATCTTTACTAAAAAAGTATTTTGTAAATTTGAGATTTAAACTTCTTAAAACTTTATCAATAATAATTATAACGCTCAAAAACATTTTAAAATTGATTCCTAAAATTAAAACCTTCTTTTTTTTAAGTCTACTATTATGTTTAAGTTGTAATCAAAT
>NZ_JBDVJE010000003.1:0-28769 GCF_039939415.1 Polaribacter sp.
CATTGGTAATTATGATAATTGCTCTTTTAATATAAATGGAGAGGGAACATTTAGAGGAAATGAAAATTCAAATCCGACTTTAGGAGAAAAAGGAAAAAATCATTCTGAAAAAGAAACACAGATTTCTGTAATTTTTGAAAGTAAAAATGAAAGTGCAATTTTAAAAGCTCTTCAAGAAAATCATCCTTATGAAGAAGTAGCTTACGAAATAGTAACTACAGAAAATATACATCAAAATATTGGAATGGGAATGATTGGTGAATTGTCATCAGAGATGGATGAAAAAGAGTTTCTTCTATATTTAAAAAAGACAATGAAGACAGATTGTGTGCGTCATTCCAATCTTATAAATAAAAAAATAAAAAAAGTAGCTGTTTTAGGTGGTTCTGGCAGTTTTGCAATTTCTAATGCAAAAAGAGCTGGTGCAGACGCATATGTGAGTGCAGATTTTAAATATCATGAGTTTTTTAAAGCTGAAAACAGCATTCTTTTGGCAGATATTGGTCATTATGAGAGCGAACAGTTTACAAAAAACCTTTTGGTTGACTATCTTACAAAAAAATTTAGTAATTTTGCAGTCATTTTATCAGAAAAAAGTACAAATCCTATATATTATATATAACCATGGCAAAGAAGAAAGAAATTTCGGTTGAAGCAAAATTAAGAGCATTATACGATTTACAATTAATTGACTCTAGAATTGACGAAATTAGAAACGTAAGAGGTGAATTACCTTTAGAAGTTGAAGATTTAGAAGATGAAGTTGCCGGATTAAATACGCGTATTGCTAACTTAAACCAAGATGCTGCAAACTTAGAAACAGACATTAACAACAAGAAATTAGCTATTGAAGAGTCTAATTCGTTAATGAAAAAATATGATGAGCAACAAAAGAAAGTTAGAAATAACAGAGAGTTTGATTCATTATCTAAAGAAATTGAATATCAAGATTTAGAGATTCAATTAGCTGAAAAAAGAATTATTGAGTTTAAAGCAAAAATTGCTCAGAAAAATGAAATAATTGATGCTACTAAAGAAAAGTTAGCAAAACAAGAAAAGCATTTAGGTCATAAAAAAGCTGAGTTAGATGCGATCTTAAAAGAAACTGAAAAAGAAGAAGAGTTATTAGCTCAAAAATCTGATGAATTTTCTCAGACTTTAGACGCTCACTTATTTTCTGCTTATACTAGAATTAGAACTAAAGTTAAAAACGGATTAGCAGTTGTTGCCATTGAACGTGGAGCTTCTGGAGGATCTTACTTTACAATTCCACCACAAGTACAATTGGAAATTGCTAATAGAAAGAAAATTACTATTGACGAGCATAGTGGTCGTATTTTAGTAGATGCTGCTTTAGCTGAAGAAGAAAAAGCAAAAATGGATAAGTTATTTTCTTAACCTTTTTTAATTTATATCATAAAAAAACTCGAAGCTTAGCTTCGAGTTTTTTTATGATATAAATCTAAATTTAATAATCTAAACTTTTAATATAACTTAGCTTTTCTTTCCAAATAATTAAGTCTTCTTTAAATCCTTCTACCCTCTTTTTTACATTTAATACCAAAGGATTATCATCTTTTGCGTTAGAAAAGAAACCTAAATTGTTTTCTAATTGTTGAATTTCTTTAACAATTTCATCAATTTTCTTTCTAACAAACATTTGCTCAGAATCTAGTTTTCTTACATCATTAGCTGAAGCTAAACCATCTACAATATTTTTAAATTTTAGCATGGCAACTTCATTTTTATCTAAAGACAAACCACCTAAAGCTCTATCAATTAATTTATTGAATTTCGCTTCTAAATGCCTTGCATTTCTTGGCAAAGCACCAATATTTCTCCAATTATTTATAACTTCTAATATTTCTTCTTTAGTTGGGGCTTTTAATTCTTTAACCGTTTCTAAAAAAGCTTTTTTAGAATCTACAACCACTTGTTGTTCTTTATTTAAAGAATTTTTCTGGTCATGATATCTATCAAAATAATGGTTACAAGCAGCTTTAAAACGTTTCCAAATATCATCAGAAAATTTACGAGGAACATGACCAATTTTTTTCCAATCAGACTGAATTCTTTTTAAAGTATTTGTTGATGTTTCCCAGTCTTCACTATCCTTTAAAGATTCTGCAAGTTCTATTAACTCCATTTTTTTCTTTAAATTCTCTTGCTGACCACTCTTTTCTTGTTTGTAGAAAACATTTTTAGCGCTATTAAATTTCTTAGTTGCAGCTTTAAATTTTTGCCAAACTTCTTCACTCTTAGAATATGGAAGTTTACCAGCATTAAAGTATTCTTGTCTTAAAGCTTCTACACTTTTAATGCTTTTTTGCCAATCATTGTGAGACTTATTATTAGAGGTATCAAAAGCATTTAGCTTTTCTACAACTACCAATTTTTTCTCTATGATTTCTTGATATTTAGAACGCATTTCTTTAAAATACTCATGTCTTTTATCGTGAATTTTTTTAGTTGCCGCACTAAATTTTTTCCAAACATCTTCTCTATGCTCCTGAGAAACAGGACCTATGTCTTCTTTCCAGATTTTATGCAGTTCTTGTAATTCTTTAAAAGAAACATTAATATCTTTTTCTTCCGCTAAAGACTCTGCTTTTTCAATAATCTTTAATTTTTCTTCTAAATTATGTTTAAAATCTAAATCTCTAAAGTCGTTACTTAAATGTAACAAGTCATAAAAACGCTCTACATGATGATGAAAAGTTTTCCAAGTATCATTATAGTGGTTTTTAGAAACTGGCCCAATAGATTTCCATGAATCTTGTAAGCTTTTGAAACTTTTATACATGGTTGCTGTATCTGCATTTTCTATTAAATCTTTTAATTCTTCAATAATAGACAGTTTCTTTTCTAAATTTTCAGACATTTGTTTGTCTAAATCTCTATAGTAAGAATCACGTTGTTTTTTATATTCTGATAATAGACTATTGTATTCTGATTTTATTGGACTTGAAAACTGAAAATCAATAGAGTTACCTCCAGCTTCTAAAAAAACTGCTTTCTTTTCTGCCAATAAAGCTCCAAATTTTTGGTTAAAAGAACTTTTAATTCCTTCTATTTGGTTCTTAATTTTTTGAATAGGATTATTTGAAAGTGTTTTTTTAAGTTCTTCAACTAATTCGTTTAAATTTAGTTTAGAATAATCTACTGTTTCAGTCTCTTCTTCTTTATGAACTTCTTTTTCTGCTTCTACAGCTATAGATTTTTCTATTTCTTGAACAGCATCAACAGTATTATCTACTTCTGTTGTAGTTTCTTTAGTTACAACTTTAGGAGTTTCACTAATAGTTTCTGTTACTTTCTTTTCCGTTTTTTCAACGTTTTCTTCGTTATTTTCTAACATGTCTACAATGTTTAAGGTCTAAATATAATGATACTATTATATATCTATAAAGATACAGACAACTTAGTAAATCTGCAAACTATCTAACTATTAAAAAGAACATTAATCTTTGTTCCATATTCTCCAAGATTCTTCTGCTTGTAGTTCTAACATTTCATATCCATTTTTAATTGTTGCTCCTTTTTCTTTTCCTTTTGCTAAAAAAGTAGTTATTTCTGGATTGTAAATTAAATCATACAACAGATGTTTAGCTGTTAAAAAATGATATGGAATATTAGGACATCTATCTACATTAGGTGAGGTACCAACTGGTGTAGAATTAATTATAATTTGATATTTTTTGATGATTTTTTCTGATAAATCGCCATAAGATATTTCGTTTTTACCTTTTGGATTTCTAGAGACAAATTTAAACTTAATATCGTTCTTTTTTAATGCATAAGCAATAGCTTTAGAGGCACCTCCTGTTCCTAAAATTAAGGCTCTTTTATGATGTTTTTTTATGAATGGAAAAATAGATTTCTCAAAACCAACAACATCAGAATTATAACCTTTTAAATTACCTCTTTTTGTAAATTTTATGGTATTTACTGCTCCAATTTTTTTAGCAGTTTTATCTAACTTATCTAAATATTGTATTACATCTTCCTTATAAGGAATTGTAACATTTATACCTCCTAAAGTTTTACCTCCTTTTTCTATTATAGAAGGAAAATCTTGAATCTTTTGAAGATCAAAATTAACATATTTGTAATTTTCTAAATCTAGTTTTTTAAACTTCTTTGTAAAATATCCTCTAGAAAAAGAATACTCTATATCTTTTCCTAACAAACCAAAAACGTTATTTTTTCTTTCTCCCATAAAAATCTATTACTAAAATTAATGCAATACCTAAAATAATATAAAAACCTGCAAACCAAGTTTCTGAATTTGAAAAATCTGGAATAAAACGCTCGTAATTCTCTACTATTTTATTTCCTTTTTTATCAATTAAATAATTTCCTTTTTCTTGTAGATAAATTGCTTTTTTCCAAGGCCAAACAATTCCTAAAGAACCTGTTATAAAACCAATAATAACAGCGTTTACAATTTGATGCCAACGTTTTAAAACATATCCTAAAATATGACTTATAGACACCAAACCAAATGCAGAACCTGCTGTAAAAACACTTATAATTTTTAAATACCTCATCTTTATTGGGTCTGATAAAGCATTAAAATTTCCTGATAAAATACTAGTTATAACATTAAATAATACGTTTACAGAATCTACTAATAATAATACGTAATTTCCTAATAGAATTAGAATAAAAGAGCCAGAAAGACCAGGAAGTGTCATACCAGAAACACCAATAATTCCACAAACAAAAACAAACCAAAGATTATCATTTTCTGTTGCTGGTGTTAAAAAACTAATTGCAATCCCTATAGAGGTTCCTATAATTAAAGATAGAATATTTTTAAAACTCCATTCTCCAAAATCTTTACCAATGTAATATATTGAGCCAATTATCATTCCAAAAAACCAACTCCAAACATAAAGTTCATAGTTTATTAAAAAGTAATCTAGAACTAAAGAAACGCTAAAATAACTAAAAATACTTCCTCCCATAATTAAGAGTAGAAATTGAGCATTTATATATCTGAAAAAACTTTTAAATCGACCATTAAAAAGTAATTTTAAAGCCTTTAAATTAACTTTTCTAAAAGAATAAATTAATTCTTCATAAAAACCAAAAACGAAAGAAACTGTACCTCCAGAAACTCCAGGAACTTTATTTGCTGCTCCCATTGCCAATCCTTTTAAAAAAAGGTAGATTTTATCAATAAAATTCCTTTCTTTCTGCATTTACTTTTTGTAATCTGCGAATTTTTCCATCCCTAAAATAATAACAAAACCAATTATTGCTAAAATAATTGCCATGGTTAATTGAGCATCTCCTTCAAAAGAAAAAGGAGTAATACTTTGTTGATTAAATGGTACTTTTACTCCATGAGAATTTGTACGCCATGTTAAAGTTTCTTTCCAAGGCCAAATTTTATTTAAAGAACCAATAATAAAACCTGTTAGAGCTGCTAAGGTTAAGCTTTTATAATGTGCAAATAACCATTTTAATATTTTCGAAAATGTTAGTAACCCTACTATTGCACCCACCATAAAAACTAAAATCATTTTAAAATCTCTATTATTAACTGCATCTAAAACAGGCTTATATGCACCTAATAATACCAAAATAAAAGACCCTGATATACCAGGTAAGATCATTGCACAAATAGCAATTGCCCCTGCAAAGAATATATATAACAATGAAGAATCTCCAGAAACCATCGGATTTAGAGTTGTAATAAAATAAGCTAAAAAGGCTCCAAAAATCAAAACTAAAACGGTTATAAAGTTCCACTTATAAATTTGTTTGGCTATATAAATAATACTTGCTAAAACCAAACCAAAAAAGAAAGACCATAATAAAATCGGTTCGTTTTCTAACAAATATTTAATTGCCTTTGCTAGAGAAATAATACTCACAAAAATACCAGTAAATAATGCTGCTAAAAAATTACCATTAACTTGTTTCCAAGCAGCTTTTAAACCGTCTTTTTTTAACGTTTTTAGCAAGCCTAAATTCACATTACTTATAGACCCCAATAATTCTTCATAAATACCAGAAATAAATGCAATTGTACCACCAGAAACTCCTGGCACAACATCTGCTGCTCCCATTGCCATTCCTTTTAAACCAATAACGATATAATCTTTTATATTTCTACCCATTTTTAATTTTCCTTTTTTTAGAAAAACGAAGATAGTAGATTTTTAAGTAAAAAATGGGTTCTACTTTTTTAAATTAACTTGTTTGTAAACTTATTTTCTGATAACTTAGCTATCTTACTTGTTTAAAAACAACCTGAATATTATTATAAAAAAAACATGAAATTATCTGACTTTCTATTAAATTTAGTTCCTTTTTCTGATGAAGAATTAACTGATATTATTATTCATTTTAAAGAAGAAAAATTTAAAAAGAATGCAATACTTTTAAAAAATGGAACTATTTGTGATAAGTTATATTTTATTAAAGAAGGTATGAGTAGAAGTTTTTATACAAGAAAAGATGGTAAAGAAGTTACTCAATGGTTTTTTGGTAACGGTCATTTTATGGCAAGTGCAGAAAGTTTTTTTAATCAAACACCTAGTTTTTACAATTTAGAAATTTTAGAAGATTCTATACTCTACAGTATTAGCTTTAAAAAAATGGAACTTCTGCTTGCTAAATATCATAATATGGAAAAATGTATTCGTTTATTATCTATAGAAATGTTTACCAAATTAGTACATAAAATGAATGCTACTCAGTTTCATTCTGCTAAAGAAAGATACAGTTATATGATTTTAGAATATCCTAACATTGTACATCGTATTTCTTTAGGGCATATTGCGTCTTATCTTGGTATGACACAGGAAACTCTAAGTAGAATTCGTAGAAACGAAACTTAAAATTAATTTATTTTTTGATATAGGTCAAAAGAAAACAATTAACTAATTAAGAAATTTGCATTGCAATTTTAAAATTATTTGCAATGCATAAAAACACATTTCTAATTTGTTTAATTATGTTGGTATTCGGTTTTACAAAACCTATTATAGCCCAACAATTAGACACTGAATTAAAAGATCTTATAAAAAAAGGATTAGAAAAAAGCCATTTCATAAATATTTATAATTTAGATAAAGAACAAAGCAAAGTTGATCAGAAATTAGCAAAAGCAGTTTTTCTTCCTAAAATTACTTTTGGTGCAAGTTTTACAAGGTTAGATGATGATATTACTTTTGATGATGACACGCAAAACCTGTTATTGTCTACTCAAAAACTTCTTATAAAAGAGGCTATTGGCATACCATTTAATGATGCGTTTCCTACAAATATTCCATTAACAGAAATACCTAATTTACAAGATAAAAATATTTTAAAATCTTATGTAGACTTAGATTGGGTACTTTTTAGTGGTTTAAAAGCTTATAATGCACTAAAAGCAAGTAAACACAAAGAGGCTTCTTTAAGTTATGTAACAACTGTAGAAAAAGATAAAATAGCTCTAAAAATAATTGAAACTTATGACAAACTTGCACTTGTATATGCTTCTAAAAAAGTTTTAGAAACTTCTAAAAAGTATTTAAACGAGCAAGAATTCTTTGTAAAAAAAGCTATTAAAAACGGATTAGCAATTCCTATAAGTCGAAAAAAAATAGAACTTGCTCAACAACAATTAATAGCAAAAGAATTAGAATACAATCATAATAAATCATTACTCATAGAATTATTACATCAATTAACAGGAAAAAGTAGAACTCATTTATTAATGCTTCATCCTAAAATTCAATTATTTTCTACAGAAAAAATAGATTCAAAAAAAAGGAATGAAATTAAAGCGTTAGAAGAAGCAGAAAAAGCTACTCTCTATAAAGCAAAAATGGAAAATAGCAATTTTATACCCAAAATTGCTTTAAAAGGTCATTATGAATTTATTGACGATGATTTATCGCTATTTGACCCTAAATGGTATGTTGGTATTGGTGTAAAATGGAATGCTTTTGATGGTTTAAACTCTAGTTTAAAAAGCAAAAAAACAAAATTAGAAAAGAAAAAATATTCAGAAAAAATTAGAGAAGCAAATGAGATGATTGCACTGAGTATTATAAATGCAGAATTAACATATAAATCTGCATTACAAAACAGTAAAATAATTAAAAAAGAAATTGATTTATCTTTAGAAAACTACACTTTAATCAACAAACAATATAAAAATAATTTAACCACTCTAAATGATGTTTTAGACGCTTTAAATGATTTAGAAAAAGCCAATTTTAAATTACAACAATCTTACTTTAAAGAAAGAAGAGCATATACTAATTTACTACATGCAAGAGGAGTTCTTAAATACTAATCATCTTAAAGAAATAAAAAATGAAATTACATAAAAACATACTATTTTACCTTTTTACATTACTGCTTTTAAGTGCTTGTAATTCTAATGAAACAATAACATACAATAGAGGAAAAGTAAAATTTGAAACCATTGCTATTAGTAGTAAAATTGCAGGACGTATTGATAAAATATTAATAACAGAAGGGCAAATAGTAAAAAAAGGAGACACTTTAGCATTTTTAGATATTCCTGAAATAAATGCTAAAATGATGCAAGCAAACGGTTCAGTTATAGCTGCAAAAGGAATGCTAAATATGGCCTCTAATGGAGCAACTTCTAATCAATTAAAACAAATTAACAGTAAAATTAACGCTAGTAAAGCCCAATTAGACTTTGCACAAAAATCTTATAACAGACTAAAAAACATGTATAAAGATTCATTAATTAGTTTACAACAATTTGATGAAGTTAAAATGAAACTTAATATGGCAAAAGCACAAGTTTCTGCTTTAAATGCTAAACTTAATGAAGTTAATAAAAGTGTAAGAACAGAAAAATTAGACCAAGCAAAAGGACAATTAAAAAGAGCTTTAGGTGCTAAAGAAGAAATTTTAACTGCTGCTAAAGAAAAATATATTATTGCTCCAGCAAATATGTCTATAGAAACGATTAGCTTACAAGAAGGTGAGCTTTTAACTCCTGGTTATGCTTTGTTTAATGGATATAAAACAAACAGTGTCTTTTTTAGGTTTACAATACCAGAATCTAAAATTTACAACTTTGAAGTAGGTAAAAAAATTACACTTTTAAATCCTTATACAAAAGAAGAATTTAATGCAAAAATTACTAGTATTAAACAATTAGCACAATATGCAAACATTACTAGTACTGCTCCTTTATATGATTTGTCTGAATCTATTTATGAATTAAAAGTCATTGCTAATTCTAATATTTCTAAACAAAAATTCTATTTAAACTCAACAATACTCATTAAATAGATTTATTATGAAAGACTTTTTAAAATTACTTAAAATAGAGTTTCAAAGAATTTTTTCTAACAATGTTTTGTTGGCAATTTTTATTGGAGCACCTATTTTTTATGGAATACTATTTGGTTATGTTTATAAACAAGCAAAAGTTTTAAACTTACCAATTGTAATTATTGATGAAGATCAAAGCCCAATATCAGATAAAATAATACAAGCTTTTGAAGATAATGAAGTATTACTTGTTAGCGACGTTCGTTTAATCTCAGGAAATTTAAAAGAGGAAATGCCCACAAAACAATATGATGCTGTAATTACTTTACCTAAAAATTTTGAAGCAGATATTTTACAAAAAAGACATCCAGAAATTAGAGTCGATTTAAATATGGCTAATATATTAAACGCAAATACAGCAAGTAAAAACATACAAGCTGTTTTAGCAACTTTAAATGCTGGAATAGAAATTGAATCGCTTAAAAAAAGTGGTCTTCACACATCACAAGCTTTAGCGAGTTATGAAAGTTTTAAAATCAACTTTAATAAACTTTACAACTCTTCTGGAAACTATATAACTTTTATGCTACCAGGTTTATTGGCTGCTATTATGCAGCAAATCATCTTTTTAGCAATGGCTTTAGTTTTTGCAAGAGATTTTGAAGATGGACATTTTGGTTTTTTACTTAAAAAAAATAAATCTCCCTTATATCTTATTGCTTTAAAATCTGCTCCTTTTATAATTATGATTCCTTTTATTTGGTTATTTATAGCCTTATTATTTCCTTATTTTAAAATTGATGTAGCTTTTTTAAATTTGCCTATGCTACTACTTGTTTCAATCTTATCTTTAGCATCTATGTGTATAGGAATGTTGTTTTCAATTGCAATTCCTAGTCAATTAAAAGCAACCGAATTATTAATGGTTATATCTACACCAGCTTTTATATTAAGTGGTTTTACTTGGCCAACACTTGCTTTTCCTGATACAATTGCAAATTTTGCTAAAATTATTCCATCAACACACTTTTTAAGTGGTTTTAAAAAAATAGCTTTTTATGGTGGAGATATTGCATCAATAAAAACAGAAATAAACACTTTACTTCTTATTTTTATTTTATCATTTATACTTCTATATGTATTATTAAGAATAAAAATTTTATTGTTTATTCGAAAAAAATAATATTATGTGACATAAGTCACTTTTCTTAATAAAAATCAATCGTAAATTTGCGATAAGAAATATGAAAAGAGATTTAGAAACTATAAAATATACTAAAGCTTTGGCAAATTTTGCTAAAGCTTTGGCACACCCTACTAGAATTGCCATTTTAAAACATTTAGAAAATCAAACTTGTTGTTTTACAGGCGATTTGGTAGATGTTTTTCCATTAGCACAATCTACAATTTCTCAACATCTTAAAGAATTAAAAAAGGTTGGTCTTATTCAAGGAGAATTAAAACCTCCCAAAATTAAATACTGTATTAATCAAAAAAACTGGAAAATTGCAAAAACATTATTTCAGGATTTTTTTAATTGATATTATAACACAAAATAACTAAGACTTATAAAAAAGTATGAGTAAAATAATTAAAATATTAGGTACAGGTTGTTCTAAATGTAAATCAATGACAGATGTTGTTAAAGAAGTTATTTTAGAAAATAACATAGTTGCAACTGTAGAAAAAGTAGAAGACATTATAGAAATTATGCAATACAATGTGCTTTCTACACCTGTTTTGGTTGTAGATGAAGTTGTTGTAATTAAAGGAAGAATCCCCTCTAAAAACGAAGTAATAGAATTATTAAAATAAAAAAAATGAAAGAAGCAAAACAAATATGCCCTACATCAACATTAAGAAAAGTTAACGAAGGTGCTTTAATAGTAGATGTTAGAAATACAGAAGAAGTTGCAAAAGTATCTTTTGATGTTCCTAAAATTCTAAATATTCCTATAAATGAATTAGAAAATAGAATTAACGAAATTCCGAAAGACAAAGAAATAGTAATGGTTAGTTTAAATGGAGAACAAAGTTTAAAAACTACATGCTACTTAATGAATGCAGGTTATAAAAATGTTTATAACATGAAAAACGGAATAATAAAATGGGCTTCTAAAGGGTTCCCTACAAAAGGAGATATTAATTCTTTAGAATTAGTGACTAGCTGTTGTTCTAATTCTAATTGTTGTTAAGAGATTTAATGTTTGATTGGGTACAAAATATTGCAGACTGGTTGGTTTATGATGTCTTTAATTTTGAAAAAGGACAACATTTGGGCGAAGCAATTAACTTCTTTATTTACGATACTACAAAAATTATAATTTTACTTTTTGTAGTCATCTTTTTTATGGGAATTGTAAACAGTTATTTTCCAATTGATAAAGTTAAAAATTATCTTTCTAGAAATAAATTATACGGTTTAGAATATTTAATAGCAAGTTTATTTGGGGTTGTTACTCCTTTTTGTTCTTGCTCTTCTGTTCCTTTATTTATAGGCTTTGTAAGAGGAGGAATTCCGTTAGGTGTTACATTTGCTTTTTTAATTACATCTCCGTTAGTAAATGAAGTTGCTATTGGGCTTTTTATTGGTTTATTTGGTTTAAAAACCACTCTTATTTATGTTGTTAGTGGAATTTTATTAGGCACAATTTCTGGAACAATTTTACAAAAACTACAACTAGAACGTTTTTTAACACCTTGGGTAAAAACAGTTTTAGCAAATGCACAAAAAGAACAAAATACTTTTATTGCAGAAAAATTAAGTTTAAGACAAAGAATGCCAATAATTTGGAACGAAGTTCTTAATATTTTAAAAGGAATTATAGTTTATGTTATTATTGGTATAGCAATTGGCGGATTAATGCATGGTTATATTCCAGAAGGTTTTTTTGAACAGTACATGGCAAAAGACAATCTTTTTGCTGTACCTATTGCTACTATTTTAGCTGTACCTATGTACTCTAACGCTTCAGGAATTTTACCTGTAGCTCAAGTTTTAGTTGCAAAAGGTATTCCATTAGGAACTGCAGTAGCATTTATGATGGGAGTTGTTGGTTTATCTTTACCAGAAGCAATGCTCCTAAAAAAAGTAATGACATTAAAATTAATTGCCATCTTTTTTGGAGTAGTTACTCTTTGTATTATTTTTTCTGGTTATTTATTTAATTTAATATTGTAATATCAAATTAAAATTACCTAGAAAAATATTATTCCATTGCTTTTTTATAATTTACTATAAGCTTTTGTATTTTTTCATTTTCGTACACTATAGGAAACAATTCCTTTAAAATGATATGATAGTCATAATCTATTTTTAATCCCGAAATTAAATGATTAAACCCATACTTTTCTTTATTGAAGATGTAAAACAAACCTGCTAACCTGTACTCTATTTCTGCAATCTCTTTGTATTTTTTTTGGGCTTTAAACAATACAGATATTGCATCATTAAACTCACCTAAAAAAGTTAAGACATCTGTTAAACCAATATAGATTTCTATACTTTGATCCTGTAAATTTAAACAATTTTGAAAACCCGTTACAGCTTCTTCATAGAAATTTAATTTTAAATTAATTTCAGAATAGCGTCTCCAATATAAAGAATTATCTTCTTCAATTTTTAACGCTTTAGAAATATAATATGAAGCTTTTTGGTAGTTTTTATTGTTAAAATATATGTTAGTTAATAACATCCAACCTTTATCTAACAAAGGATCTTCATGAACTGCTTTTTTATAAAAGGAAATAGCAGCTTCAAAGTTCTCTAATTTTTCATAACATTCTCCTATTCTAATGTAAACAAAAGCTGTTGCATCATCTAATTCTAAAGTAACTAAGTAATTATCAATTGCTTCTTTATAACGTTTTAACTCTTCTAAAGTTTTTGCTTTTTCTAAATAACCTCCAATAAAAGATTCATCAATAATTACAGCATAATCAAATGCATGTAATGCTTTTTCATAATTTTCTAAAACAAAATACTGTCTTCCTAATTGATGCCAAGCAACTTCACAATATGGATTTATATCTATGTAAGCATTTAAATATTCTATAGCTTCTTTATGTTTTTTTTCCATATCAAAACAATATACAACATTATAAAGGGCAGAATAATCTTCAAAATCTACATTTACACATTTCGCAAACGTTAAACGTGCATTTTTAAATTCATCTAAATACAAATATTCCATCCCTAATAGAGCCCAAATATCTACCTTATCGTCTGTAAAAGTAAGTGCTTTTTTAAAAAAAAGAATAGCTTCTTTATGGTTTCCTTTTTTAGAACAAATTGTGCCTCTTTGTATAAAAACCTCATCATTATTGGGTTCTAAACGTTCTATTATTTTAAGTAATATAGAAGCCTTATCTAATTCATTTTCAAAAATATAAATTTCTACTTGTAGCAATTTTAAATCTACTGAAGCAGGATGTTGTTGTAACCCCAACTTTACTGCTTTTTTAGCTAAAGCGTGTTTACCAGCATCTAAATAATGTATAATTATTTCTTCAAACTCTACCAAATCAAAAAAATAAATTGAATTGGTTTTAAGCATGGATTCAAATTTTAATAGAGACATAACTATGAGATTTGAATTAATACATTAAAAATACTACAACTCTTAAACCACATTTAATTTTGCCGTAATTGTTTTCAACAATTTAATTAACATTGCATCAAAAATACTTTTTAGTACCTATAAATTTTGCGCATACATTTTTTTACAGTAATTTTGATTTTCAATAACTATCAAGCTAATTTGATAGCTTTCTTATGAGCAAAAAAAACTTACTTAACTCAAAAGATATTGAAATAATTCTACATCGATTGGCGTGTCAGTTAATCGAAAACCATAACGATTTTTCTAATACAGTTTTAATTGGTTTACAGCCCAGAGGTAGTTTCTTAGCTAATAGATTAGCAGATTTATTAAAAAATAAATACCAAGTAAAAAACTTACAATTAGGCCTTTTAGACATTACTTTTTATAGAGACGATTTTAGAAGAAGAGATGCTCCTTTAGCGGCAACAGCTACCAAAATGGATTTTTTAATTGAAGGTAAAAATGTAGTAATTATTGATGATGTTTTATATTCTGGAAGAAGTGTAAGAGCTGCATTAACAGCAATGCAATCCTATGGAAGACCCGATAATATTGAGTTATTAGTACTTATAGATAGACGTTTTAGTAGACACTTACCTATTCAACCAGATTATAGAGGAAGGCAAGTAGATGCTATTAATGAAGAAAGAGTACTCGTTACTTGGAAAGAAACAGAACAACAAGACGCAGTTTATATAGAATTTAAGTAATTATGTCAGAATTAAGTGTAGAACATTTATTAGGAATAAAATATCTAAAGAAAACTGATATTGATCTTATTTTTGAAACAGCAGATCACTTTAAAGAAGTTATTAATAGACCGATAAAAAAAGTACCTTCTTTAAGAGATATAACCATTGCTAATTTATTTTTTGAAAATAGTACAAGAACAAAATTAAGTTTTGAACTAGCAGAAAAAAGACTTTCTGCAGATGTAATTAACTTTTCTGCAGGACAATCTTCTGTAAAAAAGGGAGAAACTTTAATTGATACCGTAAACAACATATTAGCTATGAAAGTAGATATTGTTGTTATGAGGCATGCAAGTGTTGGTGCTGGAGTTTTCTTATCTAAACATGTAGATGCAAAAATTGTAAATGCTGGTGATGGAACTCACGAACATCCAACTCAAGCCTTATTAGACTCTTACTCTATTAGAGAAAAACTAGGAACGGTAAAAGGTAAAAAAATTCTTATTGTTGGTGATGTTTTACATTCTAGAGTTGCGTTATCAAACATCTTTGCATTACAATTACAAGGTGCAGAAGTAAAGGTTTGTGGACCAACAACCTTAATACCTAAATACATTTCTAGTTTAGGTGTAGAAGTTGAAAACAATCTAAAAAAAGGGTTAGAATGGTGTGATGTTGCAAACGTTTTACGTGTACAACATGAAAGAATGGATATTAAATATTTTCCATCAACTAGAGAATACACACAACTTTTTGGTATCAATCAAGAGATTTTAGACAACCTTGGCAAGAAAATTGTAATTATGCATCCAGGACCAATAAATCGTGGAGTAGAAATTACAAGTGATGTTGCCGATTCTAATGAATCTATTATTTTAAATCAAGTAGAAAACGGTGTTGCTGTAAGAATGGCAGTAATTTATTTATTGGCACAACAAGTTAAAAGATAAATTATGAAAATAGAAAAAAAAGATACTTTTACACTTATTACAAGTGATGAAAACTCTTTTACTGAGTTATATAATTCTTTTTTAACAAAAGAAAAAAATCTTGAAAAAGAAAATATTGTCGTTCAAAATTCTAAAAACATTAACGTTTCTACTAAAGAATTTTTACTATTTTTGAATATAGCTGAACAAAAAAAACAAAATGGCACGTCATTTGTAATAGTTAGTTCAGATATTGATATGGATAATTTTCCAGATAACTTTAACATTGTTCCAACCTTACAAGAAGCAAAAGATGTTATAGAAATGGAAAACATAGAAAGAGATTTAGGTTTTTAAAAAAATAACACATGATAAAAAAAATACTTTTTATTTTATTTTTAAGTATTACCACTTTAGGTTTTTCGCAAGAAAACTCTATAGATGGTTTATCTGCTGCTCCAAATCCTTTTACAAGTAACACCAAAATTAGTTTTAGTTCATCTTCTAATTCGGCTATCTTTTTTACAGTTAAAAATGTTTTAGGAAAAACGGTTTATAAGAAAAATATAAAAACAAAAACGGGTAAAAATACAATTGCTTTTTATAAAGAAAATTTACCAACAGGAATGTATATTTATAGCATTCGAGATAAAAATAAAATTATTTCTAAACGTTTTGTTATTAGATGAGTATCTCACTAACAATTTTAGGTTGCCATTCTGCTACACCAAGAATTAACGCTTTTCCTACTTCACAATATTTAGAAATTAATAACAGTCATTTTCTAATAGATTGTGGTGAAGGAACACAACGTCAAATGCGAAAATATAAAGTTGGTTTTTCTAAAATCAATCATATTTTTATTTCGCATTTACATGGAGATCATTTTTATGGTTTGGTTGGTTTGCTATCTACTTTCGGGATTCTAAATAGAGAAAAAGAACTTCATATTTACGGACCAAAAGGCATTAAAGAAGTTACGTTATTACAATTAAAAATATCTCAATCTCACGCAAAATATAAAATGATTTTTCATGAGTTATCTTCAAAAAAAAGTGAACTTATTTTTGAAGATGATAAAGTTTCTGTTAGAACAATTCCGTTAACTCATAGAGTTTATACTAATGGTTATTTGTTTACAGAAAAAGAAAAACCTAGAAAATTAAACATGTTAAATATTAGTGGTTATACTGGTATTGACAAAGCAGATTATTTAAATATAAAAGCAGGTAGAGATATTGTTTTACCTTCTGGAGAAACCATCTTAAATTCAGAATTAACTTTACCTCCTCCTAAACCTTTAAGTTTTGCTTTTTGTAGTGATACCAGTTATAAACCAGATATTGTACCTATCATTAAAAATGCAGACTTATTATATCATGAAGCAACTTTTTTAAGTGATAGAGAAGATTTAGCTAAAAAAACAAAGCATTCAACTTCTAAACAAGCTGCACAAATAGCAAAAGATGCAGATGTAAAACAACTAATTATAGGGCATTATTCTGGGCGTTATAAAAATATTTTATTATTTAAAAATGAAGCTCAAGAAATATTTAAAAACACTAACTTAGCTGAACCCGGTAAAGTATTTACAATTTAAAATAAAAATTCTATTGAAATTGAATAATATTAATGTTGTTTATAATGAAATTTTTAATAGTTACCCAAAAGTAGAAATTAAAGAACATATTAAAAAACTGATTGAGCTTGACTTTTATTACCCACATAACACCACATTTTTCTGTATTACTAACACTGTAAATCAAAACTTCGAATACGTTAGTAAAAATTTTAAGATCTGTACTGGTTTATCTAAACAAAAAATGTTAGAAGATGGTATGGATTATTTCTGGACACTTTTTCATCCTAAAGATATTAAAATTTGGCTTTCTTGTTTAAATGAACTTATGACTTTTACCATGAATGAATTAGATGACGAGAAACGCAAAAGAATGAGTTATACTTGGAATTACAGAATTAAAAACGCTAAAGGAAAATATATAACGATCATTCAAAACACAACTCCACTTCAGTTTGATAAAGATCTAAAACCAATAATTGGTTTGGCACATTATACAGTTATGGATGGAGACATAAATATGGATATTTGTGCTAGTGCAAAATATTTAAATGAAGAAAATGAATACGAAACTCTTTTCTACAAAAATATATCTAGCACAAACTTATTAGATGTTATTAGCCATAGAGAAAGAGATGTTATTCGCTTATTATTATCTAAAAAAACAAGTCTAGATATTGCTGAAGGGCTAAATATTAGTAAACATACAGTAGATACTCATAGGAGAAATATCCTTAAAAAATTAAACTTATCTTCTACTTTTGAGTTAATTAGTTACTTTAAAAGTAATCCAAAATTAATATAATTCTAAACTATTAATACTCATTATGAGTATTGTAAAAAAGTTTCATAAAAATTAAATTTGCATTAAGGTAAATTGGATTGGTTATTTCTAATAAAAAAAATTATTAGAACTCACAATATTAGAAAAAGGAAAATAATTTTCACCAATTCAATTTACTTTTTTTAATATTGATTCATACTTAATAACACTAAAGTACAAGCCACATCTACTTCAATATTATTTTCTTTTAACAGTTTTATAAAATCATCATTTAATGTTCCTGGGTTAAAAATTACACGTCTAGGATTTAAACTAATTATATAATTATAGTAAGCTTCTTGTCTTTGTTTATTTAAATACAAAGTAACTGTATCTATGTTTTTGTATGCTTTTTTTTCATCATCAATAACAACATTAAATACCTTTCCTTTTTTAGCTCCTATTGCAACAACTTCTATTTCTTTATCAATAAATCTCTTTATAGCAATATTCGAATATTTATTTGGATTTGTTGATGCACCTAAAACTAATGTTACTTTTTTCATATGTTAAGAATAAGTTAAATAAAATTAATTCTTGTAACAAATATAGAATTTGAAACGTCTATATAGAACTCAATATAAAGAAATTCAACCAAAATTAACTACAAATGAAAAAAATAATACTATTTGCAATTTTATTAGTATCCATAAATTTCTTTGCACAAATGCCAAAAGGAGAACTTGCTAAACCTGGAATTATTACAGGTAAAGTAGTAGACAAAAACTCTAATGAAGCTTTACCATACGTAAATATTGTTATTAGAGATTTTGCAAAAAAAATAATAACAGGAGGTATTACAGATGAAAACGGAAACTTTAAAATTAAAGACATTCCTAAAGGAAATAGTTTAGTAGAAGTACAATTTATTGGCTTTAAAATCTATTCTAAAAAAATTAGCATTACTGATAAAAGTAAAAAACTAAATTTAGGCACCATTGCTTTAGAAGAAGACAGTTCTATTTTAGATGAAGTAGTTGTTAGAGCAGAAACCTCTACAGTTACTCAAAAAGTTGATAGAAAAGTAATTAATGTTGGTAAAGATTTAACTGCAGCTGGCACAACTGCTTCAGAGCTTTTAAACAATGTACAATCTGTTAGTGTAGATAGTCAAACAGGTTCAATTAGTTTAAGAGGAAATGATAATGTACGTGTTTTGGTAGATGGTAAACCAACTAACATTTCTGCAGCTCAATTACTAAAACAAATACCTTCTACCTCTATAAAAAGTATAGAATTAATTACAAATCCTTCTGCAAAATACAATCCAGAAGGAATGAGCGGAATTATCAATATTATTTTAAACAAAAATGCAAATATGGGTTTTAATGGTTCTGTAGATACAGGTATTACAGCGGGTCATTATGTACGTTATAATGCTTCTACAAACATGAATTATAAAACAGGTAAAGTTAATTTCTTTGGTAATTATGGTTATAATGGAGGTAATAATTTTAATTATGGTTTTGTAGACAGGCCTTCTGCAAATGTGTTGCAAAATTTCCAGTTTGTTAATAAAAATGAATCGCATTTATTTAAAGTAGGTGCAGACATTTACTTAAATGATAAAAACACTTTATCTTTTTATACAACCTTTAATAAATTTAATGGTGATGGAAGTGGAAGCACAATAATTGATGGAAATGGAACTTTAATTTCTGATGCTAGAAACATACAAAATCAAAATAATAACTCTGGAACTTATAATGTAAATTACAAAGTAGATTTCGAAAAAAAAGGTCATAATTTAGAATTTGAAGCAACCATTTCTAACACAGATAATCCTGAAGATGCAGAAAATATAGATTATTTAAAAAATCCTAATGACGATGATGATTACAAAATTTACAATTACACTAATGAAATAGAAAACGATAGAAACAATACTTTAATTAATATCGATTATACCAACCCAGTTTCTAAAGAAGGTAAATTAGAATTAGGTTTAGAATATAGAAGTAATAATACTGCAAACATTAACCTTACAGATCAAGAAAGAGAAATAAGAAATATTAATGATGTAATAACTGGTTACGAGAGAGTTGGTAATTCTTCTTTTGATTATGATAGAAAAATATATTCTGGTTATATCAACTACGGACATAAATTTGGGAAATTGACCATGCAATTAGGTACACGTTTTGAGCAATACGAAATAGAAGGTACTTTTAAGTACGAAAATGGATTCGAAAAAGTTACAGATAAAATGAACACCTTATATCCTTCTGCTTTCTTCACATACAATCCATCAGAAAAAAACCAGTTTCAAGTAAGTTATAGCAGAAGAGTTGATAGACCAAGTATTGGGCAATTAAACCCTATTAGAGAATGGAGTACACCATTAATTACTTCTGTTGGTAACCCAGAATTAGACCCTCAGTTTACAAATTCGTACGAAGTTAATTACACACGTCAAATTAAAAATGGATCGTTAACTTTTGGTACTTTTTACAGAAAAATTAACGATAACATTTCTCGTGTAACTTTTGCAGATCCTTTAGACCCAGATGTAAAACAAATTCTTTCGCATGCTAATTTTGATGATACAAGTTCTTACGGATTAGAATTTTCTGCAAACTATAAAGTAAATAACTGGTGGAGAATAAACTCTAGTATGGATTTTTACTCACAAAAACAATTAGGTATTGTAGATCAAAACAACGTAAACGCTTCTAGAATAGAAGTTACAAACGAAGTTTTTAATGCAAGAATTAGCAATAGTTTTAAAGCATCTAAAAATTTAAGATTTCAATTATTTGCTATGTATAGAGGTCCACAAGAAGATATACAATGGAAAATAGAGAATATGTGGATGATAAATACTGGTGCAAGTTTAACCGTTTTAAAAGGAAAAGGAACTGTAAACTTAAGAGTTAATGATATTTTTAAAGGAATGAAATTTGCCTTTAACTCTTCTAGTCCGTTTGTACAAAATGGTAAATTTAATTGGGAAAGCAGAACTGCATACCTTGGTTTTAATTACAGATTTGGTAGTGGAAAAAACAAAGCTAAAAGAAGAAGACAAAGAGATGATAACACCAAACAAAGTGGTGGTGGTTTCTAGAAAACAACATGATTACTTTTGATTTTTAAACTTGGATTCTGTTATGCAGAATTCAAGTTTTTTTTAGTCTAAAACCTTTTTAATAATTATTTTTAAAGTAACAAAAAATATTAAAAATTTAAATTTTATATGGTCCAAAATGGAATTTTTTTTATACCGAAAATTTTATTACATTTATTCTAGTTTGTAAGACCTTATTTGCTATGAATATTACAAGCTTAAAATATGATTATGAAAAAGTTTGTACCCCTTATACTCCTTTTTTTATCACTTTCTTTTTATGCAAAAAATAAAAAAAGAGTTATAAAAAATATTGGAATTTTCACTGGAAAAGTCGTCGATTCTAAATCTAAAAAAAACTTACCTTATGTAAACGTAGTCTGTAAAGACGAAAGCGACACCATTTTTTCTGGCGGAATTACAGATGACCAAGGTATTTTTCTGATAGAACAACTCCCTTTAAAAACTATTTTTATTGAAATTCAATTTATTGGCTATAAAACTATAAAAAGAACCATTGTGTTGTCTGAAAGTCAACCCAAAATAGATCTCTCAACAATTCATTTAGAAGAAGAACCTAACATTTTAGAAGAAGTTACTATACAATCAAAAACATCAACATTTATTCAAAAAATTGACCGAAAAATAATACATGTGGGTAAAGATCTAGCTTCTGCCGGTACAAACTCTTTACAATTATTAGAAAACATACCTTTAGTAGAAGTCGATTTTAGCTCTGGAACTATTAATTTAAGAGGTAATAATAATGTGCGTGTTTTAATTGACGGAAAACCTTCTAACTTATCTCCTGCTCAATTATTAAAACAAATTCCTGCTGCTACTGTAAAAAGTGTAGAATTAATTACAAATCCTTCTGCAAAATACAATCCTGAAGGTATGAGTGGAATTATCAATTTCATTCTTAAAAAAAATATTACCAAAGGTTTTAACGGCTCTATAAATATTGGTGCAGAACATAGTATAAATACAAGACCAACTAGTTCTTTAAACTTAAATTACAGAACTGGTAAAATAAATATGTATGCAAATTATAGTTACGATTTTGGGAAATTTGAAACCTTCTCTTTTTTTGATAGAACTAACAAGGAATTATATCAAAACATCGATTATATAGACAATACTATCAGTCATTATTTAAAAAGCGGAATCGATTTTTACATCAACAAAAAAAATACCCTATCTTTTTATACTTCTCAAACTTTTGCTGATACAGATTTTAGTATCAATAGCAAAGTAATAGAAAATAACAGTCTTGTTTTTAATGCGCCTAACTTATCAAAGTACAACACCAAAGAACAAGCGTATAACATTGATTATAAAATAAATATTGATGACAAAGGACAAAATATAGAATTCGAGCTTAATTATACAAAAACCACAAATCCTCAAAACGATTTTGTTATAGAAACTGTAAATCCAAGTTCTAAACTCTATAATTACGAGAATACAATTACCAATAATTCCGATACTTTTTTAGCCAATTTAGATTATACGAAACCCATTTCTGGAGGAAATTTAGAACTAGGTTTAGAAGCAAGAATACAAACTACTTTTAATAATATTATTACAGATCAAGAAATTGAAACTGGTGGAAATCCTGCAATTGTAGCTAAAGGAAATACCACTTTTAATTACGATAGAGATATTTTTTCTGGTTATGTAAATTACACCAAAGAATTTAAAAAACTTACGTTTCAAGGAGGATTACGTTTAGAACATTTTACAGTAAATGGTTTGTTTACAAACACAAAACAAACTGCTGTAAAACCTTATGAAGACACATTTTTAACACTATATCCTTCTGCTTATTTTACTTATGCTGCTTCAGATAAAGATGAATTTCAGGTTGGTTATAGCAAAAGAGTAGACAGACCAGGTATTGAGCAAGTAACACCAATACAAGAGTGGACTTCTCCTCTAACCATTTCTGTTGGTAACCAAACATTACAACCACAATTTACCAATTCTTTTGAGATAAATTATACCAGAAGTATTAAAAAAGGGTATTTGTCTTTTGGTACTTTTTACAGAAACACTACAGATAAAATTGGTAGAGTTATTAATAAAGATATTACCAATGCAGATAGACAATTGCTTTCTTATGAAAATTACGATACTTCAGATAGTTATGGTGTAGAGTTTTCTTCTAGTTTTAAACTGACAAATTGGTGGAGTTTTAGACCAAGTTCTAGTTTGTATTCTCAAGAAAGTGAAGGTATTATAAATAATAAAACAGAAAGTATTAAAAACACTCGTTTTACAGCAAACATAAGCAATAACTTTAAAGCTTCTAAAAAATTAAGTTTTCAATTATCTGGTATGTATAGAGGAAAAAACGAAAACGTGCAGTTTAAAGTAAAACCTTTTTTCTTAGTAAATGCAGCTGCACAATTATCTATTTTTGATGGTAATGGAGCTATTACAATACGTGGAACTGATATTTTTGATGGTTACCATTTAGATTTTTCAGCAACCAACCCATTTGCACAAACAGGAAACTATACTTTAGAATACAGTTCTATTTATCTTGGATTTTCTTATGATTTTGGTAGTGGAAAAAACAGAGCAAGAAATAGAAAATACAGAGAAAAAAACGAAACCCAAGGAAGTGGTGGTGTTTTGTAATAAACTAGTTTAGTTTGTTTCTAAACTTAAAAAAACGAACTTCGCTAACGTCGATTATAAGTCATTAAAACAACGTCATAATCGTCTTAAATTAGCGAATTAACAAAAGTAAAAAAAGTGCTACAAAATGTAGCACTTTTTTTATCACTAATAGCAAATAGCCAAATACCAAAAGCTACTATCTTACCAACGTATTACAACAGAACCCCAAGTAAAACCACTACCAAAAGCAGCTAATACCACTAAGTCTCCATCTTTAATTTTGTCTTTTTCCCAAGCTTCAGTTAACGCAATAATAACAGACGCTGCAGTGGTATTTCCGTATTTCATTATATTATTAAAAACTTTGTCATCAGACAATCTAAACTTCTTTTGTATAAACTGTGTAATACGTAAATTCGCTTGGTGAGGTATTAACATATCAATATCTTCTTTTTCTAAATTATTTGCTACTAAACCTTCTACAATGGCTTCAGAAAAACGTGTTATAGCATGTTTAAATACAAACTGCCCATTCATATATGGGTAATAAGAAACATCTTCTGGGTCGTTTTTTTCTAAAATTTCTGGTACCCATCTTCCTGTAGAAGGTCCTTCTAACACCAATTCTTTAGCGTGTTTTCCTTCCGAATGTAAATGAGAAGATAAAATTCCTTTACCCTCTTCTTCAGATCTAGAAAGTACTGCAGCTCCTGCTCCATCACCAAAAATTACAGAAACATTTCTTCCTCTTGTAGATTTTTCTAATCCTCCAGAATGATTTTCTGCACCAATAACCAAAATGTTTTTATACATCCCAGTTTTTATAAACTGATCTGCAACAGACATTGCATAAATAAAACCAGAACATTGGTTACGCACATCTAAAGCACCAATTGTTGGCATATCTAACATCTCTTGTACTTGCACACCACCTCCTGGAAAATACATATCTGGACTTAAAGTTGCAAATACAATAAAATCTATATCATCTTTTGCTAAACCAGCTCTTTCTATAGCTATTCTAGAAGCTTTTGCTCCCATTACAGCTGTTGTATCTCCAGATTTTGGGTCTATCCATCTTCTTTCTTTAATTCCTGTTCGTTCTTGAATCCATTCATCTGAAGTATCCATAAACTCCTTTAAATCGTTATTGGTTACAACGCTTTCTGGCACATAGTATCCAAGTCCGATAATTTTAGAATTATACATATATTAATATTTTTAATTAATTGTTTGTTGTCTATTATTTAATCTTAAAAGCTTTGTTAAAAAGTATATTTTACCAAATTAAAACATAAAAAAGCAAGAACAAAATTACAAATTTATATTCTTAAAAGAATTTATAACAATTTAATGGTTAAGTTAATAATTTTCTCTTTTAAATTGGTATAAGGTGGAGTTAACATTTCTAAAGCTCCAGGTATATTTTGCTTTAAAACTCCTCTTGCATTCGAAAATTCTTGAAAACCGTAAAAACCATGAGACTTTCCTATTCCGCTATTGTTAGAACCTCCAAAAGGTAAATTATTATTGTAAAAATGAACTCCGTTGTTATTTATACAAGAGCCACCTGCTCTTGTATTGTTTAAAATATGTTGCACATTTTTATTTTTCTTACTATAAATATATAATGCTAAAGGCTTTTCATTTGTATTAATAGTATGAATTACATCTTTAATATTATCATAAGAAATTATAGGTAAAATAGGACCAAATATTTCTTCTTGCATTACCCTAGAATTTAAAGAAACATTTGTTAAAATAGTTGGTTCTATGGTATTAGAGTTTTTATCAATTTTACCTCCATAAGTAATTGTTGCTCCTTTTTCTTTTGCATCTTCTATAATACTTATAATTCGTTTTTTATGATTTGTATTTACCACACAAGCATAACTTTTAGAGGTATTTGCTTCATTTTCATAAAAATTATTCAATACTTTTTTAAACTCAGTTACCAAAGCTTCATATTTACTTTTATGGACATAAATATAATCTGGGGCAATACAAATTTGTCCTGCATTTACAAATTTACCCCAAGCAATACGTTTCGCAGCACTTTTTACAGAAGCAGTTTCATCTACAATGGTTGGAGATTTCCCTCCTAATTCTAAAGTTACAGAGGTTAAGTGCTTTGCAGCTGCAGACATTACAATTTTACCAATTGCTGGAGATCCTGTAAAAAAAATATGATTAAATGGTAAAGACAACAAATCTGTTGATGTTTGAACAGCTCCTTCTATTAAAGCTACTTCATTTTCATTAAAAATATCTGTAATTAAAGTTTTCATCACTTTAGAAATATTTGGTGTCATTTCTGAAGGTTTTAAAATAACGGTATTACCTGCTGCAATTGCACTTACTAAAGGTGCTAATGTTAAATTAACAGGAAAATTCCAAGGAGAAATAATTAAACATACCCCTTTAGGTTCATATTTTATAAAAGACGAAGCACCTAAAAATGCTATTGGTGTAGCAACTCTTTGTTTATATGCCCAAGAATTTAAATTATTTAAAGTGTGTTTAATTTCGCTGGTTATTGGGTATATTTCAGTTAAATCTACCTCTGCAGCAGGTTTTTTCATGTCTTTATATAAGGCTTCTTTAATCGCTTTTCTGTAAGTAACTAAAACTGCTTTTTTTAAAGCTAAAAGTTTTTTTCTTCTTGCTTTTATAGATTGATTTGCTACTACAAATTGATTAACTTTTTGCGCATTAAATATAGCTGTAATTGCATCTAAATTTAATTCATCTTTAATAGGCTCCATAATTTATAGTTCTAATAATTATAAAATAGTGTTCTTTTTTTTTTACTAAAGTAGTTATTCTATTATAAAACGTTGATTAATTTAATTAAACTTATTCATCAGTAAAAAAATAATATTTGTCACTAAAAATGTCATCTTGTCATAAATTCTGTTTTGGTATTTTTTTTGACTACTTGTCTAACTATAAATAATAATTTAAATTAAACATATATAAAAATGGCAAAAGGAAACATTAATGTATCTGTAGAAAATATTTTTCCACTGATTAAAAAATTCTTGTATTCTGATCACGAAATATTTTTACGTGAATTAATTTCTAATGGAACAGATGCGACTTCAAAATTAAAACACCTTATTTCTATTGGTGAAGCAAAGACTGAATTAGGTGATACTAAAATGGAAGTTAGTATTGATAAAGATGCTAAAACTATTACTATTAAAGATAGAGGTTTAGGAATGACTGCAGATGAAGTTGAAAAATACATCAACCAAATTGCTTTTTCTGGTGCTGAAGAATTTTTAGATAAATATAAAGATAATGAAGCAGGTATTATTGGTCATTTTGGACTAGGTTTTTACTCTGCTTTTATGGTAGCAGACAAAGTAGAAATTAAAACAAAATCTTTTAAAGATGCACCTGCTGCACATTGGACCTGTGATGGGTCTCCTGAATACACTTTAGTAGAAACTGATAAATCTGACAGAGGAACAGAAATTATTTTACATGTTGCAGAAGACTCTTTAGAGTTTTTAGAAGATGCTAAAATTGAAGGTTTATTAAATAAATACAATCGTTTTAACCAAGTGCCAATTAAATTTGGAACTAAAGAAATTAACGATCCAGAGTTTACACCTGCAACTACTAAAGATGCAGATGGTAAAGAAACTACAGAACCTCATAAACAAATTACAGTTGATAAAATTATCAATAATACTGAACCTGCTTGGACAAAATCTCCTGCAGATTTAAGTGATGAAGATTATGAAAACTTCTACAGAGAATTGTATCCAATGCAATTTGAAGAGTCATTATTTCATATTCACTTAAATGTAGATTATCCTTTTAACTTAACAGGAATTTTATTTTTTCCTAAGTTATCTCAAAACATGGACATGCAAAAGGACAAAATCCAATTGTATCAAAACCAAGTTTTTGTAACAGATAATGTAGAAGGAATTGTACCAGACTTTTTACAAATGTTAAAAGGAGTTATAGATTCTCCTGATATTCCTTTAAATGTATCTCGTTCTGGATTACAAGCAGATGGTGCTGTAAAGAAAATATCTGGTTACATTACTAAAAAAGTAGCTGATAAATTAGCTTCTATTTTCAAAAAAGATAGAGCAGATTTTGAAACAAAATGGAATGACATTAAAGTTATTATTGAATACGGAATGTTGTCTGAAGATAAATTTTTCGATAAAGCTAAGAAATTTGCTTTATACCCAACTGTTGCAGATTCTTACTTTACGTTTGATGAATTGATTGAAAAAACAAAAGATACTCAGACAGATAAAGATGGAAATCATGTAATTTTATATGCTGCAAACAAAGAAGGTCAGCACAGTTATATACAAGATGCCGCTGCAAAAGGATATGAAGTATTATTATTAGACTCACCTATTATTTCTCATTTAATGCAAAAATTAGAAGGTGCAGGAGAAAAAATTAAATTTACTAGGGTTGATGCAGATCACGTAGATAACTTAATTAAGAAAGATGATAATGTAATTTCTAAGTTAACTGATGCAGAAAAAGAAACGTTAAAACCTATTATTGAAGCTGCTGTACCATCTAAAACGTACACTGTTCAATTAGAGTCTATGGATTCTGATGCTTCACCGTTTTTAATTACAGTTCCAGAATTTATGCGTAGAATGAAAGAAATGCAAGCTTCTGGTGGTGGTGGAATGATGGGAATGGGTAACTTCCCAGACATGTACAATTTAGTAGTAAACACGAATAGTCCATTAGTTTCTGAAATTTTAAACAATAAAGACGAAGCTGCTCAAAAAGGTTTAATTTCTCAAGCTTTTGATTTAGCAAAATTATCTCAAAACCTTTTACATGGTGAGGATTTAACAAATTTTATTAAGCGTTCTTACGAGCTAATTAAATAGTGGCAACACCACAAATAAAATATAAGCCTCTTTGTTTTTTTTACAAAGAGGCTTTTGTTTTAAAATTAAGTAAATAGATTTTCAATGCAACTAAAACACTTCTTTGTTTTCTTATTGGTATTGATATTATCAGTTGTAGAATCTCCTGTTTATGCTAAAAGTAATTCTTCAGGTTATTATCTGTCTTCGAAATTATATCAGAACAAAAAAAATAGTGCTAAGAATACCAAATACATCGTTTTTAATAAAACGAATTCTTTTACCAATTTTCTTACTTTTTTCCTTACAAGCATTCATACT
>NZ_JBDVJE010000004.1:0-2281 GCF_039939415.1 Polaribacter sp.
TAGTCACTTTAATTACGAACCTAAGAATAAAAATAGCATAAGTAGTCATCAAATTAATGCCGTTTATCAAGATAGTTTTAATGTGCTTTGGGTGGGTACTGCTCAAGGAGGAATTAATAAATTAGACCTTTTTCAAAAACCATTCTACTCTTACACTAATAACCCTTACAATAAGTTTTCTATTGGTGATAATTTAATAACATCAATTTTAGAAGATAATAATGGTAAAATTTGGATTTCTGGATACAATACAAAATTATTTAGAAGCATAGATCAAATTAATGAAAATAATTTAGATAAAATTAAATTCGAAGATCTACAGCATAAATTGTCTATTGAAGATAACGATATTATAAGGTGTATTTATCAAGATAAAAGAAACTATATTTGGTTGGGTACAGACAAAAAAGTATTTGTATACAGCCCCATAAAAAAAGACTTTAAAGAAATTCAGTTTTTATCAAAAGAAGGTTTAGATCAATTGTTTTTAACAAGAAAAATTGCTCAAATAAATGAAACAGATATTGTTTTTACTGGTAATAAAATTTTAGTAATAGAAAATCCATGGAAAGAAATAGAGCAAAAAAGAATTCCAAAAATTAAAATAAAATCGAGCCTAAAAATAGCAACTAGTAGAGTACAATGTTTTTTGCAAGATAGTAACAATCAATTATGGTTTGGTACAGATTATGGCTTGTTACAGTGTAAATATGAAGATGGAATAATTAAAGTTATAAGGCAATATCAAAAAAATAAAAAAGGAAATAGTAAAATAAGTTACAATAGAGTTTTTACACTTTATGAAGATGATAAAAAGAATATTTGGATTGGTACTTTTGGTGGAGGTTTAAATAAGCTAACCCTAGATAGTAATCACAACCCTGTAAAAATGGATTATTTTAGAAAAAACGATGTCTTGCCAGATGATGCTATTTATGGAATTTTAGCTCAGGATGATAGCGATGATTTATGGATTAGTACAGATATGGGATTGGTTCGTTTTAATAAAGAAACAAACAAAGTAAATGTTTTTGATGTAAGTGATGGTTTGTTTCACAATAACTTTAGACAATCTGCGTATACAAAAGGAAAATCTGGATTTATGTATTTTGGTGGCTTAAATGGTTTAACTGTTTTTGATCCGAAGAAAATGATTTTAAATGTACAGCCTCCAAAAGTTTTAATAACATCTTTATTAATAAATAATAAACCTGTAAGAATAGGTGAAAAATTAAATGATATTGTAATTCTTAAAAAAGCTATTTCAGAAACAGATACTTTAACTGTTAGTAAAAGCCAGCGAATTATATCTTTTAATATTGTTGCAGAGCACACATCTGCACCAGCAAAAAATAAAATAGCATATAAATTAGAAGGTTTTAATAAAGATTGGGTAGAAATTAATAAAG
This sequence comes from Polaribacter sp., assembly GCF_039939415.1. GTDB lineage: Bacteria > Bacteroidota > Bacteroidia > Flavobacteriales > Flavobacteriaceae > Polaribacter. The sequence continues at coordinate 1,410 of NZ_JBDVJE010000004.1, forward strand.
GTAAATCTGGTATCACGTATACTAATTTATCTGCTGGTACATACCAATTAAAAGTAAAATCTGCTAATGGAGATGGTGTTTGGAGCGACTCCACAAAAACATTAACCTTAATTGTTTTGCCTCTTTGGTATCAAACTTGGTGGAGTTACTCTTTATTGGCATTACTTTTTTTAGGTGTAGGAGTTGGCATTGTTTATTACTTTGTAAGGCATGAAAAATTAAAGCAAAAATTAATCTATGAACAAATAGATAAAGATAGAGTAGAAGTAGTTAATCAAGGTAAATTTAGATATTTCACAAATTTATCTCATGAGTTTAGAACGCCCTTAACACTTATTTCTGGTCCTTTAGATAGAGTTATAGAAAACAATAGCAACCCAGAAAACGAACGATTTTTATCAATTATTAAGAGAAATACACATAGGCTACTAAGTTTAATAGATCAGTTAATAACGTTTAGACAGGCAGAACAAGGCTTTCTAAATTTAAATTTTACAAAATCTACTTTAGGCGATTTTTTATATCCAACAACAGAAGCTTTTGAAAATTACGCATTAGAAAAAAACGTTAATTTTTACTATAAAATTAGTTCACCAAATGAAGTAATTATAATCGATGTAGAAAAACTAGAAAGAATACTTTTTAACCTACTTTCTAATTCGTTTAAAAATACACCTGCTCAAGGAACTATAAATATAGATGCTTCAATAGTTTATGAAGACGGAGTTAAAAACATTAAAATTGATGTTGTAGATACTGGTAAAGGAATTCCTAAAGAAAAGTTAAAAAATATTTTCGAAAGATTTTATCAATTAGGAAATCAAGATGGTAATGTAAGTGGAGGTGGTATAGGGTTATCATTTTGTAATTCT
>NZ_JBDVJE010000005.1:0-10274 GCF_039939415.1 Polaribacter sp.
TGTTGGTATTGTAATAGTTGCTAAAGGAACTAAAAATGAAAACAAAATACTTCCTAAAAGATAAAAACGATTGAAGTTGTGCATCTTTTCTTTTTCTAATATAAAATGATAAAAAGAAAGTAACAATGCTAAACAACCAGCAGATTTTAAAAGATAGATTATCATTATTGTTGTTTTTTAATTTGACTATCAATAACCTTCTTTAAGTTTTCTAATTCTTCTGTAGAAAGATTGGTTTCTGTTGTAAAGAAGGAAGCAAACTGACTCGCAGAATCATTAAAGAAATTTTTAATTAAACCATTAACATGTTTTGAAAAATAATCTGTTTTCTTAATAATTGGGTAATATTCTCTCGATTTTCCGAACAAATTATACCCAATAAAACCTTTATCAGTAATTCTTTTTAATAAGGTTGCAACTGTAGTTGTTGCCGGTTTTGGTTCTGGAAAATCTTCTAACAAATCCTTCATAAAAGCTTTTTCACGCTTCCATAAATATTGCATTAGTTGTTCTTCTGTTTTAGATAATTGTATCATTTGATTCTTTTTAACTCTACAAATGTAGAATTAAAAAATGAATTCTACAAATGTAGAGTTAAGTTTTAACATTATATTTTAATATATTTACCCAGTTATAAAGAGAAAACTAACAGAATAAAATGAAAAATAAAATTCTATTAATAGCAACTATTGTGCTTTTTACTTCTTGTGCCACAAAAAATTTTAAAGAAAAATGGTTGTTAAAAGAAGCACCAACAACTTTTAAAGCTAGGTTTGAAACTACACAAGGAAACTTTGATATAGAAGCAACAAGAGAATGGTCTCCAAAAGGTGTAGATAGATTTTATCAATTAATAAAATATGGATATTATGATGACGTTGCCATTTATAGAGTAGTGCCTGATTTTGTTGCTCAATTCGGAATTCACAATGATTCTTTAATCAATAAAAGTTGGCAAAAAGGAATTGAAGATGAACCTGTAATTCAAAAAAATGATGCAATGACACTCGCATTTGCCAGAGGTGGAGTAGCAACAAGATCGAATCAGATTTTTATCAATTTAAAAGACAATTATCGGTTAGATAAATTAACGTATTCTGGTGTTTCTGGTTTTCCTGTAATTGCAAAAGTAATTGATGGGAAAGAAAATGTGTTAAAATTTTACAACGGTTATGGCGATAATTTAGGCAGACAACAAGGTAAAATTAATAAAGAAGGTAATACTTTTTTAAGGGAGAACTACCCAAAAGTAGATTACATTATAAGAGCATATATTTTAAAAAAATAATTATTTGTTTAATGGGTACTCATTAATCCAGTTAAAACCTCTTGAAGTGAGTAAGAAATCTGTTTTTGGTTTCTTTTTTAGATGAACTAATATACTGTCGTTTTCTATTTTTCCAGAAATAAAAAGATTATTTCCCTGTTTTTTAAAAGCTAAAGTATCTATTATTTTATTGCTCCTTTTAGCAAATAGAATGGTGTTTTTAATCGAATCTACTTTAAATTTATAATAAGATTGTGTGTCATCTAAGGTTTTAATACTTGCAAAATTAGCTTGGTCTATAGCAATGTATTTCCAATTTTTTTTAGGGTTTCTCTGTGTTCCTTTCTTATAATCTGAAACTTCCCAAATTCCATATAAAGCGGTTTTAGGATTTACATAGTTTTTTTTATATCTCGGATAACTTGTAAAGATAAATAGTGCAGAAATTACAAATAATAAGACACATTTGGCAATGATAATAATAGTTCGATCTCCTTTTTTTAACTGCGGATACAAAACATAATCTCCAATGTTTTTATTTTGTATTAATACTCCAAAAACTCTTTTAAAATCAGCAAAAAGAATTAAAACACCCATTAATAGTAAGTGAAAAGAAAATATTTTTACAGGAATATCAAAACATAAATTCATCATAAAAACATTTAACATTACTACAATTGTTGCTATTGCGCCATACGTTTGTGTTCTTCTAGAAATTAATAAGAGTCCTGCTATTACTTCAGATAAACCAGCAAAAAAACTATAGGTTGATGAAAAACCCATAAATTTCCAAGCTAATCCCATTGGAGATTTTGAGCCGAAAGTTTGAATTAAATCTGAGTTAGAAATAGGAGACATTTGTAAATGGAACATTTTTATAATTCCGTATTGAAACAAAAAAAAGATAAGAATTACTCGAATACTTACCAGAAATCCATATTGTAATTGATTGTAAGATGTTCTTTTTGAATCAATAAATGTCCAAATGATACTTCCTAAAGATGAAATACAGAAAAATAAAAAAAGCAGTAAGTAGGCATAAGTAGTATCTCCACTTCCTCTTCCGTTAGAAGAAAAAATATATTCAATATTAAAAATTGATGTTCCTATCCATTGAATAATTGGTTCCCATAAACTTGCTGTGAATATTGATAAAACATAAAGTGTAAAATACAAAAACAAAAACCTGAAGCTTATTTTTTCAAACAAATTCCATTTTTCTTTTTTTTCTCTTGTAAAGGTCATTTAACAATTTTTTAGACTTCTAATTTAGTAATAATTTGATAAGTATACCTGCGTTAAGGATTGCAGTGAAAATCCTTTTTGTGAAGTATGAGCAAAAAGATTGAAACAAAAAGCCTGACCACGTTTTTTTAAACGTGGTAACGCCCAAATAAATAGTACTTAATATTTTTATTAAGATTTGTTTTTACTGAAGATATAAAAGTTATCATCAATTTTTAAATTGTTACTTTGCGTTTTTAAATGTTTCCATTTTTCAGTTGGATAAATCCATTGATTTTTATCGCCTAAAAATATTTTTATTGGCATTTTAAAATCAGAAACTGTATTAATCCATCTATATTTTAGTTCTTTGTTTTGAATGGAATATTCTAAAGTTGGAATTCTAATATCTCTTAAGTATTGATTAAAAAAAGCTGATAAATCATAACCAGTTTCTTCACATAAAAAATCTTCAATTTGCTGTGTTGTTACTGTTTTATGGTAAAATGTTTTATTCATTTTACGTAAAATAGCACGCCACTTTTCATCATCATCAATTAATTGTCTTAAGGTGTGTAGTATGTTTCCTCCTTTATTGTACATATCTCCAGAACCTTCATTATTTACATCATATTTTCCAATAATTGTAGTTTTATTTCCTATAGATTTTCTTAATCCAATTACATATTCTGATGCTGCTTTTTTTCCGTAATAATAATCTACAAACAGATTTTCAGAATAATTGGTAAAACTCTCATGAATCCACATATCTGCAATGTCTCTATTGGTAATGTTGTTCGCAAACCATTCATGTCCAGATTCGTGAATAATAATAAAATCGAATTTTAAGCCCCAACCAGAACCAGATAAATCTCTTCCTAAATATCCTTTTTTATATTGATTTCCGTAAGTAACAGAACTTTGGTGTTCCATGCCTAAATAAGGCGTTTCTACCAATTTATATCCATCTTCATAAAAAGGATAAGGACCAAACCAATACTCAAAAGCTTTCATCATTTTAGGAGCATCTTTAAAGTGTTCTTTGGCTTTTTCTAAATTGTATTTTAAAACATAATAATCCATATCTAAAGGTCCTTTTTCACCATCATAAACTTCAGAAAAATGAGCATAATCACCAATATTAACATTTACTCCGTAATTATTTATAGGATTATTTACAAACCAATTATACGTTTTCGTTTTTCCATTATCGACTATACTTTCTAATTTTCCATTAGAAATATCTGTTAAATGAGCAGGAACTGTAACACTAATTCGCATACTTTCTACTTCATCATACATGTGATCTTTACAAGGCCACCAAACACTTGCGCCTAAACCTTGGCAAGAAGTTGCCACAAAATGATTGCCATTATCATCTTTTTTCCATGAAAAACCTCCATCCCAAGGAGCATTTTTTGCTTCTTTAGGATAACCTTGATAGTGAACAATAACTGTTTCAGTATTACCAATTTTTTGATTCTTTACAAGTTGAATAAAATGTGCATTTCCTTCATGTATTACTTTTAACTCTTTTCCATCTTGAATAACTTTTGTGATTTCTAAAGGAGCTTGCAAATCAATTTGTAAAGTCTTATTAGCACTTAAAACTTTGTATTGAATCGTGTTTTTTCCTGAAATATATTTTTTATCAGGGTTTACTTCAATATCTAAGTGATAATACGTTAAATCCCACCAAATTCTTTGAGGAGTAATAGATCCTCTTAAAGAATCTTGTCTTGTAAAGTTATCTTTTTTACTCATTAATCCTTGTGAAAAAGAATTTAGAGATAAGATTAATAAAAAAAGAAAAAGGGAAAAAGAATATTTCATTTTTTATTTTGATAACTCTGTAAAATATTTATAAAAATAAGGAATTGTTTCTATACCTTTTAAGTAATTCCAAACACCAAAATGTTCGTTAGGAGAATGGATTGCATCAGAGTCTAAACCAAACCCCATTAAAATAGTTTTACTTTTTAATTCTTGTTCAAACAACGCAACAATAGGAATACTTCCTCCACTTCTTTGTGGAATTGGAGTTTTACCAAAACTTGTTTCATACGCTTTACTAGCTGCTTGGTAAGCAATATTATTTGTTGGCGTTACATAACCTTGTCCTCCATGATGAGGTGTTACTTTTACCGTTACAGATTTTGGAGCGATACTTTCAAAATGATTTTTGAACAATTCTGTAATTTCTCTCCAATCTTGGTTAGGAACTAATCGCATAGAAATTTTTGCAAAAGCTTTACTAGCAATTACCGTTTTTGCACCTTCACCTGTATAACCTCCCCAAATTCCGTTTACGTCTAAAGTTGGTCGTATAGAATTACGTTCGTTTGTAGAATATCCATTTTCTCCATAAACTTCATCAATTTTTAAAGCATCTTTATATTTATCTAAAGAAAATGGCGCTTTGGCCATTTCCGCTCTTTCTTCTGTTGATAATTCTTCTACATTATCATAAAAACCAGGAATCGTAATATGATTATTCTCATCGTGTAAAGAAGCAATCATTTTGGTTAAAATATTAATAGGATTTGCCACTGCACCACCATATAAACCTGAATGTAAATCTCTATTTGGTCCCGTAACTTCTACTTCTACATAACTTAAACCACGTAAACCTGTAGTAATTGAAGGGATATCATTAGCAATCATTCCGGTATCAGAAATTAAAATAACATCGTTCGCTAATTTTTCTTTATTTCTTGGTACAAACCAAGCTAAACTTTCAGAACCAACTTCTTCTTCACCTTCAATCATAAATTTTACATTACATGGTAAGTTACCTGTTGATGTCATGTATTCTAATGCTTTTACATGCATATACATTTGTCCTTTATCATCACAAGATCCTCTTGCAAAAATTGCTCCTTCTGGGTGAATTTCTGTTTTTTTAATTACAGGTTCAAATGGAGGAGAAGTCCATAAATCAATTGGATCTGCTGGTTGTACGTCATAATGGCCATACACTAAAACTGTAGGTAAATTTTTATTGATAATTTTTTCACCATAAATAATAGGATATCCTGGTGTTTCACATAACTCAACCTTATCACATCCTGCTTTTTTTAGACTTTCTAATACAAAGTCTGCAGTTAATAAAACATCTTTTTTATATGCAGAGTCAGCACTTATAGATGGAATTTTTAAAAGTTCAAAAAGTTCGTTGATAAATCGTTTTTTATTATCGTTTATGTAAGTTTTTATAGAATTCATTGAATATTTTTAATTATCTATCAAAAATAAAAAATAATAATGAACTACTTTGTAATTTGTTATGTTTGTTTATATTTGCAGTCCAAATTGCAGGCGTGGTGGAATTGGTAGACACGCTAGACTTAGGATCTAGTGCCGCGAGGTGTGAGAGTTCGAGTCTCTCCGCCTGTACAGAAAGAGAAAGCTGACTTAAAAAGTCAGCTTTTTTTGTTTCTAGGTAACACATTAATGATGTTTACTGGATTAATTTCTGAAGATAGAACTCATTTTTTTTATAGAATAAGACGGTGATCTGTTTTACACACCTTATTACTAGGGTCTTAGCCTAATACAACTACTTATTAACTCTAATGCCTTTAATGATTATAACCGTTAAGCTTTAGTAAATGCGAAATAGATTCTATCTTAGAAGGAAAACTTCCCTAGACTAAAGGGGTTGTGATAAAGCCCTGACGTCAAAATCTCCAATGAGCACCTTATATTACGTGTTAACCTCATCAGGGTTTTCAGAAATGGATTTTAGTCTATCGTTTCCCTTATTTACGACACAACTTTTAACGCGTTAGAACACGTAAAGCACCTAAAAACAAAGTAAGGTTATCAAAAAAAGTGAATAATTAGTGTAATAATCGGGAGGAATCTACCTTATGAAATAGGAATACATTTTAATTTATGTAGGCGATTTATATGAATATTACGCCCGTAAAATTGGAAGTAATTTAGACACCTTAGTTTTAAAACATTATGCCTTTAAAACTGTATCTAAACTTCTCTTTATGTTCCATGTAGGACAAAAACTACTAAAGGTAACGACGGTTTCCTATTCTAAATAAGATTTAAAATAACGCTAAGCGTCTGTATATCATTAATAATAAAAGGTTGTATGCATTCAGGCTAAGCATTTAACTTTCAGTTTATGATGTACTACAAGATGCATAGATTAGTCAAACAAAATTAAGGGTGTAATACACATCGCTGTCCATTACACCCCTAAAACTCAAAACTAATACTGTGATTAATCTTGTTATTTAAATTTTACTTACATTTAAATAATTATCCAATTGACTAACAGGGACAACTACGCGAACCATAAGTTGCATGTCTCCTTTTTCCTTGGAATTATTACTGTAATATGCTCGCGTTGCACTTACCACACCAACAACTTCACCAGAGTCATTCACTACTGGACCACCACTAGCGCCTTGACCAAACTCGGCAGTAATAGATATTCTACTTGATTTATTGGAGTTTCCGTATTTTCTAGATATAATACCTTTAGTCATTAAAAATGTATTACGGAAAGGGTGTCCCATCATATATACATCCTCTCCCACAAGTTCTGTCTGGGCTAATGGTAACGCTGGTAATTTCTCTCCATTTGTTTCTATTTTAAGAATAGCCAAATCATCTGCTTTACTTGCAGATAGTACTTCTGTTACATTATACACATTTCCTTCGTGGTCGATTGCAAATATTCCATAGTGTTTTACATCTTCTTTGGGTCTTACAACATGATGATTTGTTACCACAATACCATCTTCATGAATTACGAATCCGGTTGCAGCACTTAAATGTACGTTTGGACACTTATTGCATAAATAAGAAGATCCTATATACATTGTGCTATTTTGTAGCTCATGGTAAATTTGATTACCCGATTTTTTCTTATGGTTACTATGCGTAATCTTAACTCCTGAATTCGCTCCTGCATTTTTGGCAATATCGTCTTGAAGTTTTTCAAAAGGTACATGCGTATTGGTTTTTATAACACTGTCTACAGATTTTGTAGCTGCATTAATATATACAGAACTATTCTCTATTTCATTGGCATATATTTTAATAATATCATCGTCTTGATGATCTACAATTGTCTTAGTTGAGTTACAACTAAATACTACTAGTGTTAAGGCTAGATAAACTACGTAATTAATTTTCATAAGTTTTTATACTTTAAAGTGTGTTTACTGTACAATTGTATAAGAGAATTATTTAATAACAATGCTGTTTATAAAATGAACAGATGAGTTTATAATAAGTGATTATATATGGTAAGTTGATTAGAATCGTACCCCCCCCCTGTTAGGGAAATGTTAAATTTTTTATGGTTAAATAAAAATTATAAATTTAGTCTAATCAAGATAGCTTCGAAGATACTACATACTACAGATGAAATAATGAATGATTAAAGTAGCGAAACATGGAAAGATTAATTTGAATAACTCTAATACTAAATTATAGAAGCAAGAGACTTTATTGAATTGACCATTTTTTGTTAAAACAGTAATTATTTGACCTCCCATCTGTCGTTAACTTATTTTCAATGATTTTCATGATGAGTAGAGCTCAATTATGGCAAATTAAACCCAGTACTATTGTAAATCAGTAACTTGAAAAACACCTAATTTTAAAAACAAAGTCATCATCATTAAATTTTGCTGCATCAACTCAACAAATCTATTGTATGAAACCGTATTGGGAAACTCATGTTGCATATGATTTTGCACATAGTGAACATAAAAAAGCTTAAAGGTTCTAAACCCACTTAGTTGAAATAAGATGGTGATAGTAACCACTTCGCTTTTAAACATTACTGAAGGGCGTTTTGCTGGATTCCCTAAAAGGTGTTTTTCTACAATTAGGTCATATTCCTTTGAAAACTTATTAACTAAACAGAAAATTTCAGTAACTTTAGAGTAAATTATTATAGATAAATTTTTGGGTTAATAAATCGAAATTCAATACTTTAATTTGCTAAAAATCTATTTTTCTTTTTTACTGCTAAAATCTTATCTGAATATTAATCGAACTCAGGTTTATAAATAACTTGTAAACTAGCCCTCCTTTATACCCATACTTCTTTTCCTGTTATAAAACACCCCTATTCCTATGCGTATATTTCTACTATTTTTAACAATTCTATGTGTTTCAGAATTAGAGAACATTTCTAATTTCTACTCTAAAATCCATTTCTTATTTTTTAAACTTATGAAGGCTTAAACAAGTTTAAGCGAAAATTCTAGTTACTATAAAAAGAGAACATATTATATTTTTTTGGGGGGTATTACTAAATTCTGACACTTAGTTATTATACACTAACCGTTTAATCAAAGTTTTATATGAAAACAAAATTAATTTTACTCTTATTTGTATTCGCTTATTTACATGTGAATGCTCAATGTACAACCAACGTAGTCATCCCAGATGCAAACTTTAAAACTTCATTACTAAACGATCATACAATAGATACAAATAGTGATGGCGAAATTTCTTGTGACGAAGCTGCTGCTTTTACAGGTGATATGAAAGTGAATGGTAGATCTATTGCTGACTTAACAGGGATAGAAGCTTTTACAAGCTTAACATATTTAAATTGTTCGCAAAATAGTTTAACTAGTTTAGATGTTTCTAAAAATACTGCTTTAACATATTTATATTGTTATACAAATAGTTTAACTAGTTTAGATATTTCTACAAATACTGCTTTAGAAAAATTATATTGTGCTACAACTGGTTTAACTAGTTTAGATGTTTCTCAAAATACTGCTTTATTAGTTTTATCTTGTAGTAAGAACAGTTTAACTAGTTTAGATGTTTCTCAAAATACTGCTTTAACAAGTTTAACTTGTTATACAAATCAATTAACTAGTTTAGATGTTACTCTAAATACAGCTTTAACTACTTTAGATTGTTCTGGTAATAGTTTAACAACTATAGATGTTGCTCAAAATACAGGATTAACAAAATTAGATGTTGGAGAAAATAGTATAACATCTATAGATGTTTCTGTACACCCTGCTTTAAAATATTTATATTTTGAAAACAATAGTGTAACAAGTTTAGATGTTTCTAATAACCCAGCATTAGCATATTTAAAATTAGATAATAATCAAATTACAAGTTTAGATGTTTCTCTAAATCCTACATTATACACATTAAATTGTGTTTCGAATAGTTTAACAAGTTTAGATGTTTCTCAAAATCCTACATTATACACATTAAATTGTTCTTCAAATAATTTAACTAGTTTAAATATTGCTAATGGAAATAACGCAAGTGCTGAGGATAATATGTCTCTTGATGCAACAGGTAACCCTGATTTAACATGTATTCAAATAGATGCAGGTGTAACATACTTTGGTGAGTGGACAAAAGATGCAACTGCTTCATATAACACGAATTGTGATTGTATAGTAGACATTCCAGATGCTAACTTTAAAACTTCATTACTAAACGATCATACAATAGATACAAATAGTGATGGCGAAATTTCTTGTGACGAAGCTGCTGCTTTTACAGGAGATATGAATGTTTCTAACAAGTCTATTACAGATTTAACAGGGATAGAGGCCTTTACAAGCTTAACAAAGTTAACTTGCTTTAATAATAGTATAGCTAGTTTAGATATTTCTAAGAATATAGCTTTAGCTTATTTAAATTGTTTTAATAACAGTTTAACGAGTTTAGATGTTACCCAAAATACGGCATTAACATACTTGTCATTTTCAAACAATAGTGTAACAAGTATCGATGTTTCACAAAACGCTGTTTTAGAAACGTT
>NZ_JBDVJE010000006.1:0-103695 GCF_039939415.1 Polaribacter sp.
GAACAGGATTTCCTGTTTTTACAATTTTTTCTACCGGAAAAAAACGCTCTAAATTATCATATGCAACACAAATTTTGTGAGCCCTTTTACTTAGTAACTTATTGGTAATTCCTGGATAAGAATTTTGTTCTTGAATTAAAGTTGGTATACCTTTAGAGTTTGCAACAATTAATGTTGGTCCGCTTGCAAAACCACCTGTACCAATAGCAACATCTGGTTTAAATTTTCTAATAATCTTAGATGCATTTCGTAAACTGCTTATCATTTTAAAAGGAAAAGATAAATTATCTACCGTTAATTTTCTTTGAATTCCAGAAATCCACAAGCCTTTAATTTCATACCCCGCTTGCGGAACTTTTTCCATCTCCATTTTATCTTTTGCTCCTACAAATAAAAAATTTGCATCAGGATAACGTAATTTTAATTCGTTAGCAATTGCTATTGCAGGATAAATATGCCCACCAGTTCCACCACCAGAAATTAATATATTAATCGATTGTTTCATGAAGTATATCTAAAGGGTTATCATCTAAAATATCTTCTTCTGTTTCAGTTTTTGATGCACTTACGCTTAGAATCATTCCTAAAGCAAAACACGTCATCCAAATAGAAGTACCTCCACTACTAATTAGTGGTAATGTTTGACCAGTAACAGGAAATAAATTTGTTGCTACAGCCATATTTATTGTTGCTTGAAAGATAATAGGAACACCTACACCTAACACCAATAAAGTTCCGAAAATTGTAGTTGTTTTTTTTATAACCACAAATATTCTAAATAATAAAATAAAATATATAGATACTATTAAAAAGCCACCAAATAAACCATATTCTTCTACAATTATTGCAAAAATAAAATCTGATGTTGATTGTGGTAAAAAATTCTTTTGTATGCTTTTTCCTGGTCCAACACCAAATGTACCACCAGTTGCAATTGCTATTTTAGCTTTTTCAACTTGATACGATTCTTTGCCTTCTTCATCAGAAAAACTTTCTATTCTACTTTGCCAAGTTTGTACTCTATTTGGCATTGCATCTGGAAAAGCTTTTGCTATTAAAACAAAAATTGATAATAAAACGATTCCTGCTCCTAAAATAAACCCTATGTATTTTATTGGATATCCTCCTATAAAAGTTACCATTAAAATCATTACAAAAATAATAGCTGTTGTAGAAAAATTTGCTGGTAAAATTAACATTAATACAATAGCTACTGGCAGCCAAAGTTGCCACAAACTCTCTTTAAAATTAATTAATTGTTCTTTATTTTTTGCTAAATATCTTGCCACATAAACCATTAAAACTAGACCTGCTAAAGTAGAAGTTTGAAAACCAATTCCTCCAATTCTTATCCACCTACTTGCATTTGCTCCTCCAATTGTAGTTCCTTGAGCTAAAGTAAAAATCAACAAAACAATTACTACTGGCAACATTAAAACAGAACCACCAGAAAAATATCTATAAGGCACTTTATGAACACCATAAATAATTGCAAAACCCATCATTAACAAAACAATATGTTTTACCAAATGCCCTAATGTAGAACCAGAACCAACAACATACACCAAGTTTGTACTTGCACTATACACAGGCATAAATGAAAATATTGCCAAAATAGCAACAATTGCCCAAATGGTTTTATCTCCTTTTATATGTTGGAATATAGTTTTCATTAATAAATTTCTTTATACTTTGATATTTAAATTATAGGTTTCAACAATTTTAAAGACTCCTTACTGCATTTTTAAATTTACGCCCTCTATCTTCATAATTTTCAAATAAATCGAAACTAGCACAAGCTGGCGACAACAAAACTGTTTCTCCTTTTTCTGCTAATTTATGAGATACTTTTACTGCTTCTTCTGCACCAGCAGTTTCTACAATAATATCTACAACATTACCAAAAGTATTTTTAATTTTATCATTGTCTAAACCCAAACAAACTATTGCTTTTACCTTTTCTCTTACCAAGGGCAATAAATCATTATAATCATTACCTTTATCTACACCACCAACAATCCACACTGTGGTTTTATTCATACATTCTAAAGCGTAAAAAACTGCATTTACATTAGTTGCTTTAGAATCATTTATATATTCTACACCTCTTATTTTTGCAACATTTTCTAAACGGTGTTCTACACCTTCAAAATCTTCCAAACTTTCTAAAATTGTTTGTTTTCTTACTTTTAGCAATTGAGCTGCCATGGTTGCTGCCATAGCATTTTTTGTATTGTGTTTTCCTTTAACTGATAAAGTTGATAACGGCATAGTAATTATATCTTTATTGATGTTGATTATTATATTATTATTTTCTAAAAATGCTCCATATTCTAATTTTCTTTCAATAGAAAATGGAACTAATTTTGCTTCTGTTTTATTTTCTTTTAACCAATTATTGATTGCTTCATCATCTGCATCAAAAATTAAATAATCGGTTGCTTTTTGATTTTTTGTTATTCTAAATTTTGACGCTACATATTTTTTAAAATCATAATCATATCTATCTAAATGATCTGGTGTTATATTGGTAATAATTGCAATATGACTATTGAATTTTTCAATTCCATCTAACTGAAAACTACTTAACTCTAACACATAATTCTCATAAGATTGTTCAGCAACTTGTTGTGCAAAGCTGTCTCCAATATTACCTGCAACTCCTACATTTAAACCTTCTTTTTTTAAAATATGATGCACTAACAATGTTGTTGTTGTCTTTCCGTTTGAACCCGTGATTCCAATAATAGTAGCATCTGTAAAATGAGATGCAAATTCTATTTCTGACATAACAGGTATAGAACTCTCTATAAGCTTTTGAACAAGAGCTACTTTATCTGGAATTCCTGGACTTTTCATAACAACATCAGCATTTAATATTTTGCTTTCAGTATGATTTTTCTCCTCGAAATTTATTTCATTATTTATAAGAACTTTTTTATATTTTTTAGATATTTCTCCTTTATCAGAAACAAAGACTTCATATCCTTTTTGCTTTCCTAAAAGCGCTGTACCTACACCACTTTCTCCTCCACCAAGAATTACTAATCTTTTCATTTATCTTAATTTCAAGGTAACAATGGCAAAAACCGCTAATAGAATTCCTACAATCCAAAAACGAACAACAATTTTACTTTCGTGATAACTTAGTTTTTGATAATGATGATGTAATGGAGACATTTTAAAAATTCTTCTTCCTTCTCCAAACTTCTTTTTTGTGTATTTAAACCATGAAACTTGCATGATTACACTTAAGTTTTCAACTACAAAAATCCCTGCTAATATTGGCAACAATAATTCTTTACGAATTGCAATAGCAATAACTGCTATAATTCCTCCAATTGTTAAACTACCTGTATCACCCATAAAAACTTGAGCAGGATATGTATTGTACCATAAAAAACCAATTAGCGCTCCTGCAAAGGCAAGAATAAAAACAGTCATTTCACCAGAATTTGGTATATACATTACATCTAAATAATCTGCAAAAATGATGTTACCAGAAACCCATGCAAACACTGCTAAAGTGACTACAATTATGGCTGAAGAACCTGCTGCTAAACCATCAATACCATCTGTTAAATTTGCCCCATTAGAAATACCAGTTACAATAAATACAGTGATTAAAATAAAAACTATCCATCCATATTTTTCATAACCATCACCTAAAAAACTTAAAGCTTTAGAGTAATCTAATTCATTATCTTTAAAGAAAGGAACTGTTGTTTTTGTAGATTTATGCGCTTCACCAAAAACCTTCTTTCTTCCATTTTCTTGCATCACTTGTTGATCAACAGGTAATTGTTCTTTTATGGTAACTCCATCATTAAAATAAAGCATAGAGCCAACTATTATTCCTAAACCAACTTGACCTAAAACTTTAAATTTACCACTTAAACCACCTTTGTCTTTTTTAAAAACTTTAATATAATCATCTATAAAACCTATTAAACCCATCCACACTGTAGAGATTACTAAAAGAATTATATAAATATTATCTAATTTTGCTAATAATAAAGCAGGAATTAATGTTGCTAAAATGATGATAATTCCACCCATAGTAGGTGTTCCTGATTTTTGTTTTTGTCCCTCTAAACCTAAATCTCTAACAGTTTCACCAACTTGTTGTTTTCTTAAAAAATTAATAATTCTTTTACCAAAAATTGATGATATTAATAATGATAAAATAAATGCTGCAGCTGCTCTAAATGTGATAAACTGAAATACACTTGCCCCAGGAAAATGAAATTGACTTTCTAAATATTCGAATAAATAATATAGCATTCTTAATTATTTTTTTAATTGATTGAAACAGTTCTTAATTTCCTCTAAATCATCAAAATGAGTTCTAACTCCATTTATTTCTTGATAATTCTCATGGCCTTTTCCTGCAATTAATATGATATCTCCTCTATTAGAAAACTTACATGCTGTTTTAATTGCCTGACCTCTATCTAAAATTGATATTGTTTTTTTATAATTCTCTGGGGAAACACCAGATTCCATCTCATCAATAATGGTTTGAGCATTTTCTGTTCTTGGATTATCTGAAGTAAAAATCGCTTGATTACTTAATTGAGAAGCAATGTGTGCCATTTTAGGTCTTTTTGTTTTATCTCTGTCTCCACCACAACCAACTACCGTAAACAAACTTTCATTACCAGTTCTAATGTCGTTTATAGTTTCTAATACATTTTTTAACGCATCTGGAGTATGCGCATAATCTACAATTGCAGTAACATTATCTTCTGAAATCACATACTCGAAACGACCGCTAACATTTTCTAATTGACTGATAATTGTTAAGATTTCTAAAATTTCTAAACCTAATAATTCTGCTGTTGCAAAAATTGCCAACAAGTTGGATGCATTAAACTGACCTATTAACTTAGTCCAAACTTCGGTATCATTAATTTTTAAAAGCGTTCCAGAAAATTGCTTTTCTAAAATCTTAGCCCTATAATCTGCAAGTGTTTTTAAAGCATACGTTTTCTTTTTAGCCTTTGTATTTTGCAACATAAAATCGCCATTCTTATCATCTATATTTGTTAAAGCAAATGCTGATTTTGGCAAAGAATCAAAAAAAGTTTTTTTTACATTCCTGTATTCTGCAAAAGTTTCATGATAATCTAAGTGATCATGAGATAAATTGGTAAAAATTCCTCCAGCAAAAATTAATCCTTCTGTTCTTTTTTGATGAATTCCATGAGAGCTCACTTCCATAAAACAATAATCTACACCTGCTTCAATCATTTTATCTAAAAATGAATTTATAGTAACAGAATCTGGAGTTGTATGTGTTGCTTTAAATTCAGTTTCATCAACTAAAATTTTTACTGTTGATAAAAGTCCAACTTTATAACCTGCTTTTTTAAACAACTGATATAACAACGAAGCTATTGTAGTCTTACCATTTGTACCTGTAACACCTATAAGTGGCATTTTCTCAGAAGGATTATCATAGAAATTAGCAGCCATTATAGCCAAAGCAACATTTGCATCTGCAACTTGAATATAACTAACTCCTTCTTTTTTATTTTCTGGACATTCTTCACAAATAATTACAGTTGCTCCTAAATTAATTGCTTTGTCTATATATAAATGACCATCTACAGTTACTCCTTTTTGAGCAACAAAAACATCATTATTTTCAATTTTTCTAGAATCGAAAACAACATTATTTACCTGAATATTTGTATCATCAAATACTTGATTAATTGAAACCTTATATAATATGTCTTTTAAATTTTTCAGCTTACGAAAGTTTTAAAATGATGGTTTTACCTTTTATTAATTTCTCTCCTTTTTTAAGTGATTGAGATTTCACTTTCCCTACTCCAGTAAACTGAACTTTTAACCCAATGTTTTCTAACAATGCCAATGCATCCATACCAGACATACCTCTTACATCAGGAATTGTTTGATACTCCTTACTTATTTTATCATCAAATTTTTTAAATTGATTGTTTATATCTACAAACTCTACTTTACTATCTACAGATTGATTATCTACAGGCGTAGTTGTATATATTTTTTGCGCAATTTCTTTAAACACTGGCGCAGCAACTGTTGCTCCATAATATCCTTTTTCTTTTTTAGGATCATGTACAACCACAATGCAAGAGTATTTTGGTTTATCAGCAGGAAAAAAACCTGCAAATGACGCTACATAATGTTTTGTTGAGTAATAACCACCTTCCCATTTTCCTTCTTTATTTTTGGTTCTAGGAATGTATTTTTTAGCTGTTCCTGTTTTACCTGCCATAGAAAAATTAGAAGAATAGATATTATCTGCAGTACCTTTAACAACAACATCTTCCATTACCTTTTTAATCTTATTTAAAGTTTCATTAGAAGCAATTTTAGAATTTAAAATTTCTGCCTCAAAAACCTTTTCAGTTTTATCTTGCCTTCTTAATTCCTTAATAAATCTTGGCTTCACCATTACTCCATTATTAGCAACAGCATTGTAAAACATTAAAGTTTGCATTGGCGTTACAGAAACCCCATAACCCCAAGACATCCATTCTAAAGAAATTTTACTCCAACTCTTATCTTTTGGTTTTGGAACATAAGGTTTCCCTTCTCCTTTTATCTGAAATCCAATAGGTTTTGTAAAACCATATTCTTCAAGTTTATCTATAAACTTTTGAGGCTTATCATCGTAATATTTTTTTATCAACTTAACAATACCAACATTAGAAGAAACCTCAAAAACTCTAGCTGCAGAAATTTTACCATAACCACCTCTTCTTGAATCTTCTACTTTTCTATTATGAATATAAATTTTTCCTTTTTCAGTATCAACTACAGTTGAAGTATCAATTACCTTATCATCTAAGGCAATCATTAAACTTGCTAACTTAAAAGTAGAACCTGGCTCATGACTTTCCCAAACAGCATAATTCCTTTTTTCATAATAAGTTCCTTTAGAAGTTTTTCCTAAATTAGAAATTGCTTTTATTTCTCCTGTTGCAGTTTCCATAACAACTGCACAACCATGATCTGCTTCAAAATACTCTAACCTACTTAACAACGCATGATGTGTTATATCTTGAATATTTACATCTAACGTTGTTATAATATCATGACCATCAATAGGTTCTTTTTCATTTACATCATTAATAGGTTTCCATTGATTTTTGGCAATTTTCTGTTTCCAACGCAAACCATTTTCACCTTCCATATAATCTGCAAAAGCCCCTTCTATACCTGCTTCACCTCTATAATCATCATACCCAATTGTACGAGCTGCAATTTTACCAATTGGATGCGCTCTCACAGTTTTATGTTCTGCAATAAAACCTCCTTTATAAACTCCTTTATTAAAGATTGGAAATTGCTTCATTTTTAGATAATCTGTATATCCAACATTTCTAGCTATTAATAAATACCTACTTTTTTTATTTTTTGCTCTATTTAATTTCTTTTGATAAAAAGCCGGAGTTTTACCCAACAACCTTGACAATTCTTGAGACAACCCAACTACATTCTTTTCAAAAACCCCACTTCTAACAGCAGAAACAACATCCATTCTAATAGTAAATCTAGACATAGAAGTTGCTAATAAATTCCCATCAGCAGCATACACATTACCTTTATTTGCATATATGGTATCTTGTTTAATAGTTAATTCTGTAGAAAGTTTTCTGTATTTTTCTCCTTCTGTATACTGAATAGAAAAAACCCTAAATACAATCACCAACAAAAACAGCGTCATAAAAGCAGCTACCAAGTAGAATTTTGTAAGTATGCTTTTTTTATGAGTTGCCAATTTTATTAATCTTTTATAGTTACTTTAATTTTTTTTGGAGGGGACTTTAAAGGTTGTAAACCTCTATTTTTTGCTTTTTCTCTGATATTTGATTCCATTTTCATTCTCATCAAAATAGTACCAGTATCTACATATTCTGCCCTTAACTCTCTTTTCTCTTTATTCAATTCAGAAATTCGAATTACTTTTTTATCAGCTTTATGAGCACTTGTTATCATAACTAACAGCAGCATTACTACAAAAATGATAATCCTCCAGTTTTTAAAAGCAGATTCATCCGTAAGAAAACTTCCTCTCAGAAAATCATACACTCCTTTTTTAACTTTAGACATTTTATTTTTTTAATGTTGCTATTCTTAATTTAGCGCTGCGAGCCCTATTGTTTAGTTTAATTTCCTGTGGGGTAGGCACTATTAACTTTCCAACTTTTTGCAACGGCTCATTACTATTTCCAAAAACATCTTTTTCGGGCTCACCACTAAATAATCCTGTTCTTATAAACCTTTTTACCAATCTATCTTCTAAAGAATGATAAGAGATCACACTCAACCTACCTTCCTCTGTTAATAAATTTGGCACCTGTTTTAAAAACTCTTTTAAAACTTCCAATTCTTCATTTACTTCTATTCTAATTGCCTGAAATATCTGAGCAATAATTTTATGCTCTTTTGCTTTTGGCAAATACCTTTGCAATACTTTTCTTAACTGAAAACTTGTATCAATTTTTTCTTCTTGCCTTTTCTCTACTATTGTTTTTGCTATATTTCTAGAATTTCTTAATTCACCATACAAAAACAATATTTCAGCCAATTTCTCTTCAGAATAATTATTGATAATTTCTTTTGCTGAAATTTTAGATTTCTGATTCATTCTCATATCTAAATCACCATCAAAACGTGTAGAAAAACCCCTTTCTGCTTCATCAAATTGATGAGAAGAAACTCCCAAATCTGCCAAAACACCATCTACCTTTCTTACACCATTAAACCTTAAAAATCTCGATATATATCTAAAATTTTCCGGAATCAAAACAAAACGCTCATCATCAATAATATTACCTTGCGCATCTGGATCCTGATCAAAACCAAATAACCTTCCATTTTCTCCAAGTCTTTTCAAAATCTCTTTTGAATGACCTCCACCCCCAAACGTAACATCTACATAAACACCATCCTCCTTAACAGCAAGCGCATCTATACTTTCATGCAATAAAACCGGACTATGATAATTCATTTATACTTGTATTTCCCATTACTTCTTCAGCCAAATCAGCAAAATCATCAGACGCATCATCTATTGCTTTTTCATACTTCTCTTTATCCCAAATCTCAATAATATTTACGGAAGAAGACATTACAACCTGCTTCTTAATACCTGCAAACTCAAATAAATCTTTTGGAATTAAAATTCTTCCAGTCGCATCTAATTCTACCATTTTTACACCTGCCGTAAATCTTCTGATAAAATCATTATTTTTCTTATTAAACCTATTAAGCTTGTTTATTTTCTCCATCATCAAATTCCACTCTTTCATCGGATACAACTCCAAACAAGGTTGAAAAACAGCTCTTTTAACCACAAAACCTTCTTGTAATACAGAAGACAATTGCTTCTTGAAAGCAGACGAAAACATCATCCTTCCTTTAGCATCTGCCTTACATTCATATGTACCAATTAGATTTATCACTTAAAAAACGTTTAATTGAAATCAAAAATATATAAATTTTACCACTTTTTACCACTTTTTACCACTTTGTTAATAAATAACGAGTTTATTAACAATTCATTGCACTTTTTATATTTAAAACATAAACAAAGGGTAAGCTTAAAAACATTATCTATTTCATAAAAAAGAATTACATTTGCTTTTAAGTGAATTGATAAATAAATGACTGACAATTTAATTACTGAAGGAAAGTTTAAGTACGCTGAAGCTGGAGAAGGA
Organism: Polaribacter sp.; assembly: GCF_039939415.1. Taxonomy (GTDB): domain Bacteria; phylum Bacteroidota; class Bacteroidia; order Flavobacteriales; family Flavobacteriaceae; genus Polaribacter. The sequence goes on from NZ_JBDVJE010000006.1 coordinate 9,720, forward strand.
CCTTCAATCATTATATTACATGGTTTAATGGGAGCTTTAAGCAACTTTAGCTCTACTTATGAACATTTTTCTAAAAACGGATACAAAGTTCTTATTCCAGAACTACCTTTGTACTCTCTTCCTCTTTTAAAAACCAATGTTAAAAATTTAGCGAAGTTTTTAAAAGAATTTATGGAGTTTAAAAATATTGATAATGCTATTTTACTAGGAAACTCTTTAGGTGGTCATATCGCCCTCTATTTTACAAAACATTACCAAGAAAAAGTAAAAGCTTTAGTACTTACAGGGAGCTCAGGCTTATATGAAAACTCTATGGGAGACAGTTACCCTAAAAGAGGGGACAGAGGTTATGTTACTAAAAAAGCACAAGATGTTTTTTATGATCCTGCAATTGCAACTGAAGAATTAATAGATGACGTATATGTTGTAATTAACGACAGAAACTCCCTAATTAGAACTTTAGCAATAGCAAAAAGTGCTATTAGACACAATATGGCAAAAGATTTGCCAGAAATGACCTTACCTGTTTGCCTTATTTGGGGCAAACACGATAAAGTAACCCCCCCAGAAGCTGCAAATGATTTTCATAAATTATTGCCAAATTCAGAATTATTTTGGATTGAAAAATGCGGACATGCTGCAATGATGGAAAGACCAGAAGAATTTAATGAAGTTCTAGAAGATTGGTTGGTTTCTAAAAATTTTAAATAGCCATGAAAATAAAATCGGCTGAGTTTATAATGAGTAACAGTAATGTTATCAAAGCTCCAAAAGACAGAATGCCAGAATACGCCTTTATTGGACGTTCTAATGTTGGTAAATCTTCATTAATTAACATGTTAATGGAGCGTAAAGACTTGGCTAAAATTTCTGGAAAACCAGGAAAAACTCAACTTATTAATCATTTTATGATTAATGACCAGTGGTTTTTAGTTGATTTACCAGGATATGGGTATGCTCAAGTATCAAAAAAGAAAAGGACTATTTTTCAATACTTTATAGAAAACTATTTTAAAGAACGAGAACAACTTGTATGTACATTTGTATTGATTGACTCTAGACATGATCCTCAGAAAATTGATTTAGAGTTTATGAAATTCTTAGGTGAAAACCAAATTCCTTTTTGCATTGTTTTTACAAAAGCAGACAAATTAGGAAGTTCTAAATTAAATAAACAAATCACTTCTTACAAAAAGAAATTATTAAACACTTGGGAAACACTTCCTCAATCTTTTATTACCTCATCTTCTACAGGTCTTGGAAGAAAAGAGTTTTTAGATTTTATTGATGCCATTAACCAAGATGTTGCAAAAGATTTTAAATAATTCTAATGCATTCTACCAAAGAAAATTTACAAATTTTATTTGAAGACAATCACATTATCATTGTAAATAAACGCGCAGGCGATATTACACAAGGTGATAAAACTGGTGACAAACCTCTAAGTGAAGTTGTAAAAGAATACGTTAAAGACAAATACAACAAACCTGGAAATGTTTATTTAGGCGTTGTTCATAGATTAGACAGACCTACTTCTGGAATAATCATTTTTGCAAGAACTTCTAAATCTTTAGAACGACTAAACAAAATGTTGCGTGATAAAACCATCAATAAAACATACTGGGCCGTTGTAAAAAATCATCCAAAAAAAGAAAAAGACACGTTAATAAATTTCTTAAAAAAGAATCCTAAAAACAATAAATCTACAGCTTTTTCTAAAGAAATTGACGGTAGTAAAAAAGCTATTTTACATTATACCGTTATTAAAAAACTAGATAATTATTCTTTACTAGAAATTGATTTAGAAACAGGTAGACATCATCAAATTAGAACGCAATTATCTAATATTGGTTGCCCAATAAAAGGAGATTTAAAATATGGTTTTAACAGAAGTAACAAAGATGGAAGTATTCACTTACATGCTCGTAAAATAGCGTTTACCCACCCAGTTTCTAAAGAAATAATTAAAATTACTGCTCCTACTCCAAAAGAAGTTATTTGGAACGCTTGTATAAACTAATCTTTAGGTTTAAAAATCAAAACATTTTCACTTTGCTCTATTTCTGCTTGATTAATTTTCATTTTTACAAATTCACCTTTTAGATATTTTTGAGCTTGATCTTTATAATGTTTACTAAATACTCTACCAGATTGTCCTGTAGGTAAAATTCCCAAACTATTGTCAACATCAGAAAAATCTACAATTCTTCTTGTAGAAGGTCCTGCTTTTACTTTATAATAACCCGTAGAATCAATATCATAAATTTGATTATTTATCACTTGATCTCCTCCTGTTGTTACAAAAGGACCAACATTAAAATATTTTCTTAGCGCTGGCACTTCGCCAACAGCATGCTTGTATTCAACCGAAATTACTCTATCCCAAGTCCAACTATCTATATTTTCTCCTAATTGATTTTCTAAAAACTCAAATGCTTTTTTAAAGGAATTAGTTACTATTTCTTGTTTTGTTTCAATCTTGCCTTTTGTAGTAATATCATCCCACCAAATTGATTTCTCTCTCTTGACTTGAACTGGTAAAACTTTTTCTACAAAAGGAGTATTTATAAATTGATGATATCCTTTTCCTAATTCATCTGCAAAAGTATTTTTCTGAAACTCATAAACTAATCTATTATAAATAACAGGAGCAACCTCTTGTTTTTCAAAATTTCCTTTCCAGTTTTCTAAGATTGAAATTATTTTTTTCTGACTAACTGTCAACTTTGTTTTATCAATAGATTTTATTAAGTCATTGGCTATTATTGGTGCATTTAGAGATGTAACATCATAAATCATCTTTGAAACATCTTCTTTTGTCCAATTATTTTTTGGTTCTAATAAATCTACAATTCTTTTAGCCCTATCTTCATTTAAATAATAACCAGGATAGAGTTTTCCTGCAATAGAATCTGGTTGATTGTTTGCAGAATAAACATAATTTAAACTAGGATTTATAGCTTGTGGATTGTCATTAAAATCTAAATATTCTAAAATTTCATCATTCCCAGAAGCTCCATCTAAATACGTTTTGGTATACACAGAATCTCTATATTTATACAATTTACCAGATGCAAACCACGCAATATTATTTTTAGAATCACCATACATCATATTTAAACCTGGAGCATGTAATTTACTTGCTCCATTTTTAAAATCAGACAGACTTTTTGCATGAGAAACTTCATAAGCTACGTCTAAAATTTTGTTCTCTAACTTTGTGTAAATCCATTGCATTGCAATCGGACGCTCATCTTCTATATGCTCAATTATATCATTCATAATCGGTCCATGTCTACCAACTTTTATTGAATAAACAATATCTTTTTCATCTTTAACTTTAATTCGTTTTTCAATTAAATCATAATTAATATATCCATTTTCTGTTTTGTATTGATTTGAATTTTCTGGGTTTTCTTCTTCAACATAAAAATCTACATCATCGTTTTCAAACATAGTTAAACCATAGGCATAATCTTTATTATGCCCTAACAACGGAAAAGGAACTAAAGCTAAATGAAAACCATACAACTCATAATCTGGAGTTTTAAGATGAGCTTGATACCAAACTGAAGGTTGTGAAAATGCAATATGAGGATCGTTTGCAAAAATTACTTTACCGTTTTTAGTTTTATTTGCCCCAATAACCCAAGAATTACTTCCAATAAATGGAGATATTGGCAAATCTTCAAAAAGATGATGCATTTCTCTCGCTAATCCTGCTTTAATTTCTAAGTTTGTTTCGTTTTTAATTAAGGTTAAATTTTCATTTTCTACACCAATTAACTCGTTAAAATATGCATTGCCTAATTTTTCTTTAACTTCTGTTAACAAAGGATCTGTTTTATGAGCAATTGCAAAACTAAACGCCATGTACCCAAAAACATTATACATATCTTTAAAAGTAAACTGTTCTTTTTTTACACCAACTAATGTGTACTCTATGGGCGTTTTCCCTTCTTCTATATATTGATTAACACCATTTAAATAAGAAGCAACCATTTTATATTTTTCAGAATTTTTATCTAAATTTAAAATCGTTTTTTCTGAAGCTTCTTCAATTCCTAATCCAGAAAAGAATTTATCAGTTCTTATTAACTTCTTCCCAAAAATTTCAGACAATCTACCTGCAGCCAATCTTCTTATCAACTCCATTTGCCATAATCTATCTTGAGCATGTAAATATCCTAAAGCCACGTAAGCATCTGATTGATTTTGAGCATTGATATGTGGCACACCAATATCATCGAAATATACAGTAACTTCTTTAGAAATATTTTTCAACTCTAATTCACCAGAATAATCTGGTTTATATGTTTTAGAGTACAACCAAACAGAAACAAATACCAATACAATAAGAATTAATAGAATTCTTAACGAACGTTTCAAAAACTTCATGAAAATTGATTTTTTTCAAAGATAACAGAAATATTATTTACAGATAACTACAAAGAAAATGAAAGGAAGTTCGTATTTTTGGTGGGCAAAATTTTTTATATGAAAAAAATTCAAATGGTTGACCTACAAGGTCAATATCAACAAATAAAAGAAGCTGTAAATACTTCTATAGATCAAGTTTTAAATTCTTCTGCTTATATAAACGGACCTCTAGTACATGAGTTTCAAGCAGATTTAGAAAAATATTTAGATGTAAAACACGTAATTCCTTGTGCAAACGGAACAGATGCATTGCAAATAGCAATGATGGGCTTAGATTTAGAGCAAGGTGATGAAGTTATAACTGCAGATTTTACTTTTGCTGCAACTGTAGAAGTTATTGCTTTATTAAAACTTACTCCGGTTTTAGTGGATGTAGATGCTAAAACATTTAATATAGACATTGAAGCTTTAAAAAGAGCAATTACTCCAAAAACGAAAGCAATTGTTCCTGTTCATTTATTCGGACAAGTTGCAAATATGGATGCTGTTATGGAAATTGCTAAAGAACATAATCTTTTTGTGATTGAAGATAATGCACAAGCAATTGGTGCAGATTACACGTTTAAAGACGGAACTAAAAAGAAAGCTGGTACAATTGGTAATGTAGGTACAACTTCATTTTTCCCTTCTAAAAACTTAGGTTGTTATGGAGATGGTGGTGCCATTTTTACAAATGATGATGAATTAGCTCATACTATTCGTGGAATTGTAAATCATGGAATGTATACTCGTTATTATCATGATGTAGTTGGTGTAAATTCTCGTTTAGATTCTATTCAAGCAGGAGTTTTAAAAACGAAACTACCTCTCTTAGACAGTTATTGTGATGCAAGAAGAAAAGCTGCTAACTTTTATTCAAATGCTTTTGCAGAAAACACAAACATCATCACTCCTAAAATAAGTGATTTCACTACACATGTTTTTCATCAATATACTTTACAGATCACAAATGGTAAAAGAGATGATTTACACAAGCATTTGTTAGAAAAAGGAATTCCGAATGCAATTTATTACCCAGTAGCATTACATTCTCAAAAAGCATATGCAGATTCAAGATATAACGAAAGTGATTTTACTGTTACAAATGGATTAATAAAAACTGTGATTTCTTTACCAATGCACACTGAGTTAGACACTGAACAATTAGAATTTATTACAAAAACAATTTTAGATTTCGTTAAATAAAATTACTGCTATGAAAAGAATATTAGTTACTGGTGGTTTAGGTTTTATAGGTTCTCATACAGTTGTAGAACTACAAAACGAAGGTTTTGAAGTGGTAATTATTGATGATTTATCTAACACAACTATTAGAGTTTTAGATAAAATTACAGAAATTACTGGAACAAAACCAAACTTTCATCAAATTGATTTAAGAGTAAAAAGTGAGGTAAAAAACTTTTTCGAAAATAATAAAGTTGATGGAATCATCCATTTTGCTGCTTTTAAAGCTGTTGGAGAAAGCATGCACAAACCTTTAGATTATTATGAAAATAATTTAGGGACTTTAGTTTACTTATTACAAGAAATGAGTGACAGAAAGTTAGACAACTTTATTTTCTCTTCTTCTTGTACTGTTTACGGACAAGCAGATGAATTACCAATTACAGAAAAAGCACCTGTAAAGACAGCTGAATCTGTTTATGGAAACACAAAACAAATTGGTGAAGAAATTTTAAAAGACGCCAGTAACGCTCATGATTTAAATATCATTGCTTTAAGATATTTCAACCCAATTGGAGCTCATGAATCTATAAAAATAGGAGAACTTCCTTTAGGAATTCCTCAAAATTTAATTCCTTTTGTAACACAAACTGCCGCAGGAATTCGTGAAGAATTATCTGTTTTTGGTGATGATTATGATACTGAAGATGGAACAGCTGTACGTGATTATATTCACGTAGTCGATTTAGCAAAGGCACATATTGCAGCTTTACAAAGATTAATCAAAAAAAACAATAAAGAATCGTTTGAATACTTTAATGTTGGAACAGGAAAAGGAAGTTCTGTTTTAGAAATTATTAAAGCTTTTGAAAAAGTAAATGATTTAAAATTAAATTATAAAATTGTAGACAGAAGAGCTGGAGATATTACTGCTGCTTATGCAGATACTACTATTGCTAATAAAGAACTGAACTGGAAAACAGAACTTTCTTTAGAAGACGCTTTGAGTTCTGCTTGGAAATGGCAACAAGCTCAAAAATAAATTTATAATTACTAAAACTCCAATTTTTAATAATTGGAGTTTTTTTTGCTTCAACATAATTACTTATAGATACATACCATATAGATTAAAATTATTTTTAATGAAATTTATTGGAAAACGCTATTTAGATTACTCATCTTTCATAAAATTAACTTTTGGAGAAAGAGTTCAAAAGATATCTTTAGATATTGGTTTTTCTTGTCCTAATAGAGATGGAACTAAAGATTATGGAGGTTGTACTTATTGTAATAACAACACTTTTAATCCAGATTATTGCGAACCTCAAAAAGGAATTAAACAACAATTAGAAGAAGGAATTTCTAGATTTTCAATAAAATACAAAACACAAAAATATTTAGCATATTTTCAAGCATACACAAATACATATTCAGATTTTGAATCGTTAAGAAAAATGTATGATGAAGCTTTAAGTGTACCAAATGTAGTTGGATTAGTTATTGGCACAAGACCAGATTGTATTTCTAATGAAGTGATTGACTATTTAGAACTCTTATCAAAAAAACATTTTATCTCATTAGAGTTTGGAGTTGAAAGCACACTAAATAGGACCTTAGAAAAAGTAAACAGATGTCATTCTTATGATGAAACAATTGCAACCTATGATAAATGCAAAAACAAAGGATTTCATTTAGGAGCACATTTAATTATTGGCTTACCTGGAGAAACAAAAGAAGATTTGTTAAACCATGCAATAGAAGTTTCAAAACTTCCAATAAACACTTTAAAATTACATCATTTACAGATTGTAAAACAATCTATAATGGCATCTCAACACAAACGAAATCCAGAAAATTTTGATCTTTTCACTGTAGAAAAATACATCAAATTTATGTCTGAATTTGTGTCTTTATTAAGACCAGATATTATTATTGAACGTTTTATAAGTCAAGCACCAATAGATTTATTAATCGCTCCTAATTGGAATGGACTTAAAAACTTTGAGATTGTTTCTAAAATTGACAAACAATTGGAATTAGAAAATACTTGGCAAGGGAAAAATTATGAAGCTTTTTAAAACAGTAAATGATTAAAAAGTAAAGTAGAAAACAATTTAATTTGTTTCTAAATTTTTAAAAACCTAACTTCGTTAACTTCGAATATAAGTCAATAAAAACGACACATATTCGTATTTAAATTACACACAAGCTAATGACAGAAATATTTACAACAAAAAAACTAGAAAAATTAATAAAAAAAAGAATTGAAAATAGAGCTTTAGATATTGAAAATATTTTTGGAAAATGGAATGCTTCTGTATTATATATTGCTAGAAAAAAATGTTTAATTTTTGTTAATTCAAAAAGTTTCTATTCTGTTATAATTCCTAGATTTTCAACTACTGAATTAGATAAAATTCATTTATTGTTCCTTGAAAGTTTTTACGCACAATTAGATTTTGAAAAAATTAAGATCGATGCAGAATTTCTTGTTGACAATGTTGGTGAGTTAAAATTCTACTCCACTGATAACGATAAAAAAATGACTGGAATTATTAACTATAATATTTCAAAAATAGATTACCTTAAATACGAATATGAAATTTTTAATTCTTCTGTGATTCGAGAATTAACAGAGAAATTGAATTTGACACCTTTCAAACAATTAAACTGGAGTCAACCTAAAGAAATAATGCAGAAAATAATACAAAAAAGTGTGTAACACACTTTTATAATTTATTGTTAATTATAGCCTGCTTACAAAATCCTTCCAGATTTTCTGTTCGGTCTTTATTTGCTAAATTAGTTGCTTAACCATGTAACTTTCAATAACAGAAACACATGAACGAAACCACAAAATTTCCCATAAAAAAACGAACCTTTAAAAGTTCGTTTTTTTAATATCTCAAATAATTTGTTTAAAATTTATTCAGATAAACTTGCTCCACTAGCTGCAACAGATCTATCTATTTTACGCATTAAACCTTGTAACACTTTACCAGGTCCAACTTCAATAAATTCAGTTCCACCATCAGTAATCATAGACTGTACACATTGTGTCCATTTTACAGGCGCAGTTAATTGAGCTATTAAGTTTTCTTTAATTTCATCAGGATTTGTAACTGCTTTTGCAACTACATTTTGATACACTGCACACGTTGGTTTACTAAATTCAGTTTCTTCAATTGCAGCAGCTAATTCTTCTCTTGCAGGTTCCATCATTGGTGAATGAAATGCGCCACCAACAGGTAATAATAAAGCTCTTCTTGCTCCTTTTTCAGTTAAAACCTCACACGCTTTTTCAACAGCAGCAATTTCACCAGATATTACTAATTGACCAGGGCAGTTGTAATTTGCAGCAACCACAATTCCATCAATTTCAGCACACGTTTCTTCAACAATATTGTCTGCTAAACCTAAAACTGCAGCCATTGTAGAAGGTGCAGCTTCACATGCTTTTTGCATTGCCAAAGCACGTTTAGAAACTAACTTTAATCCATCTTCAAAAGTTAATACTCCATTTGCAACCAATGCAGATAATTCTCCTAAAGAGTGTCCTGCAACCATTTCTGGTTTAAAATCATCACCTAAAACTTTCGCTAAAATTACAGAATGTAAAAATATTGCAGGTTGCGTAACTTTTGTTTCTTTTAACTGTTCAGCAGTTCCTTCAAACATAATATCTGTTATAGAAAACCCTAAAATACTGTTTGCTTTTTCAAAGTATTCTTGCGCTAAGGCAGATTTTTCGTATAAATCCAATCCCATTCCTGTAAATTGCGCTCCTTGACCCGGAAAAATATATGCTTTCATTTAATTGTATTTAATTGTTGTTTGTTTCGGCAAAAATAATCAATTTTATTGGAAGCTATTTCCTGCTTTCCACTATATCTTTTTGTAAAAAACAAAAAGGATGCCGTTTCAATCAGGGCTAAACTTGTTTGCAAACTTATAGATTACCTGTACTGATAGAATATTTATTAACTTCGCTTTATGACAATTAAAGACAAACAATTAGCCAACAACATCTATTTAATTCTTGCAGCTTTATTTATTGCTTCTTTGGTCGCTTCAAATCTAATTTTTCAAAAGTTTTTCTATTGGGAACCTTTTGGTTTGTATCGTTTTGAAATTTCTGTCGGAATTTTACCGTATCCTATTACATTTCTAATTACAGATATTTTATCAGAAATCTATGGAAAGAAAAAAGCAAATCAAGTTGTTATTGCAGGGATTTTTGCTTCCTTTTTTTCGATGTTTATTATTTTAGTGGCAGATTTTGCTCCGGCAATAGAGAATTCACCAATTAACGACAAAATTTTTCATCAAGTTTTTGGTTTATCACCTTTAGCTGTTTTTGCATCAATGATTGCCTATCTATTCGCACAATTTATTGATATAAAAATATTTCATTTCTGGAAAAACCTCACAAAAGGAAAACATTTATGGTTAAGAAATAATTTCTCAACATTTCTATCACAATTTATAGACACATTTACAGTTCTCTTTTTACTATCTTCTTTTAAAATTTTACCATGGAATATTTTTACAAGCCTTTTAATAAGTGGCTTCCTTTTTAAAGTAATTATTGCAGCTTTAGACACTCCTATTTTATACGGAGTTGTGTATTTATTTAGAAGAAAATTCAACTTAAAAATCAATGAAGAAATCACGAATTAATTTAAATAGATTTTTTGTAATTAATTAAAAAAGCATTCGTCTAAAAAGTTAGAAAACAATATAAAATGAAAAAAATACTTTTATCACTTATAATATTACTTACTTTTTCGCAAGGTTATTCACAAACTTCTATATTTAACGAGTTACTTCAAAAACACGTTACAAAAGACGGAATTGTAGATTACAAATCTTTCAAAACAAATGAAACCAAATTAGATGATTTTATTTCTTATTTAGAAAAAACATCACCAGCAAGTTCTTGGTCAGAAAACAAACAAAAAGCATTTTGGATTAATGCTTACAATGCATATACAATCAAATTAATTTTAGGGAATTATCCTCTAAAAAGTATTATGGATATTAAAGAAGAAGGAAAAACTGCTTGGAAAATTCCTTTTGCTAAAGTTGGCGGAAAAACATATACGTTAGATCATATTGAACATCAAATTTTGCGTAAAGACTTTTCTGATCCTAAAATTCACGTTGGTGTAAATTGCGCTTCAGGTTCTTGTCCTAAATTAGGAAACACTGCTTTTACAGAACAAAACGTAGAAGCAGAATTAACGCGTTTAATGAAAGATTTTGTGAACGATTCATCAAGAAATAAACTTTCTAAGAAGAAGGTTCAAATTTCTTCAATCTTCGATTGGTTTAAAGATGACTTCACAAAAAATGGTTCTATAATCGACTTTTTAAATAAATATTCTGATACTGAAATTAGCTCGAAAGCTAAAATTAGTTTTCTAAAATACGATTGGACTTTAAACGGAAAGTAACACAGTTACTTTAGGTATTTTTTTTAAAAACAAATTGTATATTTAATCTTTAAAAAATTACATTAATTTATGTCAAAAAACTATTATGATGCTGCCGATTTAAGAAAATTCGGTAAAATAACAGAATGGAATGAAGAACTTGGAAACAAGTTTTTTGACTACTATGGAAAAGTATTTGAAGAAGGCGCTTTAACTGCTCGTGAAAAATCTTTAATCGCTTTGGCTGTTGCACATACAGAACAATGTCCTTATTGTATAGACGCATATACAAAAGACACTTTACAACGTGGAATTACTAAAGAACAAATGATGGAAGCAATTCATGTTGGTGCTGCAATTAAAAGTGGTGCAACTTTGGTTCATGGAGTTCAAATGATGAATAAGGTAAACAAACTTGACGGATAATAGTTAACAGTATTCAGTAGCACTATTCAGTTAAGTGTCTACTGTAAACTGAGACTGTAAACTTATAAAATGGCTACAAAATCGCTAAAAGCAAGAAATAACGACATTGCAAATACTTCTCGTCAGATGGAAATTCTTTCTGAAGGAATTTTTGAAAATGGAGAATTACCCACTTTTGCTGCTAAAATTAAAGAAACTAATCAGTTTCCTTTACGTCCTAAAAAACTAGAAATTCTACAAATAAACTTGGGTTATATGTGTAATCAAGTTTGTGAACATTGTCATGTAGACGCTGGTCCGGATAGAAAAGAAATCATGACATTGGAAACGATGAATGAGTGTTTAGACGTTATCAAAAAAACAGAAGCACATACGTTAGACTTAACAGGTGGCGCTCCAGAAATGAATCCTAATTTTAGATGGTTTGTAGAAGAAGCATCAAAAGCAGGAATTAAAGATTTTATTGTGCGTTCTAATTTAACAATTATTAGAGCCAATAAAAAATATTATGATTTGCCAGAATTCTTCAAAAAACATAATGTACATGTAGTTTCGTCAATGCCACATTGGACTCGTGGAAAAACAGACAAACAACGTGGAGATGGAGTTTTTGATAAATCGATAAAAGCTTTACAAGAATTAAATGCAGTTGGTTACGGAATGCCAAGTTCTGATTTAAAATTAGATTTGGTTTACAATCCTTCTGGTGCTTTTTTACCTGGAGATCAAATGGCATTAGAAAATGATTTTAAAAAAGCGTTAAAAACAGATTTTGATATCGATTTTCATAATTTATTTGCCATTACAAATTTACCAATTAGCCGATTCTTAGATTATTTAATTGCATCAGAAAACTACGAAGATTATATGTATAATTTGGTAGAAGCTTATAATCCTGCTGCTGTAGAAAATGTAATGTGTACAAATACACTTTCTGTAAGTTGGGACGGAAATTTATACGATTGCGACTTCAACCAGATGTTAAACTTAAAAGTAAACTCTAAAGTAAAACACATTTCAGAATATAACGAAGAGTTACTACAAAATAGAAACATCATTATCAATCAACATTGTTATGGCTGTACTGCTGGAGCAGGAAGCAGTTGCCAAGGAGTTGTTGCATAAAAACTCGTTTTTTTAAACGTTTAAATGCAATTAAACTATTAATAAAATATGATTGAAAACGCTATCTTTTTAGAAATATTAACTTCGAATTTTAGTGTTACACATTGGCAATGGATTTTAATAATTAGCTCAAGTTTAATCTTGTTCTTTTTATCGCCACTTACAAAAAACACAGATGAGTTTTTTAAAGCTGTACACAAAAAGAATGCACCCAATACCTTGGTATTAACGGGTAGCTTAATTATCTCCTGGATTTTTGCAAAAAGCATTACCAATGCAGCAAATTTAGGCTTGTCTTTTGGTATTGTTGGCGGTATTGCTTATGCTGGTTATTACCTTTCTTTTGCGGTTGCAGGTATTATTATTTATCAATTAAGAACCAAAGGAAACTTTAAAAGTATTCATCACTTTTTGATATCTAAGTTTGGTAAAAATGCCATGGCTATCTTTTCTATATTGATTGCTTTTCGTCTTTTTAATGAAGTTTGGAGCAACACTATGGTTATTGGTAGTTACTTTGGCACTCAAGGAACAAGCGGTTATTATTTGGCAATTATCGTTTTTACTTTGTTAACATTATCCTATGCTTTAAAAGGCGGATTGAGTAGTTCTATTTTTACAGACGTCATACAAATGGTATTATTTTCTGTTTTATTAGGCATCATTTTAGCTACCATTTTTTCTGCGGATAATTTTTCTACAGAACAAATAGTTACTTCAGGAACTTGGAGTTTCGAGTTGGGTTTAAACCTGTTTTTCGCTGCAATTATTCAATCTTTTAGTTATCCTTTTCACGATCCTGTTTTAACAGATAGAGGTTTTATTTCTTCACCAAAAGTAACCAGGAAAAGTTTTTTATGGGCAAGTGTTTTAGGTGCAATTTGTATTATCCTTTTTAGCATCATTGGTGTGTATGCAGAAACAAAAGGAATGCAAGGACAAGCAGCTGTAGAAGTTGGAAAAGCTTTGGGAGTTGTTATATTACTAGTAATCAACTTCATTATGATTACCTCAGCTGCCTCAACTTTAGACTCTACTTTTTCATCTTTTTCCAAATTATTAGCGGTAGATTTAAATTTAGGAAAATCAGTTTCATTTGGAAGAATTACTATGATTATCGTTGCCGTTCTAGGAACAATTCCGGTGTTTTTAAATGCTGAAATTTTATCTGCAACTACCATCTCAGGAACTATGGTTATTGGCCTCACTCCTGTCTTTATATTCTGGAAAGTAAAAGTACCCAAAATTAGTTTTTATTTACCTGTAATTTGTGGTGTATTTTTTGGACTATTATTAGTATTAAAATCATTTCCAGAGTCGCTTATTTTTACAAAAGGAAAATATGCTGATTTACTTTGGGTAAATGTTTGGGGAATTTTAAGTTGTAACATTTTATATTTTATTCCGAAATGGATCAAAAAATAACAGATTTAGGTAAAATATCAGGAAAAACTTTACTTTTTGGTGGAGTTTACAGCAATTTACAAGCTTTAGAAGCTTTAAAACAAATTGCCGAAAAAGAAAATATTAATCCAGAAAATTGTTTTTGTACTGGAGATATTGTTGGCTACTGTGCACAACCAGAAGAAACGGTACAATTATTTAAATTGTGGGGCGCAAAAAGTATTGTTGGTAATGTAGAAATTCAATTAAGAGAAAATGCAAAAGATTGTGGTTGTGAATTTAGAGAGGGTTCCCGTTGCGATGGTTTTTCTCAACTTTGGTATCCGTATGCACAAAGTAAATTGTCTGAAAATTCTTTAGACTTTCTAAAAACATTACCCAATAATATTAATTTTGAATACGCTAAACAGAAAGTAACTGTTGTACATGGTTCTTCTTTTAATGTCTCAGAATTTATATTTAAATCAACAGATTGGGCAATAAAAAATCCTAATTTCGAAGCTACAAATAGTGATGTTATTATTGCTGGTCATTGTGGCTTGCCTTTTTATCATCAAGAAAAAGAACAACTTTGGCTAAATCCAGGTGTTATTGGTATGCCTGCAAATGATGGAACTCCAAATGTTTGGTATGCAATTTTAGACGATTCAAAAGAAACCTTTAACTTTACACATTACACGTTAAAATATAATTATAAACTAACGAGTAAGTTAATGCAAAACAGTTTGCTTCCAGAAGAATATTCTAGAACCATTGCTACAGGAATTTGGGATAATACAGAAATCTTACCTCCTATTGAAACAGGTTTACAAGGATTTGGAATTCAACTTTAATATAAAAAAATATAAGAATATGAGTTATTTAGAAACTACACATAATGTATATAAAGAAGCAGCTTTAACTCCAGATGTTGGCTTGTGCTGTACTACAAATCCTATTTGGGAATTACCAGGTTTAAAGATTCCTAGAATTATGCAAGAAATGAATTACGGTTGTGGTTCTACAGTGCATGCTAGAGATTTAACCAACAATCCTAAAATGTTATACGTTGGTGTTGGTGGCGGAATGGAGTTGCTTCAATTTGCATATTTCAACAGAAATAAAGGTGGAGTAATTGGTTTAGATGTTGTTGACGAAATGTTAGAAGCATCTGCAAAAAACTTTAAAGAAGCAGAAGAACAAAATGATTGGTTTAAATCTGATTTTGTGGATTTACGCAAAGGTGATGCAATGGATTTACCAGTAGAAAGTAATTCTATTGACGTTGCTGCTCAAAACTGTTTGTTCAATATTTTTAAATCTGATGATTTAAAAAAAGCAATTGAAGAAATGTACAGGGTTTTAAAACCTCATGGAAAATTAGTGATGAGTGATCCTACTTGTGAGCAACCAATGAATGATGAATTGCGTAATGACGAACGTTTACGTGCTTTGTGTTTAAGCGGAAGTTTATCGATTTCAGAGTATGTAAAAGCATTAACAGATGCTGGTTTTGGAACGATTGAAATTAGAGCTAGAAAGCCTTACAGAATCTTAGATCCTAAAAATTATCCAACAGACGAATTAATCTATATAGAATCTATCGAAGTTGCTGCAATTAAAGATCCAATGCCAGCTGATGGACCTTGTATTTTTACAGGAAGAGCAGCTATTTATTATGGTGATGAAGATTATTTTGATGACAATGCTGGTCATGTTTTATTAAAAAACCAACCTTTAGCTATTTGTGATAAAACTGCAGGTCAAATTGCAGCTTTGGGTAGAGATGATATTTTTATATCAGAATCTACTTTTCATTATGATGGTGGAGGGTGTTGCTAGTAAATTAAAGTCATTGCGAGGCACGAAGCAATCTTTTTATTAAAAAAGGGATTACTTCGTCATTCTTCCTCGTAATGACAGAACTATAAAAGAGTCTTAATAATGAAAAAAATACTTTTACTTTTTATGCTGATAAGTTCAGTTTCTTTTGGTCAAAAGAAACTGGATAAACTGTTAAATAAATTCAATAAGAATAATGTTCCTTACATTTCTGTTGATAGTTTAGCTTCAACAAAAGCTATTTTATTAGATTCAAGAGAAGAAAAAGAATATAAAGTAAGTCATTTAGAAGATGCAATTCTTGTTGGTTTTGATCATTTTGAAGTAGCACAAACTATAGCGAAACTGCCAAAAGACAAAAACGCTAAAATTGTGGTGTATTGTTCTTTAGGGATTCGTTCTGAAATTGTTGCAGACAAACTTATTAAAGAAGGTTACACCAATGTTTTTAATTTATATGGAGGAATTTTCGAGTGGAAAAATAATGATTATCAAGTTATTGATACTTTAGGAAGCAACACCGAAAAAGTACATACTTTTAATAAAGATTGGAGTAAATGGCTGAAAAAAGGAAAGAAGGTTTATGAAAAAAAATAGTTTGCAGTAAGTAGTTACAGTTTTCAGTACCAATACAATTAAAAAGCACAAATATCATTTTGAGCATTACTAAAACAAAATATATTTTTGTTGAAAGTAGCTTGCGAAGCAATAAAATGTAATCGAAAAATCTCTTTTCAATAGCATAGATTTCTCCACAAGGTCGAAATGACAGAAAAATAAAAAATGCCTAAGAATCTACTTTTAATCTTCACTAGAAACCCAGAACTTGGAAAAGCAAAAACTCGTTTAGCAAAAACAGTTGGTGATGAAACTGCTTTAGAAATTTATAAGTTTTTATTAGAAAAAACCAGAGAGATATCTTCAAAAGTTTCATCTGACAAAGCTGTCTATTATTCAGTAAAAATTAGAGAAAATGATATTTGGGATTCATCTATTTATCAGAAACATCAACAAGTTGGTGAGGATTTAGGGTTAAGAATGCTAAATGCTTTTAAAGATAGTTTTGAAGCTGGTTATGAAAAAGTGATGATTATTGGTAGTGATTTATATGATTTAACATCAGAAAATATAGAAACTGCTTTTGATGAGTTAAACAATAATGATTTGGTTATTGGACCAGCAGAAGATGGAGGTTATTATTTATTAGGAATGAATTCTTTACAGAATAAAATCTTCAAAAATAAAAATTGGGGAACAGAAACGGTTAGAAAAGATACTTTATCTGATTTAAAAGATAAAAAAGTGAAATTATTAGCGTTTAAAAACGACATAGATGTATATGAGGATATTTTAAATATTCCCGAAATTATGTCAACGTTTATAAACTCTAAATAATTTTACATGAAAACAACATTACTTAAGTTACTTTTCACTTTTTCTCTTATTCAATTAAATGCTCAGTGTTCAGAAAATGGAACAAATTTTGGCAACAATACAGCTACTGCTTCCTATAATATTACAGGTGATGTAACAATTACTTTAAACACCAATAATACAGTTACTTTAAATTTAGGAAGTAATTTCAGTACAGCTTCAGGGCCAGATGTAAGAGCTTACTTTGTAAATTCCGAAGGAAAAACGAATGCCGAAATAAAAAATTCTTTAATTACTAATTTAGATAATTTTCAATTCGGAATAATTAACCCTAGTGGATCACAAACCTTTACAACTGTGATTCCTGAAGGTAAAGACATCACAAAATTTGACACGATTTTCTTTTATTGTTTGCAATTTAATGCTTTTTGGGATTTTGGTTCTATAACTCCATTCAATAGCGATAGTTGCTCTGTTTTATCTGTAGAAGATACTTTTTTATCTAAAATTAGTTTCTATCCAAATCCTACAAAAGATAAAATTCATTTTTCAAATCCAACTTCTATTTCTGCTGAAATTCGTATTTTTACCATTCTAGGAAAACAAGTTTTTCATCAATCTAAAATAACAGAAAAAACCATTGATATATCTTCTTTTAATAAAGGAATTTACATTGTTAAAACAACGGTTGGTGAGAAATCTAAAACACAGAAACTAGTCATTAATTAAAAATCGTCATTGCGAGGCACGAAGCAATCTCTCTATAAATAAAGAGATTACTTCATTCGTACCTCTTTCGCAATGACAAATGAAAGACAAATGAAGCAGCAACAACTTACAGAAACTATCGATTTTTTAAAATCAAATGGAATTACAAATCCAGAAATAGGAATTGTATTAGGAACTGGTTTAGGAAAACTAGTTGATGAAATTTCAATTGAAAAAGAAATTGCGTATTCAGAAATTCCAAACTTTCCTGTTGCAACTGTAGAGTTTCATTCTGGTAAATTAATTTACGGAGAATTATCTGAAAAAAAAGTATTGGTAATGTCTGGTCGTTTTCATTTATACGAAGGTTACAATGCTTGGGAAGTTACTTACGGAATTAGAACTTTACATGGTTTAGGTATTAAAAACTTATTGATTTCTAACGCTGCAGGAGCCATTAACCTTTCTTATAAAAAAGGTGATTTAATGCTGATTGAAGATCATATTAATTTACAAGGAACTTCTCCTTTAGCTTTTCAAGGCGCTAATAAGTTTGGTAATATTTTTGTAGATATGTTAGAGCCATATTCTAAAGAATTAAACGCAAAAATCACAACTATTGCTAAAGATCAAAACATCTTATTACATAAAGGTGTTTATACAAGTGTTTTAGGACCTCAACTAGAAACAAGAGCAGAATACAGAATGTTACAAATTTTTGAAACAGATGCTGTTGGTATGAGTACTGTGCCTGAAGTTATAGTTGCCAAACAACTAAACTTGCCTTGTGCAGCAATTTCTGTTTTAACAGATGAATGTGATCCTAAAAACTTACAACCTGTAGATATTGCAGAAATTATTGCAATTGCTGGTAAAGCAGAACCAAAAATGATTACACTTTTTAAGGAAGTTATTAAGATTATTTAATTAATTTCTCCCTTTTTCATCTGGATATAAACCTGGTAAATTATCACTTTGTACAAATTCTTTTGTAACAACATTTATTGCAGTAACTCTACCCGTAAAAGCAGCACCTGTATCTATATTCCATAGATTTTCTATATTAACAGGAAAATTCTTTTCATAATTTGTAGTTGGTGTATGACCAATAAAAATCTCTGTATACAATTTTAATCTCTTTGGATAATACATAGAACTTCTTTTCAAGTTTCTATTCATTGCCAAAGCCATTTCCCATAAAGACCTGTCTAAATAAAAATATTCTTGATGCTTTTCTTTTTTTACTCCATGCAAAGAAGTAAAACCAGCATGTAAAAACAATCTATTATCCTCATCTATATGAAATAATGGTAAGTTTTCGAAAAAGATAAGATGTTGCTTTTTTTCTTCTTCAGAAAATGCTTGATAACTTTCTATGGTTTCTTTACCTCCATGTATATACCAAGATGGATTTACGTCATTATGATTTTTTAACCAATTCTGACACCATACATCATGATTTCCTTTGATAAAAACACATTTGAATTTTTGAGATAATTCTAATAAAAATTGAACAACTTGTGCAGACTCACTCCAACCATCTACATAATCTCCCATAAAAATGATTTTGTCTTCTTCTTTTAGTTCTAGTTTATTTAAAACTTGAATTAAAGCTTTTAAGCCTCCATGAATATCTCCAATTGCAAAAGTTCTCATCTTTATTTTATTTTAAGACAAAACTATTAGTTTTTAAACAGACAAAAAATAATTTATGAAACTTTTTGATGATAAACACTCAATTGCGTTAGGGATTGAAATGGCATCCTTTTTATTTTTTTTTAAATAAAAAGATATAATGGAAAGCCCGTTAAAACGCCCAAATAAATTTATTAAAAATATTGACCAATACCAAAAACCAATCCTCCTTTAGATTGATTTGGATTGTTAGAAAGTCTAAATCCGTAATCGACTCTAAAAGTGGCATTGTATATTTTTTTACTAATAAAACGTAAGCCAAAACCAGAATAAACCATTAGATTTTTACTTTCAAAAAAATCATTTAATTCACCTCCTGGATTTCTCCAAGACCCAATATCTGAGAATAAATTGGTTTGAATTGCTAACCAATCTTTGTCTAAAATGGTGTGTCTGTATTCTGTATTCCATACTAAACTACCTGTTCCTCTATCTACTAAAATACCTACTCCTCGCAAATTTACGTTGTTATCTAAAGCAAAAGGTGCAAATGGAGTTTGCTCGTTAGATGACAAACCAAAACGAATTCTGTTTGCCCAATTGCCTTTATCTGCTATTCTTTTATAATAGAAAAAATCATTCCAAGTAATAAAAAAATCTTTCTGAAAAGGATTGTTTGAAGTTACAAACTGTGTATATAAAACACTTTTAAAGCCGTTTATATATTGAAAATGATAATCTAAATCATCATATATATACAACAACTTTAATAATGTTTTGTCTAAATCTAAGTTTTGTGGAACTGATGGATCTGTTGCACCAGATAAATATTGGTATTTTTCATTGAAGAAATTTACACCAAAATTTAATTGATTTTTAAGGTTTATTTGATACAAACCTAAAACCTCAAATGAAACATTATTATATAAATAATTTGCTGTTTTATCTCCAAAATAAAGAGGTTCTTCACTTTTCCAATTTTGATGATTAGCGGCTAAACCCCATTTCTTAGAAAACAAATTGGGTGCTTTAAAGTTAATACCATAAGAATCAAAACCATTATTTTGATAAAAACCACCTAAAGTAATGTTGCTTCCTAAAAAATTATAGTCGTACAAACCTAATTTATATGAAAACTTGTGATTGGTGGTAGTCCAGATATTAACTTCTGGTATGATTGTATAATTCTCTTCAACATTTATAAAGACATTGTATTTATTTCCGTGAGAATGAAATACTTGATAATAGACATGACTAACAGCAGGCAATCTTTTTAAAAGTATTATGTCTTTCTCTATGGTTAACGAGTCTAAAATATTTCCTTTCTTTGTTTCTAAAAGTTTAAAAACAAATGATTTATTTATTTTTTCTGTTCCTTTAATCTTAACATCTAGAATTATTTTTTCTTGTGAAAAAACAAGGGTTGATAAAGATAATAAAAGAAAAAAAATAAGATACTTTAAATTCACTATTCTGCTATAAATGATTCTTGAATGACCAAATTTACCCAATTATTAGAACTTAAACCAAAAACCGTAAAATTATATTCATCATTTAAAACCAAATCTGGTGGCGTTTCTAAATTTATAGTTGAAATTACATTTGAAGAATCGTAATATTGAAATGTTTTATCGGTAGTAAATGTTCCAGAAACAAAATCATTATCACTATCTGTAAATACTTGTAAATATTCTACATTTTCTCCTGTAGAACTATCTATCCAAGTAAATATTGGTTTTAATCTTTCTGATGGGTCTATCGTTAATAAATCATCTTCTTCTGAAGCCCATTCTGTTGGGCTTTCATCTATTTTAATTTTTATTGGATTCGATTTATACAAAATATCTCCAATAACATAGGTTACAATACACCAACTCTCTTCACTATCTGTTCTAGAATACCTTCTTAATTTACCTCCATAAACAGCTTCATCTGTAAGGTCTTTTCTTCTATAATTCGAAAAATCTGTTTCAACTACAGAAGTATTATCAGTTTCATAATACCTCATGTCTGAAGCTCCTGTAAAAGGGTAATAATAAATATATGTTTCGTCTTCAGATTCTTCTTTACTACCTGCAAAAGCAAACACTGTTTCAATTGTTTTTTCTGAATTGTCTTCTAAATACTCTTCTAAACTTCTTGGAATAAATGTTTCTTGAATAACTGTATTAACCCAATTATCTTCACTAACAGCCATCATTGTAAATAGATATTCTGTATCTTCTACTAAATCTTCTAACGTTTCATCATCATCATTAATATTTAAAACCACTTTAGTATCATCATTGTAAAAATCATCTGTGTATTCAAAATATGTATTTTCTGTATAAGTTCCTGATAAAAAAGTGTCATCTTCACTTTCTGAGATGACTTGAAAATAAATTTTATTGTCTGAAATTCCGAAATCTGACCAAGTAAAATTAGGTTCTAAAGTACTTTTGTAATCAATATCTACAACATCTGTCCAACCAGTTGGATTTGTTGCATTTTTTAAACGAATTATATTAGATTTATGCAATTTTCCATCTAACATATAAGTAACCAAACACCAATTTTCATCTGAACTTGATCTAGAAAATCGTTGTAATTTTCCTCCAAAAACATCTGTTACTGTTAATATTTGTCTTCTATATTTAGATAAATCAGTTTGATCTACATCTAAACTATCAGCCTCATAATATCTAATATCTGTTGCTCCTTCAACTGGATAATAAAAAATATAAGATAAACTTGTACTTCCATCAGCACTTGCTGCACAAGCTATAACTTCTCCTAAATCGTCAGAAGATGATGCATCTATGTACTCTTGTAAATTTCTTGGAACTGTAACATCATTATCTTCTGAACAAGAGAAGAGAAAAAAAGTTACAAAAACTGCTATCAAATAATTTTTAAAAGTCATCTAAGTGTTTAAATTTTTAAAGTCATAATTGGCAAGGTAGAATGATTTGTTAAATCTTCTGCTACACTACCTGCAAAAATATGAGATAATCCTCTTCTACCATGAGTTATTACAGAAATTAAATCTGCCCCAACTGCATTCGAAAAATTAAGTATACCTTTTTCAATAGATCTATCGCAAACATAATTAACATTAATTAACCTAGAAGTATCTCCTTCTACTTTCATTAAAAAGTCGATAGCCATTGTTTCCATTTCTGAAGTTGTTTTAAAATCCTCATTCGGTAAGTTTACATATAATAGGTGTTTTTGGGCATTTAAAAATGCTAATGATTTTAGCACCTTTTTAAATGCTGGTATGCTTTCTTCAGAAAAATCTGTAGCTACAACAATATCAGAAAAATCTACATTTACCATTTCATTTTTTATAACTAATACAGGTAACTCTGCATACCTAACCACTTTTTCTGTATTAGAACCTACAAAAAATTCTTTTAAACCACTTGCTCCATGAGACCCCATAACTATTAAATCTGCATCTACTTCTTTGGCAATAGCATTTACTTCACTAAACACTTTATAATGCTTAATAATAGGTACAATTTTAATACCTTCTAAATAGTCTTTTACTAAAAAATCTTTAAATCTTTGTTCTGCTAATTTTAGGAAAAACATTGCTTTTTCTTGCTGATTGATTTGACTTTCTGTTAAAGAAACTTCTTGTATATCTAGCATATGAAGTGCATAAACAGTTGCATTGTATTTCTCTGCTAATAAAGCAGCTGTTTTTAATGCATATTCAGAATGTTTAGAAAAATCTACTGGAACAATTATTTTTTTCATTTTTGCGATTTAATTATTTATAATAACAAATTTAAGTACTAAAGTTACTAATTTATAGGATATTCGTCATATTTAAAAAATCTATTTCTGTCTATAAAGTTTTTTTAACAACTCTTCTGCAGGTTTATTTTGTACGGTAAACATATGGTTTTTTAATCCTCCAACTTTTTCATGTTTATCAAACCATTTCCATAAAAAACCACCAGCAAACCAATCTTCCTTCCAGAATTGATTGTGAATTGCTTGTAAGCCATTTACTTGGGCTTTTAGATTTACATCTCCTAAATCTCTATCAAATTTCCATGGTTCTTTACCTGTAAAATCTACACTTCTGTAACCAAACTCTGTAAATAAAATAGGTTTATTAAATTGTTTCTGAATTCTAGAAATTTCATCTTTATGCGTTTTCCACCCTAATTCTAAATCTTTAATAGAAGGTGTTTTTTTATCACTCAAAGGAAAATATGCATCTATACCAATATAATCTATTTCTTTCCAAAAAGAAACTCGTTTAAATTCATCCCAATTAGCAGCATAAGTTAATTTTCCTTTATAAATTTCTCTAATATTTACAATTAATTCTTTCCAATATTTTGGTCGTTTTAAAACAAATTTTTCTAACTCTGTACCTATACATAAAATATCTGCATTTAAATCTTGTGCAGCTTTTGCATAGGTTAAAATAAATTCTGAATATGTATCTTCTAATACTTTCCATTTTTCTTCAGAATCCATTTCTATAAAACCTGTATACTCTCCTCTCCAAACCCAAATTTGAGGTTTTACCATGATTTTAACATTCTTATGTTGAAAACTTTTAGCGTATTGTAATAAACCTCTTTTGGTTTCTCCAAACCATTGTCTTTTAGTATTATGAATTATTTTTGGAGAAGACAATTCTCTTATAAAACCAAAAGGCATCAATGCAACATAATTGCCTTGTGCCTTTATTACAGGTGTTATATTTTTAGAATTTATAGTGTCTCTTGAAGCGACAAAACTAATTCCGTTTATTTTTTTTTGTTGACTATTACATGAAAGATGAACTAGCAACAGCAATAGGTAAAAGAGTTTATTTGTTTTCATAAATCTCTTAAAAATAGTTTTTTCTTAAAACAATGCTCTTAAACCAATGTTAAAACTTTGTCCTAACCCTGTTTCATTACCTCTAACAAACTTGCTATACAATACTTCTAAGTTTAAAGTTTGATTTAATTGATATTTTCCTCCAAAACCTAAAGATGTAAAATCTTGAGAAAAATCACCAAATCTTTGATAATGTTGTACAAAACCTAAAATAGTAGATTTATCACTTGGAAAATAACTCATAAAAACTCCTGGTGCTAAAACAAAAGTTTTATTTGCAAAACTTGTATCATCTCCAAAATTGTATTCTGTATTCAATTCTGTGAACAATTGCCAATCTCCACTATTAAATGTATAATCATAAAAAAATCTATTTTGAAAAGTGTAAGCAGTTTGATCTAAATACACCTCATTTGTATCAGATTCTTCTGAAATAATTGGAATATGAAATGCAGATTGAATAGAAAAATTACCAATACTTTCTATAGGCTGCCATTTTAAAGCAGGTGCAAAAGAAGACAATCCGTTTCTAGAATTTACATCATCTTCGAAACCAAAAACAGATGTTGCACTTTTACCTCCATTTGTATTAGATCTATATTCTAATAATAAACCAATATTTAATCTATTAGTATCAGAAATTCCTGTAAAAATATCTAAGGTAGAAGTAAAATAATTTTCTCTTAACTTATCTCCTTTTACTCCATTATAATTACCTTTTGTTTCTGTATATAGATTATTAAAAAACTTTACATCCCATTGACCTTTATCTAATAATTTAGAAGGTGTATATGTTTGAATATTACTTTTATCAGATTCTATATTTTCTTGTCCATAAGAATTTAGAGTAATCATTAAAATAAAGATAAAGAGTAATTTAGATATTATTTGTTTCATATTATTGATTGGTTTTATTTTGATATAACATCAGTCTTTAGATTTATTAACAACTTACAAAATTTTAAAATATTCGTTATTTAAAACAATTCTAAATTATGTTTTAAAATTAAGTTCTTAACTTTAACTTCGACATAATTTGCAACAATCAATTAACTATGAACCACATTGTAATCATTGGAAACGGCATTTCTGGAGTAACAGCTGCTAGACATATTAGAAAGAATTCTGATAATAAAATAACAATTGTATCTGCAGAAACCAAATACTTTTTCTCAAGAACAGCACTCATGTATATTTACATGGGACACATGAAATTTGAGCACACACAACCTTATGAAGATTGGTTTTGGAAAAAAAATAACATCGAGTTAAAAGAAAATTTTGTTAACACCATTAATACAGATACAAAAACACTTGAATTTACCAATGGAGAAAACCTTACTTACGATCAATTAATTATTGCAACTGGATCTAAACCCAATAAATTTGGATGGCCAGGGCAAGATTTAAAAGGTGTTATGGGCATGTACCATAAACAAGATTTAGAAAAACTAGAAAAATATGCTCCTAATAATAAAACTTGTAAAAGAGCAGTCATTGTTGGTGGGGGGTTAATTGGTATTGAATTGGCAGAAATGTTAAGAAGCAGAAAAATACCAGTTACTTTTTTAGTGCGTGAAGCAAGTTTTTGGAACGGAGTTTTACCAACACAAGAATCTGAAATGATAAATAATCATATCAAAGAACATCATATAGACTTACGTTTAAGCACCAATTTAAGAGAAATTAAATCTGATGAAAATGGACATGTAAAATCTGTTATTTTAGAAGAAACTGGAGAAGAAATATTTTGTAATATCGTAGGTTTAACTGCGGGAGTAACACCCAATATCAATTTTATAAAAGAATCTAAGGTAGAAACAAAAAGAGGTGTATTAGTCAATAGATATTTAGAAACAAATATAAAAGACGTATACGCTATTGGTGATTGTGCAGAACAACATAAAGCTATTGGTTTACGTAGAAACATAGAAGCTGTTTGGTACACAGGTAGAATGATGGGAGAAACTGTTGCGCAAACCATTTGTGGTAATAAAACCGCTTACAAACCCGGACATTGGTTTAATTCTGCAAAATTTTTAGATATAGAATACCAAACGTATGGTTGGGTTTTTAGTGAACGTAATAAAAAAGAGAATGAAACTTATTTTCAATGGAAACATCCAAAAGAAAATAAATGTATCACGATTTCTTTTGATAAAAATACAAGAAAATTTTTAGGAATTAACACTTTTGGAATTCGAATGCGTCATAAAATTTTTAATAAATGGCTCTCTCAAAATAAAACAATCGAACATGTTTTAGAATATTTAGCTGATGCTAATTTTGATCCTGAATTTTACAAACTTCATGAAGCAGAAATTTTATTAAAATTCAATTCAGAAAATAACGCCAATATTCAATTAAAAAAGAAAAGTTGGAAACGAATATTTGCAAAATCATAAAAAACAGCTTCTAAGATTAATTTTTTATTAGAATCTTATAACTAATATAATAAAATACACAATTTGAAAACCATAAAACATACAGGTTTAGTAATCTTTTTAATAGGATTAGCCATATTTACAGGAAGTATTTTTACAGGAACTTTTAGTTTATCAGAATCTGAATTAGATTCTTATATTAAAGAAAAAGGATATAAAAGTGAAGTGATAAAAACACAACTCATAAAAGCTATTGTTACAAATAAAGACTTAAATATATTTGAGTTTTCTAAAGGAGTTAGAGACGCTTTTAAAATATCTAACAACCATTATGATAAACTGATTACAAAATACGATTCAGAAAAAAACTGGGATAAAAAAGGAGCACAATATCAATACAAAATCTATGGAAAACCACATACATTAAGTTATGAATTGGCAAAAAAATCTGGTAAAGGTTTCATTAAAAATAATGCTGGTTTACTATGGCTCTTAACATTTGGATTGGGAATTATTGGTGCTTTGTTATTTATTCTTCCAAACTTAATTTTATTAGGAAAACCAGGTATTAAAAATGATGGAGTTTATCTAGAAACAGCAACCAATAGAGGTTGGATTGCTTGGTTAGTACTTATTTATTTAGTTAGTTTTTACTTAGTATTGTATTTTATGCCAGATTATGTTGTTAATTGGACATATATTTTAGACCCTATTAGTAACTTTTTAAATGGTGGAGATGCTTCTCAATGGTTTGTGTATGGGTTTTTATACTGTACAATTATGTTGGTTATGGCAACTAGAATGTATATTAAATACAGACACAATAAATATCAAATTGTAAGAACTACATCTGTATTATTTTTTCAAATTGTATTTGCTTTTTTAATTCCAGAAATTATGACCAGCTTAAATATGCCTGGATATGATTTTAAAAATGCTTTTCCTTTAGATTATGATTTTTTCTTTGAATGGAATTTAGAAAGTTTAAAAAACAGTGGAGGTATTGGTATTTTTATTCTTGTTTGGGGTGTTGTACTAACACTTTTTATTGTTCCTGTAATGGTATATTTTTTCGGAAAAAGATGGTACTGTTCTTGGGTTTGTGGCTGTGGAGGATTAGCAGAAACTCTAGGAGATCCTTACAGACAGCATTCCAATAAAAGTTTAAATGCATGGAAACTAGAAAGGTGGTTAATACATAGTGTTTTAGTTTTTTCTTTAGTGATGACATTAGTAACACTTTATTGTTATTTCTCTGGCACAGATTCTTTTATTGGCATTAAATCTCAATGGATTAAAGACACATATAGCTTCTTAATTGGAGCGTGGTTTGCGGGTGTTATAGGTACTGGGTTTTATCCCATCTTTGGAAACAGAGTTTGGTGTAGATTTGGATGTCCGTTAGCAGCCTACCTAGGTTTAGTTCAACGTTTTAAATCTAGATTTAGAATTACTACCAATGGTGGGCAATGTATTTCTTGTGGAAATTGTTCTACTTATTGTGAGCAAGGAATTGATGTGAGATCTTATGCTCAAAAAGGAGAAAACATAATAAGATCTAGTTGTGTAGGCTGTGGTATTTGTTCTGCTGTTTGCCCAAGAGGTGTTTTAAAATTAGAAAACGGACCAGAAGATGGAAGAATAAATCCAACAGAAATTTTGTTAGGAAATGATGTAGATTTAATGGATCTAATAAACAAAAAATAAGTTGAAATTTTTTAGTTTTTTAAATACATTTTTTAAGAATTTAAGACTTTGTTGTAGTTTTACATTGGCAATTATTATATGTTCTTCTATAAAAATTTTCTCTCAAAAAAAATACCACAAAGAATATTTTAAAAACGGACAATTAAAAGAAGAAGGTTGGGTATTAAATAATAAAAAAACAGCTTTTTGGAAATTTTATTACAAAAACGGAACTGTAAAAAAAGAAGGGCATTTTTTAGATAATTTAGAAACGAATTATTGGTATTTTTACACAAAAGATGCTTCCAAAGAAAAAGAAGGACATTTTAAGAATGGAACCAAAAATAATTGGTGGTTATTTTATAATGAAAAAGGTTATATCAACCATAAATGTCAATTAAAGAATAACAAAAAAAATGGATACTGCTTAATTTACAATAATAGAAAATTAATAAAGGCGTCTAAATTTAATGAAGGTAAAAAAATAAAAGAATGGACAGACTTTTCATCCTTTAAAAATGATAATAGTCTCAATGATTTAAGATGACAAAACCTATTATAAAAGTTATAATACCTGCTTATAATGAGCAAGACTCTATAACAAATGTTATAAACGATATTCCTAATATTGTTGATGAAGTTATTGTAATTAGTAACAACTCTACAGACAATACAGAAACTAATGCAGTAAATGCTGGCGCAACTGTTTTAACAGAAAACAGAAAAGGCTATGGTTACGCTTGTTTAAAAGGAATGAATTATATTTTTAAACAAACCATAAAACCAGATATTGTTGTTTTTTTAGACGGAGATTACTCTGACTATCCAGAGCAATTAACAGAATTAATACAGCCCATTTTAGATGATAATATTGACTTAGTTATTGGTGCTCGTGTAAAAGAATTAAGAGAAAATGGAGCAATGACTCCGCAACAAATTTTTGGAAATTGGTTGGCAACATTTCTAATGAAATTATTTTTTGGAGCAAAATTTACAGACTTAGGTCCTTTTAGAGCCATAAAATACACTAAACTTTTAGCTCTAAAGATGGAAGATAAAACCTATGGTTGGACTGTAGAGATGCAATTAAAAGCCTTAAAACAAAAACTTTCTTATGTAGAAGTACCTATGCAATATAGAAATAGAATTGGTGTTTCTAAAGTTTCAGGTACCGTAAAAGGGAGTATATTTGCAGGTATAAAAATATTAGGTTGGATTTTTAAATACAGTTTTAAATAGTGGTCTTAGAATACATTATAATTATCATTTATTCCATAGCATTAATACTTATTTTTATGTATGCTTTGGCTCAATTAAATTTACTTTTTAATTACTTAAAAGCAAGTAAAAAAATAGATAATTCAGAAAAATATGATTTTTCAAATCTAGAAGAAATTCCTTTAGTTACTATTCAATTACCCGTTTATAATGAACTGTATGTAATGGAACGGTTGTTAAAAAACATTGCTAAAATAGATTATCCAAGAAAAAAATTAGAAATTCAAGTTTTAGATGATTCTACAGATGAATCTGTAGACGTTACAGCAAAACTGATTAAAGAAATTAAAACTTTAGGATTAGATATTAAGCACATAAGAAGAACCAACAGAAAAGGCTTTAAAGCAGGTGCTTTAAAAGAAGGTTTAGAAATTGCTAAAGGTGAATTTATTGCCATTTTTGATGCAGATTTTTTACCAAAACCAGATTGGTTATACCAAACTGTACCTTATTTTAAAAACCCAAAAATTGGTGTTGTACAAACAAGATGGGGACATATTAACAGAAACTATTCTACACTAACAAAAATACAAGCATTTGCTTTAGACGCACATTTTACATTAGAACAAGTTGGTAGAAACAGTAAAGGTCATTTCATCAACTTTAATGGTACTGCTGGTGTTTGGAGAAAAGCCTGTATTTATGATGCTGGAAACTGGGAAGGTGACACCCTTACAGAAGATTTAGATTTAAGCTATAGAGCACAGTTAAAAGATTGGAAATTTAAATATTTAGTAGATGTAGAAACTCCTGCTGAATTACCTGTTGTAATTAGCGCTGCAAGATCGCAACAATTTAGATGGAATAAAGGTGGTGCAGAAAATTTTCAGAAAATGATGAAACATGTTATTACAAATAATAAAGTTTCTCTAAAAACAAAAATACACAGTCTATTACACCTTTTAAATAGCTCTATGTTTACCTGTATTTTTTTGGTTGCAGTTTTAAGCATACCAATGCTGTATATTAAAAATGAATATACTCATTTAAAATATTACTTTTATGTTATGAGCTTTTTTGTTATGAGCTCATTAATATTTTTTATCTGTTATTGGTATATGTTTAAAAACATTTATGGAGGAGGTTTTGTGAAATTTATTAAATATATAGGTTCTTTTTTTACGTTTTTTTCTATTGCAATGGGTTTTTCTTTACACAATACAATAGCAGTTTTAGAAGGTCATTTAGGTAAAAAAAGCGAATTTGTTAGAACTCCAAAGTTTAACATTGGCACACTAAAAGATGGTTGGAAAAACAATAAATACATTAAGAAAAAACCATCTATACATGTTGTCTTAGAAGGACTTCTAGCTTTGTATTTTGTCTTTGGCATGTATAGTGCATTTATTGTTGGAAAGCAAGGAGGTGATTTTGGTTTATTCCCTTTTCATTTTATGCTTTTTGTTGGTTTTAGTTATGTGTTTTTTAAATCAATATTTTCTAAAGCTTAGTGTTTATTTTAAAAAAATATAAAGATATTTTACTAATTTCAATTAGTGTAATTCTCTACTTTTTCTTTGCCTATTTTTTAAAAAGAACAGAATTTTACAGCCTACTATTTTTGTGGTTTTCTCTTTTTGGATGTTCTTATTTCTTAATAAAAAGTAAATCTTTAAAAACCTCTACACTTATTGGATTGGTTCTTCTTTTTAGATTGATTTTTCTTTTTTCAATACCTAATCTATCTCAAGACTTTTATAGATTTATTTGGGATGGACGTATGATTTTTGAAGGTTACAACCCATATTTATCTTTGCCTGAAACCTTTATTCAACAAGGAAACGCTCCAATTACAGATGCTAATAATCTATATAATGGAATGGGAGAAATGAATGGGAGTCATTACACAAATTACCCTCCTATAAATCAGCTTTGTTTTTTAATAGCAGCACTTTTTGCAAACAAAAGTATTTTTGGTTCTATAGTAGTATTAAGATTTATAATAATTTTGGCAGATGTAGGAATTTTATACTTTGGAAAAAAACTGTTAGAAAAATTAAACTTACCTATAAAAAATATTTTTTGGTACGCTTTAAATCCTTTTATAATCATAGAAATGACAGGTAATTTACATTTTGAGCCTGTAATGTTATTTTTCTTGGTATGGAGTTTATACAAACTGCATCAACAAAAATGGATTTGGTCTGCAATTCTTTTAGCTTGCTCTGTTTCTGTTAAATTAATCCCTTTATTATTCTTGCCTTTATTTTATCAATGGTTTGTAAAAAAAGAACAAAATTGGTTTTACGGAATAAAAAAAATTATTTTATTTTATGTTATTATTCTTAGTACAATTTTATTCTTGTTTGTTCCTTTTTATACATCAGAATTCTTAACCAATTATTCAAGTTCTGTTGGTTTGTGGTTTCGTAATTTTGAGTTTAATGCTAGTTTTTATTTTATTTTTAGAGAAATTGGTTATCTATTTAGGGGTTGGAATGAAATAGCAATTATTGGTAAAATAACTCCGGTTTTAACTATACTTTTCTTAATTATATTAACTTTTTTCAGAAAAAACAAAACCACAATTCAATTAATTACAGCTTTACTATTTGGGTTGTGTTTTTACTATTTTACAGCAACAACTGTACATCCTTGGTATCTAGCAACTCCATTAATTTTATCAATATTTACTAAATACCGTTTTCCAATTATTTGGACTATAGTTATCATTTTCAGCTATCAAGCATACGCAAATTCACCTTGGAAAGAAAATTTATGGTTTATTGCTTTAGAATATTTATTTGTTTATAGTTTTCTTTTCTTTGAAATTAAAAAGAAATCAAATATTATAAAATTGTAAAATAATCAATTTTTAAGTCTATAATTAAGGTATTTTTGTATTTTAGACATTAATATTGATTTAAAATGAAAAGACTTACCATAAAAGACATTGCAAAAGAATTTAGCGTTTCTATTTCTACTGTATCTAAAGCGCTGAATGATAGCTATGAAATTAGCGTAAGTACCAAAGAAAAGATTCAGAAGTACGCTAAAGAAAATAATTATAAACCAAACTTTAATGCTTTAAGTTTAAAAAATAGACAAACTAAAACTTTAGGAATTATTATTCCTAATATGTTAAACTATTTCTTTGCCCAAGTTTTTAATGGTATGGAAAAAGTAGCCAATGACAGAGGTTATAAAATTATTTCTTGCATATCTAACGAATCTTTTAACAAAGAAGTAGAAACTATAGAAATGCTATCTAATGGTAGTATAGATGGTTTTATATTATCATTGGCAGAAGAAACCGTTTCTAAAGGAGACTTTAAACATTTTCAAGAAGTAATAGATAATGGAACTCCAATTGTAATGTTTGATAGAGTTGCAGATAGTATTAAGTGCGATAAAGTGGTTACAGATAATTTTGATAGCGCTAGAAGTACTGTTAGTTATTTAGTAAAATCTGGTCATAAAAACATTGCTTTTATTTCTACTATGAATAGCCTAGAAATAGGAAGAAGAAGACAATTAGGCTACTTAAAAGGTTTAGAAGATCATAATTTAAAAGCAGAAAAAAACTTGATAATTAACATTGATGATAATTATAAAAATTATGAAAAAATTTTAGAACCTATTTTAAAAAACAACACAATAGATAGTGTAATTGCTACAGACGAATCTTCTGCAATTGCAGCCATGAAAGTAGCTATAAAACAGGGGCATAAAGTACCAGAAAATTTTTCTGTAATTTCTTTTTCTAACGGAATTTTAGCTAGACATTCTAGCCCAAGAATGACAACAGTTAGCCAACATGGAGAAATTATGGGGGCAACTGCAGCAGAAATGTTAATTAACAGACTAGAAGATAAATCTGACATTAAAAAGAAACCAGAAAGTATTATTGTTAAAACAGATTTAGTAGAGAGAAATTCAACTAAAAAAATCTTATAAACACAAAAACATATTTAGATACTATGAACCTCTCTAAAGTAAAACTAGTAGTTTCTGATATGGATGGTACACTTCTTAACTCTAAAGGAGAAGTTAGTAAGCAATTCTTTGATTTATTTAAAGAATTAAAAAAACAAAACATTTATTTTTGTGCTGCTAGTGGCAGGCAATACAATAGTATTGTTAACAAATTAGACACAATTAAAAACGATATTTTTGTAATTGCAGAAAATGGAGGAATTGCAAAAAAAAGAGATAAACTACTGCTAAAAACACCAATATCATCAAAAAAAATAAAAGCAATCATACCTGTTTTAAGAACAATTAAAGATGCTCATATTGTTTTATGTGGCAAAAATGGTGCTTTTATAGAATCTAAAAATCAAGATTTTATTACTCTCTTTCAAGAATATTATAATGCCTTTAAAATTGTAGATGATTTAACTAAAGTTGCAGATTCTGAAATGTTTTTAAAAATAGCGATCTATCATTCAGAATCATCTAGTAAATATATTTATCCTATCGTTAAAGAATTTGAAGATAAAATGCTCATTAAAGTTTCTGGTAAAAACTGGTTAGATATTTCTGATGAAAAAGCTAACAAAGGTTTTGCTTTAAGAAAAATTCAAAAAACTTTAAACATCAGCAAAGAAGAAACACTTGTTTTTGGAGATTATCATAATGACATAGAAATGCTAAAAGAAGCAGCATTTAGTTTTGCTATGCAAAATGCTCATAAAGACATTATTGAAATTGCAAATTATACAACAGAAAGTAATGATAATTTTGGAGTAGAAAAAATACTTGAATTACTTGTAAATAAAAATTTTATCTAATTTATAAGTAAATGCTGGTCTATTGCTATTGAGTTACTTTTTAAACCATTAATTTCTTTAATCTTAGCAACAGAAGTTTTAAACCTTTTAGCTATAGAGTACAAAGTATCTCCTTTTTTTACTTGATAATATTTGCCAACAGATTTTTTAATAGTTTCTTCTTTTTTTACTACTTTTTTAGAAGATTTATTTATTTTAAAATCTTTCTTTTTAATTTTATCAAACTCGTATAATTTATAAGTTTCAATAATCTTAATCAATTTGTTTGGATACTTTTTATCGGTTGCATACCCTGCTTTTTTTAGTCCTTTCGCCCACTTTTTATAATCTCTTAAATTATAATTAAATAAGAAAGCATATCTTTTTCTTTGGGTTAAAAATGCTGAGTGATCTTTATAAGAAGTTTCTACATATTGATACTTTCTAAAACACTCACCTAGTGCGTCATCATCATGATAAACACGTTCTCCTTTCCATTGCGTATGGCATTTTATACCAAAATGATTGTTAGATTTAGAAGCTAATTCGCTTTTACCACTACCCGATTCTAAAATTCCTTGTGCTAATGTAATACTTGCAGGAATTTTACTTTTATGCATTTCATTTACAGCAATAGGTGCAAATTTTCTAATATAAGCTAATTTGAGTTTACTTAATTTAGGGTTTTTCTTTTCTAATTTTTTAGTAATTTCTTTTTGATTTACAGAAGGTAGTTTAACTGGTTTTTTTTCATTTAAAACAACTCCAGGATTCTTTTTTCTATTTATTGTATTTTTACTAGAACCACAACTTACTAATACAAGCAAACTAACACAATACAATGCAACCTTTAATTTCATATCCCTTTAATTATCTGTTGATCTTTTTTTACTAACATTTGGTTAAAACCTTCTATTCCTTGCAAACCACCTGTATGAATTGCTAATATTTTAGTCCCTTCAGTAAAAGTGTCTTTCTTTATTAAATCTAGTACACCAAACATCATTTTACTTGTATAAATAGGATCTAATAATACTCCTGTTTTTTCAGAAAAATCGTTTATAAATGTAATTAATTCTTCACTATGTTTAGCATAACCTCCAAAATGATATTGCTTTTGTAGTTTCCAATTATCTTTTCTAATAGTATATTTTCTTATCTCTTCGGATATAAAGCTCCCTTTTAAGGCAGGAAACCCTAATACTTTTTGATTTTTATTTAACGATTTAATTAGTCCAGATATTGTACCTCCTGTACCAACTGCAGCACATACATAATCAAATTTAGCATCTTCTTCTGTTAAGATTTCTTCACAACCTTCAACTGCCAAACAATTTGTTCCTCCTTCTGGCACTAGGTAAAAATCTCCCCATTTATTTTTCATTTTTTCAATAAAACCAAAAGAAGATTTTTGTCTATACATTTCTCTAGATACAAAATGAAATTTCATTCCGTTTTCTTGAGCTGCTCTTAAAGTAGCATTTTCTTCAAATGTTTTTTTAAAATTTAAACCCAATTCTTCTCCCCTAATAACTCCAAAAGTTTTTAATCCTGCTAATTTACCAGCAACAGCTGTTGCTGCAATATGGTTAGAAAAAGCCCCCCCAAAAGTTAAGATAGATTTCTTTTTTAATTTTTTAGCTTCAGTAATATTATATTTTAACTTTCTAAATTTATTTCCAGATACTTGTGGGTGAATTAGATCTTCTCTTTTTATGTAGAGTTCAATCTTTTTTTCTTTTAAAATTGGAAGGGAAATTTGTTGGTTTTTAATGACAATCTCGCTGTCAAAAAAAGAATTGTTTGAAGTATTCAATAGTTAATTTTTAGTTACGCAAAAATAACAGTTAATAGTTTGTATCCAAGAAAATTTGTTTGTGTTTAACATTCTATTTTCACTAAAACTCTAATAAGCTTAACCTCATTCTATTATTTTAAAATTTAATTATAAATAACTTTATTTATAACAATATAAATAATTGAATCTAAAATATTTAAAAGTTATAACTCTATAAAATTGTAAAAAGCCTTAGGTATAAAAAGTTAAATATTTTTAAAAGAGTCCTTTACTTGCAGATGAATGTGGTTATTAGATTATAAAATTAATTTAAAAAAATATAGAAATAAAAATCGATATTTAATTTCTTTTATTTTTAAACTATCATTAAATTTTTATTTAAAATTAGATACTTCATCTTCTACTTTTTCCCAATCTTCCATTAAAGTATCTAGGTTCGCTTTTTTAGCTTTGTATTTTTCAAAGAAATTTGGTCTTGCAGAAACTGCATCATAATTTTCTGCCAATTCTAAATCAATCTTTTCAATTTCTTTTTCTAAATCTGCAATTTGAGTTTCAATATTAGACAGTTTGTTTTTTAACTTTTTCAATTGTTTTTCTTGTTCTCTAGACATTTGAATGGCTTCTTTTTTCTCAGAAGTTTTATCAACTTTTACAACCGTTCTTTTTTCTGCCTCTCTAAGGTTTTCAATTTTATGTTGTTCTAAGAAATAATCAATATCGCCTAAATATTCTTTTATCACTTTATCTTTAAAACCATAAACTGTACCTGTTAATCCTTGTAAAAAATCTCTATCATGAGACACTAAAATTAAGGTTCCATTAAATTGTTTTAAAGCTTCTTTTAAAACATTCTTAGAAGCAATATCTAAATGGTTTGTTGGCTCATCCATTATTAACACATTAAATGGCTGTAATAATAACTTACAAAGTGCTAAACGATTTCTTTCTCCTCCAGAAAGTACTTTTGCTTTTTTATCTACTGCATCTCCTCCAAATAAGAAAGAACCCAACATATCTCTAACACGCATTCTGTTACCATCTGTTGCAGCATCTTCCATTATTTCTAAAACTGTTTTTTCTGGTGGTAAATGTTCTGATTGGTTTTGTGCAAAATAACCTACTTCTACATTATGACCAAGTTTTAAATTTCCTTCAAAAGGAATTTCGCCAACCATCATTTTTGCTAAAGTAGATTTTCCTTGACCGTTTTGGCCTACAAAAGCAATTTTGCTATTTCTTTCAATTAATAAATCTACGTTTTCTAAAACGTGTTTATCTCCATAACTTTTGCTCAAACCTTCTGCTTCAACAATAATTTTTCCTGGTTCTTTAGAAATTGCAAAACGCACATTCATTGCAGCATTATCATCTTGATCTACTTCAATTAACTCAACTTTATCTAGCTGTTTCATTAAAGATTGCGCCATAGAAGCTTTACTTGCTTTGGCTTTAAATTTGTTAATTAAATGCTGTTTTTGTTTTATTTCTTTTTCTTGATTTTTCTGTGCTTGTAATTGTTTTTCTTTTATCTCTCCACGTAATTTTAAAAACTCAGTATAAGGTTTTTTATAATCGTAAATCTGACCTAAAGAAATTTCTATAGTTCTATTTGTTACATTGTCTAAAAACATTTTATCGTGAGAAACTAAAACAATAGCTCCTGAATATGATTTTAAAAAGTTTTCTAACCAAATAATAGATTCTATATCTAAGTGATTCGTTGGCTCATCTAAGAGTAAAATATCATTATTCTGCAAAAGCAATTTTGCCAATTCTATACGCATTCTCCATCCACCAGAAAAAGTGTCTGTTAATTTATCAAAATCATCACGCTGAAAACCTAAACCTTGTAAAATTTTCTCTGTATCTCCTTGATAATTATAACCACCAAGTAACTCATAACGTTCTGTATTATCTGTTAAATCATGAATTAAATTAGTATAAGCTTCACTTTCGTAATCGGTTCTAGTGGCTAACTGTTCATTAATTTCATCTAGCTTTAACTCAATTGATTTAATTTCTTCAAATGCTTGATACGCTTCTTCTAAAATAGTTCTTCCTTCTACAAAATCTATATCTTGTCTTAAAAAACCTATTTGTACATCTTTATCAAAAGCCATTGTACCACTACTTTCTATATCTTTAGAGAGTACTTTTAAAAGTGTAGATTTTCCTGCACCATTTTTACCTATAAGACCAATTCTATCTCCTTTATTTAGTTTAAAAGTGATTCCTGAAAATAAATCAGTTCCCATAAAAGAAACTGTTAAGTTGTGTACGTTTAACATGTAATGTAATAATTGTTACTTAAAAAAAAGTTGAAAACTTTATATTTGCAAAAGTATACAAATTTATATCTTATTATGTTTAAAAAAGGAAGCAAGTTATACAGTATTGCAAATGCTAAATGCCCTAGATGTCATGAAGGCGATTTTTTTAAATATAAATTAACTTTTAACCCAAGTAAAGTTACCAAATTGTATGACAATTGCCCAAAATGTAATTTAAAATACATGATGGAACCTTCCTTT
The DNA here is from genome assembly GCF_039939415.1 of Polaribacter sp. Lineage (GTDB taxonomy): Bacteria > Bacteroidota > Bacteroidia > Flavobacteriales > Flavobacteriaceae > Polaribacter. The sequence continues at coordinate 48,474 of NZ_JBDVJE010000006.1, forward strand.
TTTTATGGAGCAATGTATGTAAATTATGGAATAACTGTAGCTCTTTCTATAGCAACATTTATAATTACTAAATTAATTTTCAATTTAACTCTTTTACAATCTTTTATAGCCATTATTATTGCTCTCTTAATCTTAGCTCCTTTTAACATGCGCTTATCTAGAATTCTTTGGATAAATATGTTTGTTTCTTATCATTCTAAAAAATAAAAAACTTTATAAAACTATATTTCTAATAAATTTATTTCTACATTAGATAATTAATATAAGTTATTTGGGTATTAATACTAACCTATTAAAACCTAATTTTACCAATATTTGTGTTTAATTCCCCCAAAAAATGAAACATGTAAAAGTATTTTTATTTATGTTTTTTTTTACACAAAATATTTTACCAATAGATCATAGAATATTTATAAAAAAAAAAGACACAGCATCAATTAAAATTTTAAAACTAAATTATTTAGACAGTGTACTAATTAATAACCATAAAAAAGATTTAGAAAACTACATACAAAATATTGAAAACTACGTTGATTTAGCTATAGACCTAAAAAAATACGAAAGTGCGATTTTATCTGTTTTAAAATCATATAATAAAATTAGTTTTCAATTTAATCAGCCCAAAAAAGCAGAACAATTACTTTTTAAAATTGAAAAATATTCTGATAAAATCAAAGACTCTTATTTATTAGGTGGTATTTATTTAAAAAAAGCAGAAAACTTCTATTCAAAAAACAATTTTAAAGAAGCTATTAAAAATTATACTTTTTCTATTAACAATTATACTGACAAAAAAAAAGATTTATTACATAAAGCAGATGCTTATTTTTTTAGAGGGCAAACGTATGCAAATATTGGTGAGTTTATTAAATCTATTAACGATTACGAAATAGCTCTTAAATACTACCAAAAACTTAAAGACATAGAATATATTTTTTTTACTAAAACTGCCATTTCAAAAATATATACAAAAATGGGGTTTTATGATAAAGCTATAAAAAGTCTTTTAAAAATTATAAAAGATAAAACAACTAAAAATTACACAACTGGACTTACTTCTAACTATTATAATTTAGCTCTCAATTATAAAAAAATTAACAATAAAGTAGCCTATAAAAAAAATCTTTTTAAAGCTTTAAAAACAAAAGAAAACAGAAATGATAATGATGGCTATTTACCATACTATCAAGTTGCAATTGCACAATATTATATAGAAAATGATAGCTTAGATAAAGCCAAAAAATATCTTGATTTGGCTAAAAAAGAATGCTATTTAATGCCAAAGAATAACTATAGTTTAAATTTTTATAATAAAACTAAAAGTGAATTTTTATTTAAAATTAAAAAATATGATGAGGCTTTAGAATTAGGTAAAAAAACAATTGTAAAATTTAAAGAAAATGGAGATTTAAACTCCTTTAAAGAGCTTAACAAATTATTATATGAAATTTATTTAATACAAAATAAAAGTAATAATGCTCTTCATCATTACAGTTTATATGTTAAAGCAAAAGATTCTATTACAAACAAAAGTAAGGTTAGTGCATTAAACTTTTATAAAGCGATACTTGATGCAGAAAAAAAAGAAAAAAAAATTGTTTCACAAAGAAAATCAATAAATGTTTTAGCTAAAAAAAATAAAAAAACAAAAGATTTAATTATTTATTTAAGCATAGGAAGTTTTTTGTTTTTTATAATTTTTTATTTGCAGAATAAACGAATATATTTAATAAAAAAAAAAGAAATCCAAGAAAAATACTTACAACAATTATTACAATATCAAGAAATTGAAAGAAAAAGAATCTCTAAAGATTTACATGACAGTTTAGGTTATAGTTTGCTTTTAATAAAAAATAAAATTTCATTAAAAAAAGATTTTCAAACAGAAAAGTTATTAAACGGAGCTATAGAAGAAATTAGAAATATTTCTAAAAATTTACATCCGTTTCAATTAAACACTATTGGAATTTCTACTGCAATTAATAATTTAATACATGAAATTGACAAAAACAGTGATACATATCTTTTTGGTGAAATTAAAGATATAGACAATTTATTAAGTAAAGAAAAAGAATTAAATATTTACAGAATAATACAAGAGTGCCTTTCTAACATTGTAAAACATGCTAAAGCAAATTCTGGAAAAGTAAAGTTAATACAATTAAAAAATTATATTAACATTACAATAATTGATAATGGAATTGGATTTAATTTTGAAGAAAAATATAACGACAACGAATCATTAGGGTTAAAAACAATTAATGAAAGAGTTAAATTTTTAAAAGGAACGATAAAAATTAGATCTTCTAAAAATACTGGCACTAATATTAACATACTATTACCTCTAAAATGAAAACAACTATTTTTATTGCAGACGATCACCCTTTATTAATAAAAGGGTTAAAAGACCTTTTAATTGAAAAAAAAATGTATGTTATTGGAGAGGCCACTGACGGGCGTTCTGCTCTTAATTTTATACTAAAAAATAAACCAGACATTGCTATTTTAGATGTTGAAATGCCATCATTAACTGGTATAGAAATTGCTCAAGAATGTAAAAGAAGAAATTTACTAACTAAAATTATAATTATAACGCTTCATAAAGAAGTAAGCTTATATTTAAAATCTAAAAAACTAAATATTTATGGTTATTTACTTAAAGAATTTGCTTTAGAAGAAATTGAAACCTGTATTAATTCTGTAAAAAAAGGAGTCCCTTATTTTAGCAAACAAGTAAAAAACTATATGGGTTTTACTAATGAAGATAATACTGTTTTAAAAGAATTAACTCTTACAGAAAGAAGAATTTTAAAATTAATTTCGCAACACAAAACAAATAAAGAAATTGGTCACCTACTATTTATATCTCCAAGAACTGTAGAAAAACACAGAAGTAAAACCATTATGAAGTTAAATTTAGACCAGCAAACAGGCTCTTTGGTAAGATGGGTTCAGAAAAACAAACATCTTTTTAATTAATATAATAAGTTTGGGTATTAACACCCAATACTTTTAGCTAAAAAATTTATTACTTTGTTGTATATATAAAACACCTTAATTATGATTAAAATAATAAAACTTTTTTTTAGTAAAAAAAAATCATTTGAAATTGGGAATTATATAGATAATAGTGAACAGGAAAATTATACAGAACAATTAAAAAAATTTATTGCAAGCACAAATTAGTCCCTGTCTATCTAATAATTATAACAGACTAAAATTAATTGATAGTTTGTTAGAAGAATACTCATTTTTATGATGAGTTGTATCCCCCCAAAAAGCAATCTTTTATTTTTAAAAGGTTGCTTTTTACTTAAAACCTTGTAATATTTATATCATTATCTAAAATTTGGCCATTTTCTAAATAATGAAATAATTTTTTTGCTACAGTTGGTGCAATCATTACTCCACGAGTTCCTAAACCGTTTAAAACAATTAATTGCTTAAACTTAGGATGTGTTCCAACCAAAGGTCTTCTACCAGAAACTGTAGGTCTTATTCCTGCTGTTTGATTAACAATAGTATAAGGTACATTTATTACTTTTTTTAATTTTTCTATCAATTCTTGTTTACCTTCTTCAGATGGATTAGAAGTTTTGTCTGTCCAATTAAAAGTTGCACCCACTTTATACAAATCATCTCCTAAAGGAAGTACAAAAAGTGTTGACTTTAATAAAAAATCAATATTTAATTCTGGAGCGTGAATAGTAAGCAATTCTCCTTTTGCCTCATTTAATGGTAGGTAATTAAAAAATGGATTTTTTTTAATTCCATAGCCTTCACAAAAAACTATTTTAGAAGCATTTATATCTTTGTATTCTAATAATTCTTTATCTATATTTAATGCTTGATATTCAAATTTTTTAAATCTGATTAAATCTCGTTCTTTAAGATATTCTCTATAAGATTCTACTAACCTTTTTGTATCAATTCTACCTGTTTCTTTTACATTTCCAAAACTAAATTCTGCAATAACACCTTTGTAATTTTTAGTATCTAATTTAGGTTCTAAATAATCAACTAATTTAGGTTTGTCTAAAGCTGAAAACCAATTGTTTTGATCTTCAATAGATTTAAAAGCTTTTTTGATTACAAACTTCTCATCTATTTTAATATTTAACTTTTTTTCTAATTTTTGATAAAAAGGTAATGCTATTTCTAATTGTTCTTTTGCGTTCCAAACTGGTGTAAATCTTTTTAAAATAACAGGGTTATAAACTCCACCAGCAACTAAAGATGATGTTTGAGAATCATCTTCAAAAACCATAAATGTTTTTTTTGCTTCTATTAACTCTTCTACAAAAGCTAAACCAGCTAAACCTAAACCTACAATTATGTAATCTACTTTCATGTGATAAAAATAAGTTAATTTGCTATTAGTTTTTAATTTTATTATTTTTTTTAGATATGTCTAGCCCTGATTGAACGGTTTGTTTGAGCTCTTTTTTATTCCTTTTTAGGATAAAAAAAGCGAGTAGTGAAAGCAGGAAATAGCTTCAAAAAAAAAAAAACGTTCCAATATTTAGGAACGTTTTTTAATATTTTTTGTGTTATTAGAATTAGTAATTCCACATATCCATTTCTCTGTTTCTAATGCTTTCTTTAATCTTGTTGGCTTCTAATAATTGAAATAAAGAATTACCTCTTACATAATCTGCAATAGCTCTATTACCATAAATATTTTCTTCTCTAACAATTGTACTGCTAAACCTTCTTGCATTTAACAAGTGATCAAAAGAAATTGGATGTGCTACATTTTTTGGATTAAACACTTTTGCATCGTATAAAACATCTCTTGCAGATGGAAAGAAAATCCAAAATAATTCATATAAATTTTCATCTTCAATATCTTGAACTCCTATTGTTTGTACATCTTTTCCCATTGGTGCTAAAGCCAATAATCTGTATTTTAATTCTCCTTGACGTTTATCAAAATACCACATTCCTTTAATCATGTAACCTTCTACATCTTGTGTTTGAAGTCTTACAGTATCTGTATATCCATTAGACTCTCTAATACTAGTTAGTCTAGATTCTATTTCGTTTTGAGTGATTTTAGATGTAAAAAAAGAATCTGAATATGCTTCTTTTATTTTACCTTGTTTAATTCCTTTAATTAAAGTATCGAACAACGATCTTCTATCATTAGAAATATTGGTTGTATCAATAGGGAAATAATATGGTAAATTTATTTTTTGATTTAAATCTATAAATTCCCAAACAACTTTAGACCATAAAACATCTCTATCATCTATATATCCGTAAGGAATAGGGCCATCATTATCTGCTGCAAGTTGTTGTTTGCTTTTCTTTCCTATTTGAGAAGGATCTTTTGCGTTCAATAAACCTGCTTGCGCATTAATTGAAGCACTTAGCATCAAAGCGAAAAATAATATTAAACAATTTTTAAACATAATTACGTTTTTTCTTCTAGTTTGTTAATTCTATATTAACTGGTAATACCTTTTTAAGATTATATCCATTTGCAGTAGCCTTAATACCATAAATGTTAATAATATCTCCTCTTTTAGCTTTCGACAATTTCTGTTTAGCTGCAGCACTTAATGTACTTCCGTTTACTAAAATAGTTAATTGTCCTGGTACTTTAATTTTAAAACTTTTTACTTTAATACTTAAATCGAATTCAAAATCTGGTAAACCTGCTGCAATTGGCGCATTAGATAGCCCTGATTTTGGCATTCTTACTGTACCATATTGACCTCTTACAGATCCCATAGCTGCAGGAATATCTTTAATTCTAAATGTTGCCTTAGAATTTACAGTTTTTCCACTACTTAATTTTGCACTAACATTTATAGTTGCAACATTACCTGCTGCAGGTCTTATAACAAAACCCTTACCTTTTTTTGATAATTTACCACCAGTAGCAGAAACTTTTAAATTATTAGAACTCACACCTGGCAATGAAACAGAAATAGGGTTATCTAAACCTCTATAAACTACATTCATTTTGTCTGCAGAAACTACAGCTGTACTTGGTTCTGGTATTACAGAATAAGAACTTTCAAAAGGAACAGGGACTACCTCACCATTTTGGGTAAAAGATATTGTTCCTTTTATATCATGATTACCTACATTACCAGCAGGCATATCAATAATTACTTGCCCTGATTGAATATTCTTATAATCTCTACCATTTAAAACAACGTTATCTGGTACCATTGTAGCATCATAGCGTCCTAATACTATTTTACCTGTAACTTTTTCTCCTGCGAAATAGGCATTCTTTTCTAAAGATACAATTCCTTTATAGTTATCTAATGATAAAGCTTCTTCTAATTTACCTCCTAATAAATCTGCAACAATATCTGCTTCTGTATTTTTAATATCAGCTTGCATTTGTGTTAAATTTGTTAAAGAAGCCACTAAAGGAAATCCTTTGTAACGATAATCTAACCATTCTATAGTATTACCATCTGTATCAGTTTCTGCATTTGTAGAGAAACGCTTTTCTATAACTGAGATAAATTTATTACCACTTCCTAAGACAGAAAGTACATTAGTTCTATAATTATTAATCTTATCTAAAAACTCCTGACCTTCAGCAGTATATTTATCACCTTTAAAGAAATATTCATCTAAAAAAGCAGTTTTATCCATTGCTTCATAATCTTGCTTATCATCGATATCAGCAGTCATTTTTCCTTTTAAGGCATCTAAATATGAGTAAAAATTTGAAGAAAAACCTTTTATTTGTATAGCTTGTTTATTTAATTCTCCAAATTTTTCAGCTTGTTCAGAAGCTTTAGTCGCTAAATTAGCATAAGCTTCATTATTTTTTGCTGTTGTTGAAATGTTGTTTTCTGTTAACTTTTCATTCATAAAACCAAACGCAGATAAAACTTCTTTACTCATATTTAATGCTAACATAGCAATAAACACTAAATACATTAAGTTTATCATTTTCTGTCTTGCGGACATTTTTCCTCCTGCCATTCTAATTAGTTTTTAAATTAATATTCATATAGTTTAACTAATTATTATTTAGACATTGCAGAAAGCATACCTCCATAAACTCCGTTTAAAGAAGATAAGTTTTTTGCTAAAGATTCCATTTGTTCTTTTAGTTTTTCTGTGTTCTCAACTACAGCTCCATTTAATTCTGATTGCTTAGTTGTATTTTCTACTTGCACTTTATACAAATTATTTAAAGTTTCCATTTGAGCTGCCGCCATAGAAACTTGCTCATTATATTTATTTGTAGAAGAAACAGATTCTGATGCTGCAGATAAACCTTCTGCAGCTCCTTGAAAGTTTTTCATACTATTACCTAGACTTTTCATTAAGGTAGCATCAATATTTGCTTCTTGTAATAAGTTGTCTAATTTTTGAGATAACAAACCTTGCGCACCTATTTCTTCTTCTTTTTCTGCAATGATGCCATCTTCACCTAATTCTGGGTATACTTTAGACCAATCAAAATCATCTTCTGGTGTATCAAAGGCAGAAATTGCAAAAATAAAAGCTTCTACTAACAACCCTACAGTTAACATTAACCCTCCTGTTAATGGGCCAATTGTAATGTGTTGTATTTTGAATAGTGCTCCAATAATTACTACTGCTGCTCCCATTCCGTAGAAGAAATTCATTGTCTTCTTATAAGTTCTTGATTGTGCCATGGTTTTTCTTATTTTAATTTTTTTATTATTTGTTAGTTGTACCTATATAATTTTGAACGGTTCTAAAACCAATGTAACTTCTTGCAGTATCTGCGTACTCATAATCTCTAGAACTAACTTCTAAAAAGTATGCTACATCTTTCCAAGAACCTCCTCGTATAATTTTTCTTTTATTTTTTCTATCCTCTACATTTGGATTCATAGTAGAAGCCATTTGATATGAAGAAGAGTTGTAAGCCGAATTCGTCCATTCTGATACATTTCCAGCCATATTGTACAAACCGTAATCATTTGCATTAAAAGATTTCGCTTCCATTGTATAAAGCGCTCCATCAACAGCGTAATTACCTCTAACAGGTTTAAAGTTTGCTAAAAAACAACCTCTATCACTTGTTGTACTTCCTGTACCCCAAGGATACGTCGCAAATTCTAACCCTCCACGTGCTGCATATTCCCATTCTGCTTCTGTTGGTAATCTAAAATCAGGAACAGAAGTTGCGTTTTTCTTACTTTTTAAATAATCATTCTTAATTTTAGTTCTCCAATTACAAAAAGCGTTTGCTTGCCCCCAAGTTACTCCAACAACAGGATAATCTCCATAAGATTGGTGGTAAAAATAATCTTGATGCATTGGATCATTATATGAATAATTAAAATCCTTAACCCAAACTGTTGTATCTGGGTAAATATTTAAAACTTCTGTTTTAACAAAATCTTTTCTATTTCCTCCTTTTCTAGCTGCATTATCTCTATCAAACCAAGAATATCTATATTTTAAGAATTTAACATTAAAAGTTCTTACACCATCTATAGCTTCTTCTCTAGGTACGTATAAAGAATCCATCACTTCTACGTAATCTACATCAGGGTATTCATCTCTGTTCCAAATAATATCATTTTCTTTGTTTAAAGGTTTTATAGAATCAATTCCATCCCCTAAACTCCAATAATTTTCATACATATATTTTTGATATGCTGTAGCCTCTGTTGTATCTGCAACTGCAAATGCATAATCATGAATACCACCAGAAAGTGGTGTTCCATCAGGGTTTGGTGTTGCAATCATAGCTGCAAACTCTTGTTGGTAACCCAATCTAGTTCTTACAATAGAATCTTTTACCCAATTTACAAAGGCTTTGTATTCATTATTAGTAACTTCGGTTTCGTCCATATAATATGGCCTTACCGTTACTGTTTTTGTAGGGGCATTCATAGTCCCAATAATATCTTGGTCTTGTTTACCCATTGTAAAAGAACCGCCAGGAATTAAAGTTGTACCAAATGGTTTTTCTGAAAACCATTTTTTCTTAGACTTTACCCCAACTAGTTCTCCTCTATCATTAGAGCCACAACTGTATAAAACTGCTATTAAAAGTGCAAATATTGCTGCTTTCTTCATATTCTAAAATATCTTTACTAAAAAGTCCGTAAACCTATTATTTTTTTTGCTAAAAAACAATACTCAAATTGCATTTTAACGTTCTATTATTCTAATATTATATTAATTACACCAATTTACTCATAGCCTTATACCACTTTTCTGGTATTATTTGCTTTGTAGCTTCAATATAGTCTTGATATGTACATGGTATTAACGCATGTCTTTTGTATTTATTATCTGATAAAATTTTTATCTCAATCCACCATCTTCCAGACTTATTACTTTTATAAAATGTTAGAGGATCATCATCTTCTAATAAGACTGTAAATTTTTGATAATTTTCTTTTCCTGAAAAAGGATAGTCTTTTACTCTAAAATTAACTCCTTCAATAAAATACCAAATCATCTGTGCAATTAAATGAGCTGTTTGATGATTATTATCTAGCTTAGAATTGTATTCATAAACCCCAAAAGAAGATACTTTATCACTTAAACCTGCATATCTAGAAATGGCACAAATTTCTTCTCCATAAAATCCATTTGGTGATGCGTTATTATTTGCAGGCGCTTCACTTTGTCTTACAGATCCTAAATCTATAGAAACAATATCTGCATTTCTAAATACAGGCTCTATATTTTCTAGTTGTTTTGCTTTACCCAATCTATGAGCATCAAAAAATAAATTATCTAATAATTCTATTTCTTCTTGAGAGTTAAAGTATGTTTGATAACCAACATTGCTATAATTAAACAAGTTGTTGGGTTCTTGCATAATTATTTTACTTAAATAGGATTTAGAAGACAACTCATCATCTAAATTACCTAAATCAAAACGACTATCTACGGCTGCTATATTAACAGTTTGTTCTAAAGAATCATAAGCTCTGTAATTTACATAGGTTATGTCTTGACCTCCACCAATAACAACTGGAATAATGTTTTTTTTAAGTAAAGATGTAATTATTTCTGAAACAGCAAAATAAGTATCTGAAACAGTATTTCCTTTTAACACATTTCCTAAATCAGCAATTTGAGTATTCCAATTTCCAGGAAATAATTCATATAACTTTCTTCGGATAAAATGTAAGTTTTCTCCACACCCTAAATTGTTTTCGGAATTTCTATCTTCTTGAACTCCTAAAATTGCAATTTGAACATTCTCTAAATCTGGAAAACCTTCTTCTTTTGTATAAATACTAAAAGTTTTACCCAAGCATAAATTTGGTTGCAATAACAAATGTGTTACAACCGATTCTTTTATAGGGGTTAAAAAGTCTTGATTCATCAATTTTTTATAAACTAGGTATGCAATATAACAAATCCCTACTTCTTTTTCGTTGTTTTTTTAATTGTAGTTTTTCTCTTTGTTGCTTTTTTCTTTGGTGTTTTGGCTTCAATCATTTTAACAGCCTCTGCCTTAGTCAGTTTTTCTATAGCAGTAGTCTTTGGTAATTCTATCTTAATTTTTCCTTTTAAAACATTAAATCTACCCCATCTTGCTTTTTCTACACGAATACCAACATCTTCCCAATTATGAATAACTTTATCTATTTCTTTCTGCTTTTTAACTTCAATTAACTCTATAATATCGTCGTCAGAAAGGTTATCAAAATCGTATTTCTTATTTACATTAATAAACATAGAATTCCATTTTATAAATGGTCCAAAACGCCCAACTCCTTTTTGTACAGGCAAGTCTTCATAATGATAAATTGGTGCATCTGCTTTTTGTTTTGCAACTATTAATTCTTCTGCTCTAGGCAAATCTACTTCCATAGGGTTTTCTCCTTTATCTAAAGACACAAACATAGTTCCAAAACGAATATAAGGTCCAAAACGCCCATTAGAAACAATTACCTCTTCGCCTTGAAAAGTTCCTAAAGTTTTAGGTAGCAAAAACAATTCTAATGCTTCTTCCATTGTAATTGTACCTAAGTGCTGGTCTTTATTTAAACTAGCAAATTGCTTTTCTTCATCTTCTGGCGCTCCAATTTGTGCAATGGGCCCAAATTTACCCAAACGCACTAAAACTGTTTTACCAGATTCTGGATGTTTTCCTAAAATACGTTCTCCACTTTCTCTTTCTGCATTTTCTTTTACATCTTCTACAGTATCATGAAATTTATTGTAGAAACCTTTTATCATTTCTATCCAATCTTCATCTCCTTGTGAAATATCATCGAAAGAAGATTCTACTTTGGCTGTAAAACCAAAATCTAGAATATTAGAAAAATTAGCAACTAAAAAATCGTTTACAATATTACCAATATCTGTAGGAATTAATTTATTTTTATCTGAACCTGTTTTTTCTGTTAAAGTTTGACTTTTAACAGCTCCAGCAGATAAAATCATTTGTTCGTAGTTTCTTTCTATACCTTCATTTTGTCCTTTTTCTACATAACCTCTTCTTTGTACAGTAGAAATTGTTGGTGCATAAGTAGAAGGTCTACCAATACCTAATTCTTCTAATTGTTTAACCAAAGATGCTTCTGTAAAACGATAAGGTGGACTTGTAAATTTTTGGGTTGCATTAATGAAAGAATACTCTAAATGTTCACCTACTTTTAAATGCGGTAACATTCCTGCTTGCTCTTCATCTTCGTTATCATTTCCTTCTAAATACACTTTTAAAAAACCATCAAACTTTATCATTTCACCATTTGCAGTAAAAATTTTAGAATTTTTAGAATTTTCTATTTTAAAATTAGTTCTTTCTAACTGAGCATCACTCATCTGAGAAGCCAATGTTCTTTTCCAAATTAAATCGTACAATCTATTTTGATCATATTCTGTATCAATAGAATGTGCTTTCATGTTTGTTGGTCTAATGGCTTCGTGAGCTTCTTGCGCTCCTTTTGCTTTCGATTTAAAAACACGTTGTTTACTGTATTCTTTTCCGTAATAATTTGTTATTTCTTCTTCTGCAGCATTTCTTGCATCTACAGATAAGTTTACACTATCTGTTCTCATGTAAGTAATTAAACCAGCCTCATACAAACGTTGTGCAACCTGCATTGTTTTAGCAACAGGAAAACCTAATTTCCTTGATGCTTCTTGTTGTAAAGTTGAAGTTGTAAATGGTGCTGCTGGTGATTTTTTTGCTGGTTTTTTTGTTAACTCTGCAATAGAAAAATCTGCGTTAGCACATGAATTTAAAAAATCTTCCGCAGATTTTTTAGAATCAAAATTCTTAGGAATAGTAGCTTTAAAAGATTTTCCTTCAATATTAGAAAATTCTGCAACAACTTTGTAATGTGTTTCTGCTTTAAAACCTAAAATACTTCTTTCTCTTTCAACAATTAATCTAACAGCAACAGATTGTACTCTTCCTGCAGATAAACCTCCTTTTACTTTTCTCCATAAAACCGGTGATAATTCATAACCAACAAGCCTGTCTAAAACTCTACGTGCTTGTTGTGCATTTACCATATTATAGTCTATATCTCTAGGATTTTCGACTGCTTTTAAAATAGCTTTTTTAGTAATTTCATGAAAAACAATACGTTTTGTATTTTCATCAATTAAGTTTAACTGCTCTTTTAAATGCCATGCAATTGCCTCTCCTTCACGATCCTCATCACTTGCTAACCAAACTGTTTCTGCTTTTTTCGCTAAAGTTTTTAGCTTTTTAACAACTGGTTTTTTATCATCAGAAATTATATACTTTGGACTAAAATCTCCTTCTACATTTATTCCTAATTCTTTTGAGGGTAAGTCTGCAATATGTCCATAACTAGATTCAACTTGAAAATCTTTTCCAAGAAATTTTTCTATAGTTTTTGCTTTTGCTGGAGACTCTACAATTACTAAATTCTTTGCCATTTATCTTTCTTTTGTCGCTAAAACGCTTTAAAAACGCACTCTTTTCGTTTGCAAAAGTAGTCAGTTTTTTGTAAAAAAAAATTTTTTATTAACTTTTCAATAAATAATTAATAGAATTACAACATTATATTTTCTGCCAATTTGTCATATTTTTTAGTTTTTGGTTGTATCTTTGCTCCCTCCAAATGATAAATTGATAGATGGAACACGTAGATAAAATCATAGACGAAAAAATACAAGGTAAAGCACTTGTAACTGAAAACAAGAAAGAAAACTCTAAAAAACTATTCATTGAAAGCTTTGGTTGTCAAATGAATATGAATGATAGTGAAATTGTAGCTTCTATATTAGACAAGCAAGGTTACAATACAACTCAAATTCTTGAAGAAGCAGATTTAGTGCTAGTAAACACATGTTCTATTAGAGAAAAAGCAGAAACTACTGTTCGTAAAAGATTACAGAAATACAATAGAGTTAAAAGAGAATCTAACAAGAAAATGAAAGTAGGCGTTTTAGGCTGTATGGCAGAACGTTTAAAAGAAAAATTTTTAGAAGAAGAAAAAATTGTTGATTTAGTTGTTGGTCCAGATGCATATAAAGATTTACCAAATTTATTAGAAGAAGTATATGAAGGTAGAGATGCTGTAAACGTAATTTTATCTAAAGAAGAAACTTATGGTGATATTTCTCCTGTTCGTTTAAATTCTAATGGAGTATCTGCATTTGTTTCTATTACTAGAGGTTGTGACAATATGTGCACATTCTGTGTGGTTCCTTTTACACGTGGACGAGAAAGAAGTCGTGATCCAAAAAGTATTTTAGAAGAAATTCAATCTATGGTAGATAAAGGCTTTAAAGAAATTACACTTTTAGGTCAAAATGTAGATAGTTTTTTATGGTTTGGTGGTGGATTAAAAAAAGATTTTAAAAAGGCTACAGAAATGGCACAAGCAACTGCCGTAGATTTTTCTCAACTTTTAGATATGTGTGCTAAAGAATTCCCAAAAACACGTTTTCGATTTTCTACTTCTAACCCTCAAGACATGAGTTTAGATGTAATTTATACTATGGCAAAACACAGAAACATTTGCAAATACATCCACTTACCTGTTCAGAGCGGGAGCAATGCAATGTTAAAAGCCATGAACAGACAGCACACACGTGAAGAATACATGGAATTGGTAGATAATATTTTTAAAATCATTCCAGAAATGGCTTTAAGTCAAGATATGATTGTTGGTTTCTGTGGAGAAACAGAACAAGACCATAAAGACACTTTAGAGTTAATGGAATATGTAAAATATGACTTTGGTTTTATGTTTGCTTATTCAGAAAGGCCAGGAACTTTAGCGGGTAAAAAAATGGAAGATGATACTCCTCACGAAGTAAAAAAACGAAGATTACAAGAAGTTATAGATTTACAACAAAAACACGCCTTATACAGAACACAACAACATTTAGGCAAAACAGAAGAAGTTTTAATTGAAGGAACTTCTAAGAAAAACCCTAATGAATGGAAAGGAAGAAACACACAAAACACAGTTATTGTTTTTCCGAAAGAACATTACAAATTAGGTGATTTTGTTAATGTAAAAATAGAAGATTGTACCTCTGCAACCTTAAAAGGTACTGCAGTTGGTTATTCAGACAATAATTAGAAGCCATTTACTGCTTTACACTATATCTTTTTCTGAAAAAGAAAAAGGATGTCGTTTCAATCAGGGCTAAACATATTTAAATAAATTAAACACTAGCAAAGCAAATTACTTTTCTAAAATCAATTAAAAATGACTCAATTTAATTTTCATAACAAAACTTTCTATTTACTAGAAAACTCTGTTTATGGAAAAGTAAATACTGATACCGTTTTTAAATATCAACAAAAAGACAACATAGTAACTGCAGATTATTCTGGAGGCACTATTAAATATGGAAAAATAATTACAACTCTTGATAATGACAAATTACAGGCTCTATATCAATGCGTTACCTCTGAAAACGAATTAAAAGCAGGAAAATCAATTGCAAAAATAAGTTTAACAAAAGAAAATAAAATTCTTTTAAAATTAAACTGGCAATGGTTAAATGGTAATAAAGAAAAAGGAGTTTCTGAATATTTAGAGAAATAAAACTATGGAAAACTTACAAGCAATAAAACAACGTTTTGGAATTATTGGTAACGATGTACAACTTAATAGGGCTTTAGAAAAAGCTGTAAGAGTTGCACCTACAGATATTTCTGTTTTAGTTACTGGAGAAAGTGGGGTTGGTAAAGAAAGTATTCCTAAAATCATACACTCACTATCACATAGAAAACACGCAAAATACATTGCAGTAAACTGTGGCGCAATACCAGAAGGAACAATAGATAGCGAATTATTTGGACATGAAAAAGGTTCTTTTACAGGTGCAACACAAGATAGAAAAGGTTATTTTGAAGTTGCTGATGGTGGTACTATTTTTTTAGATGAAGTAGGTGAATTGCCTCTTACTACACAAGTACGTTTATTGCGTGTTTTAGAAAACGGAGAATTTATAAAAGTAGGTTCATCTAAAACACAAAAAACAGATGTTAGAATTGTAGCTGCAACTAATGTTAATATGCAATCTGCAATACAAAAAGAAAAGTTTAGAGAAGATTTATATTACAGATTAAGTACCGTAGAAATTCATTTACCTGCATTAAGAGAACGTAATGATGATATTCATTTACTGTTTAGAAAATTTGCTTCAGATTTTGCTCAAAAATACAGAATGCCTTCAATTCGTTTAAATGAAAACGCAATAAACCTATTATTAAATTATCGGTTTCCTGGAAACATCCGTCAACTTAAAAATTTAGCAGAACAAATTTCTGTTATAGAAGAAGAAAGAAATATTACTGCTTCAAAATTACAACAATACCTACCTAATAATAATGGAAATTTACCTGCAGTAATTGGTGGTAAAAAAGAAAATGATTTTTCTACTGAGCGTGATATTATGTATAAAATATTGTTTGATATGCGTAATGACATCAATGATTTAAAAAAGTTGACGCTAGACTTAATGAAAAGTGGAAACATAGAAGAGGTTCAAGAAGAGCACAATCAATTAATAGAAAAAATATACAGAGAAAAAGAATCTCAAGAAAATAATATCGAAGTATTAAATATCCCACAAAATACTTCAGAAAAAAAAGATTATGATTTTATTGAGACTATTGAAGAAGATGAATCTTTATCTTTACAAGATAAAGAAATCGAAATGATAAAAAAATCTTTAGAGAAAAACAGTAATAAACGTAAATTAGCTGCAAAAGAACTAGGAATTTCAGAAAGAACTCTATACAGAAAAATTAAACAATACGATTTATAATTTATGAAAAAAATTAAATTTATTATCCTTTTTTCAATTACCACATTAGTACTTATTTCTTGTGGAGCATATTCTTTTACAGGAGGAAGTACAGGTGATGCAAAAACTTTACAAGTAGATTTTTTCCCTAATCAAGCACCTTTAGTAGAGCCAACTTTAAGCCAACGTTTTACAAACGATTTAACAGATTTATTTACTCGCCAAACAAACTTAACTACTGTAAAATCTAATGGCGATTTGTATTTTAGTGGAGAAATTACAGGGTATAGAGTTACACCTATGAGTGCAACTTCAGATCAAACAGCAGCTCAAAACAGACTTACGGTTACAGTAAATGTAAGATATATTAATAAAAAAGATGAAAAAAAAGATTTTGAAAAACAATTTTCTTTTTATTCAGATTATGCTGCTGACTCACAACTTACAGGAAGTATTTTAGAAGCTGCTTTAGACGAAATTATGGATAGATTAACACAAGATATATTTAATGCTTCTGTTGGAGAATGGTAGTTTCAAAATTTATAGACATATTAGAAAAAAAGCAAAATATTCTGCAAGTAGAAACTGCCGAATTAAAATCTATCATTGAAGAATTTCCTTATTTTCAATCTGCTAGAGCTCTTTATTTAAAAGGATTAAAAAATCAAGATAGTTTTAAGTATAATAATGAATTAAAAATAACTGCATCTTATACAACAGACAGAACTGTTTTATTTAATTACGTTACTAACAAAGATTTTAAAAACATTCCAGAAGATATTCATCATAAAATATCAGAAAAAATTTCTGAAGAAAACTTAACAAAAAAACAATTAATAACTACAAAAACATCTATAGAAAAAACAACCGAAGCAGAAGAGACTAAAGAAGTAATAAAAGAGTTAGAATTAGGAAAACCAATCTCTTTTTCATCTACAGAAAGTCATTCTTTTGGAGAATGGTTGCAATTATCTACAAGAAAACCTATTCTCAGAAAAGCACAAAAAACAGTAGTTAAAGAAATTATTGAGAAATCTTTAAAAACAGAAGAACTCATTAATACCTTTATAGAAAACAACCCCAAAATTAAACCTTTAGCAAAGGATAAAAAAGTGGTGGTACCTATTTTAAAAAACCAACAAGATTCATCTTTAATGACAGAAACCTTGGCAAAGGTTTATTTAGAACAAAAAAAGTATGAAAACGCAATACAAGCTTATCGAATTTTAAGTTTGAAATATCCAGAAAAAAGTGGTTTCTTTGCAGACCAAATAAAAAGAATACAAATTTTACAAAAAAATAAATCATGAGTTATACAGCATTTTTAATTCTAATTTTGATTGTAGCAGTTGCTTTAATCTTAATTGTTATGGTACAAAACCCTAAAGGTGGAGGATTATCTTCTTCTTTTGGTGGTGGTGGAGCACAATCTTTAGGTGGTGTACAAAACACAAACAACTTTTTAGACAGAACAACTTGGACATTAGCTATTGCTATGTTTGCATTAATTTTATTAGCAAACTTTGCAATTCCAAGAAGTGGTGATAACAATTTTCAGTTAAACAACACACTAGAAGGTGTTGAAACAACTACACCTGTTGAAAACACTACACCAACCACAAACGATAGCTTAAAATAAGCTTTAGT
This sequence comes from Polaribacter sp., assembly GCF_039939415.1. Lineage (GTDB taxonomy): Bacteria > Bacteroidota > Bacteroidia > Flavobacteriales > Flavobacteriaceae > Polaribacter. The sequence goes on from NZ_JBDVJE010000006.1 coordinate 66,300, forward strand.
AATAAAATTTTTAAAAATGCCAACGAAAATGACACGTTGGCATTTTTTTTATGCATAAAAATCAGTAAAAATAATCAATCAAAGTAAAAATGTCAGTTTTAATGTATTGGCACAATTTCTGACTATTTACTGCAAGTAAACAATAAATTAATTATCAAAAAAATATAAAAATGGGATTAAACATTAAACCTTTAGCAGACAGAGTTCTTGTAGAACCTGCTCCAGCAGAAACAAAAACAGCATCTGGATTAATTATACCAGATAACGCAAAAGAAAAACCTCAAAAAGGAACCGTTGTAGCTGTAGGTAATGGTAAGGTGGACGAACCTTTAACTGTAAAAGTTGGAGATACTGTTTTATATGGTAAATACGGAGGAACAGATTTAAAGTTAGAAGGTAAAGATTATTTAATGATGCGTGAAAGCGACATTTTAGCAATTATTTAAAATTATTTTTAGCTATTAGCAAACAGCTTTTAGCAATAACTAAAATTATTAATTTACTAAGCCAATAGCAAACAGCTAAAGGCAAAAGCTTAAAAAACAATAAAAATGGCAAAAGACATAAAATTTGATATCGAAGCAAGAGATGGCTTAAAACGTGGAGTTGATGCGCTAGCAAATGCAGTAAAAGTAACTTTAGGACCAAAAGGAAGAAACGTTATTATTTCTAAATCTTTTGGAGCACCAACTGTTACTAAAGATGGTGTTTCTGTAGCAAAAGAAGTAGAATTAGAAAATGAGCTTGAAAACATGGGAGCTCAAATGGTAAAAGAAGTTGCTTCTAAAACAAATGATTTAGCTGGAGACGGAACTACAACTGCTACAGTTTTAGCTCAAGCAATTGTAAAAGAAGGTTTAAAAAATGTTGCTGCAGGTGCAAATCCTATGGATTTAAAACGCGGTATTGACAAAGCCGTAACTTCAATAGTAGCTGATTTAGAAAAACAAACTCAAAAAGTTGGTAACTCTTCTGATAAAATTCAACAAGTAGCCTCTATTTCTGCAAATAATGATGCAGTTATTGGTGATTTAATTGCAACTGCTTTTGGTAAAGTTGGTAAAGAAGGAGTTATTACTGTAGAAGAAGCAAAAGGAACAGATACTTATGTAGATGTTGTAGAAGGTATGCAATTTGATAGAGGTTATTTATCTCCTTATTTTGTTACAGATGCAGATAAAATGATTGCAGATTTAGAAAATCCTTATGTGTTATTATTCGATAAAAAGATTTCTAACTTACAAGAAATTCTTCCAATTTTAGAACCAGTTTCTCAATCAGGTAGACCTTTATTAATTATTGCTGAAGATGTTGATGGACAAGCTTTAGCTACTTTAGTAGTTAACAAATTACGTGGTGGTTTAAAAATTGCTGCTGTAAAAGCACCTGGTTTTGGAGACAGAAGAAAAGCAATGTTAGAGGATATCGCAATTTTAACTGGTGGAACAGTAATTTCTGAAGAAAGAGGATTCTCATTAGAAAACGCAACTTTAGATTTATTAGGTACTGCAGAAAGTATTACTATAGATAAAGACAACACAACAATTGTAAATGGTTCTGGAAATGCAGATACTATTAAAGCAAGAGTTGGTCAAATTAAATCTCAAATAGAAACTACAACTTCAGATTACGATAAAGAAAAACTACAAGAACGTTTAGCTAAATTAGCTGGTGGTGTTGCTGTTTTATATGTTGGTGCTGCTTCTGAAGTAGAGATGAAAGAAAAGAAAGACAGAGTTGACGACGCTTTACATGCTACAAGAGCTGCAGTTGAAGAAGGAATTGTTGCTGGTGGTGGTGTTGCCTTAGTAAGAGCTAAAAAAGTTTTAGAAAAATTAGCTACTGATAATTTAGATGAAACAACTGGCGTACAAATTGTTAACAAAGCAATTGAATCTCCTTTGAGAACAATTGTAGAAAATGCAGGTGGTGAAGGTTCTGTTGTTATCAACAAAGTTTTAGAAGGCAAAAAAGACTTTGGTTACGATGCAAAATCAGATCAATATGTAAACATGTTAGATGCAGGTATTATCGATCCTAAAAAAGTAACTCGTGTTGCTTTAGAAAATGCTGCTTCTGTTGCTGGAATGATTTTAACTACAGAATGTGCTTTAATAGACATTAAAGAAGATACTCCTGCTGCTATGCCTCCAATGGGTGGTGGAATGCCAGGAATGATGTAATTTTAACTCATAAATTATATGTATAAAAAAACCGATAGTTCTTTTACTATTGGTTTTTTTTATTTCTCATCCTAATATAATGTTACGATTAAAATTTTTAATAAGAATAAAATTTATAAAAAGCGTAGACAAAAAGATTATAATTTAATTTGAAACTCCAGAATTTATAATAAATTAAGTAAATTCAATAATCAAACACGATAAATCAATAATCAATAGGTTTATAGTTGTGAATAAAAAATACATTAAAACCTTATCTAAAACTAGCGTAAATTTAAAAAAATGAACACAAATACTCAACTACTTCTTAAAAATAAATTTATCAAATTTTAATAATAAATTTCTTCTAAACTTAATACCTCATCATCTTTTTGTCTTCTAAAAACTTGTTTAGATTTTATCTCTGAAATAGATTCTAACCCCATTGCAGCAACAACTTCTTTTACGGCTTTAATTGTTTTATTGTGGTAGTTTTTTACACGTGTATTTTTCTTTTCTACCACTAAAGCTTTTACTAAATCATCATCTTGAGTTGCAACCCCTACTGGGCAAGTATCTAAATTACATTCTCTTGCTTGAATACAACCTAGACTTAACATAAAACTACGAGCTATTCCAATTGCATCTGCTCCTAAAGCTAAATATTTTACAATATCAAACGCATCTACTGCTTTACCAGTAGCAACAATATTAATGTGCTTTTTTAATTTATGTTCTTTTAAAAGTTTATTTATAAAGACCAAACCTTCAATTAAAGGAGTACCAATATAATTGGTAAATTCTAAGGGAGCTGCACCTGTACCTCCTTCTCCTCCATCTACCGCTATAAAATCTGGATAGTTTTTTGCTTTAGCAAAAGTCGTAATCATTTGTCTTATTTCTTCATTATTTCCAACACAAAATTTAATTCCAACTGGTTTTCCTTCAGATAAATCTCTAACCTTTTGAATAAAACTTATCATTTCATCAAAGTTAGAAAAAGCAGAATGACTTGGTGGCGAATCTACTTGTGTACCTGGTTCTACAGAACGAATTTTTGCAATTTCTTCTGTATTCTTTTTTGCAGGTAAAATTCCTCCATGACCAGGTTTTGCTCCTTGAGATAATTTTATTTCTATCATTTTTACTTCTGGACGAATGGCATTTTGTTTAAAAATTTCGTCATCAAAAACACGTTTCCCGTTTACAGATTTTCCTGCCCCAAAATATCCAGTACCTACTTGAAAAATTAAATCTCCGCCTTGTAAATGGTAAGGAGAAATCCCTCCTTCTCCAGTATTATGTGCAAATTCTCCCATTTTTGCACCTTGGTTTAATGCCATTATTGCATTACTACTCAATGAACCAAAAGACATAGCTGATATATTAACAATAGAACTTTCATATTTTTGAGTACATTTATCTGAACCAAAAACTACTTTTTCTCCTTTTATATGATGGTGGTCTTTAGGAAATAAAGAATGCTTTACAAATTCATATCCTTTAGCATATACATTGTGCTGTGTACCAAAAGGAATGGTTTCTTTTTGCAATTTTGCTCTTTGATATACAATACTTCTTTTTTCTCGGTTTATTGGAGTTCCGTTTAAATTATCTTCTATAAAATATTGCTGTATTTTTTCTCTTTCTTCTTCAAACAACCAACGTAAACGAGCTACTAATGGAAATGATCTTAAAAGTGAATGTTTAGATTGAAAACTATCATAAATAGCAATAATTGTTAATAAACCTGAAATGGAAAGAAGTATATAGGTTCCCAACTGAGCAATAAAGTATACTAATAATGCACATAAAATTGTTATTAAGAATAAAACAAAAAGAATTGTATTTCTCATTTTTTTTTAAGTCTTTTATAGGTTTTAAAAATAAGGTTTTCGTTTGAAATGATAAAAAATGTTGGCAAACAAGTTGCGTTAGCGATTGAAACGGCATCCTTTTCTGAAGAATGAAGAAAAGATATAGTGAAAAGCGCGACCTAGAAGGTAACGCCAAAAGAAAAAAACTCCAACAAATAATGTTGGAGTTTTAAATATTGTAAAAATTCTAAGAAACTTATTTCTTGAATTTTGCGTATTTGTTTTTGAACTTATCAATACGTCCTGCAGCATCAATAAGTTTAGATTTACCAGTGTAAAATGGGTGAGATGTTCTAGAAATCTCTAATTTTACTAAAGGATACTCTACACCATCAACTTCTAAAGTTTCTTTAGTGTCTACAGTAGAACGAGTTAAAAATACATCTTCGTTAGACATGTCTTTAAACGCTACCATTCTGTAATTTTCTGGATGAATTCCTTTTTTCATTTTATTATATTTTAATACTTTAATGTTATGTTTGTGCGAGTTAAGTTGGTAAAGCTTACTCTAATCTCTAAATAGTTGTTATTTACTATTTTGAGGATGCAAATTTAATCTATTTTTTCTATTTACAAATAAATATTTTAATTTTATTTAGCATCTTTGAAACATTATGCAATTTTAAGCTTCTTTTAATAGGTAAAAGTTGTTTTTATTGCTCCTTTTTTTGAATATTTACGTTTTAATACCTTGAAATATAATTTAATAATGAAGAATAATTCTGTTTTAATATCGTTTTTTTGCTTTTTGTTTTTACTAACTTCTTGTTCTGATGTATATAAGTTTAGTTTACAACATAAAAAACAAGTTACTTTAAACTCTAATGTTGAGGTGACACTAAAAGAAAAGGAAGACAAACCTGTAAATAAAGTTCAGTTTTTTATAAACGGAAAAGAAATTTCTTCTGAAGGAAACTCTGCTTCAATTAACACTTCAAATTTAGGTGTTGGTAAACATAAAATTTCTGCATTGGTATTTTATCCAGAAAAAACAAAAAAAGAAAATAGTTTTATAGAGGTTGTTGCTAATAAAGCGCCTGTAGTTTATAACTATAACATTATAAATGAATATCCTCATGATAAAAAAGCATATACTCAAGGGCTAGAATATTACAATGGTTTTTTATATGAAACTACTGGGCGTAGAGGACAATCTACATTAAGAAAAGTTGAAATTAAAACCGGAAAAGTTTTACAAAAAATAGATTTAGACAAAAAGTATTTTGGAGAAGGAATGACCATTTTTAATAATAAAATTTATTGGTTAACCTGGCAAGCTAAAAAAGGTTTTATTTACAATTTAGAAACCTTTAAACAAGAAAAAGATTTTGCTTACAACAACAGTAAAGAAGGTTGGGGTTTAACACATAATGAAACTGAATTGATTAAATCTGATGGAACACAGAAAATTTGGTTTTTAAACCCTGAGACTTTAAAAGAACAAAAATCTATACAAGTCTACACCAATAAATATGCAGTAGATAATTTAAATGAATTAGAATTAATTAATGGAAAAATCTACGCGAATAAATACCAGCAAAACGCTATTGTAATTATAGATCCAACAACTGGAATTGTAGAGGGAATTGCAAATTTAAAGTCTTTAAAAAAAGAAATGGAAAAAACACAAAAGTTGGTTCCGCAAGATGAAGTTTTAAACGGAATTGCTTTTGATGCTGAAAACAACAGACTTTTTGTTACAGGAAAAAACTGGGGTAAATTATTTGAAATTGAATTGGTTAAAAAACAATAATTGATTTAATTAAAAGTTCTATTTTTATACAAAATTGATTTTATGAAATATTTGTTGACTTTACTGGTTTGTGTGATTCTTATTTCTACAAGTTCTTGTAATAGAAAAGATTTTTCTACAGAACCAAGTCTAGGAAAATTACAATTTTCTAAAGACACTGTTTTTCTAGATACAATTTTTACAAATATTGGTTCTGCAACCTATAATTTAAAGGTTTATAATCGTGGAAGTAATGCTATTACCATACCTTCAATTCAACTAGAAAACGGGACTAATTCTAACTACAGATTAAATGTTGATGGAATTCCAGGAAAAGAATTTACAAACATAGATATACTTGCCAAAGACAGTATTTTTGTTTTTGTTGAAACCACAATTGATGCAAATAATGTTGTAAATCCGCTTTATACTGATAGAATTTTATTTGATAATGGAGACAACCAACAAGATGTAGATTTAGTAACTCTAGTACAAGATGCAAACTTTATTTTTCCAGGTAAAGATGCTGTTACATTGAAAATTGATAGTCTTACTTTAGATGGCCAACCAACAACCTTAAAAGGTCGTTTTTTAAGCGATAGCGAACTTACATTTACAAAAGCAAAACCAACAGTTATTTATGGTTTTGCAGCTGTACCCACAAATAAAACATTAACCATTGAAGCTGGTGCTAATATTTACTTTCATGATAATTCTGGGTTAATTGTAGATGACAAGGCTACTTTAAAAGTAAATGGAACACTTTCTGAAAAAGTAATTTTTCAAGGTGATAGACTAGAGTATTCTTTTAGTGAAACTGCAGGTCAATGGGGAACTATTTGGATGCGCGCAGGAAGTAAAAATAATGAACTAAATCATACAATTATTAAAAACGGAATTATTGGAATTTTGGTTGATAGTATTGGTACACACTCTACTCCAACTTTAAAGTTACAAAACACAGAAATTTACAACCATTCTAGTTATGGAATTTTAGGAAGAGAAACCAATATTGAAGCCCATAACCTAGTTATTGGAGATGCTGGTCAAGCTTCTTTAGCTGCTACAATTGGTGGAACATATAATTTTACACACGCTACTTTTGCTAATTATTGGAATAATAGTATACGTCAATTACCCGCAGTTTTAGTCAATAATTTTTTTAGCTATACAGATGATAGTGGACAAGAAATAATTGAAACTAGAAATTTACACGCTGCAAACTTTACCAATTGTATTATTGATGGAAATAATAATATTGAATTAGTTTTAGACAATGTTGATGCAGGAGGTATATTTAACTACAACATTAGTAATTCTATGATTCAATTTACTGATACAAATGATTCTTATAAAGATAATACTGAGATGGATTTCACTTCTTCTTTTTACCAGAATATTATTCTAAATGGTAATTCTCATTTTAGAGATATTCAAAAAAATGATTTTATTATTGGAGAAGAATCTGATGCTATTAACAAAGCAAAGTCAACACCTTTTTCTACAGATATTTTAGGAGTTAACAGAAGTACAACTCCAGATATTGGAGCTTATCAACACATTACATTTGAGAAAGAAGAATAATAGTTTTAAAGCTAAACCTTTAAATATATAAAAACAATTAAGTAGATTACTATTTCAAATTTTTACAAATGAAAAATATTGTTATAACAGGAACAAGTAGAGGAATTGGTTTTGAATTAGCAAAACAATTTGCTAAAAAAGGACATAAGGTTTTAGCTTTATCTAGAAACACAAAACCTTTAACGGATTATAATCATAAAAACATTACAATAATTTCTGTTGATTTATCTGTAAACTCAGATTTAGAAAAAATAACAACCTTTGTAAAAACTAATTGGAAACAAGTTGATATTTTAATCAATAATGCTGGAAAATTAATAAACAAACCTTTTTCAGATTTATCTTCTGATGATTTTTTAGAAGTTTATAAAGTAAATGTTTTTGCAGTTGCAGAACTTACTAAATTAATGATTCCTTTTATGACAAAAGGGAGTCATGTTGTAAGCGTAAGTTCAATGGGTGGAATTCAAGGAAGTATAAAATTTCCTGGTTTAGCAGCTTATTCATCTGCAAAAGGAGCTGTTATAACACTATCTGAATTATTAGCAGAAGAATATAAAGAACAGCAAATTGCTTTTAATGTTTTAGCCTTAGGAGCTGTACAAACAGAAATGTTAGAAGAAGTTTTTCCGGGTTATAAAGCTCCAATTTCTGCTGCTGGAATGGCTAATTATATCTTTGATTTTTCTTTATCAGGAAATAAATTTTATAATGGAAAAGTATTACAAGTTTCATCTACCACTCCATAATTTTTTTTGAATACCGAATATCAAAAATATATTCCTGAAAAGGCAATTCCTTTTATCCAATTTTTAATTGATGAACATTCATTTGATTTAAAAATTGTTAATCAAAGACAAACCAAACATGGTGATTTTAGGAGTTTACCAAACGGAAGGTTTCAAATTACGGTTAATAACAACCTCAACAAATACCAATTTTTACTAACACTTGTACATGAAATTGCACACCATGTTACCCATCAAAAATTTGGTAAAGTTCAACCTCATGGTAAAGAATGGAAAACAGTTTTTCAGCATTTAATGTTGCCTTTTTTACAACCAGAAATTTACCCTATAGAAATGTTACCATTTTTAGCACATTATTTTAAAAACCCAAAAGCAAGCACAGATGCAGATGTAAATTTATCTTTAGCTTTAAGAAGAAATGAAGCTGAAAAAGGAAAATATTTTATTTTCGAAATTCCATTTGGCAGTTTATTTATCTTTAAAAACACAATCTACCAAAGAGGAAACAAAAGAAGAACAAGATATGAATGTTTAAATATAACGAATAACAGAGTCTATTTATTTAATCAAAATGTTGAAGTAAAATTATACAAATAAAAAAAGGCTCTCAATACAAGAGCCTTTTTTATCTAATTTTCTCTCTTAATAAAAAGGGTATCTAAATTCATTTCTTTCTGTAACCAAGATCTTAATTCTCTTTCTTTTGGAGAAATAATACTGTCTGGTAATTGTGAATTCCATTTTATGGTTGCAACCGGAATTGTATCAATATTAATAAAATCTTTAGAAGATAATACATTTGCAAAACCAATTTCTTCAATATTAATATATCTAATTTTTGCATCCTTAGAAATTCTACTAAAGGCTATTACTTTTTGGTTTTTATTTATAGCATCTTCTTCAATTCTTGTATTTAACCCTGTAATTGTATTTTGAAGGTCTTCTATTTGTTTTTGTAGGCCTGCAATTATGTTTTTACTTTCTTGAAGTTCTTGTCTCTTTTCATTGTAAGCAGTAGTAATTAAATTAAAACTCTTTGTATCACTTCCTTTAATTTCTAATTTAAAATCTTTTAAATTAGGATATAATGGATTATTTGTTAATTCATTTATTAAGTCATTTTCTGTAGCATCAGAAACTTCATTAAAGAAATTTAGAAACAATTCTTTTTTACCTAAACTAGGCTCCCAATCTATTAATTGTAATGATGGGTTTTTCTTTATTTCATTTGAAATATAACTATTAATTTGATTTGTTATACGTGCTTCTTCTAATGCACTAATAAAAGTGTAAACGGCAGGAATCATTACTGCTATACCTACTACAGTTGCAATAGTTGCATAACGTTTACGTTTAGCTGCATTAGCATATTTATGCATAGGAAAGCTTAATAATTTTAACACTAAAAATGTTGCTAAGGCAATAAAAATGGTATTAATTGTAAATAAATACATTGCTCCTAGCGCATATGTAAAACCAATAGCATCACCAGAAAACCCTTTTGCCAAACCATAACCTGCAGTACATAATGGTGGCATTAAAGCTGTTGCAATTGCAACACCAAAAATTACAGATGCTACTGTTCCTTTTTTTGTTCTTGCTACCATTAGTGCCAACCCTCCAAAAAATGCAATTAAAACATCTCTAATATCTGGTTTTGTTCTTCCGAGTAATTCTGAAGTATCTTCACTTAAAGGAAAAAAATAAAAGAAAACAAAAGAAGCTAATAAACTTAATACAATCATTGTAGCTAAACTTATTGTCGATTTTTTTAAAACTTCAATATCATTGATTGCAAAGGCGCTTCCAATTCCTAAAATTGGCCCCATTAAAGGAGAAATTAACATGGCTCCAATAACTACTGCTGTTGAGTTTGCATTTAAACCAATAGAAGCAACAAATACAGCAAAAATAAGAATCCAAGCAGTAGCTCCTTTAAAAGGAATATCTGCTTTAATTGCATTCATTGTAGCTTCATGATCTGTATCTTCTCTAAAATCTAAAAGCTCTTTTAGATATTTTTTTATACTAGAAAGCAGTCCTTTAGCTTCATTTCTTATTTCTTGTTTAGATTGCTCTACAGATTCTTTATTAGAATTTTTATCTTCCATCAAATTAATTTTATTGATGGAAAGATACAAAAAAAGTGTTCAGATTTCTATTTTAAAATTTATTCGAAAAGAAATAAGAATAGTTATAAAATTAAAAAAACTCTGTAAAATAAATTACAGAGTTTCATTCGATGTGACCGGGCTGGGGCTCGAACCCAGGACCCTCTCCTTAAAAGGGAGATGCTCTACCAACTGAGCTACCAGGTCATTTTTTTGCCTTAGCGGGTGCAAATATACAAGTTATTTTAAATAAAACAACTTTTTTTTATTTTTTTTCATTTAAATATGCTTCTCTAACTTTTTTAAATAAATTAGAAGAATACACAAAATCGACAACCGCTTCATTATCAGTTTTAAATACATCTTCACTAGTACCTTCCCAAGCTTTTTTTCCGTTTTGTAAAAAAACTATTTTTTCTCCAATTTCCATAACAGAATTCATGTCATGAGTATTAATTACAGTTGTAATATTATATTCATCTGTAATTTCTTGAATTAAATTATCAATAACAATTGCAGTTCTTGGGTCTAAACCAGAATTTGGTTCATCACAAAATAAATATTTTGGATTCATTACAATAGCTCTTGCAATTGCAACTCTTTTTTGCATTCCGCCAGATAATTCTGCAGGTAATTTTTTATTTGAATTTTCTAAGTTTACTCTTTTTAACACAAAATTTACACGTTCTAACATTTCTTTGTGTGACTTTTTTGTAAACATTTTTAAAGGAAACATTACATTTTCTTCTACAGTTTGAGAATCAAATAATGCACTTCCTTGAAATACCATTCCTATTTCTTGCCTCCAAGCTTGTTTTTCTTTATTTGTAAATTTTGTATTTATCCTTCCATCAAAAGAAATTGTTCCTGATTCTGGTGTGTGCAAACCAATTAAAGATTTTATAAATACAGTTTTACCAGAACCACTTTGACCTATAATTAAACTTGTTTTTCCTGCTTCAAAAGTAGCTGATATCCCTTTTAAAACTTTAACATCTCCAAAACCTTTGTGTAAATTATTAACTTCTATCATTATTTTAGGTTAAAAGCATTTGAGTTAAGAAATAGTTTGCTATTACAATTAAAATTGTTGTCCAAACTACAGATTGTGTACTTGCTTTACCCACAGCAATAGAACCACCTTTTACAAAATAACCATGATAAGAAGGTACTGTGGCAATTAAAAAAGCAAAAATTAAAGTTTTGATAATTGCATAGACTAATAAAAAGGGTTTAAAATCTGCTTGTATTCCCTCTATATAATCTACTCCAGAAAAAAGACCTGACAATACGCCAGAAACCCATCCTCCTAGAATACCTAAAAACATACCTAAAGTTATTAAAAAAGGATAAAAGAAAACGGTTGCTATAACTTTTGGAAGCACTAAATGATTTAAAGCATTAATCCCCATAACTTCTAAAGCATCTATTTGCTCTGTAACACGCATTGTACCAATACTAGAGGTTATATAAGAACCTACTTTACCTGCAAGAATAATAGAACAAAAAGTTGGAGCGAACTCTAATATTATAGATCGTTTTGCGGCAAAACCTACTAATGATTTTGGTATAAATGGATTTTCTAAATTTAGAGCAGTTTGCATAGCTATAACTCCTCCAATAAAGAAAGAAATAAACATAATAATTCCTAAAGATTTTAAACCTAAATCTTCTATTTCTTTCATTAAAGCTTCATAAAAAACCTTTGAACGTTGTGGCTTTTTAAAAACTCTACCTAACATTATAAAATATTTACCAATATGCTTTAGGTAATTCATTTATTTAAAATTTATGCTAAAGTATTAAAATATCATTAATTGATAGTTAAATTGAGCATATCAAAATAAAAAATAATTACTTTTGATTAATTATTTAATTCTAATGTTATGAAATTGAAATTTCATTTTTGTTTTTTTTGTTTAACAATTTTATTAAGCAACTGTAAACCAGCAATAAAAGAACAAAAAAAACCTAAACTTATTGTGGGTATTGTAATCGATCAAATGCGCTATGATTACTTAACAAAATATGCTAACAGGTATAGAAAAGGTGGTTTTAATAGAATTTTAAAAAATGGTTTTTCTTTAGAAAATGCCCACTATAATTATATTCCTACTTATACAGCAGTTGGACATACATCTATATATACTGGAACAACACCAAGTGAACATGGAATTATTTCTAATAATTGGTTTGACAAGTTTATAAAGAAATCTATTTACTGTGTTGATGATTCTACTTACACAACTGTTGGTAATAATAGTGTTAATGGTAAAAAATCTCCAAAAAGACTGTTTACATCAACAATAACAGATCAATTACATTTAGCTCAAAACATGAAAGGTAAAACAATTGGAGTTTCTATTAAAGATCGTTCTGCTATATTACCTGCTGGTCATTCTGCTAATGCAGCTTATTGGTATGATGGAGAAAACTTTAATACTTGGATAACTAGTAGTTTTTACATGGACAATCTACCTCAATGGGTTAAAGACTTTAATCTAAACAATAAAGCAGATGAATATTTAAATCAAAAATGGGAAACTTTATATGACATCAATAGTTATGTTAATAGTAGAAGTGATGACAATATTTTTGAAGGAAAACTAACGGGGCAAAAATCACCTACTTTTCCTAAAGACTTAAAAACGTTACGCAAAAAAAACAAAAACTTTAATTTAATAAAAACTGTTCCTGCTGGTAACACATTCACAGCCGATTTTGCAAAAGCTACCATAATTGGTGAAAACTTAGGAAAAAGTGACCATACAGATTTTTTAGCAGTTAGCTTTTCATCTACAGATTATATTGGTCATAAATATGGGGTTTCTGCAATAGAAACTGAAGATACTTATTTACGTTTAGATAAAGATTTAGAAGACTTCTTCATGTTTTTAGACAATCAGGTTGGTAAAGATAATTATACCTTATTTTTAACTGCAGATCATGCTGCTGTGCATGTTCCTGCATATTTACAATCTTTAAAGATACCTGCTCATTATTTAAATATCACTAATTTTAGAACCTTTGTTTTAAAAACCACAAAGAAATATTTTAATTCAACAGATTTGATTGAAAATATCTCTAATTATCAAATATTTTTAAATAAGCAAAAAATAGAATCATTAGGGTTTGATGTGAATACTGTTGCACAAAAATTAGCTGATGAAGTGATTAATTTTGATGGGATTTACAAGGCAGTTACTGCAAGAACCCTACAAACAACTCATTTTTCATCAGGTATATTAAATACTCTTCAAAATGGCTACAATCAAAAATTATCTGGAGATGTATTAATGATACCAAATCCTGCTACTTTAATTAGAGGAAGAACAGGTACTAGCCATGGCTCTGGATATTCTTATGACACCCATGTGCCTGTAATTTTTTATGGTAATGGTATCAATAAAGGAAGCACTACTAAAAAATATAACATTACAGATATTGCTCCAACAATTGCTAACTTATTAAACATTGAAGCACCAAATGGAACAAATGGAGTTGTGATTAAGGAAGTTCTAAAAAAATAATCATTCTTTAAAAAACAGATCTATTTTGATGCTTTTTTATCGCTTTTCTTGATAGGATTACTCCTATTATTAAAAAGATAAAAGCTCCTATAGAAATTCCTGAAATAAAGTTTATAAAAAGAAAAAAATCATAAGCTCCGTGAAATAAGGTTGCTAAAAACAATCCTGATAGGTTTAAAGCAATTCTATTTTTAGAAAATTTTGCTTTCCCCATAAAATACCCCATTAATATAGCAAATGTTGCATGCGCAGGTACTGCTGTAAAAGCTCTTGTAATACCAGTTGAAACTCCATACTGAAATACATACAATACATTTTCTAAAGTAGCAAAGCCCATAGATACAATTACAGCATATACTATACCATCAAAAGGCTCATTAAATTCTTTATTTCTTTGGGCATAATATCTTACAATTACATATTTAGAAAACTCTTCTACCAAAGCTACAACTATAAAAGCTTTAAGAAACTGCTGTATAACACTTGTTTTATCTGTTAGAGGTATTATTATTGCTGCAAAATAACCTAAAACAGTTGTTATTAAAATACTTACTATTGCACCTAAAAAGAAACTTTTTAACAAAAAACCAATGGGTTCTTTTTCAAATTTATCTTTAAAATAAATGTAAATAATTACAATAAATGCTGGTGAAATTGCTAGTAAAAATAAATTCATTTTTATCTCTTGGGTAAAAAGACTTCTGCCATCATACAACGTGCACTACCACCACCACAAAATTCAATAGTATTTAAAGGGCTAGAAACAATTTTACAATGGTTCTCTATTTGAGCCTTTTGAGAAGAAGTTAAACAATCAAAAGCAGATTGACTCATTATTAAAAAACGTTCATTATTATTACCTCTTACTTGCAACATATTTCCAGCAAAACTAGCTACTTGTTCTTCTGTTATATCAATTACTTTTTTACCATCTTCTTTTAAATGTTTTAAAACATTTTTACGCTCTTTCTTATCATCAATAGAAGACAAACAAACAATTGCAAAGGTTTCTGCTACACACATCATAACATTTGTATGATAAATTGCTGCTCTACTTCCATTAACTGTCTGGTTTGCAGTAAAAACAATAGGTGTGTACTCAAAATCCTCGCAAAATTCTATAAATAACTCTTCATCTGCTCTTGGAGACAAGGCGCAATATGCTTTATTGTGCTCTCTATCTAAAATCATACTACCTGTACCTTCTAGAAAAACATCATGTTGTTCTGCAGATGTATAATCAACAATATTTTCTATTAAAAAACCTTCATTTTCTAATACTTCAAGAATATCTTCTCTTCTTTCTAAACGTCTATTTTCTGCAAACATTGGATAAATTGCAACTGTACCTTCTTCATGAAATGAAACCCAATTATTAGGAAAAATAGAATCTGGAGTATCAAAATCATTATTATCAGAAACTACAATTACACTGACACCAAAACTGCGTATTTTTTTAACAAAATCACTAAACTCTTTTTGCGCTTTTGTGTTAATTGTTAGAGGTAGAACACTATCTATTTCATGTTGATAATAATTATTAACTGCAGTTTGCTCATTCATCCTAAAATTTACAGGACGAACCATTAAAATAGTATTTGTAGTTTGCTTCATTTAATGTTTTTTATTAAAACAAAAGTAGCCTTTTTTTTAAATTACTAAAGTATCTGTAATTTTATTTAGACATTTTAAAACATACTTAAAATGTTTGTATTTCTTTTTCTTATTTTTACAATATGAAAAAAATAATCTTTTTTTTTATCCTTGGTTTTTACACAAACATTTTTGGTCAAAAACTTACAAGTGGATTTGTTTATTTAGACAGTATTGAAAAAACAATTCGAGTAGAATTACGTTATTTAAATAATAATAATTTTATAGGAAAACCTATAGATGGTTATTACAAAAACCGTGTAATTGTTACTTATAAAACTGCAATTGCATTAAAAAAAATACAACAAATTTTAATTAAAAAAGGATTAAGTCTTAAAATTTTTGATGCATATAGACCACAACAATCTGTAAATCATTTTGTAAGATGGGCTAAAGTTTTAGACGATACCCTAATGAAAGCTAAATATTATCCTAAAGTCTCAAAATCAAAATTATTTAAACAAGGATATATAGCTTCTAAATCTGGCCATACAAGAGGTAGCACTGTAGATTTAACTATTGTTAACCTAAAAACTGGAGAAGAACTTAATATGGGAAGTCCTTTTGACTTTTTTGGAGAACAATCTCATCCGTTTTATAAAAAAATTAGCATTATCGAAAGAAAAAACAGAATGCTTTTAAGGAAAGTAATGATCGAAAATGGGTTTAAACCCTATGATAATGAATGGTGGCATTTTACACTAAAAAACGAACCTTTTCCAAAAACATATTTTAATTTCCCCATAAAATAGATATTTTTTAACAAAATAGATATATCCTTACAAAAAATCGGCACTATATTTGTATATTATTTCTTGAATAATTTAATCTAATGAAATTAAAATATAAACTTTTTATTTTTTCCTTTTTTATTTTCTCTACTTTTCAGTTGTCTGCACAATTAGATGATAAATCTGGATCAAAAGAAAAAATAAAAGTAAAATCTATAACATTAAACAGCTCTAAATCTACGAAAAAGCCAACTTCCTTAAAGAATAACAATAATGGTTTTAAAGATGCTTATAAAAAAGAAAAAGAGAAACAAAAAAAACAGCAAGCAGAAAAAGCTTTTGAAAATAAAGGAGTAATAACAAAAGAACTCGCGAGAAAAATTAAATTTCAAAAGTTTATCGAACAAAACACCATTCAAATGCCTATGATAGATAAAGATATTGGAGTTTTTAGAACTAAATCTAAATTTATTTATTTAAACGCTTTTGATTTTAGTAAAATAGATGGAGATAAGATTGCTATTTTAAAAAATGACAAAACATTTTTAACTAGTTTTTATTTATTTAATGAACATAAAACTAAAACTATTGAAATCCCATTAGATAAAGGTTTTAATAAAATAGAAATTCTTGCTATTGATGAAGGAAGTATGAGACCAAACACAGGAGCTTTCTCTATGTTTGACGATGAAAAAAAAGAAGTTTTCTCAGACCTTTGGCATCTTGCAAAAGGTGCTAAGGTAATAGCCCATATAATAAGAGAGTAACACACTTCTAAAATTTTGTTTTAAATTAAACGAATCTAGTTTTTTTATTCTATTTAAAACAGTTATTTTTGTAGCTCGTATTGTAGAATTTCAGAACTGCTTAAACGATTAAACAAACAATATTACTAATATGAAAAAAATCACCAAACAAACCTATTTAGATTGGTACAAAGACATGCTTTTTTGGCGTAAATTCGAAGATAAATTAGCTTCTGTTTACATACAACAAAAAGTTAGAGGATTCTTACATTTATATAATGGTCAAGAAGCTATTTTAGCAGGTGCATTGCATGCAATGGACTTGACTAAGGATAAAATGATTACTGCCTACAGAAATCACGTACAACCTATTGGTATGGGAGAAGACCCTAAACGTGTAATGGCAGAATTATATGGTAAAGAAACTGGTACTTCTAAAGGTATGGGTGGTTCTATGCATATTTTCTCTAAAGAATTTCGTTTTTATGGAGGTCATGGTATTGTTGGAGGACAAATTCCTTTAGGTGCAGGACTTGCTTTTGGTGATAAATACAACAATACTGGTGGAGTTACTTTAACATGTTTTGGTGATGGAGCTGCAAGACAAGGTTCTTTACACGAAGCATTTAACTTAGCAATGTTATGGAAATTACCAGTTATTTTTATTTGTGAAAATAATGGATACGCAATGGGTACTTCTGTAGAAAGAACTGCAAATCATGATGATATTTGGAAACTTGGTTTAGGTTACGAAATGCCTTGTGGACCTGTAGACGCAATGAACCCTATTAAAGTTGCAGAAGCAGTTGATGAAGCTTTAGATAGAGCAAGACGTGGTGATGGACCAACTTTCTTAGAAATGAAAACATATAGATATAGAGGTCACTCAATGTCTGATGCACAACATTACAGAACTAAAGATGAAGTAGAAGAATACAAAAAAATTGATCCTATTACTCAGGTTAAAGATATCATTTTAGAAAAAAAATACGCCACAACTGAAGAACTTGCTGCTACAGATAAAGAAGTAAAAGCAATGGTTAAAGAATGTGAGCAATTTGCAGAAGACTCTCCTTACCCAGATCCAAAGCAAATGTATGACATGGTTTATGAACAAGAAGATTATCCTTTTATAAGTTAAGATATATGGCTACAATTATAAATATGCCACGTTTAAGTGACACCATGGAAGAAGGTGTAGTGGCAAAATGGTTAAAAAGTGTTGGTGAAAAAATTGAAGAAGGTGATATTTTAGCTGAAATTGAAACAGATAAAGCAACAATGGAATTTGAGTCTTTCTATGAAGGTACTCTTTTATACATAGGCATACAAGAAGGTGAAACTTCTCCTGTTGATGTATTACTTGCTGTTATTGGTGAAGAAGGTGAAGATATCTCTGCTATTATTGCTGGTGGAGGAGAACCTGCAAAAATAGAAACTATTGAAGAAGAAGCAACAGAAGAAGCTGCTCCTGAAACAAGCAATTCTACTGCAGTTTCAATTCCTGAAGGAGTTCAAATTATTACAATGCCTCGTTTAAGTGATACAATGACCGATGGTACTGTAGCAACATGGATAAAGAAAGTTGGAGATACAGTTGAAGAAGGAGATATACTTGCTGAAATAGAAACTGACAAGGCAACAATGGAATTTGAGTGTTTCTACGAAGGAACTATTTTACATATTGGTGTACAAGAAGGAGAAACTGCTCCTGTAGATAGTTTACTTACTATTATTGGACCTGCTGGTACAGATGTATCTGCATTAATTGCTAATGGTGGAGCTTCTGCTCCTGCTGAAAAGCCTGCTGCTGAAACTGCTCCTGCTAAAAAGAAAGAAACAAAACCTGCTGCTAAGACTCAAGAAACCAAACCTGTTACAACTACTAGCAATACTTCTAACGGACGTATATTTGCATCTCCATTAGCAAAGAAAATTGCTACAGATAAAGGAATTAATTTAGCTGACGTAAATGGTTCTGGTGAAAACGGAAGAATCATTAAAAAAGATATAGAAAACTATACTCCTGCTGCTCAAGTAGTAGAAGTTGCGTCTGTTGCCCCAGTTGCTGGAGTTGAAAAATCTGACGAAGTTAAGAATAGTCAAATGCGTAAAGCAATTGCTAAATCTTTAGGTAATTCTAAATTTACTGCTCCTGATTTCAGTTTAAATATTGAAGTAGACATGGATAATGCAATGGCTTCTAGAAAAACCATCAATGCAATTCCAGACACTAAAGTATCTTTTAATGATATGGTTGTTAAAGCATGTGCTATGGCTTTGTTAAAACACCCACAAGTAAATACTTCTTGGACAGATACTAATACTGTGTATCACAAACATATTCATGTAGGTGTTGCAGTTGCTGTAGACGATGGTTTATTAGTACCAGTAATTAAACATACTGATACTTTAAGTTTAACTCAAATTGGTGCAGGTGTTAGAGATTTAGCTGGAAAAGCTAGAAACAAAAAATTAGCTCCTGCAGAAATGCAAGGAAGTACTTTTACAGTTTCTAATCTAGGTATGTTTGGTATTCAGAATTTTAATTCTATTATCAATCAACCAAACTCTGCTATTTTATCTGTAGGTGCAATTGTACAAAAACCAGTTGTTAAAGACGGACAAATAGTTGTTGGTAATACAATGAACTTGACATTAACTTGCGATCACAGAACTGTTGATGGTGCTGTTGGTGCTCAATTCTTACAAACATTAAAAACGTTTATTGAAAACCCAGTTACTATGTTAGCTTAATTTTTAAAAACTATATTTTATAAAAAAAAGCTCGCAAATTGCGAGCTTTTTTTTATAAATTTATTTCAATGAAAAATTTAGAAGAAAAATTAAAAAACCCTGTTTGGTTTTCTTTAAAAGAGACACATCAAAAGTTTGCTATTGAAATTAATGGAATACAATTTTACAACCCAGAAGTTAATAATTTTGGTGCTTTTTTTGATAACACAAAAACAGCAGAAGCTCTAAACAAGTATTCTAAAATAACAGAAAAATTCTTTTTAGTTACAGAAAACCAAACTCCAATAATTGACAATAAAAATGTTGTACTTCAAAAAAAAATTAATGGTTGTCAATTCGTTTTAGATAATTTAAATGAAGTAGTTATAACTGAAAAAATTGTTTTATTAACAAAAGAAAATATCGATGAAATTTACGATTTAATTTGGTTAGTTATGCCTGGGTTTTATCAAAAAAAAGGTTTTGAAATGGGTAATTTCTATGGGATATTTAAAGACAATAAATTAGTTGCTATTTCTGGACAAAGAATGCAAACAGATGATTTTATTGAAGTTAGTTCTGTGGTTACACATCCAGAATACACAAAAAAAGGATATGCAAAACAGTTAATTACACACAATACAAAAGAAATATTAAAAGAGAATAAACTTCCTATTTTACATACAAATAAAGGGAATAAAGCTATTCCTCTTTATGAAAAATTAGGTTATAAATTAACAAGAGATATGAATTGGTGGTTTTTCTGTAGAAAATAAAATGTATTAAGATGTCAAAAAAGGGAAAAGGAAAAGCAAAAAATACCGCAAACAAAGCTAAGCATACTAAATTAATGAATAGAAAAATTAATAAAGTAAAGTTAGAAAAACAATTAAATAAAGAAAGGTTAAAAGCCATAATAAAAAAAGCAAACGAACAAAAAGTAAACAAAAGTTAATTATGAGTTTGAAATATACTTTTGGAAAACTAATTTCATTTCCTCTTTTACCTCTTCTTTACTTTCAAGGAAAAAGTATTCGTAAAAATACTCCAACTTTACCAGAAGCAAAAGAACCAAAAGGCTA
Organism: Polaribacter sp.; assembly: GCF_039939415.1. Classification (GTDB taxonomy): domain Bacteria; phylum Bacteroidota; class Bacteroidia; order Flavobacteriales; family Flavobacteriaceae; genus Polaribacter. The sequence goes on from NZ_JBDVJE010000006.1 coordinate 86,993, forward strand.
TGTAAATGTAAGATCTGATAAGACCTTAAACATAATAACGATTGGAGAAAGTACAATAGCAGGTGTTGGTGTTGATTATCATAAAAATGGATTTACAGGTATTTTAGCCAATTCACTTTCAAAAAAATTAGCAACTAATATCACTTGGAAAGTTTATGCTAAAAGTGGTTATACAGTAAAATTAGTTTCTAAAAAAATCATCCCAAAAATTAAAGAGTCTTCTATTGATATTATCATAATTGGTATGGGTGGTAATGATGCTTTTACATTAAACTCTCCTAAAAAATGGATTTCAGATATTGAAAAACTTATAAATTTAATTCAAAATAAACATCCTAATACTCCAATATTTTTTACAAATATGCCCCCTATTAAAGAGTTTCCTGCCTTTACAAAAAGCATAAAATTTGTAATTGGAAATTTAGTAGAAATTTTAGGAAAAGAGCTACATATCCTTATAAAAAACAAAGAAAATGTATTTTATCATAATGAAATAATCACCTTAAAAAAATGGAGTAAAAAACATTCTTTAGATACTAATAATACTCAATTATATTTTAGTGATGGTGTTCATCCTTCTCAATTAACATATAAAATTTGGGCAAAAGAAACGGCTAGTTTTATTGATAAAAATTTTAAAAAATAAAAAATCCTGAGTTTAAAAACTCAGGATTAAATATTGAAGCAAGTAATTACTTATTGATCTATTGAACCTAAAACACGTTTCATAAAAGAGTTTAATGCTTCTTTTTTGGACGTACCTTCTTTAATCATTTTATCTACTTCTACAGCACCATATAGATTAGAAATTAACTCTCCAATAACATCTAATTCTTCATCTTTTAAAGAAGGAACCTCTGTTAATGCTTCTAATGTTTCTATAGTTTCTAAAACATAATCCTGATCGTTTTCTTCGATAAAATTTGTTAAATGTTTTATTACAGGTAGTTTCATAATTAAATAACTTCGTTTACTAAATCTTTTAATACATCAAACTTATTAGTTTGTGTTTGATTTACAAATTTACCATCAACGAAAGTTGCAAAAGTTGGTAAATTACTAACATCTGCCAATTTTCTGCTTTCAGGAAATTTTTCTGCATCTGCTATAACAAATACCATCTGTTCATTTTCTGAAGAAAGTTTTTTAAACTTAGGTTTCATAATTCTACAGTTACCACACCAAGTTGCTGCATATTGGACAACTACTTTTTTATTGTCTGAAATTATATTTGATAAATTATCTTGACTTAATTCTTGTATCATAATAATTATAAATTTAAAATTATGAATTACAGATTTAAAACCGGTAATTCATAATTTGTAATTAATTTTTAGTGAGAAGCTAAATATTCTGCAGTACCTTTTGCATTTGCAGACATTGCATCTTTACCTTCTTCCCAGTTTGCAGGACAAACCTCACCTTTTTCTTGTACATGCGTTAAAGCATCTACTAAACGTAAATATTCTCCAACATTTCTTCCTAATGGCATGTTATTAATACTTTCGTGTTGTACAATACCATCTTCATCTATAATATATGTTGCTCTATAAGTAACATTATCTCCTTCTACTTGAATTGTTTGAGTAGCTTCATCAAAAGTCTCATTAGTAATATCTAAAATACCTAATATTGATGATAAGTTTCTATTACTATCTGCTAATAACGGGTAAGTTACACCTTCAATTCCTCCATTTTCTTTAGCTTGACTTAACCAAGCAAAATGAACTTCTGGAGTATCACAAGAAGCACCAATTACAATTGTATTTCTTTTTTCAAACTCTCCTAAAGCAGCTTGAAAAGCATGTAATTCTGTTGGACAAACAAATGTAAAATCTTTTGGGTACCAAAACAACAGTACTTTCTTTTTATTATTTACTGCTTCTTCTAATACATTTACTTTAAATGTATCACCCATTTCATTCATTGCGTCTACATTTAAATCTGGGAATTTTTTTCCAACTGCTGTTGCCATTTTTTAAATTTTATATAATTAATATTCTGTTCTTATTTCTTGTACAAAGATAGTTATGGAATAAAATAAAAAAGAAAAAAGTTAATGGTAAGTATTTATATTTTAATCAATTTTATTTATACCTAACATAAAAAACTATAATAAATATTTATTTTAAAGACCAAATTGCTAGTTCATTTCCAGATGGGTCTAAAAAGTGAAAACGTTTTCCTCCAGGAAATTCAAAAATTTCTTTTGATATATTTCCTCCATAAAAAATAATTTTATCTTGAATTTTCTTTAAATCATCTGAATATAAAACAACTAATGCACCATTTATAATTGGTACTTCTGTATACTCAAAACCTCCATCTAATCCACTTTCTGAAAAAGCTATATAATTTTTTCCATAATCTGTAAATTTCCAAGAAAAGATGTTTGTGTAAAATTTTTTAGTTTCTTTAATATTGGTAGATTTAAATTCTACATAATTTATACAATTATTTTGCATTACAATCTATTTACTTGCAAATAATTTAATATCATTTGCAGAAACCTCTTTTTCGCCCAAAATAATTAAACGCTCTACAACATTACGTAATTCACGAATATTTCCTGTCCAGTCATATTCTTGTAATAATTTAATTGCTGAATCTGAAAATTGTTTTTTGGGAGTTCCTTGTTCTTCAGAAATTTTTGTTGTAAAAAAATCTACCAATAAAGGTATATCTTCTCTTCTATCATTTAAAGCAGGAACTTTAATTAAAATAACTGCTAATCTATGATACAAATCTTCTCTAAACCTGCCTTCTGCAATTTCTTCCTTTAGGTTTTTATTAGTTGCTGCTACAACTCTTACATTTACTTTTATATTCTTATCAGAACCTACCCTAGAAATTCTACTTTCTTGCAAAGCACGTAAAACTTTTGCTTGTGCAGACAAACTCATATCTCCTATTTCATCTAAGAAAATGGTTCCTCCATTTGCTGCTTCAAACTTACCTGCTCTATCTTTATTTGCACCTGTAAAAGAACCTTTTACGTGCCCAAACAATTCGCTTTCTATTAATTCTGAAGGAATAGCAGCACAGTTTACTTCAATCATTGGTGCTTTTACTCTATCAGATTTTTCATGCAGCCAATGTGCAACTAATTCTTTACCTGTTCCATTTGGTCCTGTTATTAAAACTCTTGCATCTGTGGCTGCAACTTTTTCTATAATATCTTTAATATAAGTAATTGCATCGCTTTCACCAATCATTTGGTAATTTTTACTTACTTTTTTCTTTAGACGTTTATTTTCAACAATTAGAGTTTTTGTATCTAATGCATTTCTAACTGTATTTAAAAGTCTGTTTAAATCTGGTGGTTTAGAAATATAATCAAAAGCTCCTAAACGCATTGTATTAACAGCTGTGTCTAAATCTCCGTGACCAGAAATCATAACAATTGGTACTTCTGGTTTTATTTTTTTTGCTTTTTGTAATACTTCAACACCATCCATTTTTGGCATTTTAATATCACATAAAACCAAATCGTAATCGTAATTTTTTATCATTTCAATACCCAACAAACCATCTTCTGCTTCTTCTACATTATAGGTTTCATTTTCTTCTGAAATGATTTTGGTCAATACCCTTCTAATGGCAGCTTCATCTTCTATTATTAAAATTTTTGGCATATTTTTTTATTTTATAAGGTGTATATCTCTTTGTGGAAATGGAATTGTAACATTGTTTTCTCTAAACTTTTTATCGATTGCAAAGCGTAAATCACTTTTAATCGTTAAATGCTCATAACTATTATTGATAACAAATAGTAATTTAAACTGCAAAGCACTATCAGCAAAATCAGTAAATAAAACTCTAGGAGAGATGTTTTTTAAAACCTTTGGATGCGCTTTTGCAACTTCGATTAATATATTTTTAACTAACTCTATATCTGATCCATAAGCGACACCTACTTCTACAGCTTCTGTAGTTTGGGTTCCGTTTTGAGTCCAATTAAACAAACTATTTGTTAAAAACTTATGATTTGGTATTACCAAAACTTTATCATCAATAGTAACTGCTCTTGTTGTTCTTAATCTTATTTCTTCTACTTTACCAACTTTACCTTCAATTTCTATAATATCATTTACATGCAGAGATTTATCAATTAAAATAAAAATACCAGACATTATATCTTGAAACAAGGTTTGTAAACCCAAACCAATACCTACCAATAATGCAGCTGAACCAGCTAATAAAACACTAACATTTACTCCTGATGATTCTAGAGCAATTACTAAAACAATTACATATACAAAGTATTTTATAAAAGAATATACGGCTTTAAACTTATCTTTATCTTCATCATGTAGTTTTCTATTTACAATTTTTTTTATCAACTTTAAAAGCTGACCTGTTAAAATAAAAACGATAATTACAAACAGTATTGTTTTTACATCAATATTGATATTACTTGTACGTATTATTGAAAAATCGAGAAACTGATTTATTTTTTCCATTCAATTTTACCCTTTATATTTTAACCATTTATACAAATCTTTATAGGTTGGTTTTTTACCATACATTAAGATTCCTACTCTATAAATTTTAGCAGCCAACCAAACCATAAAGACAAATGTAACCAATAATAATGCCATAGAAATTGCTAACTCGTACCAAGAAACTCCAAAAGGAACTCTCATTAACATTACAATAGGACTTGTAAAAGGAATGTGTGAAAACAAGACCGCAATAGAACCATGAGGATCATTTATGACTGTTGCAAAACCAACATAAACCCCTAAAATTAATGGTAACATAATTGGTAACATAAATTGCTGTGTATCTGTTTCATTATCTACTGCTGCACCAACTGCAGCAAAAAGAGAACTATATAACATATAACCTCCTAAAAAGTAAAATATAAAAAGAACAAACATTTTTAATATTGGTAATTTTAATATTTCTTGAATAATTATTTGTCCTTTATCTCCTTCTGTTGCTTGTTTTACAGCTTCCATTTGTTCTGCAGGAACCTTTGCTGTTTGCATTTCTACAACATCTACACCAAATATAGATGATGCTACCGTCATTAAAACAAAAAGAATAACTCCCCAAATAAAAAATTGCAGCAAACCAGCAGAAGCATTTCCTAAAATTTTACCTAACATTAATTGAAAAGGTTTTACAGAAGATACTATTACTTCTATAATTCTGCTCGTTTTTTCTTCTATAACGCTTCTCATTACAGAAGTACCGTAAACCATTACAAACATCATTAAAAAATAACCTGCAATTGCTCCTACTCCAATTTTTAAACCATTAATTAATTTGGATGATTCTTCACCTGAAAAATTAAACATTTTAATATCTGTATTAATTTTAGATGCTTTTATTTTTTCTAAATCAATACCAAAATTAGTAAGCTTTTCATTTCTAATTTTACTTTCAATTTTATTTTCTAAAGCACTCATTACAGACATTCCTGGAGAATCTTTCGAATAAAATTCGATAGACTTTGCTAATAATTCTAAACTATCTTGTTTTGGTATAAATAACGCCCCATAATAATTACCTTCTTCAACCTTTTTCTTAGTTTCTTTAATTCCTAAAGCAGTATAATCTGTATAAAGTATTGTTTTAGAATCTTTAAAATCGTCTTTAGAAAACAACCCAGATTCATCTACATAAACTATCTTCTTTATTTTCTCATCATTCTTTTGCATTAAAAAATAAACCAAAGCTCCCATACCAACCATTAGTAAAGGACTTAAAAAAGTCATTATAATAAATGATTTATTACGAACCTTTGCAATAAACTCTCTCTGTACAATTAGTTTTAACTTGCTCATTTTATTAACTGTTTTTATTTACTGCCTTAATAAAAATATCATTTGCACTAGGTATAATTTCAACAAAATGTTGTACTTCTCCTCTACTAGTTAAAAATGATAATAAATCATTTGATGAATTCCCTTGTGTTAACTTCACATTCATAGTTAAACTATCATTCAATAATTTAAAATCTGCTGGAAGCACTTCAAAACTTTCCTTTAAGGTGTTTTTTACTTCTGACACATTGCTTGTTTTCAATCCAACTTGATAAGTATTCGTTCTAAATTCACGTTTAATATCAGCTAACTTTCCATCTAATATTTTGTTAGATTTGTCTATTAAAGCAATTTCATCACACATTTCTTCTACAGATTCCATTCTATGTGTAGAAAAAATAATAGTTGCTCCTTCATCTCTTAATTGTAAAATTTCTTTTGCAATTAATTGTGCATTAATTGGATCGAACCCAGAAAAAGGTTCATCAAAAATTAATAATTTAGGGTTGTGCATCACTGTAACTATAAACTGTACTTTTTGCGCCATTCCTTTAGAAAGTTCTTCAATTTTTTTATTCCACCATGCTGAGATATCAAATTTTTCGAACCAATATTTTAATCTTTTTTTCGCATCAGATTTACTCAAACCTTTTAATTGTGCTAAATACAAAGCTTGCTCTCCTACTTTCATAGATTTATACAAACCTCTTTCTTCTGGCAAATAACCAATATGTGCTATGTGATGTGGAGCTAAAACTTCTCCATCTAAAATAATAGAGCCACTATCTGGCATTGTAATTTGATTAATAATTCTAATTAATGACGTTTTCCCTGCACCATTAGGACCCAATAGACCAAAAACACTTCCTTTGGGAATATGAAGTGAAACATCATTCAACGCTGTAAAATCTCCATATTTTTTTACAACATTGTTAATTTCTAATAAATTTTTCATTGATTGTTATTATTTTATTCTGAAAGCTTCAACTCTTACAAACTTACATATTTTCTAAGTATTAGTATTTAAATCTTAAAAAACGTTACATCTAAATTATTGTTAAATTTTACTATGCATGCATAACTTTTTTGTAATTTACTATGCATGCATAATATATTTTTATATATTTGACAAAATGGAGAAACACAAATCTATAGATCATGAGCTTAGAGCAACATGGCAAGCCGTTGCAAAAATGTATAATGAACAGGCTGTTCATCATAACAGTACAATGGCAACTGCATTTGTTCTTTTAAATATTGACAAAGTAAATGGTACTCCTTCTACTGCATTAGGTCCACTTATGGGAATGGAACCTACAAGTCTTTCTAGAATATTGAAAACAATGGAAAATAAAGGCGCAATTTGCAGAGAGAAAAACCCTGATGATGGTAGAAGTGTTATCATTAGATTAACTGATTACGGAAAAGAAATGCGTAAAATTTCTAGAGGTCACGTTATTCAGTTTAATGAAACAATAAGAGAACATATTTCCGAGAAAGATTTGGAAGGTTTTTTTAAAGTTACCTCAACAATTAATAAACTTATTGCTGACAGAGATATTTATAACAATATCAACAACAAGCATTAATAACAAATTAGACTAATGACTAGAAGAATTAAAAAAGTAGCAATAGTTGGCTCTGGAATTATGGGAAGTGGAATTGCATGTCATTTCGCAAACATTGGCGTTGAAGTTCTTTTGTTGGACATAGTTCCAAGAGAATTAAACGACAAAGAAAAAGCTAAAGGATTTACGTTAGAAGACAAAGTTGTAAGAAATCGTTTAGTAAATGACGCATTAAAAGCTTCCCTAAAATCCAAGCCATCTCCTATATATAATCAAAAATTTGCAAATAGAATTACCACTGGTAATCTAGATGATGATATTGCAAAGGTTGCTGATGTAGATTGGATTATGGAAGTTGTTGTAGAAAGACTAGATATCAAAAAAAATGTTTTTGATAAACTAGAAAAACACAGAACACCAGGAACTATAATTTCTTCAAATACTTCTGGTATTCCTATCAAATTTATGAACGAAGGAAGAAGTGAAGATTTCCAAAAGCATTTTGCGGTTACACACTTTTTTAATCCTCCAAGATATTTAAAACTTTTTGAAGTTGTTCCTGGTCCAGATTGTAAACAAGAAGTTACAGACTTCTTAATGATGTATGGAGAAAAATTTTTAGGAAAAACTTCGGTTTTAGCAAAAGACACCCCCGCTTTCATTGGAAACAGGATTGGAATCTTCGGAATCCAATCGCTGTTCCATCAAGTAAAAGAATTAGGGTTAACTGTTGAAGAAGTAGATAAATTAACAGGACCTGTAATTGGTCGTCCAAAATCTGCTACTTTTAGAACTGTAGATGTTGTTGGTTTAGATACGTTGGTACATGTTGCTAACGGAATTTATGAAAATTGTCCTAACGATGAAGCTCATGAATTGTTTAAACTCCCTGATTTCATCGACAAAATGATGGAAAACAAATGGCTAGGAAGCAAAACTGGACAAGGTTTTTATAAAAAAACTAAAAATGCTGATGGTAAAACTGAAATTCTAACACTAGATTTAGACACTTTAGAATATCGTTCTAAAAAACGTGCAAAATTTGCAACATTAGAACTTACGAAAACGATTGATAAGCCAATTGATAGATTCAAGATTTTAGTTAGCGGAAAAGATAAAGCTGGTGAATTTTATAGAAAGAACTTTGCTGCAATGTTTGCGTATGTTCAAAATAGAATTCCAGAAATTTCTGATGAGCTTTATAAGATTGATGATGCTATGAAAGCTGGTTTTGGTTGGGAAAATGGTCCTTTTGAAATTTGGGATGCAATTGGTGTAGAAAAAGGAATCGAATTAATGAAAGCTGAAGGAGCAGAACCTGCAACTTGGGTAACAGAAATGTTAGCTGCTGGTGTAACTTCTTTTTATTCAGTAAAAGAAGGAGCAACTAATTTTTATGACATTCCTTCTAAATCTCAAACTAAAAAACCGGGTCAAGAAGCTTTTATCATTTTAGATAACATTAGAAAATCAAACCAAGTTTGGAAAAACTCTGGTGTGGTAATTGAAGATATTGGAGATGGAATTTTAAATTTAGAATTCCAATCTAAAATGAATACAATTGGTGGTGATGTTTTAGCAGGCGTTAACAAAGCAATTGATTTAGCAGAGAAAAATCATCAAGGTTTAATTATTGGAAATCAAGCTGCAAATTTCTCTGTTGGAGCAAATATTGGTATGATTTTTATGATGGCTGTAGAGCAAGAATATGATGAATTAAATTATGCCATTAAATATTTTCAAGATACAATGATGCGTATGCGTTATTCTTCAATCCCTACAATTTCTGCTCCTCATGGAATGGCTTTAGGTGGTGGTTGTGAAATTTCTTTACATGCAGATAAAGTAGTAGCTGCTGCAGAAACCTATATGGGATTAGTAGAATTTGGAGTTGGTGTAATTCCTGGTGGAGGTGGTTCTAAAGAAATGGCTTTAAGAGCTTCAGATTCTTTTCATAAAGGAGATGTTGAGTTAAACATTTTACAAGAAAACTTCTTAACCATTGGTATGGCAAAAGTATCTACTTCTGCTTATGAAGCTTTCGATTTAGGATTACTTCAAAAAGGAAAAGATGTTGTTGCAGTAAATAAAGACAGACAAATTGCTACCGCTAAAGCACATGCAAAATTAATGGCAGAAAGTGGTTATACGCAACCAGTAAAACGTAAAGATGTTAGAGTTTTAGGAAAACAAGCTTTAGGTATGTTCTTAGTAGGAACAGATTCTATGGAACATTCTAAATACATTAGTGAACACGATCAAAAAATAGCCAATAAGTTAGCTTATGTAATGGCTGGAGGAGATTTATCTGAACCAACATTGGTAACAGAACAGTATTTATTAGATATTGAAAGAGAAGCGTTTTTATCTCTTTGTACAGAGCGTAAAACGTTAGAAAGAATTCAACACATGTTAAAAACTGGTAAACCTTTAAGAAACTAAAATTATGAAAACAGCATATATAGTAAAAGCATATAGAACTGCAGTTGCAAAAGCTCCAAAAGGTGTTTTTCGCTTTAAACGTGCAGATGAGTTGGGTGCTGAAACAATCCAACACATGATGAAAGAATTACCAAATTTAGACGTAAAACGTATAGATGATGTAATTGTTGGTAACGCAATGCCAGAAGGTTCTCAAGGGTTAAATATGGCACGTTTTATTTCTTTAATAGGATTAAATTCTGTGGATGTACCTGGTGTAACTGTAAATCGTTTTTGTTCTTCAGGATTAGAAACAATTGCAATGGCTGCTGCTAAAATTCAAGCAGGAATGGCAAGTTGTATTATTGCAGGTGGAGCAGAGAGCATGAGTTCTGTACCAATGACAGGTTTTAAACCAGAATTAAATTACGATACTATAAAATCTGGACACGCAGATTATTATTGGGGAATGGGAAATACTGCAGAAGCAGTAGCAAATCAATTTAAAATATCTAGAGAAGACCAAGATGAATTTGCATTTAATTCTCATATGAAAGCTTTAAAAGCACAAGCAGAAAATCGTTTTCAAGATCAAATCGTTCCTATTGAAGTTGAACAAACGTATCTAGATGAAAACGGAAAAAAAGCAACAAAAAAATATACAGTAAAGAAAGATGAAGGTCCTAGAAAAGGAACTTCTACTACAGTTTTAAATAAATTAAGGCCTGTTTTTGCAGCGGGTGGAAGTGTAACTGCAGGTAACTCATCACAAATGAGTGATGGTGCAGCTTTTGTTATGGTAATGAGTGAGGAAATGGTGAAAGAATTAAATCTTGAACCAATTGCAAGAGTAGTAAATTATGCTGCAGCTGGTGTAGAACCAAGAATTATGGGAATTGGCCCTGTTGCTGCAATACCAAAGGTTTTAAAACAAGCAGGATTGCAACAAAACGATATCGATTTAATTGAATTGAATGAAGCTTTTGCTTCTCAATCTTTAGCAGTGATACGTGAGTTAGATTTAAATCAGGAAATAGTAAATGTAAATGGAGGAGCCATTGCATTAGGTCATCCCTTAGGTTGTACAGGAGCAAAATTATCTGTGCAATTATTTAATGAAATGCGTAAACGAACTATGAAAAACAAATACGGAATGGTAACAATGTGTGTAGGAACAGGTCAAGGTGCTGCAGGTGTTTTCGAATTCTTAAGTTAATAACAAAATTAAAAATCAAAAAAAATGGCAGATTTATTAAGAGGTGGACAATTCCTTGTAAAAGAAACTAACTGTGAAGACGTTTTTACTCCAGAAGATTTTTCTGAAGAACAACAAATGATGAAAGAAGCAGTGATGGAATTTAATGATAGAGAAATCATACCACACAAAGCTCGTTTTGAAGCAAAAGATTATGCTCTTACAGAAGAAACCATGCGTAAAGCTGGTGAACTAGGATTTTTAGGAGTTGCTGTTCCTGAGGCTTATGGAGGATTAGGAATGGGGTTTGTTTCTACACTTTTAACTTGTGATTATATTTCTAGTGGAACAGGTTCTTTTAGTACTGCTTTTGGTGCACATACAGGTATTGGTACTATGCCAATTACATTATATGGAACTGAAGAACAAAAACAAAAATATGTACCAAAATTAGCAACTGGTGAGTGGTTTGGTGCATATTGTTTAACAGAACCAGGTGCTGGTTCTGATGCAAATTCAGGAAAAACTACCGCAGAATTATCTGCTGATGGAAAATCTTATAAAATTAATGGTCAAAAAATGTGGATTTCAAACGCAGGTTTTTGTCGTTTAATGATAGTATTTGCACGTTTAGAAAATGATAAAAATATTACTGGATTCATTGTAGAATATGACAAAGAAAATCCTAATGGAATTACTTTAGGAGAAGAAGAACATAAATTAGGAATTAGAGCATCATCTACAAGACAAGTGTTTTTTAATGACACTATTGTTCCTGTAGAAAATATGTTAGCTGATAGAGGTGAAGGATTTAAAATAGCTATGAATGCATTAAATGTTGGACGTATTAAATTAGCTGCAGCTTGTTTAGATTCTCAACGTAGAATTGTATCTCATGCAGTTAATTATGCAAATGAGCGTAAACAATTCAAAACTCCTATTTCAAATTTTGGAGCAATTAAAGTAAAGTTAGCAGAAATGGCTACCAACACTTATGTAGGCGAATCTGCTTCTTATAGAGCTGCAAAAAACATTGAAGATAGAATTGCTCTTAGAGTAGAAGCAGGAAATACACATCAAGAAGCAGAATTAAAAGGTGTTGAAGAATATGCTATAGAATGTTCTATTTTAAAAGTAGCTGTTTCTGAAGATGTACAAAATTGTGCTGATGAAGGTATTCAAATTTTTGGAGGAATGGGATTCTCTGAAGAAACACCAATGGAATCTGCTTGGAGAGATGCTAGAATTGCTCGTATTTATGAAGGTACAAATGAAATCAATAGAATGCTTTCAGTTGGAATGTTGATTAAAAAAGCGATGAAGGGTCATGTTGATTTATTAGGACCTGCAACAGAAGTTGCAGAAAGCCTTATGGGTATTCCTTCTTTTGAAACGCCTGATTTTTCCGAATTATTTTCAGAAGAAAAAGTAATGATTGCTAAATTAAAAAAGACATTTTTAATGGTTGCAGGGGCTGCATTGCAAAAATACGGTCCAGAGATTGAAAAACATCAACAATTATTAATTGCTGCTTCAGATATTTTAATTGAGATTTACATGGCAGAATCTGCAATTTTAAGAACTGAGAAAAATGCAAAACGTTTTGGTGAAAAAGCTCAATCTGTTCAAATAGCAATGTCTAAATTGTATTTATACCATGCAGTTGACATCATTGAAGAAAAAGGAAAAGAAAGTATTATTTCTTTTGCTGAAGGTGATGAACAACGTATGATGTTAATGGGATTAAAACGTTATACTAAATATACAAATTACCCAGATATAGTAGATTTACGTAACGAAATAGCAGAAAAAGTTAAAGCAGAAAATAAATACTGTTTTTAATAATACTCTTGATGTCAAATTGAGTTTGTTGATTTTTTATATTCTGATGCAAACTCAACTGGCTATCAAAAAAAATAAAGTTAAATTAAAACATTAATGTTTTAATTTATAGTTAGTTGTTTGTTAAAAAACCATTATGAAAATGATGGTTTTTTTTATTATTTAACTTTTTATTTCTGACTTATAACATGAAAAATCTAATAAAATATTTTTATTATTGTGTATAAAATTTAAAAGATGAAAAAAACACTTATAATTACATTTTCTATACTATTTTTATTCATAGGGTGTAAATCGCAAATAAATTATAAAAAACAAGATTCTTTTAAAGAAACTTCTAAAAGAAAACACACAATTCAAGCTCTTTTATGGCAACAAAATGCGGCAGAATATAGAGCCTTAACATATCAGGCTTATAATTTAGCTAAAATTCAATTAGATAAAATTCTTGCTGATAACCAATTTAATAAACCAATTGCTATTGTTACAGATATAGATGAAACAGTTTTAGATAACAGCCCTTATAGTGGAAAACAAATTGAATTAAATGAAAATTATAATTCAAAAAGATGGACAGAATGGGTAAAAAAAGAAAAAGCAAATTCAATTGCAGGTGCTTTGTCTTTTTTTAAGTATGCAGAGAGTAAGAACGTTGTTATTTTTTATATATCAAATAGATCTACTAATCAGTTAAATGAAACAATTAAAAATTTAAAAACACATGATTTTCCTTTTGCTGATAGATCACATGTACTTTTAAAAAATACTAGTAGCGAAAAAGAAACAAGAAGAAACCTAGTAAAAGAAACACATGAAATAGTGCTCTTTCTTGGTGATAATTTAACTGACTTTGCATCCGTATTCGAAAACCAATCTACATCTCAAAGAAATAAAAGCGTTGATAGTTTAAGAACATTATTTGGTGAAAAGTTTATCGTTTTTCCAAACCCTATATATGGAGATTGGGAAACCAAAGGTATTTTTGAGGGAAAATATGATTGGTCTACAGTTCAAAAAGATTCTATTAGACGTAAAAAAATAACTTCTTATTAAACATATACCCTATAATTCATTTAATATCAATACTTTTGCACGCATTTTAAAAATCAGCTGATAATGAAGCGTATAAAAGAATATAAAAAACTTTTTAAAGTAGAGGGTCCTATTAATTTGAAAGATTTAAAAAAATCTTACAGAGGATTAGTCAAAGAATGGCATCCAGATAAGTTTCAAGATGAAACTAAAAAAGAGGAAGCTGATATTATGAGTACTAAAATTATAGATGGATATCATTTTTTAGTAAGTATTGCTCCAGAAACTAAAGAAGCAAACTTAGAAGCCTATAAAACTACTATTACAGAATTTCAAATTGCAGACTGGTATCATAAAGGTATGTTATTAGAAGTTACTTTTACAGACGGTAATAAATATGAATATTTTGGAGTAAGTAAAATACTTTTTGGTAAATTCATAAATGCCAGATCTATGAATAATTTTGGTAAAAGAAATATTTTTAATTCTTTTACTTATAGAAAATCTATGAAGGCTTCAGTAGAAATTTAAGAAAGCAAATTGCTATTCATAAAAAAAGAGATTATTAATTAATAATCTCTTTTTTTTTTTAATATAACTTATTATTTTATTCTAAAGCTCCTAAATATCTTTCTGCATCTAATGCTGCCATACAACCTGTACCTGCAGCAGTTACGGCTTGTCTATACTCTTTATCTTGAATATCTCCTGCAGCAAAAACTCCAGGTAAATTAGTTTTAGTAGACTTTCCTTTAGTTATTAAATACCCCGTTTCATCCATATCTAACATTCCTTTAAATAAATCTGAATTGGGTTTATGACCAATAGCAATAAAAACACCTGTTACGGAAATATCTATAGTTTCTTTTGTTTTATTATTGATAGCTCTAACACCTTCAACTACATTCGTTCCTAAAACCTCATCAATTTCAGTATTAAATAAAACTTCAATGTTTTCAGTTTTATTAACTCTATGTTGCATTGCTTTAGATGCTCTCATATAATCTTTACGCACTAATAAAGTAACTTTATTACAAATATTTGCTAAGTATGTAGCTTCTTCTGCAGCAGTATCTCCTGCACCAACAACAACTACATCTTGACCTTTGTAAAAGAAACCATCACAAGTAGCACAGGCAGAAACTCCACCTCCAATTAAACGTTGTTCACTTTCTAGTCCTAAATACTTAGCTGTAGCACCTGTAGAAATAATTACAGTTTCAGCTTCTATTTCTTTAGCTTCATCCACTATTACTTTATGAATCCCTCCAACTTTGTCACTTAATTCTACTTTTGTAACCAAACCAAAACGAACTTCTGTACCAAAACGTTCTGCTTGCTTTTTTAAGTCTTCCATCATTGCTGTTCCATCTGTACCTTCTGCATAACCTGGAAAATTATCAACTTCGGTTGTAGTTGTTAATTGTCCTCCCATTTGCATTCCTGTATACATAATAGGTTTCATATCTGCTCTAGCTGCATAAATTGCTGCTGTATAACCTGCAGGTCCTGAACCAATAATTAAGCATTTAATTTTTTCTATTGTATCTGACATTTTTGTATCTCTATTAATGTGTGAACAAAAATATTATTTTTTCCAACTAAAAAACATGATTGTTTATAAGTTTTAACAATGTGAAAATAAGCATAAAAAATTGCTTCTATGTAAGACTTTTAAAATGATTTTTTTATTCTTTTGGCAGTAATTTCACAATCCCAAAGTTTTCTACACCAACATAAATAAAGCCATCTAAACCTTGTTCTACAGAACGAACTCTACCAATATCTTTAAGCAACTTTACTTCTTTAAAAACTTTATTTCCTTTTAAAATACACCTTGTTAAATATTGAAATTTAAGAGAACCTACCAAAAGATTTCCTTTCCATTTTCCATATTTATCACTATTAATAAAAACCATACCACTTGGCGCTATAGATGGTGTCCAATAATAAATTGGATTCTCCATACCTGAAATTGAAGTTTTATTTGTAAATTTTGTTCCACTGTAATTCACTCCAAAACTGGCTTTTGGCCATCCAAAATTCTTCCCTTTTTTAATAATATTTATTTCATCTCCACCTTTTGGACCATGCTCATGAGACCAAATCTCATTTGTAAAAGGATTAATTTTCATTCCCTGTGGGTTTCTATGACCATAACTAAAAATTGCTTTTTTGGCATTCCTTACATTTACAAAAGGATTGTCTTTTGGTACAGAACCATCATCATTAAGCCGATAAATTTTACCCCCATCTTTAGTAATATTTTGCGGATTTACATCTCTATTACCTCTATCTCCAATACTAAAATACACATGATTATTAGCATCAAAAGCAATTCTTGAACCAAAATGATAACTTCTAGTCGTGTTCGGTGTTGCTTTGTATAATATTTCTTGATTTATCAATTGGGTTCCATTTAAACGAGCTCTCATTAATGCTGTATTTCCTCCATTACCTTTTCCTTCTGATGAAGCATACGTCATATAAATCCAGCCATTTTCTTTATATTTTGGATGCAATTCAATATCTAAAAAACCACCTTGTCCTCTTAAATATATTTTTGGAACACCACTAATTTCTATTTTTTTTCCATTTTTAAAATGTATTAATTTTCCTTCTTTTTCTGTAATTAATATGGAATTATCTGGTAAAAATGTAAACCCCCAAGGATTTGATAAGTCGCTAACAATTACCTCATACTCTTTACTTTGAGAAAATGAATTAAGAAAAAGAAAAAAAGCAATTATTGAAAAAGAAAATTTTAGTTTCATTTTATAGAAATTAAATAATTAATTTTATACAATATATAAATATTATTCTATATTTGCAGTCCTAAAATTAATGACTATTTTCGGGGTGTAGCGTAGC
>NZ_JBDVJE010000007.1:0-95301 GCF_039939415.1 Polaribacter sp.
AACTCCCTTTTAAAACAAGACCATCTTTATCTAAAAATTGTACAAAACCATTTCCATCTGTTACAGTTTGATTACCTTTAGAATCCCAAAAATTAATTATTAAATTTTCAGTTTCATCACTAAAGAAGTTTCCTGTAGATAATTTTTCTTCAGATTTCTTTTTACCATTTTCATAATAATAAGTCCAAACTCCTTTATCTTTTTTTCCGTTTAAAGTATTACCTTCAGAAGCCTTATTTCCATTCTTATAATAAGAAACAAAATTTCCATTTGATTTTAAGATCTGAAGACCATTAGTTGTAAACTTAGAATCAAGAGTAAATTTATTTTTAGAACTATCTAAAACAAATTTTGCAACATTATAAACATTACTATTTTTACCTACATTTGTTTCTTTAATAATAACAAAAGTATTTGTTTTTACATAAGTTGCTCTATTGTTTAAATAAAATAAAGTATCTCCTACTTTATAATAAGAATTTGATTGTGAAAATCCTACAAAGGCAAAGACCATTAAAATTAATGTAACTACAAAATTTTTCATTTTTTTTAAAATTTTTATTATTTTTTTATTCTTACACTTTGAGGGACTAATTTTGTATAATCTCCATTATTTCTAATTACATCTCTAACAATAGAGGAAGAAATAAAAGAGGTGCCAGCTGCTGTTAAAAGAAAAACGGTTTCTATTGTAGAAAGCTCTCTATTTGTATGCGCAATAGCTTTTTCGAACTCGAAATCTGCAGGGTTTCTTAAACCTCTTAAAATAAAATCGACATTATTTTTTTTACAAAAATCTACTGTTAAACCTTTATAAGTAACAACTTTAATTTTTGGATTGTCTGCAAAAGAATCTTCAATAAATTTTTTACGTTCTTCTAAAGAGAACATATATTTTTTATCGGCATTTACTCCAATAGCAATAATCAATTCATCAAATAAAGTGACTCCACGCGAAATAATATCATAATGTCCAGATGTTAAAGGATCAAACGAACCTGGAAAAATTGCTCTTTTCATATTCCCTATTTTATACGTTGTAGACTAGTAATTAATAATTGATAAAAATAGAAAAATATCTTTTAAATAAAAGTAATAAAATTGCTTTATTTATAAGGTATTGAGGGAAGTTTCTATGGCATTTTCAAATAATTCTTTTAATGAAATTCCTGCTACTTGTGCTTGTTGGGGTAAAATGCTCTCTTCTGTAAGCCCAGGAACCGTATTCATTTCTAAGAAATATGGTTCACAATTTACTAAAATATATTCAGAACGTGAAAATCCTGACATATTTAAAACAGAATAGACTTTTTTTGCTGTTTTTTCAACTTTTATTCTTTCTTCTGCTGTTAATCTTGCAGGTGTTATCTCTTTAGATTTCCCTTCATATTTAGCTTCGTAATCAAAAAAATCATTTTCTGTAACAATTTCTGTAATCGGTAAAACTTTAGTTTTTCCTTTGTATTGAATTACACCAACAGAAACTTCTATTCCGTCTAAAAAAGATTCAATTAAAATTTCTGTATCTTCTTTATATGCTTTTTCTATAGCTGGTAAAATTTCTTCTTTTGTATGGGCTTTAGAAATTCCATAACTAGAACCTGCATTATTAGGTTTTACAAAACAAGGCAAACCCACTTTGTCTATAATTTGGTTTAAATCTATAACATCTCCTTTATTTAAATAAATAGAAATTGCTGTTTTAATTCCGTATTCTTTTACAACACTTAAAGTATCTCTTTTATTAAACGTTAATGCCATTTGATAAAATGGTGCAGATGTATGTTTTAATCCTATTAAATTAAAGTACGCTAATAACATTCCGTTTTCTCCTGGAGCACCATGAATAGCATTAAAAACACAATCGAATGTTATTTTATTGTTATTTAAAATAAATGAAAAATCATTTTTATCTATTGTATACTCATTATTTGCAGCATCTAATGCAACCCATTTTTCTTTTAAAATATGAATTCTAAAAGAATTGTACTTTTCTTTATCTAAATGATTGTAAACTACATTTCCGCTAGTTAGAGAAATATTAACTTCGGATGAAAAACCACCCATAACAATTGCGATATTCTTTTTCATTGATTGTAAAATAATAAAACAAATTTATCAAAATAAATATAGAAATAGCAACGTTTACTTTTTATATCTTTGTGTCTTCTAAAAATAAAAAAATGAGTCTTTTTAAATTTATTAAAAGTAAATCCTTCTTTTTACAAATTATTATTGCAATTATAGGTTTGTTTGTGTTTATTTTTGCTTTAAAATATTGGTTAGGTTTTTCTACAAATCACGATCAAAAAATACAAGTTCCTAACTTGCATAAAATGTCTTTAGAAGATGTAGATAAAAAATTAAAAGAATTGAATTTAGACTATATTGTTATTGATAGTGCAAGTTACAACCCTACTTATCCAAAGAAATCTGTTATAGAACAAACACCAGAAAATGGTGATTTTGTTAAAGAAAAGCGTAAAATATATTTAACTTTAAACCCTTCTAAATATAGAGATGTTACAATACCAGATTTAAATGGAAGAACAAAAAGACAAGCCATTTCTCAACTTAAATCTAAAGGTTTAAATGTGGGTACAAACTATACATTTGTGCATGATATTGGTAAAGATGTTGTTCGTGGATTACGTTATAACGGAAAGACTTTAAACTCTGGAGATAAATTACCACTAAATTCTATTGTAGATTTAGTTTTAGGCGATGGAAAAGGAAACTAGTATTGAGTATTTAAAACTAAAAACTTTTACTCCAAAAAAATAAAATGCAAGAAAACCAATTACAAGATAAAGAAAACGACGATTTATACGAACATCACAGATTTGTTGCTAGTGAAGGGCAAGAACCTTTAAGAGTAGACAAATTTTTGATGAATTTTGTAGAAAATGCTACTAGAAATAAAGTACAACAAGCTGCAAAAGCAGGAAATGTTTTAGTGAATGATGTTGCTGTAAAATCGAATCATAAAGTAAAACCAAATGATGTTGTTAGAGTTGTTTTATCTTATCCGCCAGCAGAAAATTTATTGGTTGCAGAAGACATTCCTTTAGATATCGTTTATGAAGATGATGCAGTAATTGTGGTAAACAAACCTGCAGGTATGGTTGTACACCCAGGCCATGGAAATTATTCTGGTACTTTGGTAAATGGTTTAATACATCATATAGAAAATTTACCAACCAATTCTAATGAAAGACCAGGTTTGGTACATAGAATTGATAAAGATACTAGTGGATTATTAGTGGTTGCAAAAACCGAATTTGCTCTGGCACATTTGTCTAAACAATTTTTTGATAGAACTACAGAGCGTTTGTATTATGCTTTGGTATGGGGAAATATTGATGAAGATGAAGGTACCATTGAAGGTAATATTGGACGAAGTTTAAAAAATCGATTGCAAATGTCTGTTTTTCCTGATGGCGAATTTGGCAAACACGCAGTTACACATTATAAAGTTATAGAAAGACTAACCTATGTTACTTTGGTGCAATGCAAGTTAGAAACTGGTAGAACTCACCAAATTAGAGCCCATTTTAAACATATTGGTCATACGCTTTTTAATGATGAACGTTATGGAGGTGATGATATTTTAAAAGGTACCACTTTTACCAAATACAAGCAATTTGTACATAATTGTTTTAAGGTATTACCAAGA
This sequence comes from Polaribacter sp., assembly GCF_039939415.1. Classification (GTDB taxonomy): domain Bacteria; phylum Bacteroidota; class Bacteroidia; order Flavobacteriales; family Flavobacteriaceae; genus Polaribacter. The sequence continues at coordinate 3,677 of NZ_JBDVJE010000007.1, forward strand.
CAAGCATTACATGCAAAAACCTTAGGTTTTACACACCCAACAACAGGAGAGTTTATGCAATTTAACTCAGAAGTACCTAAAGACATTACAGACTGTTTAGAAAAATGGAAAACTTATTCTGAGAATTCTAAAGATGTAGAACTGGAATAATTCACTAACCGTTTGATGTATTATTCGTTACGTGTTTGAGCAACTAATTTAGTAAATGAAAACCGAATAGAATATTCGTAAGTAGGTTAGAACTAGGAATGGATTATATAGGTGTTGGCAACTGTAATTTTCAATTCAGATAATATTTTTCAAATCTTGTTTTCCAATTATTGCCATAATTTCCACTATATTGTTATTTATTTTATAATAAATACTATCTGAACCAGAAACACAGCGTCTATATCCTGTTTTTATATAATCTACCGATTCAAAATAAAATGGATTTTCAGCTATAATATCAAAGTTTGCAAAGAAAGAATCAAAGTATTTATCGGCTTGAATCATTCCAAATTCTTCAACTCCGTATTTATAGATTCTTATTAAATCTTCTTTTGCTAAATTACTTATTTTATAATTAGCCATTAAGTCAACGACTTTGATTCCGCTAATATTTGTTCTTTGCTTAAATTCGTAAATCCGCTATTTTCGGCTTTCTCTAATTTTGCACTAATCCAGTCAATTTGTTTTTGTTGTTTTCGAGCTTGTCTAATTAAATCATTTACAAGTTCACTTTTAGTAGAATACTCTTTTCTGTCAACTTGACTTTTTAACCATTCATCATTCGGTTGAGTGAACGAAATACTTTGTCTTCCCATAATATTTTATTTTGGTGCTAATTTACACCAAAAACATTAATGTAACAAATTTTATACTCAATTTGAGTTTCGTCCGTTTTATAGCTGCCAACTTAAGACGAGATTATGATGTCCGTTTTGATGACTTATAATCTGCGTTAGAGAAGTTAAGTTTTTCTAAGTAGAATCTACAAGTAAAAACACCTATTTTTATAAAAGAAGAATTAAACTCCAACAACTTTACTTCTTCTTTCTAGCATCATATTATCTTGCCAAACACCATGTAATTTTGCAATTTTTTCTTTGTAACCAATAATTCTAAATCCACATTTTTCATGTATGTGTATACTAGGTTTATTTTCTCTAAAAATACTGGCTTGTAGTGTCCAAATATTATTATGCTCACTAATTTTAATGAGTTCTTTAAGAATCATTTCTCCCAAACCTTTTCCTCTTTCAGAACCTTTTACATAAACACTTACTTCTGCAACACCATTGTAAACTTCTCTTTTAGAAGTTGAAGATAAACTTGCCCAAGCAAGTATTTTATTATTTTTTTCGATAGCAATTCTACCAAAAGAAAGAAACTTGTTGTTCCAAATTTTCCAACCTGGAACAATAGTCTCAAAAGTAGCCCTATTAGTTGCAATACCTTCTTTATAAATTTCGGCAACTTGATTGTAATTATCTTTATGTATTGCTATAAATTTCATTTTAACAACATCCAGAGCTTGGGCTACAACAAGAACCTTTTTCTACAACTTCTTCTACTGGAGCACAACAAACTTCTTTAGCTAAACAAGCTGTTACTTTAGTAGTTAGTAAAAAATTAGTGCCATCAAAATCTAAATTGAATTTACTAATTGTGTCTTTACCTTGATACTCTACTTCTATTTCTAAATCATCAAACTTAAAAATCTTGTCTGATAACTCAATAATATGTATTAATTTCTCAGGGTGTAATCTGTGGTCGTAATCATTTTCTTCCCATAACTGAAAGTTAATTACAGATTCGCTTCTTACTTTACCCCCACAATCAATAAAATCTTTGGTAATTTTACCAACTTCTGTTACATGAAAATGACTTGCAACTAATTCTCCACTAGGTAATTGAAAACCTATTTTGTCTAAACTTTTAAGGAGGTTTTTAATTTCTGATAATTTCATAATCTTTTATTTTTTAATTTCTGAAAATATGTACAACATTTCTGTTGCAATTTGTAAACTTCTTTCTTGGTATTTTTCTGCTTGTTGATTCGTTCCATCAAACAATTTTGGATCTTCATAGGTAATAGGTATTCTCTTTTCTGCACCAGCAATAAAAGGACAACCTACATCAGCACTAGAACAAGTTAATACAGCAACAAACTCTGAACTTGGATTAAACTCATCATCATATTTCTTAGAAAAACCTATAATTGGATGTGAATTATCATGAAATTTAATAGCATAAACAGGGTTAGTTCCTTCAAAAATTATTTGAATTTTAAAACCTTGATTTGTTAATGTTTCTGGTACTTTTGGAAACATTGCAGTTGCTTCTGTTCCTCCAGAATAAGTTACTACATTTTTAAAACCCAAATAGTTTGCAATTGTTTGTGCCCAAATTTGACTTAAATGACTTCTTCTAGAATTATGTGTACAAATAAAATTAATTTTAACCTCTTTTTTTGCAACTACTTTTTCTTGAATATAGTCTACTAATTGTTGTAAAACTTTTTTTCTATCTTCAGAAATAGTATTACTATTTAATTCTGAAATAGTATTTTTAATTGATTGGTATACGTTCTGGTTCATTTTTATTTTTACTATTAACAACAGTTTTCGGTTGGATTTTTACTTAAAAATTTATTTAAAGTCTCTTTTATCTTACTAAAATTTTCGTCATCTATACAATAACAGACACTTGTACCCTCTATAGTACCTTTAATAATGCCTACTTTTTTTAATTCTTTTAAATGTTGAGAAATTGTGGGTTGTGCCAAACCAATATCTTTCACTAAATCTCCACAAACACAAGATTTTAATTTTATTATAAAATCTAAAATTGCAATTCTTGCAGGGTGACCTAAAACTTTTGCAATAGCAGCAATTTGATTTTGTTCTTCTGTAAATATTTCTGATTTAGTTAGCCCCACTTTAATTTGTTTATTGCAATATTACGATTAATATAAAAAACAAGCATTATAAATTATGAAAAAAAAAATTACTTGCTTAAAGTAAAGAAATAACCAACAGAAAAATTAAAATAATTGGTGTTTTTTAGGTTATTTTCATAAACCATTGTGTTTGGTAAATTTAGATTGTAACCGAACTCAAAGTCCCAAGATTTTAACGATAGAGAAAGTGGAATATTAATTTGGGTATTTAATAAATTAAAAACATCAAAATTTAAAGTTCTATTAATGGTAACATTAGTTAATGTTATCATTTCGGTAATAGTAAAAATTTGTTTTGCAATTATAAAATTAATTCTTGGTCTTAAACGCAATGCAAAATTAGATGTTCTTTTTAAAGTTAAGTTTAAAAAACTACTAGAAACTAATTGAAAACTTTGCTCGCTTCCAAATAAATAAGAAGCAGACATGTTACTACCAAAAGTGCGCTTTTTATTTCTAATACCTAAACTTGCATCTAAAGAATTTGTAAAGCTATCATAACCGTCAGAATAAAAATACCTTGTGTAACCAAGATTGTAATTCATTATTTTTTGCTTTCCTATGGTATTATAATATCCTGCAGAAATACTTGTAAAATCCCAAGTTGGTGCAAAGTTTTGATAATAAATTCCTGAAATACTTGCATTAAAACCAGAAGAATGATAATAAGAAACTTGCGGAACCATATTAAATTGATCTGTTCCAGAATCTCTACCAGAAAAAAATGTATTGCTATTGTATAAAACAGAAGTGTATAAAAAATTGTAGGAAAAATCACTTTCTATTAATTCATCTAAAAACTGTTGGTCATTAAAAAAAAGTTCGTCTAATAAACCATCTATTTCATCATTTGTATTTTCTTGTGCATAAGAACAAAAAGAGGTTGCCATTGTAAACAATAGCAACCCAAAAACTTTTATAGCTTTTCTAACTTCCTGAAAAGGATATATCATTATTTTATTAATTTCCTTTTATTCTCCATTTTTTTCCGTCTTTAACGTTGTTTTGCCTAAGACCATCTTTCAACTCTCCTCTGTCTTTTGCTTTTATAATTTTGTCTATACGTTGCTTTAACATCTTGCGTTGTTCTACGGTAAGTGTTTTTCTAAAATTATCTCTCGTTTTTCTTAAACGTACTTGCTGGTTTCTTACCAATTCTTTTTGCTCTTTAGAAAAAGTTGCTAAAAGCTTAGCTCGTATTTCGCTTTTAGAAATGGTTTTATCTTTTAGAATTGCTAATTGCTCTTTGGTAAGTGTTGCTTTAAATGCTTCTCTATTAGACTTCATTACTTCTCTTTCTTTCTGCAATAATTCCTTTTGGTCTTTGGTAAGCTCTTTGGTAATTAAATCGTAATTAGAATTTTGAGCAAAAACTGTTGTATTAAATAACATCAAACTCATAAAGCTAACTGTATATATGATGGTTTTTAATTTCATTTTTAATTTCTTTTTTTACGCTTTAACATCTAAAGTACAAAATTACTATTTATTAATTACATGCTTCTTTAGCTGTATTATATTCTGTTTGGTCAGCTAAAGTTACAGTTGTACCATCTTTATATATAATATCTAAAGGAAAATTTAAAATTGGTTTTATTGTAGCATCTGTATTTGCTTTACGCCATTCTCTTAATAATTTAAAATCTTTTCTTATTGCAACCTCAATAACAGTAGCATCTTCCATTGTAAAACTAACAGGTAATACTAATTTAAAACATTTTCTTTTGTCTTTTCCTTTTTTACAAGAGTCTTTTACAGCATATAATTCATCACTATCAATTAAAGTCTGTATTGTTCCGTCTTCTAAAGTTACATCTACAGGATATAATAATTCTGGTCTTTCTGTAACATCTGTATTAACTTCATACCAATCTCTAATTAATGTCCAATCATCATAACTATTTAATGTAATTGAAGAATCATCTGGCATTATAAAATCTATAGGAAAAACAAATGAAAAACATTTATTTCTTCTCTTTGTTCTTTTTTGATTAGCGTCTGCTAATTGTTTACCTGTTTTAGAGAAAAAAACATCACTATCTACTTCTTCTTTAGAAGCATCATCTGTATTTAAACTTACTTTATAACCTAAAGCTTCAGCAAAATTTATTTCTGTAACATAACTATCTGCAAAATCTGAATTTAAAACAGTTGATGCTGCAGCTGGTAAACTACTTGACTCTACTATAATTGTTGATGCTGACTCTATTTGTGTAATTAAAGTTTCATCATCTGCAGCTATGGTTTCTAATCTTTCTGAATCTGAACAAGATATAAAAAGTATTGCTGTTAAAATAAATGCGCTAATTGATAAAAATAAAACACCTGATTTAAGAATGTTTTCTTTAGAAAATGAAGTTCTCATAATTGTAAATTTTTTTATTAATAATTGTTTCTATTTACTTAGAACTCCGTTTTTTAAAATAGTTTGAAAATTTATAAAATAATTGTTTCTATAAAACTATCATCTGTATAAATATCTATTAATGAATCTTCTACAAACAATGAATTTAAAAATAAATCATCTATTTTTTGTTCAGTAATTTCTGCTTTTATAATAATTTCGTTAATTAAAGTGTTGTCTGCAAACAAATCTAACTCAGCATCATCTACCAATAAAGAATTAATTAAAACGTCATCAGAAAAATATAATAATTCAATATTGGTTTCTGTTATAGTTTTATTGTCTGCTTTTTGCAACCAAACTGTTAACGCAAAAAGAAAAACTAAAGATGCTGCAGCCATATATTTAAACTGAGGTTTCATCCAAAAAACGATTTGCTTTTTAGCTGCTTCTGGTACTTCTATTATTTCGTTTACTTTTATCTTTTCTAAAATTGATATTTTAGATTTCGCAAAATATCCTTCAGGAACTGCTGTTCCTAAATATTTTTTATGTTGTTTAGAAATATCACCTTTAAAATCTTCTTTTAAAAAGCTTTTTTTGTTGTTATTTTCTATTGATTTTTTCATAATATATTAGTTAGACTCAACTTTTTAAGAATAGTTTGGTTTTATAAAAATATTTTTTCTTCAATTGTTTTTACTGATGAATAATAAGAGGATTTTAAAGTGCTTTCTGGCACTTTTAAAATTTCTGAAATCTGCCGAAAACTCATCTCATCAAAATATTTCATTTGAAAAATTCGCTTCTGTTTTTGTTTAAAATCGTTAATTATTAAATGTAACTTTTTCTGAATATCATTTCCATCAAAATACTCATCTTCAAATACTACTTCTAGATGAAATTCTGAAACCTCATCTATATTATTGTAATTAATCTTATTATTTTTTTCTAAAAAACGAATCGATTCATTGTATGCAATTCTATACATCCAAGTATGCAAAGTACTTTTTTCTCGAAAATTTTGAATGCCTTTATAAATTTTAATAAAGGTATTTTGCAAGACATCATCTGCATTTTCATGAGTTGAAACAATCTTTCTAATATGCCAATACAAGCGTTCTTGATAGACGTCTAAAAGCTCACTAAAAGCAGCATCTTTTTGTGTAGCATCTTTTAACTTTTTTACAAGTTCTGCGTCTTTATTCAATGAAATATATGTTAGTTATTTTCTTAGACACAAGATAATTCAATTAGTTTGATTTTTCAATTCAAATAAATATACTTTTAGTATTTCTATCAATTTTTTAAATAGGAATATCAATTTTATCTCGCTTTTTCTTTTTAAAATCTTGCAATCATTTGTACTTTTATCAAACAAATAATAGTGTTAAAATCTTTAATTAAAAAAAGATGAAAATTATAATATCGCCTGCAAAATCTTTAGATTTCCAAAGTAAAGTACCTACCAGTTTACATACGCAACCTCGTTTTTTAGAACAATCAGAAAAATTGAATAAAAAACTAAAAACACTTTCTAAGAAAAAATTATCTGAACTAATGAAAATTTCTGATGATTTAGCAAGATTGAATTATGATAGAAACCAAACTTGGGAAATTCCTTTCACTCCAGAAAATGCCAAACAAGCTATTTATGCTTTTACAGGTGCTGTTTTTCAGGGAATAGATGTTAATTCTTTAGATGAAGAAAAATTACCTTTATTACAAAATAATTTAAGAATTTTATCGGGTTTATATGGCTTGCTTAAACCTTTAGATTTAATACAGCCTTATCGTTTAGAAATGGGTACGCGTTTAAAAGTAGGTAAAAAAGAAAACCTTTATAAATTTTGGGATGATGCTATTGCTAAAGCTTTAAATGAAGAACTAAATGAGAATGAATTGTTAGTTAATTTAGCTAGTTTAGAGTATTTTAAAGTGATTCCTAAAAAGGTTTTAAAAGTGCCAATGATTACACCTGTATTTAAAGATTTTAAAAACGGAGAATATAAAACGATTATGACTTTTGCTAAAAAAGCACGTGGATTAATGGTGCGTTATATTATAGAGAACAATGTAAAAACTATAGAAGAATTAAAAGGTTTTGATGTTGATAAATATCGTTTTTCAGAAGAAATGTCTACAGAAACAGAATTGGTTTTTACACGATAAAAATAGAATACAGTTTTCAGTCTCAGTTTGCAATTTCTAAATGAAAACTGCGACTGGAAACTGAATACTGATTAACAATCTGCTAAACCAACATTAATAGCCAAACCACCTTCAGACGTTTCTTTGTAGTTTTTATGCATGTCTTTTGCAGTTTCCCACATGGTATCTATCACTTTATCTAAAGGCACTTTTACATCTTTTGGATTGGTTTCTAAAGCCATTTCTGCAGCATTAATTGCTTTAATTGCTCCCATAGAATTACGCTCTATACAAGGTACTTGTACCAAACCTCCAATAGGATCACAGGTTAAACCTAAATGATGTTCCATTGCAATTTCTGCTGCCACTAAAGATTGCGCTGGTGTTCCTCCTAATAATTCTGTTAAAGCTCCTGCTGCCATTGCAGATGAAACTCCAATTTCTGCTTGACAACCACCCATTGCTGCTGATATTGTGGCGTTTTTTTTAAAAATACTTCCTATTTCTCCTGCAGTTAATAAAAACTGTTTTATTTGTTTAAAATCTGCTTCATGATTTTCTATTACTAGAAAATACATTAAAACAGCAGGAATTACACCTGCACTTCCGTTTGTTGGTGCTGTAACAACTCTACCTAAAGAAGCGTTTACTTCATTTACAGACAAAGCAAAACAACTTACCCATTTTAAAATTTCACGAAACTTTACTTCAGAACTTCTAATTGCTGTAATCCATTCTGTTGGATTAGAATATTTTGCATCTTTAATTAACTTTTCTTGTATATCAGCAGCCCTACGTTTTACTTTTAATCCTCCTGGAAGTATTCCTTTTGTATGGCAACCTATATACATACATTCTAACATGGTGTTCCAAATTCTATGTAGTTCAAAATCAATTTTATCTGCAGAACTAATTTCTAATTCATTTTTAAAAACAATATCAGAGATTAACATTTTTTCTTTTTCACAATAATCTTCTAATTGTTTTGCTTTATTAATTGGGAATGGAAAATTTTGTTTATTGATTTCAATTTCTTCTTCTAGATTATTATTTTCTTGAACAATAAAACCTCCACCAATTGAAAAATAAGTTTCTGTTGATATTTCTTGACCATTAAAGAATCCTCTAAAAGTAACACCATTAGAATGAAATGGTAAAAACTCTTTATTAAAAATAATTGAATTTTTATAAAAAGTCACTTTTTTACCTCCTTTAAAAAAAATTTCTTCTTGTGTATTAATTCTATCTACAATTATAGCAATATCTTCAATAGGTATGTATTCTGGATCTGCTTCACTTAACCCTAATAGAATTGCTAAGTCTGTTGCATGTCCTTTACCAGTTAACGACAATGAACCATACAAATCTACTTTAATGGTATCTATTTTTTCTAATAAGTTGTTTTCTCTTAATTTTAAAACCCAATCTTGAGCTGCTCTCCAAGGACCTAATGTGTGTGAGCTTGATGGACCAACACCAATTTTCAACATATCAAAAACACTAATAAATTGCGACATTCGTAATATTTAAAGATAAAATAATTGTAAAAATAAAAAATCCAACTCAATTGAGCTGGATTTTTTATCATATATATAATTACAGATTAACTATAAATATCTTCTTTTCCAAATTCAACAGCTAACATATAGTAAACTACAGCTCTATATTTAGTTCTTTCAGACTTTCCTATAGCTTCAATAACTTTAGCAATAGCTTCATCTAATTTTGGGCTATCTTCTAAACCTAACTTTTTCATTAAAAAGTTCTTTTTAACAGTTTCTAATTCTTTTGCATCAGAACCAGATACAGTTTCTGCATCTCTTTTGTAAATAGAAGGTCCTAAACCTTTTGTCACAGCTTTTAATAAATCTGCATCAAATTTTAGTCCTTTTTCTTCCATAAATTTAGAATATTGTGCTACTTTTTCGTCGAATTTACTCATGTTATTTTGTTTAATGTTATTTAATAAAAATTATAATTCCTTTTGAACTATCCAAATATAAGAAAATTAAAAGTGATTTCAAATAATCTTTCTGTTCATTACTTTAGATACAATTTGTGTCATAATGTCACATCAATTTAAAATATTTTTTAAAAAAACTGACATTTTCAAGCCAAAAAGCAGTTGGCACAGCCTTTGACTATAATGAAAATGTAAAATTGAATTTAAAAAATTAATATAAAATAAATTATTATGAGTAAAATAATTGGAATCGATTTAGGAACAACAAACTCATGTGTTTCTGTTATGGAAGGTAATGAGCCAGTTGTTATTCCTAATGCTGAAGGAAAAAGAACAACACCATCTATTGTTGCCTTTGTAGAAGGAGGAGAACGTAAAATTGGTGACCCAGCAAAAAGACAAGCTGTAACAAACCCAACTAAAACTGTTTATTCTATTAAACGTTTTATGGGAAATAAATTTTCTGAATCTTCACAAGAAGTAAAAAGAGTACCTTATAAGGTGGTAAAAGGAGATAATGATACACCTAGAGTAGATATTGATGGTCGTTTATACACACCGCAAGAAATTTCTGCAATGGTATTGCAAAAAATGAAAAAAACTGCTGAAGACTATTTAGGTACTGATGTTTCTGCTGCAGTTATTACTGTGCCTGCATATTTTAACGATGCACAAAGACAAGCTACTAAAGAAGCTGGTGAAATTGCTGGTTTAAAAGTAGAAAGAATTATTAATGAGCCAACTGCTGCTGCTTTGGCGTATGGAATGGACAAAGCCCATGATGATAAAAAAATTGTTGTTTTTGACTTTGGTGGTGGTACACATGATGTTTCTATCTTAGAATTAGGTGATGGTGTTTTTGAAGTATTAGCTACAGATGGTGATACACATTTAGGTGGTGATGATGTTGATGAAAAAATTATTAACTGGTTAGCAGAAGAGTTTAAAGCTGATGAAAACATGGATTTAAGAGAAGATCCTATGGCTTTACAACGTTTAAAAGAAGCTGCAGAAAAAGCAAAGATTGAATTATCTAGTTCTACATCTACAGAAATTAACTTACCTTATGTAACTGCTACTGCTAGCGGACCAAAACACTTAGTAAGAACTTTAAGTAGAGCAAAGTTTGAGCAATTAATTGATGATTTGATCAAAAGAACAATTGAACCTTGTAAAACTGCATTAAAAAATGCTGATTTATCAACTTCAGAAATTGATGAAATTATCTTAGTTGGTGGTTCTACAAGAATACCTGCAATACAAGAAGCTGTAGAAAAATTCTTTGGTAAAGCACCAAGTAAAGGTGTAAATCCTGATGAAGTTGTTTCTTTAGGTGCTGCAATTCAAGGTGGTGTTTTAACTGGTGATGTAAAAGATGTATTGTTATTAGACGTTACACCTTTATCTTTAGGTATTGAAACTATGGGGAATGTTTTCACAAAATTAATTGATGCAAACACAACAATCCCAACAAAAAAATCTCAAGTATTCTCAACTGCTGTTGATAACCAACCTTCTGTAGAAATCCACGTTTTACAAGGAGAAAGAGCAATGGCTGCAGATAATAATACAATTGGTCGTTTCCATTTAGATGGTTTACCACCAGCACAAAGAGGTGTTCCACAAATTGAAGTAACTTTTGATATTGATGCCAATGGTATTATTAAAGTTTCTGCTTTAGATAAAGGAACTAACAAATCTCACGAGATTAGAATCGAAGCTTCTTCTGGTTTATCTGAAGAAGAAATCGAAAAAATGAAACAAGATGCAGAAGCAAATGCTGATGCAGATAAAACAGCTAAAGAAACTGCTGAAAAAGTAAATGGAGCTGACTCTATGATTTTTCAAACAGAAAAGCAATTAAAAGAATTTGGTGATAAATTATCTGATGATAAAAAAGGACCAATTGAAGCTGCTTTAGTAGAATTAAAAGCTGCTCATGAATCTAAAGATTTAGCACAAATTGATGCTGCTATGGAAAAAATTAATGAAGCTTGGAAAGTTGCTTCTGAAGAAATGTATGCTGCAGAACAAGCTGCAGGTGGTGCAGATGCTGGAGCTCAACAAGAACAACCAGAAGGAAATACAGATCAAGGAGACAATGTAGAAGATGTAGATTTTGAAGAAGTAAAGTAAACAAAATAGAGTTTTGATGTATCAAAATTCGTTATTGAACTTATCCCGATGAAAAGAGGGATCTTCTACAAGAAAATCATATTTTCTTAAAATAATAAAAACGCAACCATTAATTTGGTTGCGTTTTTTATTTTTAATTAACTCCCTCTAAAATTTTTCTAAATTAGTTATAGTAATTAATAAAATATCAAATCTGAAATCACAAAATTCTAATCCATAAAAATTACCTTTTAAACTTCAAATATCAAATTATTCAAAAAAATTAAGTAGTATTTACTATTACTATAATTTTAAAAACAAATCAACAACTTAAAACTACCATTTGATACATTACCTATATTCAATGTAAAAAAATAAATATTTCACATTTTTTGAATATAAATATTATTTTTATCTCAAATACAGGGCACTAATGTTTCATATATCAAATTTCTTTAATTTTATACTACAATAAAAAAATGTTTTTTTTAACTATGCATAGATATGTTTGCAAACAACTATTATCAACTAATTAATAACTCTAAAAATGTTAAAAATGTTAAAAATTAAAAACATATTAATTAACTCTTTGTTAATTATTTCTATAGTATTTATATACTCATGCTCAAGTGAAGAGGCCTTATATGATTTAACACCAAACAACGCCATAAATACATCAAAAACAAAACAAGTTCAAACAACTAGTAATTTTAAAACTTCATCTGCTGGCCATCATTATGTCGGAAATTTAGAGAATGTTTTAGGAGATGTAAAACAAGCACAAATAACAAATGCATTAGCAACCACTACAGAAGTAGACTATTTGCTTGATGGATTTGAAGAAATGGGAGTAAACGGTATACGTATAGCTATTTTTGCAGATAATGTAAACCCAAATGAGACTATGTACGATTATCTTTATAATGAGGCTGTAGCTAGAGGTTTCAATATTTTTGCAAATCCGGCACAAACTTCTGGAGGTCAAAGGATAGCTAATGGAATTCTTAACGGAGCTACTTCTCCTGTTAATAATACAGCCTCTAAAAATGCGTTGGTTACTCGTATAAAAGCTTTTGCACAAGATTATGAATGCGATTGGATTAGTCCTTTTAATGAAGATGGAAAACCTGGTGATGCATGGTATGCTGGACAAATTAATAATGTGTATTCTGAATTATATGGTCAAGTAAATGGAGCTGATTTAATAGGATCATGTACTTGGGGCATACCAGCAGGAATAGAGGTTCTTCAAGATACTAATATTGAAAATTATATTACAGTGTCTACTACTCATAACTTAGGATTTAACCATTCTTCGTGGAGTACTTTTATTTCAGAATCAGGTTCTTTACCTGTTTGGGATTCAGAAACTAATAATTATGAAAAATTCTCAGGTGTAGCTACTAGAATAGATGCTGCTATTGATGCTGGAGTAGATGGTTTGGTACTATATAATAGCTGGAATACGATTAGTAAAACTACAGGAGCTTTAAATTCTGGAGGACAAGAGCTAAAAGATAAAATAACACAATATTATTATATTCAAAACAAACAAAGTGGAGATAGAATTAAACCATATAGTGATGGGGTTGATGGAACATTAATGGTTCAGACACCTACAAGTTACACAGGAGATTATACTCAATGGGAAATTGTACCTACAGATAACGGATATGTAAGGTTTAAAAATAAAGGTTCTGGAATGTATTTTAGACCAACCAATAATAATAACTATTCTAATATTTACGCTACCAATTCTTTCTCTGGTTCAGGAACTTATGTACAATGGCAAATTGATGATATAGATGGTACATATTCATATGTGTTGAATCGTCAGTCTGGAAAAAAAATGCGTTCAATTAATGGAAATGATTTAAGTACACATACTACAGATACAGATATAAGAATTAATCAAGTTCCTACCTCTTGGACAGGAAATGCTACAAAATGGGAGTTTATAAAAGCTAATTAATAGTCTATTATAAAAATAAGCTTAGATTCTGACATTTAACTATTAAAACGCAATCATTAATCTGATTGCGTTTTTTGATGTTACTGCTAGAAATTGAGTAATCTCTTTTATGATATTACAAATTGCTTCATTAAATTCGCCACTGACGTTTAAATTCTAATTTTTGAAAACATATAACAAAACCAATTTCTTTAAACACACTTTTTGTGAATTTATACAAATAGATAATTTTGATTTCCCTGAAGACACAAACTACAAGAGTAAATCAGAAAGTGCGTATTACTATACAGCTAAAGGGGTTTACAGAAAATCGAATCATTGGGGAAGAGTTGCCAATTGCAGATGGAAATTAATTTCTAATGATAATTACAAAAACCAACAAATTGTAATTGGTTATGCAAACTGGAATGACTTCTACCCTATTAATTCATCAGAAAAAAACTTTTTTATTGCAGTTGATTTTGAAAACAAAACAGCTAAAATTCAACCCAAAAAAGAAAATACTACAAACTATTTTTTCACATTTTCTGATGCTCAAAAAAGGGTAAAACAATTAAATCATCTTTTAAATGATGATAAATGGGCACAATATTTTGATGAAGACATTAAAACTGTAAAAATAAGAGTTGTTTCAGATTTTATTAGTTCTACTAAAACATTACAAGAAATAAAACGAAAACAACGTCAATAAAAATGTATTTTTGTAAAAAGACAACTTTTTAAATGTTATTTAATTCTTTTGAGTTTTTATTTTTTTTACCAATAGTATTTTTCCTCTATTGGTTTGTATTTAAAAAATTACAACTACAAAATTTTTTTATTTTAATTGCTAGTTATATTTTTTATGGTTGGTGGGATTGGAAATTTTTAGGATTAATCTTTCTAAGCACAATAATAGATTATACAATTGGAGTACTTTTAAATAAAACAGAAGCTCTAAATAAAAGAAAATATTTACTTTGGTTTAGCATACTTTTTAATTTAGGTGTTTTAGGATTTTTTAAATACTATAACTTTTTTATAGACAATTGGATAGATGCTTGGTCTAGTTTAGGTATTTCTATGAATAAAAGCTCACTTAACATTATTCTACCTGTAGGAATCTCTTTTTATACGTTTCAAACTTTAAGTTACTCAATAGATATTTTTAGAAAAAAATTAAAGCCCACAAAAAACTTTATTGCATTTGCAAGCTTTGTTTCTTTTTTCCCTCAATTAGTTGCAGGCCCAATAGAAAGAGCAACTAACTTACTTCCTCAGTTTTATCAAAAAAGGAAATTTAAATATGATTTGGCAGTTTCTGGGGTTAAGTTAATTTTATGGGGACTTTTTAAAAAGATAGTAATTGCAGATAATTGTGCTATTTATGTCAATGAGATTTTTGACACTTATCAAGAGCAATCTAGTTTAACATTAATTATAGGAGCAATCTATTTTGCTTTTCAAATTTATGGTGATTTTTCTGGATATTCAGATATTGCTATTGGAACATCAAGGTTATTTGGTTTTAAACTGATGCGTAACTTTAATTACCCTTACTTTTCAAGAGATATTGCTGAATTTTGGAGAAGATGGCACATATCATTATCAACTTGGTTTAGAGATTACTTATATATACCATTAGGAGGATCTAAAGGACCTAAATGGAAACAAATAAGAAATGTATTTATAATCTTTTTAGTAAGTGGTTTTTGGCATGGAGCTAATTGGACCTTCATTGTTTGGGGTGGCTTGAATGCTCTTTTCTTTTTGCCTCTTTTATTGACTAATAAAAATAGAGTAAACACAGACATTGTATCTAAAAATAAATACTTCCCATCTTTTAAAGAAATATTTCAAATAGTATCCACTTTTATATTAACCACATTAGCATGGATCTTTTTTAGGGCAGAAACTGTTAATCAAGCTTGGAAATATATATCTGGAATCTTTAGCAATCAAAACGCTTTAAAAATAGATTATATTGGTGGTTTAGAAAGATATTCCTTTGAAATTTTATTTTTAATTCCGATACTTTGTTTTTTTGAATGGTTTTATAGAAATAAAGAAACTCCTTTTGAAGGAAGATTCAAAAATATAAATGAACTTTTAATTGTAATAATGTTATTCATTTTCGGTCAATTTACGAATCATTCAAGTTTTATCTATTTTCAATTTTAATGAAAAAGTTCACGACATATATCGCTATTAGAATTTTAATAATAATAGTACTATTATTTATACTAGATATTGTTTACACCAATATTTATATAAATAAGAAAGGTGTTAGAAACAAAATCGAATTTATATTTCAGAACAAAAACAAACAATATGATTTTATTTTCTTAGGATCTTCAAGAGTAGAATTTCATGTAAATACACCTTTAATTAATAAAGAAACTGGAAAAGAGAGTTTAAACTTAGGAACTTCAGGTCAAACATTAACAGAATCTTTTCTAGCCTTAAAACTTTTAATTGAGCAAAATATAAAAGCAGAAAAATACTTTATTCAAGTTGATGAATCTGATTTAATAGAACGTAACAAAAAATCATTTATTGGTGCAAGCTACTTTATGCCATTTATTAAATATCCTGAAGTAGAAAAGCATTTAAAAAAATATGATGTAGATTATTATGGAGATTCTAAATTTCCTTTTTATAGATATATGAATTATGGTTACAAAATTGGTTATAGGGAGTTATTACTTAAAATAGGAAATAAAAATAGAGAAAAAGCTTTTTACATAGGGCTTGAGTCTGTAATGAAAAAAGACAGTACAAGTGTTCAGTTCAAAAATAAATATTCTTCTGAATTAATTAATGAAATTAAGGAATTTGGAAAATCTAAAAAAATAAATCTTATTTTATACACATCACCTTATTACAATGTAAAAAATCAAGAAGTTTTTAAACAAACATTAAAGAAAAACGATATTGCATATTACATAGATTCAATTAAAAAAGTAAAATATTTTAAAGATGCAGACCATCTAAATAAATTTGGAGCAACTAAATTTACAGAAATGTTAATCAGAGATTTTGATCTAAAAAACTAACTTTATCCCTATAAAATAAATAGTATAAAAAAACAATTACAAACATGAACATTCCACAAACTAGTTTTCCAAGAGTTGTAATTATTGGTGGCGGATTTGCAGGTTTAGCAGCTGCAAAAGGGTTAGAAGAACAAGAATTACAAGTTGTTTTAATTGACAAACATAATTATCATACATTTCAACCTTTATTGTATCAAGTTGCTACTGGAGGTTTAGAGCCAGATTCTATTGCTTTTCCTTTAAGAAAGCGTTTTAATGACGTTGAAAACTTCTATTTTAGATTAGCTGATGTTGAAAAAATAAATCCTGATAAGAATACCATTCAAACTTCAATTGGAGATTTAGATTATGATGAATTAATTATAGCTACAGGTTCTACAACCAATTTTTTTGGAAATACAAATATCCAAAAACATACCATGGAAATGAAGTCAATTCCTCAGTCTTTAAACATTAGAAGTTTAATTTTAGAAAACTTTGAAGAAGCTTTATTAACATCAGATTTAGAAAAAAGAAACTCCTTAATGAATTTTGTAATTGTTGGTGGTGGACCAACAGGAGTTGAATTAGCTGGGGCGTTAGCTGAAATGAAAAAAGGGATTTTACCAAAAGATTATCCTGATTTAGATATTCGTCAAATGCAGATTAATTTAATTCAAAGTTCTTCTTGTTTACTGAAAGGAATGAGTGCAAAAGCTTCAGAAAAAGCTGAAGATTTTCTAATTAAATTAGGTGTAAATGTTTGGAAAAATTTACGCGTTTTAGATTATGATGGTAAAACTGTAACCACAAAAGGTGAAGATCATTTTAAAGCAGAAACTGTTATTTGGGCAGCTGGAGTAAAAGGTAAAATGATTGACGGCTTAAATAATGAATGCGTAATTGAAAGAGCTGCTAGAATTAAAGTTAATGAATTCAGCCAAGTTATAGAACACCCAAATGTGTATGCAATTGGAGATGTTGCTTGTATGAAATCTGAAGAAAATCCTTATGGGCATCCTATGATGGCTCAACCTGCCATTCAGCAAGGAAAATTAGTTTCAAAAAATATTATCGCAAAATTATTTAACAAAGAACAGAAAGCATTTGTTTATAACGACAAAGGTTCTATGGCAACTATTGGTAGAAATAAAGCAGTTGTAGATTTACCTAAATGGAAATTTCAAGGAGTTTTTGCTTGGTTTGTTTGGATGTTTGTTCACTTATTTTCTTTAATCGGTTTTAGAAACAAAGCCATCGTTTTTCTAAATTGGGTGTATAACTATATCCGTTTTGATAGAGAAACTCGTTTAATTATTAGACCTTATAAAAATAAAAATAGTTTTAGCTTTAGAAAATAAATGGCAGTAAAAAGAATCATTAAATGTCCTAATTGTGGTGTTTTTAACACTAATAATGATTATTGCAGCAACTGCAATACTTTAATTTCTCATCAAAAGAAAAGAGAAAAAAAGGAACTTGCTGTAAAAAAAGCAGAAATTGATGCTGCAATACACAAATTAGAAAACCCTAATTTGGCAGAACGTTTAAAAAAACATCCTTTCATATTATATAAAATTATTGGTTGGATATTGTATTCTGCGATTATGGTTGTAAGCGCAATTGGCGCAGGTTTAGCTTGGTTTATTGCAATGGTAGCAGCAGGTTAATATGAAAAAAATTCTTTCTTATTACATTATTTTCTCCATAATTATTGGAGCCTTTATTTACTTTTCTGCTTTTTTAAATATTCAATTACCAAGAATTACTCGTCATTATGTAAATGATTTTTTAATCATTCCCATTGTACTTTATATCTGTTTACAAGTTTTAAAATGGACTAAAAATAATGAGAACTATACTTTAAGCTTACCCATTATTTTTTATTTATGTTTGATGTATAGTATTTTATTTGAATTCATATTCCCAAAATATTTAGCAAGATATACCAAAGATGTTGTAGATATTATTTTATACTTTGCAAGTGGATTTTTATTCTACTATCTACAAAAACTTAAAAATGATTCCTTCTAAAATTGCCAAAGAAAATATTGCTCGCTTAAATACCGCAATTATATTTATTGAAAGTAATTTATCAGAAAAATTATCTTTAGAAATCATTGCAGAAAAAGCCCATTTCTCACCTTTTCATTTTCACCGATTATTTAAACTAGTAGTGAAAGAAACAGTTCATAATTTTATCAATAGAAAAAGAATTGAAAAAGCTGCTGCGTATTTATTACATCAAAAAGAAAAAAATATTACACAAATTGCAGAAGCTGTAGGATATAATAATTTGTCTGCATTTTCAAAATCGTTTAAGAAATTTTATGGTATTTCACCCAACAAATTCAAAGAAGAAAGTCCAGAAAAATATAGCAAGATTAGCAAAACAGAAAGCAAGATAGGAAAAGTAACTGTTACTTTTGAGCAATATCTTTGCAATGTAAACGACGCTTTAAATTGGTTAAAAATGAAAACAACTCCAGAAATTAAAACAAATCCAAGATTAGATTTAGCAGCTATTTCTCATAAAGGAAGAATTGAAGCAATTGGAAGTATATATAACAAATTGGTAAAATGGGCAACTCCAAAAGGATTGATAAACGAACAAACCAGAATGGTTACTATTTATCATGACAGTCCTAAAATTACAAATCCAAATAATATAAGAATGAGTGCTTCTATCGTTTTAAACGATCCTATTGAGCTTGATGGCGAAGTAAATTTAAAAATATTAAGCCCTACAAAATGCATTGTTTCTAGATTAGAAATTGCTCCTTTTGAGTTTCAACAAGCATGGGAATCTTCATTTGCTTTTATGGTAGAAAACGGATACAAAAAATCTGAAGTTGATCCATTTGAAATTTATTATAATAACGCTGCAGAACATCCAGAAAATAAGTTTATTGTAGATTTATGTATTCCTATTTTATAAAATATTTTTGATGAAACACGAGTGGAGAAAAAAAGAAAAACAACTTTACATTCCTAAAGTTAAACCAGAACTAATTACAATTCATGAGTTTAATTTCTTAACTATTTCTGGAAAAGGAAATCCAAATAATTCAGAATTTGCAGAATATATTGGTGCTTTATATCCTATTTGTTACGGAATTAAAATGGGGTTGAAAAAGAATCCTGTTTTAGAAAATTATTACGATTATACTGTGTATCCTTTAGAAGGTGTTTGGGATATTACTGAAGAAGCAAAAAAGAATTATACAGAAAACACGAAACTAAATAAAGACGATTTGGTTTTTACGCTAATGATTCGTCAACCCAATTTTATTACGAAAGAATATGTTATAGAGGTTATTGAAAAAACTAAACTAAAGAAACCAAATTATTTATTCGATAAAGTAAAATTCGAAAAAATTACTGAAGGAAAATGTGTACAAATGCTTCATATAGGTTCTTATGATGATGAACCTGCTACTTTTAAAATCATGGAAGAATTCACTAAAAATAAAGGTTTAAAAAGAGTTTCTAAAATTCATAGAGAAATTTATTTATCAGACTTTAGAAAAGTATCTGCAGAAAAACTGAAAACGGTTTTACGTTTTAACGTCCAATAATTTCTTTTTTACAACTCATCATTTAAAAATTACAACTCGGTATTTGTTTTTATTTTAAGAACGAATAGCTCCACATCTTTGTATCATCAAAAAAAACCAATACTGATGAAACGAATACTATTTATATTATTTACAATTTGCCAATTTTCATTAATGGCACAGACAATGATTTCTGGAAAAGTAACCGATTCTAAAAACAATCCTATAAACGGAGCCAATGTTTATTTAGACGGAACTTATGATGGAACCTCAACCAATGATAAAGGAGAATTCTCTTTTTTAACTTCAGAAAAAGGTAAACAAACTTTAGTTATTTCTTTTATTTCTTTTGAAACGTATATTAAAACTGCCGATGTTACATCACTAAAAAATTTAAAAGTAAAATTAAAAGACGATGTAAATTCTTTAGACGCAGTTGTTATAAATGCAGGAACTTTTGAAGCTGGTGAAAAAGCCAAAGTTACTGTTCTAAAACCTTTAGATATAGTTACAACAGCAAGTGCTTTAGGTGATGTTATGGGTGCTTTTCAAACATTACCAGGAACTTCTACAGTAGATGAAGATGGACGTTTATTTGTAAGAGGAGGAGAAGCAGAAGAAACTCAAATTTTTATAGACGGTATTCGTGTTTTTACACCTTATGCAGCTAGCCCAAACAATATGCCAACTCGCGGAAGATTTTCTCCGTTTTTATTTAAAGGAATGTCTTTTTCTACAGGTGGTTATTCTGCAGAGTATGGACAAGCATTATCGAGCGTTTTACAACTCAACACCATTGATGAACCTATAGAAGAAAAAACAGACTTATCTTTTATGACTTTAGGCTTAGGAATAGGAAATACACAAATTTGGGACAATAATTCATTTAGTGTAAATGCATCTTATATTAATTTAGCTCCATATCAAGAAGCTTTTCCTGATAGAAATACTTGGAAAAAACCTGTACAAGCTTTAAATGGAGAAATGGTGTACAGACATAAATTAAAAAACGAATCTTTACTAAAAGTATATGGTGCTTTTAGCTATTCAGACTTAGATGTGATACAAGATGACATTAATTTTGTTGATGGTTTTCGTTTCGGATTAAAAAACAGAAACCTTTATTTTAATACTTCTTACAAGAATAGATTTGGTGATAATTGGAAACTTGAAACTGGTTTTAGTTTTACAAACGATCATTCTAATATTAAAATTATAGACGATTTAGTAACCAATACAGAAAACTCAATGCATTTTAAAGCGAAGTTAAAAAAGCAGTTTTCTAATCGATTTAAAATCAGTTTTGGATCTGAGTATTTTGTAACCGATTTTAATGAAGATTACACACCAAATAACAGCAATAAATTCGAATACGGATTTAACAATAACCTATTTGCTTCTTTTGCCGAAACAGACATTTTCTTTTCTAAAAAATTGGCTACAAAAATCGGAATTCGTGCAGAAAACTCAGAATTATTAAATGGGTTTACAATTTCTCCAAGAGCATCAATAGCATACAAATCTGGAAAAAACTCACAGTTCTCATTAGCTTATGGTCTGTTTTATCAGAATCCTAAAAACGAATACTTAAAATTTAGTCAAGATTTTAAAGCAGAAAACACATCACATTTAATTGCCAATTATCAATCTGTAAAACAAGGTCAAATTTTTAGAATTGAAGCCTACTACAAAGATTATAAAGACTTGGTAAAATACGATGATAATACACCAATTTTTACAAGCAATTTTAACAATAACGGAACTGGTTTTGCTAAAGGAGTAGATATTTTTTGGAGACAAAATGATAAAATAAAAAACACAGATTATTGGGTTTCTTATTCATACTTAGATACAGAAAGAAATTACAAGAATTATCCTACTGCTGCAAGACCAAATTTTGCTTCTAAACATAATTTATCTGTGGTAGCTAAACATTGGGTAGAAGATTGGAAAAGTCAAATTGGTTTTAGTTATAATTTTGCTTCTGGCAGAAACTACACCAATCCAAATGAAGCTGGTTTTTTAAACAATCAAACCAAAAACTACAACTCTCTAAGTTTAAATTGGGCATATTTAATCGATCAACAAAAAATATTATATCTATCTGTAAACAACATTTTAGGTACTCAAAATGTGTTTGGATACAATTACAAAAACACTGCAGAATCGAATGGAAACTTCAATAGACAAGCCATTATACCTAATGCAGACAGCTTCTTTTTTGTAGGTTTCTTCTGGACAATTAGTGACAACAAAAAAACAAACCAATTAGATAATTTATAATTTTATTTGGAGCTATTTCCTGCTTTTCACTATATCTTTTTTTGAGAAAAACAAAAAAAGGATGCCGTTTCAATCAGGGCTAGACTAATTTAAGAACTTACAGAAAATTTCAAAAATAACTAAACATCAAAAAACAACATTTCATGAAAACTATAAAAATTACAATCCTATTTCTTGTCTTCTTTCAATTTACAAATGCACAATTCGAAGAAAGGTTTTACTTTCCTAAAAAAGAATGGAAAGAAGTAAAAATTCCTTATTCAGAAGATTTTATCTCTGTAGAAAAAGATTCCATTCACACTGCTTTTTTTCAACCAAAAACTTCTCCAAAAGCAACCGTTTTATTTTTTCATGGAGCTGGTGGGAATATTTCTACTTATATGTATATGATTGCGTCTTTGGTTAAAAATGATTATCAAGTGTATGCTGTAGACTTTAGAGGTTATGGAAAATCATCAGGAAAACCAACACATCTAAATATTTTGAAAGACGTAGAAACTGTTTATACAAAAATGAAATCAATAGAAGCCATAAAAAATACAAAACTAGTAGTTTATGGTGCTTCATTAGGTTGTCAAATTGCAACAAGTTTTACAAAAAAACATCAAGAAAATGTAGCTGCTTTAATTTTAGATGGTGGTTTTGCATCATTTGCAGATGTAGCTAAATTATTTGCTCCTGTAGAAGTTCATCCTTTTTTAGAAAATACATTAGGAAATATGTATCCTTCCAAAGAAGAAATAAAAGAAATTAAAAATGTCCCAAAACTAATTATTCATGGAAAAATAGATAAATCCATTCCAATAAATCAGTCTGAAATAGTTTATAAAAATGCATTAGAACCTAAAAAATTCTTTGTCTCAGAAAAAGGACATTTAGAAGCATTAACTTTAGAAACTGAAAAAGTTTTTAAACAAATAAATGCTCTTATTACAATTCAGCAATAAAAAATAACAATTCGGTATTATTCTTGTGTAATTCACTTAGAAAGATCAGATATTTGAATCATCAAAAAACAAACATCATGAAAAACTTACTTTTAATTACGGCATTTATTTTTAGTGGAATCTTTTCAACTTCAGCTCAAGAAAAACATACAGTTACTTTAGATTTTAAAGGAATGAAATCTGATAAAGGAAATTTATATGTTGCCATTTACAACAAAGAAGAAAGTTTTTTAAAAAAACCATTAAAAGGAACTATTGTAAAAATAGTTGATAAAAAAGCAACTGTTACTTTAAAAGATATTCCTGCAGGAGTTTATGCTGTATCTGCCTTTCATGACGCAAATGACAACAAAAAAATGGATACTAATTTTATAGGAATTCCAAAAGAACCAACAGGTATGTCTAATGATGCAACTGGTTTTATGGGACCTCCAAAATACAAAGACGCTAAATTTAATGTAACTAAAGACATTACTTTAACAATCAATGTAAACTAATATGGTTTTAAAAAAAATATCCTATTATATAATAGCTGTATTAGCTGTTTTAATTGGCCTATATCCAATAGTGTACTTCATAGTTCCTGATGTGAAATTTGGTCTATTAGCAAGTAAATCATCAGAGCTTTTAGCAAATAATCTTTGGAATACAATGTTTTACACACACATTATTTTAGGAGGAATTGCATTGTTAATTGGTTGGTTACAATTCAATAAAAAACTAAGATTAAAAAAATTAGAACTTCATAAAAAGATTGGTAAAATATATGTGATTTCTGTTTTATTGAGTGGGGTTTCAGGTTTATATATTGGTTACTTTGCAACTGGAGGTATTATTGCAAAATCAGGATTTATGACCATGGCAATTGCATGGTTTTTAACAACGCTATTTGCTTTTACAACTATTAAAAAAGGGAATATCATACAACACCAAAAACTAATGATTTACAGTTATGCCATTTGTTTTGCTGCTGTAACTTTAAGAATATACTTACCAATCTTCATACCTATTATGGGTGGTTTTTTACCAGCATACAAACTAATTGCTTGGTTATGCTGGGTGCCAAATATTATAGTGGCTTACTTTATTATTAAATATCAATTTAAAAAAACAATTTAAACTCTTACATCATGAAAAAATTTACAATTATCATCGCAATTTTCATTGCGACAGGGATTTCTGCGCAAACAAAATATCAAAAAGGAATGCAAAAAGCATTTGATTTTTGGGAACAAGGAAAAATGACAGAAGCCTCACAATTATTTGAAAGAATATCAAAAGCAGAACCAGAAAACTGGTTAGCGCTTTATTATGCTGCAACTGTAGAAATTATTGGAAGTTTTGGACTTAAAGATGAAGCAGTACTAAAAGCAAAATTAACAAAGGCACAAGAGTTTTTAGATGTTGCAAAATCAAATTCAGAAAACAATCCAGAAATTTTAATTACACAAGCGTTTTTAAACTTAGGATATATTGCTTTTGACGGACAAAAATACGGAATGACTTTAGGCGGAAAAAATAGTATGCTATATGCTAAAGCATTACAAATTGCTCCAGAAAACCCAAGAGTTGTTTTAGGAAATGCAGAGTGGAATATGGGATCTGCTAAATTCTTTGGAAAATCTACAAAACCATATTGTGCAGAAATAAAACGTGCAATCGAACTAAGTAAAAAAGAAAAAATTGATATTGAATTTTATCCGAAGTTTATGTTACAAAGAGCAGAATCTGTATTAAAACAATGTCAAGGATAGAAATTAGTTAGCAGTTGCAGTTTGCAGTATTTACCTTACTAGAAACTGCTACTGAAAACTGTAAACTATTTGATTTTTTCAGGTGCTTCCATTACTGTTCCACATTTGTTACAAGTACATTTTTCTTTGTCAGAATAAAATTTATCAAAAATTATTGGTAAATCCACTTCAATATTTTCTAATTTAAACTTCTTTTTGTACAGCAGATTTCCACAGTTTTCACAATACCAAGACAAAGCATCTTTCATCTTCTTTTTTCTTGGATATTCAATTACCAAACCAACTGTATTTGCTTTTCTTTGTGGAGAGTGTGGCACTTTTGCTGGCAATAAATAAATATCACCTTCATTAATTTCCACATCAACTGGTTTTCCATTATCATCAATAATCTTCAAAACCATATCTCCTTCTACCTGATAAAAAAACTCTGGTGTTTCATTATAATGATAATCATTTCTGTTATTTGGTCCACCAACAACCATCACAATATATTCGCCATTATCCCAAACCTGCTTGTTACCAACTGGTGGTTTTAATAAATGACGATGTTCATCTATCCACTTTTTAAAATTTAAAGGCTGCACTAAATTCATGTTAAATTATTTTAAATTATCTCAATTTAAAACTGTTAAATTGATTCAATTATTTCTGACACTTTATTTATTTCTTTTTCTGTATTAAAATAATGAGGTGATAAACGTATAACCCAATCTATATCTTTCTTCTCAAAATCTATGAATCCCCAAGGCTTTGCACTTACACTATAAAATACATTATTTTTTTGAAACTTAGTTTTAATTTCTTCTAAAGACTTACCTTCTTTTCTAAAAGTTAAAATACTTGATGTAACAGAACCTTTATCAAATATTTTTACCCCTTTAATATCATTTAAATTTGTTCTTAACTTTGTAATTAAGTTTTTGTTTGTTGATTCTACCTGCTCTATTCCAATAGCATTTAAATAACGTAATGCTTCAGCAAACCCAACAACCAATGCTCTTGAAGATTCGAACAATTCAAACCGTTTTGCAGTTTTAAAAATCTCAAAATCATCTTCTTTATTCCATAGTGCACCATTACCATCAATTGTTAAAGGATATAAACCTTGATCTAAAACATTATTTGAGACATATAAAATACCTGTTCCTCTTGGGCCTCTGAGCCATTTACGTCCTGTTACAACTAAAAAATCACATTTTATTTTTTTAACATCAACCACTAATTGCCCTACAGATTGACAAGCATCTAATAAAAACAAAATATTATTTTGACTACAAATACCTCCAATTGTAACCACATCTTGTACTAATCCTGAGTTTGTAGGTACATGAGTAACTGCTACTAATTTTGGATGATACTTAGCTACTAACTCTTTAAAATTATGAATATCTAAATCTCCATTAACTAATGTTTTTATTCGAATTATTTTTACCCCAATTCGTTTTTGTAATGCAATAAATTGAAAGTGATTAGATACATAATCATCATCTGACGTAATTATAACATCATTTTTCTTAAAATCAATAGACAATAAGGCTTTACTGTATGCGTCTGTAGAATTATAGGCAAACGCAATATTATTAGGTTTACATCCTAACAATTTAGAGGATTGCACATAAAAACCATTAATATCTTCACTACGCTCTTCTTCAATTTTATAACCACCTATTTGCTGCTCTTCAATTAAATAATCTGTAATTTTTTTTACAACTGATGTAGCTGGTAATGATGAACTTGCACTATTAAAAAACAGTTTATCATTATAGTTTAAAATATCATTTCTAATGTCTTCAATATTCATTACTTTTTATTAAAATATATTATAAATTATTCTGAATCATTTTCTTAATCTTAATCGCTTTTTCAAAATGATCTAATTTGTGCGTTTCAATCCACCATTTGGCAACTTCCATTAACAAAACAGGATTGTCATTTTTATTCTTAAAAAACGCATAAAAAGACAAACCAACATTGGTTCCTTTTTTGGCAATTTTCTCATCACAAACTGCAATAATTATTTCTTTTATTTCTTTATTCATTTTTATTTTTCAAGTTGGTACAACTCAATCATTTTTTTGTTAATAATACTTTTAGGAACATTTTTTAATATAAAATTACGAATACTTTGGCCATATTTCCAATGCGCCATTTTACCTGTTGTCCAAGATTGATTTACAACCAAATTGACTTTATTTTGCCTTTTTTGTTGAAATAACTCAAACACATTTCCATCTTTATTATCAGCAATTACATTGCTTAAATAAAATGCATCTTCAATTGCTTGTGCTCCTCCTTGTCCCATATTTGGTGTTGTTGCATGACCTGCATCACCTAATAAACAAATATTATTTTTATACCACTTTTTTAGTGGCTTTAAATCATGAATATCACTTTTAATAATTTGACTTTCTTCAGTATTACTTATTAAATCAGTAATTAATGGATGAAATTCAGCAAACATTTTTAATAATTTACCTTTAACTAAAGTAACCTCTTTTTTCTGATTTTCTTTAGACAAAGCAACTGCAAACCAATACACTTTATCTTTTGCAACTTTAGAAATTCCGAATCGAATTTTATTTCCCCAAAGCTCAAAGCCTTGATGTAAATGTTCTTCATTTAACGTGTAATTTGTAACTCCTCTCCAACAAGTCTGACCAGAATATCTTTTACTACTTTCTGGAAATAATTGTTTTCTAACTTTAGAATTTATACCATCTGCAGCAATTAAAAAATCTGTTTCCGTTTTCGAGTTATCATTAAAAGTAATTTCTATTTTTTTTGATGCTAATTCTTTAAATGACTCAAAACCTTTATTTAAAAATATTTTTTCTTTTGGGATTTTAGAAAATAATAACTTTTGGAGTGCTGCTCTATGAATTGCAACTGTTGTATAACCAAAAATATCTTTTATAAAATCTTGAGAGCTGTCTGAAAGTGGTGATAAATCTTGTTTACCAATTGTTATTCTATCAATAGAGTTCCCCAGAGATTGTACCTCATCAAGAACTCCTAAACTCTCTAAAACTTGCAATGCATTTGGCGCTAACCAAATTCCTGCTCCAACTTCATTTAATACTGGTGCTTTTTCAAAAATTTGATATTCGATTCCTTTCTTCTCAAAAGCTAATGCTGTTGTAAGTCCGCCAATTCCTGCACCAATAATTGTATACATCATTTTATGAATCTGTTGCTAATTCTAACAACTTTATGGTTGTTTTATAATTTCTAGTTGTTGCTGTGACGTTTAATTTTCTTTCAAACAAATTATTAGAAAGTTTTGTTTTTCCAAATCCTGATTGACAATAAATGTAAATCATATCATTATCGATTAAATATTCATCGTTATTGATACCTTTTACATCTATTTTTGTTTCATATACTTTTTTATTTAAAAATACAAAAGCTACTATTTTAGTATTATCTATTGGAAATGGATACTTAGCAATTGCTTTTTTCCATTCTGGAATTGTTCTTGCAATTACTGGAACATCATAACCGAATTTGCTTTGAATACCTTCTTTAATTTTATTACAAACTACTGACTTTCCTTCTTCAGATTCTAAAATAATGTTTCCACTTTGAATATACGTTTGTACGTTTTTGAAACCTAAATCGTTTAATAAAGTGCGTAAATCTGCCATTGGAAGTTTGTTTTTTCCTGAGACGTTTATTCCGCGTAATAAAATAATGTATGTTTTCATTTTGTATTGTCTGTTCGAGCGCAGTCGAGAACTATTTTTTATCTGAATTATACTTATAATGTGTTGCATTTCTACATTCAGAAAGAATTTTTAACATATCAAAATCATCATTTGCTAATGCTAACTTTTTCTTTGAACTCCATTTCTTAATTTTCTTTTCAAAATAAATAGCTTGTTCAACATCATTAAAAACTTGATGAAAAATTAATTTCAATGGTCTTCTTTTAAAAGTAAAACAGTTTTTATTTAATCCTTTTTGATGTTCTTCAAATCTTCTTTCTATATTATTTGTAATTCCTGTGTACAAAAAATTATCTGAACATTTTAATATGTATACGTAATACGTTTTCATAATTACCTCTCGACTGCGCTCGAGGAGACATTTTAATTGATTTTACATTTTTCATCCTCCCGACTGCGCTCGAGGAGACATTTAGTTAGTTTTACAATCTAGCTATTTTATCCTCCTCTAAAGTCTTATTTGTTTCAATTTTTACTTTCTCTAAAATAACTCTCAATTCTGGTTTTGTCATGTCTGTTTTCGTCTGAATTGAATCGTCTGCAATTAGATTTAACAACACTTTGTCTTGCGCTCTTCCTTTTTTTAGAGCTTCATTATAGCCAATGTTTTCATTAAAAGTAACCAAAGAATATTTTGAAAAATACTCAGTAGGAAACGTTTTTTCTAAACTCATTTCTAATTTTCTTTTTTCTTTAAAAACAGGATTTGCAACATGATTTCTCATTTCATGAAAATTGTCTATCGCTAAATCTGCAATGGCATCTGTGTCTGGTTTTCTTACTTTTTGATAGGCTTTAAAAACAGCTTCCCAACTTTCTAAATTTTGGTCTAAAACTTCATCGAAAACAGTAATATCTTCAAAAGAAGCATTCATTCCTTGTCCATAAAAAGGAACAATGGCATGAGCAGCATCTCCCATTAACGTAGTTTTGTTCTGATAAAACCAAGGTGAACATTTTACAGTACCTAAAACACCTGTTGGATTGTTTAAAAATTCTTCTTTTATATTCGGAATCAACTTTAAAGCATCTGGAAATTCTTGCTCAAAAAACTGTGTTATTTTTTCTTCTGACGTTAAGTTTTCGAAATTAAATTCGCCTTCATTATAACTTAAAAATAAGGTTACTGTAAAGCTACCATCTAAATTTGGTAAAGCAATTAACATAAAATCTCCACGAGGCCATATATGTAAATGTTCTTTACTTATTTGATGTTTACCTTTTTTACTTGCAGGAATTTCTAACTCTTTATAACCGTGATTTAAATAGTTTTGAGAAAAACTAAACAAGAATTTCTTTTCTAAATAATAACTTTTTCTTAGTGAAGAACCTGCTCCATCTGCTCCAAAAATAACATCTGCTTTTACTATAGTTTCTTTATTGGTTAAGTAATTTGTAAAGTAAACAGTAGCATTATCTAAATCTACTTTTTTACTTCTCGTATTAAAATATAACGTAACATTTTTGTGCTTTTCTACTTCTGTTAATAAAACGCCATTTAAATCTCCTCTAGAAATAGAGTTGATGTATTCGTTTTCTCTTCCCGAATAATTTGATGAAAACTCATTTCCTTTTCTGTCATGAATTAATCTACCATACATGGGCATACAGATTTCTTTTGCTTGCTCTTCTACTCCACACAATCGTAAAGCTTTAAAACCTCTGTCTGACAATGCTAAATTGATAGATCTACCAGCAGAAATATCTACTTTTCTAAGATCTGGTCTACTTTCAAATAATTCAATTTTATAACCTCTTTGTGCTAATCTTAAGGCTAATAAAGAACCACATAAACCTGCACCTATAATTACTATTTTATCTTTTTTGTTCATTTATAACAACTCTTTTAAAATTGAAACCATCCTAAACACATCTTCATAAGTATTATACATTGGCGTTGGCGCACAACGTATAACATCTGGTTCTCTCCAATCTGTAATTATATGATTTTCTGTAAGTTTTTTATGTAAACTTTTATCAGCATTCTTAACTTGAATTGATAATTGACAGCCTCTCTCTTTTGGATTTATTGGTGTGATAATTTTAATATCTTCAGAACCAATTTCATTGATTAAAAACTCGAAATAACCTGTTAGGTTTTTTGATTTTTTTCTTAAAACATCCATTCCAACCTCATCAAACATATCTAAAGAAGCTTTTATAGCTGCCATAGATAATATTGGTGGATTACTTAACTGCCAACCTTCTGCACCATCCATAACATCAAAAGGCATTCGCATATTAAAACGTGTTTCTTTGTTATGATTCCACCAACCTGCAAAACGTGGTAAATCCTTATTTTTTGCATGTTTTTCATGCACAAATATTGCAGATAAGCTTCCTGGACCTGCATTTAAATATTTATACGTACACCAAGCTGCAAAATCTACATTAGAATCGTGTAAGTTTGGTTGAATATTTCCAGCTCCATGTGCTAAATCAATTCCTACAATACAATCTTTAGAATGTCCAATTTCTGCAACTCTTTGTAAATCTAAATACTGACCTGTATAATAATTTACACCTCCAATTAACAACAAAGCAATTTCACCTCCTTGTTCAGAAACAATTGTTTCTAAATCTTCTATTCTTAAAAGTTCTTCTCCTTTTCTTGGTTTCCATTCTATAACATCATCTTCAGAAAAACCATGAAATTTTAATTGTGATTGTACAGCATATCTATCTGAAGGAAAAGCATCTGATTCTATTACAATTTTATATTTTTTTTTTGTTGGCCTGTAAAAAGACACCATTAGCAAATGCAAATTTGTTGTAAGCGTATTCATAACACCAACTTCAATAGGTTTTGCTCCTACAATTTTTGCCATTTTTACATTAAGAGATTCATGGTATTTTATCCATGGATTTTTAGCTTCAAAATGCCCCTCTACTCCTAAATTTGCCCAATCTTCTAATTCTTGATTGATATATTCTTTAGTTGATTTTGGCTGTAACCCCAATGAATTTCCTGTAAAATACAACCAATCGTTTCCATTTTTATCTTTAGGAATGTGAAACTTTTTTCTTAAATTAGAAAGTGAATCTTCTTTATCTTGTTGTTTAGCAAATGCTAACGAGTCTTGGTATTGCATTGAGTTAAAATGATTTATTTCAAATATAAAACAATCCTTTAGAGAATTCAATTTTTTTGAGTTTTGATTTTTTGTACTTTAGCTAAAAATCCTATTTAATGAAATTATTAAAACATTTTTCGCTACTTATTTTACTAGTGCTGTTTTCTTGTAATAACTTAGATAATACCATTTCTGAAGTTAAAAACATACATGCTAATCTTAAAGCTGAATTTGCTCCTGATAAAAGAGTGGCACTATTTGATATCAATTTTGAACAAGTTGACAATCAAATAATTTTAGAAGGAGAAACAACTTCTAAAAAAGTATTTTCTATTTTATTAGATAGTTTAAAAAATAGAAATTTAAAATTCACTAATAACGTACGTGTTTTACCTGATTCTGCTGTTGGAAATTTACAATATGCTATTGCTAAAAATTCTGTAATAAATATTAGATCAAAACCAAAACATTCTGCAGAATTAGGTACACAAGGTTTGTTAGGGATGACTTTAAAAGTGTTGGATAAAAAAGGTGATTTTTATAGAGTTCAAACTCCAGATAAATATATTTCTTGGGTAGATAGAGGTGGAATTACTAGAATGAATAAAGAAAATTATGACAATTGGAATCAGCGTAAAAAAATAATTTATACTAAAACTTCTGGCTATGTCTATGCTGATAAATCTAACAATTCTAAAATAGTTTCTGATATTACTTTAGGTGGAATTTTACATTATATTTCTCAAGATAATAGTTTCTATGAGGTAAAATACCCTGATAACAGGATTGGTTATATTAAAAAAGAGGAAGGAACAAGATATTCTTCTTGGTTACAAAACTTGGAATCTACAAAAGAGAACATTGAAGAAGTTGCAAAAACCATGATTGGGTTTCCTTATTTATGGGGAGGAACTTCTAGCAAAGGAATTGACTGTAGTGGTTTTACAAAAATGGTGTATTTAATGAATGGTTTTATCATTCCTAGAGATGCTTCTCAACAAATTAATGCTGGAAAAACTGTAGATGAAAATCTTGATTTTTCTGATTTAGAAAAAGGTGATTTACTATTTTTTGGAAGAAAAGCTACTGCAGATAAAAAACAACGTGTAACTCATGTTGGTATTTGGTTAGGAAATGACAAAATGGAATTTATTCATTCTTCAGGAAATGTACATTTGAGTTCTATGAATGAAAACGAAGCCAATTACGATGATTTTAATAAGAATAGATATTTGGGTAGCAAACGTTATTTAAATGTGGATGATAAATTGATTATTGATTTAAAAAAAGAATTAAAACTATAATTTAATTTATAAAGAATTTTATTGTCGGATAAATAGAAAGCTAATAAATACTGTTAGCCCTGATTGAAATGACATCCTTTTTTTGAGGAACGATAAAAAAGATATAATGGAAAGCAGGAAATAGCTTCAAAAAAAACACCCTTTAGATTAAAACCTAAAGGGTGTTTTTATATTTTACAAATACGTAGATTAATACAAAACTCTAAATTTAATTGTTCCTTCTACGTTTCTTAATTTATCTAAAACTTCTTTGTTATATTCTTTATCTAAATCTGTAATTACATACCCTACTTTAGGGTCTGTTGACAAATATTGACCATTAATATTTAAATCGTATTCTGCTAAAACTTTATTAATTTTAGCCATAACACCTGGCACATTTTTATGAATATGTAAAAAACGATGTGCATTTGTTTGTCTTGGCAAACGAATATTTGGGAAATTTACTGCATCTACAGTATTACCAGAATTTATATAAGCCATAATTTTACTTGGTACAAAATCTGCAATATCTCTTTGTGCTTCTTCTGTACTACCGCCCACGTGAGGTGTTAAAATTACATTTGGCAAACCTTGTAGTTCTGTAACAAATTCTCCGTTTTTTCTAGGTTCAGACGGATAAACATCAATAGCTGTTCCTGCTATTTTACCACTCTTTAAAGCAGCTACTAATGCAGGGATATCTACTACAAAACCTCTAGCTAAGTTAACTAATACTGCCCCATCTTTCATTTGAGATATTTCTTTTTCGCCAAAGAAATTTTTGTTCGCTGCATTGTCATCTACGTGTAAACTTACGGCGTCTGAAATTGCCAACAACTCTTCTAAAGAACTCATTTTAGTTGCATTTCCTAGAGATAATTTATCTTCTACGTCATAATAACAAACATCCATACCTAAAGCTTCTGCTAAAACTGATAATTGCTTACCAATATTACCATAACCTACAATACCTAGTTTTTTACCACGAACTTCTTTAGATCCTTCTGCTGTTTTTTTCCATTGTCCGTTATGAATTTCTGTACTTCTTTGAAACACAGAACGCATTAACATAATAATTTCTCCGATCGCTAATTCTACAACAGAACGTGTATTGCTATAAGGTGCGTTAAAAACAACGATTCCTTTTTCTTTACACGCCTCTAAATCTATTTGTTTGGTACCAATACAAAAAGCACTAACTACCATTAATTTTTCTGCAGCATCAACAACTTTTTGTGTAACTTGTGTTTTAGAACGAATTCCTAAAACATGTACATCTTTTATTTTTTCTATTAGCTCATCTTCAGACAAACTTTTAGATACTGTTTCTACAGAAAAACCATCTTCAGATAACTTTTTAAAAGCATCTGAATGTACGTTTTCTAATAATAAAATTTTAATTCTATTCTTTGGGTAACTTATATTTCTTGGCAACTTGTTAACGTATAAAAATTCATCTAAATTTGGGGCAATATGGTCTGCATTTTCTGTAGTTTTTTCTCTAGAAACATTTTCTGTATAGGCAAAAAACTTATCTGCTATACCAGCTTCACGAGTTACATAATCACTATACCCATCGCCAATAACTTGTATTTCTCCTTCTAGGTTCATGTCTTTTAAACACTTGATTTTTCCATTGTGCTGAGAAAGAGGATTATTAGCATCAAAACTTACTATTTTTCCATCTTTATCAAACTCAAATGTGTTTGCATACACTCTTTCTGAAGGTATATTGTATTCTTTTACAATAGGATCTATAAATTCTTTAAAGCCACAAGATATAACATAAATATTATCTGCGTACTTTTCAAAAAACTCTTTATTACTTTCTATAGATTTAGAAACTTGTTTTTTTAAAGCAACTATTAAACCAGATAAGTCTGCTTTATTTGCATTTAAAAGTTTAATTCTTCTTTCTAAAGATTCTGTAAAGGATATTTCACCATCAATTCCTAAATTGGTAATATCAATTATTTCTTGAATAATTGCTGCTTTATTAGGGTTGTTCTCTAGCGTAATTTCTGCTAAAACGTCTAGCGCTTCTACTTTTGTTAAAGTGCTATCAAAATCGAAAACATAATTTCTTTTTGTGGTAATCATTACTTTAAATCTTTGTTGAATTTAAGTCAGTAAATCTACAACTATAGTAGAGAAATATGAAGCTATATTACAGTTTTATGATATCTATTTTATTTTTTAAGAATATTGAAATTTATTTATAAAAAAAACGAATTTAATCCTTAAAAATTATGAAATCCTAAAAGAACTAACCACCATACAATTGGTAGCGACTCTACCCAAAAAGAACTATAGTATTTAGATTGGTCTGTTTTTGCTCTCATTAAGAAAATGATCATTAAAAAAACAAAAATCATAAAAGGTGTTTTTAAAATTTGTTGTGTTGAAACAAAATATTCTAAAACCAAAGAAAAAATCAACATTATTAATCCAAGTTTTTTTGTTTTCTCTATTCCTATTTTCTTTGGTATTGTTTGTAACGAAATAGCATCATACATCACATCTCTTATATCAAAAGGAAGTATTAAAACTACCACAATTAAAAAACGCTGTAGCATTAATAAATAAACATTTAAGATAATTTCTTTATTTGCATCTACTAACGGAATTAAAACCGTAAAACCTGACCATACTAAAGCTACTGCTATAATTTTTAAATAACTTACTTGCCTTAAATTTTTGTCAAAACCACTTAAAAAAGGAACTGCATATAAAATGGTAATTAAAGTAAAAGGAATTGTATAATAAATAGTTTCAATAGCAATTTGAAATACATAATAACCTAAAGCTAAAAAAGAAAAAAAAGAAAAAACTTGAATCGTTTTTAGACTTTTAGTTAAACTTCTATGATGCAATTTTGCAACACCTGCATATTTTACAAAATTATAGCCAGTAATAGTGCCAAAAAAGACAAAATAATTAAGATGATTATTATAAGGTAAATTAAAATATACTTCAGTAATTCTTAAAAATGCATAAACAGATAAAGCAACATGAATACTTGCATTTAAATAAAAATCGAATACTAGTTTTAAAAATTTCATATCACAAAAATAGCTTTTATGTTCATAACCTTTTAAAATGGTTAATAATTACATTCTTTTTTATTAAAATCACCCAAAAAACAAACCTATAAAATCCTTATTTTTGCAGCGCAAAATTCAATAGTTTTTAAATTATTCATAACAATAAACTAAATTGGCTAAAAAAAGCCTAATTAAAACTTTAATTAATGAATACAAATTCGTTTCAAAATAGACATATTGGCCCTAATAAAAAGGAACAAGAAATAATGCTATCAACTATAAAAGTTGACAATTTAGAACAGTTAATTTACCAAACTGTACCTGAAAATATTCGTTTAAAAAAAGAGTTAGATTTAGCTCCTGCAATGAGTGAATATGAATACTTAGCACATATTAAAAATCTATCTGAAAAAAATAAAGTTTTTAAAACTTACATCGGTTTAGGATATCACGAAGCCATTGTGCCAAGTGTTATTCAGCGTAATATTCTAGAAAACCCAGGGTGGTATACAGCTTACACACCTTACCAAGCAGAAATTGCACAAGGTAGATTAGAAGCTTTGTTAAATTTTCAAACCATGGTTTGTGATTTAAGTGGAATGGAATTAGCAAACGCATCTTTGTTAGATGAAAGTACAGCTGCTGCAGAAGCTATGGCTTTATTATATGATGTTAGAGAAAGAAAACAAAAGAAAACTGGCGTAAATAAATTTTTTGTTTCTGAAGAAATTTTACCACAAACCTTATCTGTTTTACAAACAAGAGCAATTCCCATTGGTATAGAATTGGTAATTG
Source organism: Polaribacter sp. (assembly GCF_039939415.1). Lineage (GTDB taxonomy): Bacteria > Bacteroidota > Bacteroidia > Flavobacteriales > Flavobacteriaceae > Polaribacter. The sequence goes on from NZ_JBDVJE010000007.1 coordinate 40,645, forward strand.
GTAACCATGAAGAATTCAATTTTTCTGATGACTTTTACGGAGCAATTTTACAATATCCAGGTAAACATGGTCAAGTATATGATTATTCTGCATTTGTTGCAAAAGCAAATGAAAATAATATAAAAGTTGCAGTTGCTGCAGATATTTTATCATTAGCAAAATTAAAAGCTCCAGGAGAATTTGGAGTAGACGTTGTTGTAGGTACTACACAACGTTTTGGGATTCCACTAGGTTATGGTGGCCCACATGCTGGTTATTTTGCTACTAAAAACAAATACAAAAGAAGTATTCCTGGACGTATTATTGGAGTTACCAAAGACAGAAGTGGTAAACGCGCTTTACGTATGGCTTTACAAACCAGAGAACAACATATAAAGCGAGAAAAAGCGACATCTAATATTTGTACTGCACAAGTTTTATTAGCTGTAATGGCAGGAATGTATGCTGTTTATCATGGTAAAGAAGGTATACAATTTATTGCAGATTCCGTTCACAATAAAACAAAATTAGTAGCAGATTACTTACAAAAGGCAGGTTTTAATCAAAAAAACACTTCTTATTTTGATACTTTATTAATAGAAGTAGATTGTATTAAACTAAAATCGATTGCAGAATCTTTTAAAGTTAACTTTAATTATATAGATGACAAACATATTTCTATCTCTATAAATGAAGCAACCACCCAAAAAGATTTAATGAAATTATTTACCATTTTCGGTCAATTAAAGAAAAAACCAGATGCTTCTGAAGCAGAAAATGTAGGTAATTTCAATCAAATTTTAACACATGAGTCTTTTAATTCTGATTTTGAAGTTATACCTGAAACCACAAAAAGAAATACACCTTTCTTAGAAAACCAAGTATTTAACACGTATCAATCAGAAACAGATATGATGCGTTATATTAAAAAATTAGAGCGTAAAGATTTAGCTTTAAATCATTCTATGATTTCTTTAGGATCTTGTACAATGAAACTGAATGCTGCTTCAGAAATGTTACCTTTAAGTAACCCACAATGGGGAAACATTCATCCTTTTGTTCCTTTAAATCAGGCAGAAGGATATCAACAAGTTTTAAAAAGATTAGAACATCAGTTAAATATTATTACTGGTTTTGCTGGCACATCTTTACAACCAAATTCTGGTGCACAAGGTGAGTTTGCTGGTTTAATGACAATTAGAGCTTTTCATCAAGCAAATGGAGATACTCATAGAAATATCTGTTTAATTCCTGCTTCTGCTCATGGTACTAACCCTGCTTCTGCTGTAATGGCAGGCATGAAAGTAATTGTTACCAAAACAGATGAAAAAGGAAATATTGATGTAAACGATTTACGCGAAAAAGCAGAAGTACACAAAGAAAACCTAGCTGCTTTAATGGTTACATACCCTTCTACACATGGGGTTTACGAAAAAGCAATTAGGGAAATTACGCAAATTATCCATGATAATGGCGGACAAGTTTATATGGATGGTGCAAATATGAATGCGCAAGTTGGTTTAACAAACCCTGCAACAATTGGTGCAGATGTTTGTCATTTAAACTTACACAAAACATTTGCAATTCCACATGGTGGTGGTGGCCCTGGAGTTGGCCCAATTTGTGTTGCTCCACAATTAGTGCCTTATTTACCAACAAATCCTGTAGTTGCTACTGGAGGAGAAAATGCAATTACTGCAATTTCTTCTGCTCCTTGGGGTTCTGCTTTAGTTTGTTTAATTTCTTATGGATACATTACAATGTTAGGTGCAAAAGGATTGACAGACTCTACCAAAAACGCCATCTTAAACGCCAACTACATAAAAGAACGTTTACACGGACATTATAATACTTTGTATACTGGTGAAATGAACAGAGCTGCACACGAAATGATTATTGATTGTCGTGATTTTAAACAAAACGGAATTGAAGTTGTAGACATTGCAAAACGTTTAATGGATTACGGTTTTCATGCACCAACAGTTTCTTTTCCTGTAGGAGGAACTATGATGATAGAACCAACTGAATCTGAATCTATAGCTGAATTAGATCGTTTTTGTGACGCAATGATTGCTATTAGAACAGAAATTACGAATGCAACAAAAGAAGATGCTAACAACCCTTTAAAAAATGCACCTCATACACAAGAAATGTTAACTACTGATGAATGGATTTTACCATACACTAGAAAACAAGCTGCTTTTCCTTTAGATTATATTGCTGATAACAAATTTTGGCCTTCTGTACGAAGAGTTGATGACGCTTTTGGAGATAGAAACTTAAATTGCTCTTGCAACCCTATTGAAGATTATATGTAAGACAAAGCCTGCATACAAACATTAAAACCGTTTTAAAAAAGAAACGGTTTTAATGTAAATAAAATTACACAAGTTGATGTTACTTTTACAAATTTAAGTCATCAAAATTTAGATGTTTTTTTAAAACTTAAACTGATTAAACCTGCATAAGGTTATCATCTCTAACAAATGATGAACCTATTAAAAAGCATAAAAAAATAATTTACTTTAATTTTTTTTCTTTTGTTTTTTTAACTCCCCACTATGATCTAATATTATTTCTTCATCTCTATATTTACAACATGGATGAACAGAATTATAAGCTAATTCTGTGGCAGACAACTTATTCTTTTTATCCAAAATAATATCATGACCAACTTTTAAAATGTTTTTTTGAACTGTTAAAACATCTGTTTTACGTTCATCCATAATTAAATTTAATTGATGAGAACTAACATCCCAAAGAGCAAACTTTACACCTTTTGTTTTTAAAGCAGCAGTTTCTATTCGTTTTTTACACATTCCACAAATTCCATCTACTTCAAAAGATACTTTTGCATTTTTTTTCTTTTTTACTTCTTGTGATTGAATAGTAAACCCAATCAAAAACAAACTAAATATGAATATTATTTTTTTCATCTTTAATATTTTTATTATTATACTTAATCTAACTATTTATTTTATTTTAAACCTTAAACCTGTATATACCGCTCTTCCAAAAATGGGTGAATACACTATTGTAGTATCAAAATTTGAACCAAAGGGATCATCACTTGCTAAAACAGGATTTTTCTGTTGAACATTTGTTAGGTTTTCTCCACCAACATAAGCTTCAAATTTATCAGAAAACACTTTTGTAATTTGCAAATTTAACATCTGATATGCACTAGCATATTCTTGTAATTGATATTGAACAGGATTAGACATTGTATTGGGTAAACGTTGTTTACCAATACTATTAAAAGTTGCATCAAATTTCCATTGAGAACCATTGTCTTTTTGAGGAGTTTCATAAGACAGATTTGCAAAAAATCTATTTTGTGGCTGAATTGGTTTTTGCAAATTACCAGACTTATAATCTGTAGAAATGTCAAAATACTTATAGGCCGTTCTAAAATTAAAAAATGGTGCAATATTATAGTTTAATTCAACCTGAAAACTATTTGCAATACTTTTTCCGTCTAAATCATAGAAAGAAATTTCTTGTGGATTTTCCCAATCTATAACAACTTGATTATTAAAATCTGTTCTATAAAAATCGAATGTAATATCTCCTTTTCTATCAAAAATATTAAATTTTTGCATGTATGAAACTCCATAATTCCATGCAATTTCAGGATTCAATCCATAAATATCTCCTCCAGAGTTATCAATATTAATCTCTCTAGAACTCGCAAATAATTGTTGATTTTCTGCAAAAATGTTTGCACTTCTTTTTCCTCTTCCTAAAGAAGCTCTTATTACACTATTTTGCCAAGGAACATATCTTGCATGAATTCTTGGTGTTAAAAAAGTTCCTAATAAATTATGTGTATCTACTCGTAAACCTGCAGTTAAACTAAAATCGTTTAAATTATCATACGCATACTCAAAAAAGGCACCTGCAGATGTTTCTTTTCTATTATAATTAGTAATATTTACCAACTCTTCATAATTATCATGTGTAAAACTAAGACCTGTTTTAAATTTATTTCTGGTGTCTCCTATGATAGAATTAAAAATAATATTAGAAAATATACTTTCATGCTCTATATCGTAAATTTTTTGTCCAAAATAAGAATCTTGTTGATGGTTGCTGTAAGCCATTTGAAAACCTATACTTTGAAAAGGTAATTCTGGAAAAACATATCCTAATTTTGCTGAAGTTTCAAAACGCCTTGTATCTATTTCACTTCCCCAAGTATCATTAGCAGTTGGTACAGAACTTGGAAATAACCTATCAGTATCTGGATTAAAATCAATTTCACCTGTTTGTTTTTTATCATTTAAAAAACGAATGTTTACAAAACTTACCCATCCTTTTTCTGCATCTACATATTGCCAACGATTCATAACATTTACTTGATTTGATAAAGGGTTATCTAAAAAATTATCGTTGTTTTTATCGAACTTTTCTCCTCTATAATCTCCATGAATATATAAACCTGTTTGCCATTTATCGGAAACTTTTTGATTAAAATGTGTATTTAACTCTAGCCTTCCATTTAGAGATGAATATGCATTTAAAAAGAATTTATTGTCAGAAAAAGGCTTTACCAATTCTGCGTTTATTTGCCCAGAAATACTTTCATATCCGTTTACAACAGATCCTGCTCCTTTTGTTATTTGAATACTTTCTACCCAAGTTCCTGGTGTAAATGTGAGCCCAAAAACTTGTGATGCTCCTCTTACAGATGGAATATTCTCTTGAGAAATTAACAAATACGGACTTGTTAAACCTAACATTTGTATTTGTTTTGTTCCTGTTAAAGCATCAGAAAAACTAACATCTATAGATGGATTTGTTTCAAAACTTTCTGCTAAATTACAACAAGCTGCTTTTAATAACTCATCTGCATTAACCGTAAAAACATTGGCTGTAGATAAAAACGATTTGAATATTGTTTTCTTTTTTGTTCTAACAATAACTTCTTCCAATTCACTTTCTATTGTTAAATAATGATGAATTGGTTTTAAATTTGTTATTGAAACTGTATCTGTTTTATAACCTAAGTAACTAACAACTAATTTTTTGTATTCAGTTTTATAAGGAATTGTAAACCATCCTTTTTTATTTGTAATTGCACTAATATTTGTGTGTAACCAATGCACACTAACACCTTCTATTCCTAAATTATTTTTGGGTTTATTTTTTTCCATAATCTTACCTTTTAAAGTATTTTGAGAAAAGATTAAATATGGAATAAGTAGTAAGAAACTCCTTAATATTATTTTTTTCATTGTTTTGATTTTTATTTAATAACATGACTCTTTATCACCTTAAAAAGATGAATCTGGTTTGTTAAAAAAAAATATCAAATTAAAAAAGATTGATGTAAAACCTGATAATCTTTGAGTATTTCAGGTGGAGAGAAGTCTTTATAGTTTATTTCTTTAGATTGAATCTCTATAAATAAATCATTATAAGTAATATAAAACGATGCTAAAAACTGTTGTTTTGAAAAATCGAATTCATCAACTGAAGTTTGTTGTAATTCGTCTTGACCTTCAATATGATGCACTTCATCTTTACAGCAACCTCTCTTTTTTGCAGAAATTTTTTCCATATCCATTCCGCAATCTACAGCATCACCTATAAAAGAAACATCCATTAAAAACTCTCCACAATAATGTTTTTCTACCGTAAAAGAAAAGGTAGAAAACAACACTAAAAGTGCTAATAAAATTGAGGATATTTTAGATATACTGTGCTTCATTATAAATGTAAAATTACAAAATCTAAAATTAATATGATGTTAAATTATCTTCTGTGTAGTTTTTGATAATAAAATGCAGGAAGAAGAACTAATAAAAAAATTGGATGAATTATAAATCTACGAATATAAAAAGGTAGCAAATAACCACTTTCAAAATCATCTCTTATAAGAATTACAAATACAACTATTAAAATCATAAATGCCAGCATAAAGAAAAATCCTGAAAATTTAAAGTAATCTTTTCTTTCAAACAAAACCCAAATTAACCCTAAAGAAATTAAAGAATTTAAAGTATACCTATACAACATATTTACAGTAAGACGCCAGATATCTATATTGTAAATATATTTATACAAATAATCATTCTTAAAATACTCCATTAACGGATCATAAAATAATTTAGAAGCATATCCTCTTACTAAAAACAATAATAGAATTAAGGTAAAAGCCAAAAAAAATTTTATGTATTTGTTCATTTTTTATAATTAGAAAACTTATTAACCCAAAGAACCCAAAGTAAAAATATTGTTCCATAAATAATTGCCGGAAAAATTAAATCATGTAAAACCCCCACCTGATTAGGATATTTATAAATCATAACCGTTAAAAAAGCGATTCTTAAAACATTTACAACATATATAAAAACACTACCTAAAATAGAAAATAAAATAGTTGCCTTTAAAGAACCTGAAAAAGCAACAATAAAAGAAACAAATAAAATAATTAAACTAATAGAGTTACAACCCTCTATAACTCTTGCAGTATACTTACCTTCTATTATCAACTTAACTGACATTTCTTTATCGTGTTGAGCTGCTTTAACATTATAATTAAAAACAGAAAGTACATCTACAGTTTGATTAGCAACAGCTGCCGTAATTGATGACGTTTGATAAAAATTATCTTTCTTTTGAGATTTTTGTAAGTAAGTATTATAAATTGAAACCAACAAAAAATATGTAACAAAGAACTTTAACAAAAAAATGATGATACTTTTATGTTTCTTCAAAATGATTTTTAATTAATTTAGCAAATTATTTACATTACGAATATACAAAATGAATATAGATATAATACAACAAGAAATAGATACAATTATTTTATCCAATAAATCTCGGGATGAAAAACTACAAACTATATGTGATTATTTAGAAAATGAAATAGCTTATTATGATTGGGTTGGATTTTATTTTAAAAACGGCAACAAAGAAGAATTAAAATTAGCACAATATACAGGAGAAGAAACAGAACATGTTATCATTCCTTTTGGTAAAGGTATTTGCGGACAAGTTGCAGTGAGTAATGAGAATTTTGTTGTACAAGACGTTTCTGAACAAGATAATTACATCTCATGTGGATGGAAAGTAAAATCTGAAATTGTAATACCAATTTTTGTAAATAACGAAAATATTGGTCAAATAGACATAGATTCTCATACTGCAAATATTTTTACAAAAAAAGATGAAGAACTTTTAGAATATATCTGCAAAAAAGTAGTAAATATTTTAGAATAAAAATTGTTTTTTTATTTATTTTTAAGTAAGTTTGTTTCTTAATAAATGTCTATTTAACCATTCTATTAATCATTAATCCCCTAAGTAATGAGAAAAAAAGAAGAAAACACCTACGTTGTATCTAACAACAAAAACCCTAATCTTTATCGAAGTAAAACTTCTTTTATAGACAAAATTATCTTTTGGTTTAACGACTTTATAGAAAACGCAGAATAACTTTTTAATCCCCTAATTATGAAAAAACAGTCGAACAGCATTTTGCTGAAAATGCTTCCGTTTTTAGAAAAAAAACAAGACAAACGAACACCTAGAGATTATTCTACATTAGTAGAACATTTTAAAACTCGAGTTCAAGTAGATTAGTTGTTAACTATTTGCTCGTTTTGTTACTATCTTTTGTTGTCTTTTTAAGTTTGCTTTTATTAAATTTGCAAATCTTAACAAGACAACACAAAATGAGCAGTTCAAAAACAATTAAATCCGCATTAATATCGGTATTTCACAAAGATGGTTTAGAGCCGTTAGTGAAAAAATTAAATGAATTAAATGTAACCATCTACTCTACAGGAGGAACAGAAAGGTTTATTAAAGATTTAGGGATAAACGTGATCCCTGTAGATGAGGTTACTTCTTATCCATCAATTCTTGGTGGTAGAGTTAAAACGCTACACCCAAAAGTTTTTGGAGGAATTCTTAACAGACAAGAAAACGAAAGTGATGTTGCTGAATTAGCTGAGTTTAATATTCCGCAAATAGATTTAGTAATTGTAGATTTATATCCGTTTGAAAAAACAGTTGCATCTGGAGCACCTGAACAAGATATTGTAGAAAAAATTGACATTGGAGGAATCTCTTTAATTAGAGCTGCTGCTAAGAATTTTAAAGATACTTTTATTGTTTCTTCTATGGGTCAGTATGATGATTTTTTAAATATTATTTCAGAGAATAATGGAGTAACTACAATATCTCAGAGAAAGAAATTTGCTGCAAAAGCATTTAATATTTCTTCTCACTATGATACTGCAATCTTTAATTATTTTAATGAAGATGAAATTGCATACAAAGCTAGTGAACAAAAATCTAAAGTTTTACGTTATGGAGAAAACCCACATCAAAAAGGATATTTCTTTGGAGATTTAGAAGCAATGTTTGATAAACTTCATGGTAAAGAATTAAGTTATAACAATCTGTTAGATGTAGATGCTGCTGTAAATTTAATTGCAGAATTTAAAGGAGAAGCACCAACTTTTGCCATTTTAAAACACAACAATGCTTGTGGTTTTGCGCAAAGAGACACTATAAAACAAGCTTATGTAGATGCTTTAGCAGGAGATCCTGTTTCTGCTTTTGGTGGAATTTTAATTGCTAATACAGAAATTGATAAAGAAACTGCTGAAGAAATTCATACTTTATTTTGTGAAGTTGTAATTGCTCCATCTTTTTCTGATGATGCTTTGGCTGTTTTAAAAGGAAAGAAAAACAGAATTATCTTAATTCAAAAAGAAGTAGAACTACCTACAACTACTGTAAGAACTTGTTTAAATGGCTCTCTAGTTCAAGATAAAGACAGTATTACTGATACATTAGAAGATTTAACTTATGTTACAAACAATAAACCAACTCAAAATGAGTTAGATGATTTATTATTTGCTTCTAAATTGTGTAAAAACACAAAATCTAACACGATTATTCTTGTTAAAAACAAACAATTATTAGCAGGAGGAACAGGACAAACAAGTAGAGTTGATGCTTTAAACCAAGCAATAGAAAAAGCAACTTCTTTTAACTTCGATTTAAATGGATGCGTAATGGCAAGTGATGCTTTTTTCCCTTTTCCAGATTGTGTAGAAATTGCAGACAAAGCAGGTATAAAAAGTGTTATTCAACCTGGAGGCTCTATTAAAGACCAATTAAGTATAGATTATTGTAATGACAATAATTTATCTATGGTTATGACAGGTACAAGACATTTTAAACATTAATAAATTTGATGTTATTTACACTCAGAAATTTAGTAAGTTTGTAAGAATACATCAAAAATAATACAACAAAGATAATTTATGGGTTTTTTCGATTTTATGACGGAGGATATTGCGATTGATTTAGGAACCGCAAACACATTAATAATTCACAACGGAAAAGTGGTTATTGATAGTCCTTCTATAGTTGCAAGAAACAGAATTTCTGGTAACATCATTGCAATTGGTAAAGAAGCTAATTTAATGCAAGGAAAAACCCATGAAAATATCAAAACTATTCGTCCATTAAAAGATGGAGTTATTGCTGACTTTGAAGCATCAGAACAAATGATTAAAGAATTTGTAAAACAAATTCCTTCAATTAAAAAGAAATTATTTCCACCGGCTTTAAGAATGGTAATTTGTATTCCTTCTGGAATTACAGAAGTAGAAAAACGTGCTGTACGTGATTCTGCTAAACATATGAATGCTAAAGAAATCTATTTAATTTATGAGCCTATGGCTGCCGCAATTGGTGTTGGTATAGACATTATGGAGCCAAAAGGAAATATGATTATAGATATAGGTGGTGGTACAACAGAAATTGCTGTAATTGCTTTAGGTGGTATTGTTTGTGATCAATCTGTAAAAGTTGCTGGTGATTTATTTACTAGTGATATTATGTATTATATGCGTACACAACACAACTTACATGTTGGTGAAACCACTGCAGAAAAAATTAAAATTCAGATTGGTGCTGCTACTGAAGACTTAGAAACTCCACCAGACGAAATGTTAGTTCAGGGTAGAGATTTGTTGAGTGGTAAACCAAAACAGGTACAAGTTTCTTATAGAGAAATTGCTAAAGCATTAGACAAATCTATTTTAAGAATTGAAGATGCTGTAATGGAAACCTTGTCTAAAACGCCACCAGAATTGGCTGCAGATATTTACAATACTGGTATCTATTTAGCAGGTGGTGGTTCTATGTTAAGAGGTTTAGATAAACGTTTATCTAGAAAAACAGACTTACCAGTTTATGTTGCAGAAGACCCATTAAGAGCTGTAGTTCGTGGAACTGGAATTGCTTTAAAAGAATTAAAAAAATACAAGAATGTTTTAATGAAATAGTAATTTAAGGTCTAACAATGCAGCAGATTATCTATTTTTTTCAGAAGTTTAAATATTTTCTGTTTTTCTTATTGTTAGAGTTTATTGCTCTTGCATTCACTTTTAATAATCTTAATTTTCATAAAAGTAAATTTGTTAACTCTGCCAATAATATTACAGGAGGCATTTTTACAACAATTTCAAACTCATCAGAATATTTAAATTTAAAATCAGAAAACATACGTTTATCTGAAGAAAACACTCGTTTAAGAAACTCAATCGAAAAAAATATTTCTGTTAGATTTGACAACGATTCTACTGTAATAGATTCTTTAAAATATCATCAAAAATACGTCTATACAGAGGCAAAAATCATCAATAACAACTATTCTAAAACGTTTAATTTTTTAACTATCAATAAAGGTAAAAACGATCATATTGATAAAGAAATGGCTGTTATTAATAGTTTAGGAATTATTGGTATTACAGAAAACACATCAAATAATTATACAAGAGTTCAGTCTATTCTAAATAAAAACAGCGGAATTAACGCTCGTCTTAAAGGGAATACTTTTTATTACGGCACATTAAAATGGAACAGCACAAACTATAATATTGTACAATTACATGACATTCCTAGACAAGCTCCTTTAAAAATTGGAGACACTATTGAAACTGGTGGAAAATCTACTATTTTCCCTGAAGGTATACCAATTGGAACTATCTCGAAAATTAATAAAGGAAACACAGCAGACAACAAGGTAGATGTTAAATTATTTAATGACATGAGTAATTTAAGACATGTTTACATTATAAAAAATTTACATAAAGAGGAAATTAAATCTTTAGAAAACATAAGCAATGAATAAAAGTATAAATCAAATTTTATTTTTTGTTTTCTTATTATTACTGCAAGTAATAGTATTAAATAATATTAACTTTCTTGGTTACATAAATCCATATTTATATATCGCATTTGTATTTTTATTCCCCTTAAAAGAAAAAAGATTTTCTTTTCTGTTTTTTAGTTTTTTATTAGGTCTATTTGTCGATTTTTTCTCAGACTCAGGAGGAATCCACGCTTTTTCAACTTTATTTATTGCATACATCCGACTATTTTTTATTAATGTTTATTTTAGAAAAATACCTGCAGACTATCCTTTTTTTACACTTAAATCAGAGTCTTTTGGAAAAGTTTTTAACTATGTAGTAACTTTAACATTAATTCATCACCTTATCTATTTTTCTTTTGCTAATTTTAGTTTTCAAAATTTATCAATGGTTTTTTTTAATACTTTATATTCTAGTGTATTTACGTTGATTTTATTTTTCTTTGGCAACTATATTTTTACTAAAAGCGAATAATGAAAAGAAGTTTTTTACTCTATTTTTTAATAACCTTAATTGGAGTTATTTTTATTGGAAGACTTTTTCAACTACAAATAATTAGAGGCTCAAATTATGATCCAATACATAATTCTGCTGTAAAAACAGAATACGATTATCCAGAAAGAGGTTATGTTTATGATAGAAATGGAAAGCTTTTGGTTGCCAATCAGCTTTCTTATGATGTTATGGTGCAACCAAATCTGGTTAAAACTCTAGATACTTTAGAGTTTTGTAACCTTTTAAAAATTAACAAAACTGATTTTTTAAGGAGATTTAAAAAAGCTAAAAATTACGCACCATATTTACCTTCGGTATTTCTTAAGCAATTAGCAAAAGAAGATTTTGCTTTTTTACAAGAAAAACTACATAAATACACTGGTTTTTTTATTCAAAAAAGAATTATTAGAGAATATCCAATAAATGCTGCCGCAAATGTTTTGGGCTATATTGGTGAAGTAAACGAAGTTTTAGCAAAAAAAAACAACTATTATCAACCAGGAGAATTAATTGGTAAAGATGGAATTGAAAAACAATATGAAAATTATTTAAGAGGAAAAAAAGGAAAAAAACTTCTTCAAAGAAACAATTTAAATAAAGTTACAGGATCTTATTTAAATGGTAAATATGATACTCTTCCTGAAAACGGGAAAGACCTAACTTTAACTTTAGATATTGATTTACAAGTATATGCTCAACAATTAATGTCTGGCAAAAGAGGGGGGATTGTTGCTATTGAACCAGCAACTGGAGAAATATTAACTTTAGTTACAGCTCCTTCTTATGACCCAAATATGTTAGTTGGTAGAAAACGCTCTAAAAATTCAACTATATTGTTTAATGACACCATTAGTAGACCCTCTTATGATAGAGGCTTATTAGCTGCATATGCACCTGGTTCTCCTTTTAAAATGATGAATGCCTTAATTGGACTTCAAGAAAATGTTATTAATGATAAAACTTCTTTTAAATGTTATCATGGATATAAATATGGTAAAAAATCTACTGATTTTATGAAGTGTCATTGTGGCATTATAGGAAGACCTATAAAACTTAAAACTGCAATTGCTAAATCTTGTAACAGTTTTTTTTCGAATACATATAAGAGAATAGTAGAAAAAAATAACAAACCTTCAGAAGGATTAGATAATTGGCACAAACATATTTCTAGTTTTGGTTTAGGAAATTATCTAGGGTACGATTTACCCGCAGGAAGCCCTGGTTTTATTCCACAAGGTAAATATTACGACGATGCATACAGATACTCTTGGAATGGTTCTACAACTATTTCTAATGCAATTGGTCAGGGAGAAGTTTTAACAACACCTATTCAATTAGCAAATTTTACGGCTGCAATTGCTAATAAAGGTTATTTTTATACTCCTCATATTTTAAAAGAGGTTGATAAAAAAGCTATCGAAAACTCGAAGTTCACAAAAGCCAAACACACTACTATTGATAAAAAGCATTTTACTCCAGTTATTGAAGCTATGCATGAAGTTTTTAAAACAGGTACCGGAAAATTTAGTCAAGTAAATGGCATAGAAATTTGCGGAAAAACAGGAACTGCTGAAAATTTTATTAGAATAGAGGGGCAAAAAATTCAACTCCCAGATCATTCTATATTAGTTGCTTTTGCACCAAAAGAAAACCCTAAAATTGCCTTAGCAATCTTTGTAGAAAATGGTGGTTATGGCTCTACAATTGCGGCACCTATTACAAGCTTATTAATTGAAAAATATTTAAATGGAGAAATCTCTAAAGCAAATAAATATAGAGAACAGAATATGCTAAACTTGAGTTTACAAGACATTTATACTAAGTTAAATCAAAAACCAAAAGAAATTGCGTCAGGAACGAAATAATATTTTTGCAAATATAGATTGGATATTGGTTTTTCTATTCATTACTCTTGTTGGTTTTGGGTGGATGAATATTTACGCAGCTTCTAAAACTGAAGATAATTATCAAATTTTAGATTTTTCTACTAAATATGGAAAACAAATACTTTGGATTCTTTTAAGCATTCCGCTAATTGTTATTATTCTATTTTTTAATTCGAAGTTTTACGAACGATTTTCTAGTATCTTTTATGTTATTTCATTAATAGTTTTAGTTCTTTTATTTCCCCTAGGAAAAGAAATAAATGGTGCAAAATCTTGGTTTAATTTTGGTGCAATGAGTTTACAACCATCAGAATTTGTAAAAGCATTTACAGCTTTAGCAGTAGCAAAATTATTAAGTGACAGACAATACAACCTAAGCTTAATCAAAAATCAGATAAAAGCCTTTATAATTATTTTTACTCCTGCAATATTAATTACACTTCAACCAGATGCTGGTTCTGCTCTAATATATTTAGCTTTCTTTTTTGTATTAAATAGAGAAGGTCTTACTTTAAACTACACCATTTTAGGCACATTACTTATCCTTATTTTTATATTAACTATCTTCTTTGGGTATGTAACTATTTTAATTTTTCTATTATTTTTAGTAACAATAGGAACCTTTTACGCTATTTACAAAGGAGGAAAAAGATTTATTCGTTTCAACTGGTATAAAGTTTTAGCTATTTATTTAACAACTACTCTTTTTATTTTTGGAACCCATTTTGCTTACAACAAAGTTTTTAAACAACATCATAGAGATCGTTTTGAAGTTCTCTTAGGACTTAAAACTGACACAAAGAACATTGGCTATAACTCTCATCAATCAGAATTAACAATTAGCTCTGGAGGTTGGACTGGGAAAGGTTTTTTAAAAGGAGATATTACAAAAGGAGATTTTGTACCAGAACAACACACAGATTACATTTTTAGCACTGTTGGTGAAGAATGGGGTTTTATAGGTAGTAGCTTTGTAATCGTTCTTTTTATGTTAATGCTTTATAGGATTATTTACCTTTCTGAAACACATTCTAATAAGTTTGGTAGAATTTATGGTTATAGTGTAGCTTCAATTTTATTTTTTCATATAATCGTTAATATTGGGATGGTTATTGGCTTGTTACCTACTGTTGGCATACCCCTCCCCTTTTTTAGCTATGGAGGTTCTTCTCTTTGGGGATTTACTGTACTACTTTTTATTTTTATCAGACTAGATGCTCATAAAAATTACGATTGGTAATTTAGATTTTTATAAAATCACTTACTCTTAATTATATTTATCTTTTTTAAGAATATATAATAGAGTAAAATTTTGACTCTAGCGTTTAATAAACCGTTTTAAATGGGTTTTACTCCATAGCATTTATTTTATTTTGTAACCTTAAAGTAAACTATAGTTAAAATTAGAACAAAAAAAACTCTGAATATAATTCAGAGTTTTTGATATCTTATAATTGTAAAATCTTACATTGCAGCAACATGCTTTGTTAACTTAGATTTTAAATTAGCAGCTTTATTCTTGTGAATAATATTGTTCTTAGCTAACTTATCTAACATCGAAATAACTTTTCCTAATTTACCTTCTGCCTCTTTCTTATCTTCAGAAGAACGTAAGTCTCTTACAGCATTACGAGTTGTTTTATGCTGATATTTGTTACGTAATCTTTTAGATTCGTTACTTCTAATTCTTTTTAATGCTGACTTATGATTTGCCATAATTCTTAATTTATTAGTTTTTTATAATTAAAACTTTGTAGTCCGTACGGGAATCGAACCCGTGTTACATGGATGAAAACCATGCGTCCTAACCCCTAGACGAACGGACCATAACAATTAATAGATATTAAAATATGTCTCAATTGCGGGTGCAAATATACAACCTTTTTTAACTTCTGCAACTAATTTCAAAAAAAAAATTATTTTTTTTTTTAAATTTAATATGCTTTTGCAAAAAGAACCCTTTTTTTAGATGGTTTACCTGTTAAAACACATACTCCTTCTTCTTCTTTCGCATCATTAGGTATACATCTAATAGTTGCTTTCGTATATT
Source organism: Polaribacter sp. (assembly GCF_039939415.1). Taxonomy (GTDB): domain Bacteria; phylum Bacteroidota; class Bacteroidia; order Flavobacteriales; family Flavobacteriaceae; genus Polaribacter. The sequence goes on from NZ_JBDVJE010000007.1 coordinate 56,241, forward strand.
CTTTTATTCTATCTTCTGTTTCTTCTGTTCCATCCCAATGAGCAGAAACAAAACCTCCTTTATTTTTAATAGCTTTTTTAAATTCCTTAAAATCGTTAACTACGGTTGTATGTTCTTTTCTAAAGTTAACAGCTTTAGAGAATAAATTATCCTGTATTTCTTCTAAGAGATTTTCAATAAAAGAAACTGCATCATCTTGAGCAATTGTTTGCTTCTCAAATGTGTCTCTTCTGGCTATTTCTAAAGTACCATTTTCTAAATCTCTATTTCCAATAGCAATTCTTACTGGCACTCCTTTTAATTCATATTCAGCAAATTTTGCTCCAGGTCTATAAGTATCTCTTGTATCAAACTTAACAGAAATACCTTTTTTACGTAATTCTTTTACAATTACATTCATTTTCTCTGAAATAGCTTCTAATTGTTCTTCACCTTTATAAATAGGCACAATTACAACTTGAATAGGAGCTAATTTTGGTGGCAATACTAATCCTTTATCATCGGAATGCGTCATAATTAAACCACCTATTAAACGTGTAGAAACTCCCCAAGAAGTTGCCCAAACATATTCTTGTTTTCCTTCTTTAGAAGTAAACTTCACATCAAATGCTTTTGCAAAGTTTTGACCTAAAAAATGACTTGTTCCAGCTTGTAATGCTTTTCCATCTTGCATTAATGCCTCTATAGTGTAAGTATCTTCTGCACCTGCAAAACGTTCGCTATCAGATTTTACACCTTTTACAACTGGCATTGCCATAAAATTTTCAGCAAATTCAGCATAAACATCTTGCATTTGTTTAGACTCTGTAACAGCTTCTGCTTTTGTAGAATGTGCAGTATGACCTTCTTGCCATAAGAACTCTGCTGTTCTTAAAAATAAACGAGTTCTCATCTCCCAACGTACAACATTTGCCCATTGATTAATTAATAATGGTAAATCTCTATAAGATTGAATCCACCCTTTATAAGTATTCCAAATAATAGCTTCAGAAGTTGGTCTAACAACTAACTCTTCTTCTAATTTAGCTTCTGGATCTACTCTTAATTTCCCTTCATTATCAGGATCATTTTGTAATCTATAATGTGTAACTACAGCACACTCTTTAGCAAAACCTTCTGCATTTTTTTCTTCAGCTTCAAATAAACTTTTAGGAACGAAAAGAGGAAAATAAGCATTTTCATGCCCAGTCTCTTTAAACATTCTATCAAGCTCTGTTTGCATTTTTTCCCAAATTGCATAACCATAAGGCTTTATAACCATACAACCTCTAACAGCAGAATTCTCTGCTAAGTCTGCTTTTACTACTAACTCATTATACCATTTAGAATAATCGTCTGCTCTCTTTGTTAAATGTTTACTCATAATAAAAAGTTTGGCACAAAAATTGTTACCTTTAAAGTGTAAGTTTTGTTAAAGATTTTTATCTGTTTTACAAAAACTTTTACAAAATTAATATAATTTTAAAGAGTTTTGGCAAGATTTTATTAATAAAAGTAAGTATTCATCTAAATATATTCATCATGAAACCACAAATTACACACCTCAACTTAAACCGACTATTTTTATTATTTACAACTAGTTTGTTACTAGTCTCTTGTGGCACATACCAAAACACATTAAATGATGATGGAATTTATGGGGATGAAACATCTGTAAATGAAAATAAAAAAATAGTAATTGTTGATGAAAATGAAATTGAAGAATATGAAGAAAATTATTTTTTAAAAAAATACAATAGTTTATCAAAAATTGAAAATAATGATGTTTTTATAAATGTAGATGATTATAATACAATAGACACTATTTATGTAGATGATGAAACTATAGATGAAACTTTAAATTATAATCCGAATCAACCTTGGGGTCAGGGAGAAAACAATGATGTTGTTGTTAATATTAATTTAATGAATGACCCATATTGGAATAATTTTTATGGCTATAATTATTATGATTCTTGGGGTTACAGAAACTGGAATTATAGAGGTTATAGATGGAATTACAATCCATACTGGCATCCATATCATAATTTTTATGCTTGGAATGTAGGTTTTTACAACCCTTACTATTACTATACCCCTTTTTATGGTTATGGAAATCTTTACAGAAACTATAACAACAGGTATTACAATCGTTATAATAGGAACAATAATTACGGAAGAAGAACTGCTAGTAATACAATTTACAGAAGAAATAACACGTATAATTCTAGAAATAGATCAACTATTAGTAGAAAATCTAAAACAACAAATAAAAGAGAAACTACAACAACAAGAAGAAGAACCACAACTACACCTTCTAGAACAACTACTACTAGAAGAGCTTCTACTACAACTAGAAGAAGTACAACACCAACCAGAAGTACAAGAAGTAATTCTAGCAATAGAAGAAATATTGCGAATGTAGAAACTTACAATACAAATAGAAGAAATAATAGACAAGTTGTAGTTGTTAGAAGATCATCTTCTAACCCGTCTTCAACAACAAGAAAAACATATAATTCTACCAACAGAAACTCTAACAATACAACTAAAAGAAGCACAAGTACTTCTACAAGAAATACAAATTCAAATTCTAAAATTAAAAGAAGTTACAATACCTCTTCTAATAATAAAAATAGCAGTTATAAACCTTCTTCAAGTAACTCATCAAATACAAGAAGCTCATCAACAAGAAGTTCATCAACAAGAAGTAGTTCTTCTTCTAGCAGATCTACTTCATCTAGAAGAAGAGGGTAATATTAATTAAATTATACACAAAAAACATTAGCATGAAAAAATATATAACTCTGGCGATTTTTTTCGCAACAACAATTACGTCTTATTCTCAATCTTTAGGCTACCAAGATTTAGGAGTATTATTTTCTGAAAATGATGAAAATGGATCTGCAAGATTTACAGCAATGAGTGGCGCTTTTGGAGCATTAGGAGGAGATGTGTCTTCAATGAGCATTAACCCTGCTGGTATTGCTATCTTTAATAAAAGTTCATTTTCTGGTACCATTAACTCTAGAAATTCTGATATAACTTCTAACTATTATGGAAACTCATTTAAAACACAAGATCAATTTTTTAACCTTTCTCATGCTGGCGCTGTATTAGTTTTTGATAGTGCATACAATAGTGAATGGAGTAAATTTGCTATTGGATTCAATTACAGAATCACAAAAGACTTTGCTAATAATTTTTTAGCACAAGGAAATAGCAATGTTGCTACTTTTAGAGATTTTCCTCTCGATAACAATACACCTACAATAGACTATAATATAGCAGATAAACAGCATTTTACAAATAATTATGGTGGTGAAATTTCTGAATTAAACATTGCTTTTTCGTCTGTTCATCAAAAGAAATTATATATTGGTTTAGGTTTAAATTTTTACGATTTAAACTTTAGTCAACAATCACAATTAACAGAGTTTAATAGTGATGTAAACGGAAATGAATTAGATGCTAACTTTTACCAAGAAAACTTTACAACAGGAACAGGTTTTTCTGCAAATGCAGGTTTTATTTACAAAGCGCACCCAAATTTTAGATTTGGTATTGCATACCAAACTCCTACTTGGTATACAGAAATAATAGAATCTACAAACATTACTAATAATGATGGTTTTTTTGGAGATACAGAGATAATAGTTAGTAATGACAATATTATTTATGATAATACTTCTGGTGGTTATTACCCAACACAAGAACTTTTATATAAATTAACGACTCCCAGTAAAATAACTGCCAGTGCTGCTTTTATATTTGGAAAAAAAGGATTACTAAGTTTTGATTATATAAATAAAAATTATCAAAACATGAAATTATCTAAAGGAGTCTTCACAGATGAAAATCAGTTTTTCCAAAACGAACTAAGAAACACACATTCATTTAATGTAGGTACAGAATGGCGTTTAGATAGATTTAGTATTAGAGGAGGATACAAATTTGAGCAAGATCCAAGTAAATTAGCAGAAGACACAAATAATTTAGTAGGCCATTCTTTAGGAGCTGGTTATAATTTTGGAAGCTTTAAGCTAGACTTTTCTTATAGCAACAACAATAAAACTAGCTATTATAATTTTTACTCTGGTTTTAATGTAGACCCAGCAAGTTTAAATATAGATAACAGAACTATTACTGCAACTGTTACCTTAAACCTATAGCATTCATAAACAAAATAAAAATTCCGCTTAAAAAAAATAATTACTTTTTAAGCGGAATTTTTATTTAACATCTTAAAACAATTCTGTTTATCTTTTTTGCCTTAATTTTGCAAATCAATTTTTAGTAAAATGCAAGACATAAAAATTACAATACAAGAAACCACAAACAACACTATTATAAAATTTAATACCAATAAAATTTTAATTAATGGTGGCAGCTACGAATATAGTAATATAGATGAAGCTAAAAATGCTCCATTAGCTCAACAACTTTTTTATTTACCTTTTGTTAAGAAGATATTTATTACTGCAAATTTTATTGCAATTCAACGTTATGACATTTTAGAATGGGTAGATGTACAAGAAGAAGTTAAAGAACAAATTGAAGCTTTTTTAAATGAAGGAGGAATTGTTGTAAACGAAAAACCTAGTTCTACAAAAGAAGCAATAGAAATTTATGCCGAAGTTACACCCAACCCTTCTGTAATGAAATTTGGAAGTAACAAGTCTTTAACTCAAACAGATGTTGAGTATAAAAATATAGATGAAGCAAGTAAATCATCTCCTCTAGCCCAAGCACTTTTTAACTTTCCATTTATTAAAGAGGTTTTTATTTCTGACAATTATATTTCTGTTACTAAATATGATATGGTAGAATGGAATGATGTTTTTGCAGAAGTAAGAACTTTTATTAGAGAATATTTAGTTGCAGGAAAAATAATTATCAAAGAACTTCCAAACCAAAAAGAGAGTATTTCTACCAATAAAACAGAAACTCCACAAGTAAAGCTAGAAGGTATTTATGGACAAATTGTAGATATTTTAGAAGAATATATTAAACCTGCAGTTGCTGGTGATGGTGGTAATATTGCTTTTCGTTCTTATGATGAAGAGAACAAAGTAGTAAGTGTTGTTTTACAAGGTGCTTGTAGCGGTTGCCCTTCTTCTACTGCTACTTTAAAAAACGGAATTGAAAGCTTGTTAAAAGAAATGTTACCTAATCAAATCAACGAAGTTGTAGCAATTAACGGATAAGAAAAATGTCAGCAGAAAAAATAAATCCATACAAAGATTCTCAGCTTGGTAAAAAAGAGCAAGTTGCTCAAATGTTTGATAATATTTCTGAAAATTACGATGGCTTAAACAGAGTAATTTCTTTAGGAATTGATGTTAAATGGCGTAAAAAAGTAGTAAAAATTGTTGGACAAAATAATCCAAAACAAATTTTAGACATCGCAACAGGCACAGGAGATTTGGCTTTAATGATGGCTTCTTTAAACCCTGATAGAATTGTAGGTTTAGATATTTCTGAAGGAATGTTAAATGTTGGTAAACAAAAAATAGCTAAAGCTAATTTATCTGATAAAATAGAAATGATAGTGGGCGATTCTGAAGAAATGCCATTTGATGACAATACTTTTGATGCAATTACTGTTTCTTTTGGTGTTAGAAACTTTGCAAACTTAGCTAAAGGTATTAAAGAAATTGCTAGAGTTTTAAAACCAACTGGTGTGTTAGTTATTTTAGAAACCTCTAATCCAACTAAATTTCCATTTAAACAAGGCTATAAATTATACACTAATTTAGTTTTACCTATTATCGGAAAATTATTTTCGAAAGATAAAGTTGCTTATTCTTACTTATCTGAATCTGCAAATTCTTTTCCTTTTGGAGGAGCTTTCAACAATATTTTACAAAAAAATGGGTTTACCAATACAAAAGATACTCCAGTAACTTTTGGAGTTGCTACAATTTATACCGCAAGTAAATAATGATGGCTAAAAAAATTTTAATTTTCGGTTTATTTCTAATTAATTCTATTACTTTTTTAGCGCAAAGAGAAAAAGTAGAATATCTACCTAGTTTTGATAAAAATAAAATACATTATGGTTTTTATTTAGGGTTAAACCAAAATGATTTTAAGTTTAGTTTACGTGAAAACGCTAATGTTACAGATGCAAATATTACAGTTACACCAACAGCAGGTTTTAATGTTGGTTTAATTGCAGATTTAAGGTTACACAAAAACCTAAACTTAAGAATAGAACCAGGTTTAATGACCAATGCAAAAAAAATATATTTCAATCATTTAGCACTTCCAAAAGACAGTGTAAGAGATGTAAGCTCTACCTACCTACATGTACCTTTATTATTTAAATTTAGTACAGATAGATATAAAAACATACGACCATACCTATTAGGTGGTGTTTCTTACAATTACAACTTTTCTAGCAATGAAGCAAATCAAGATGATAATTCTGCAGGTCAGTTTAGAATGAAGTCTAGTAATTTTATGTACGAAGTTGGGGTTGGAATAGATATTTACCTTTACTTTTTTAAATTCTCACCTTCTATACGTGGAGTTTTTGCTATCAATAATGAAATAAAATACGATGATGACATTAACAGTCAATGGACTGCTCCTGTAAATTATATGGGTACTCGTGGAGTTTTTCTAACTTTTGCTTTTGAGTAAGGTTTAATTAAAAAATAATTACCCATTTCTCTTAAACTCGCTTAACAAAATGGCAGTTGCTGTAGCTACATTTAAACTTTCTGTTTCTTGAGTAATGCCAAATCTTGGAATAGAAATTTTATTAGTGATCAACTCTTTTATTACGTCAGACACTCCATTTGCTTCATTTCCCATGATAAGAATTCCTGTTTTTGATAAAACTGATCTGTACACATTTTCACCATTCATATCTGCAATAAAAGTTGGTAATTCTGTGTTAGTTAAATAAGATTTTAAATCTACATAATGAATAGGTACTCTTGCTAGAGATCCCATACTTGCTTGCACAACTTTTTGATTATAACAATCTACAGTATCTTTAGAACAAATTAGTTCTGCTACACCAAACCAGTCACATAAACGAATAATGGTTCCTAAATTTCCTGGATCATTTATAGCGTCTAAAGCAACAATTAAACCCTTGTTTTTAAATATTTTTTCTTCAGGAATTTTAAACAACCCTAAAACTTTATTAGGAGATTTTAAACTACTTACCTTCTTTAAATCTGCTTCAGAAATTCTAATTATTTTTTTATTAGAAATATCAGAAGAAAAATCATTTGTACAAAAAAGAGCCTCCACTTCAAGTGAAGAATTCAATAATTCTTGTACAACTTTTATACCTTCTGCAATAAATAATTTATGCTTAAGCCTATACTTTTTCTGAGATAAACTTGTTATTAATTTAAATTGATTTTTTGATATACTCAAAACTAATAGATTTTTAGAATTTTAGAGGTAGTTATTTTTTTCTTTATTAAGACAAAATTTACAAACATAGCATTTGTTACGTTTTAAAATTTTAACGCAAAGAAAGGTAAAAAGAACAAGTATAAAAACCAAAAATCTATTGGTTTTGGGCAAATACTCATTAATTGATTGTAAATAGAAATAAAACCGTCGAAAAATACTATTTTTGATTTTGATAGCATTGCTAAATTAATGAAAAAACTTTCTTTATTCTTTTTATTTATACTCATTTTCGCTTCATGTAATTCTACAAAACATGTTGCTGAAAATAAACACATGCTTACACAGAACTATATTTTTGTAGATAGTGTTAGAAATAAGAGTAGTGATATACAGAGATACATACTACAAAAACCAAATCCAAGATTTTTAGATTTACCTTTTGCTTTGTATTTACACAATATTGGTAGCTATGACAAACCTAAAACCCCATCTGAATGGGGTGAAAAAAATCCGAAATCATATAATTTTATAAAAAATATTTTTTCAGAAAAACAAAGTATTGGGTATGCTAACTCATTTATTAGCTTAAATAATTGGTTTTTAAATTACAAAGGACCAGAAATTATAAACCCAAGTAAAGTAAAAAGAACAGAAGATAACTTATGGGCTTATTATAAAACACAAGGTTATTTTAAATCTAAAGTAAATTCTATTATTAATAGATATAATGACAAAAAAGCTACAGTAGAATATCATATAACCAAAGGAAAACCAACTCTATTAGATACCATAAAATTTAAAATAGAATCTAAAGTGCTAGATTCTATTTATAAAAAATCTGCTACCTCTTCACTATTAAAGTCTGGAGACCAATATAATGATAGAACATTTAGAAATGAAGCCAGTAGAATTTTAAAACTTTTTAGAAATAGTGGCATTTACCACTTTAACGAATCTGCTCTAGGGTTTTATGTAGACTCTACTAGAACAGATTTTAAAACAAATGTAGATTTTTTAATTTCGGGCAGTAGATTAGAAGAAAAAGATGGAAATTATGTAAACAAACCTTTTAAAGTTCAAAAAATTACTACTGTAAATGTAATTACAGATTATTCTTTCTCAAAAAAAGGAAAAACCTACAAAGATACTATTACCTATAAAGGAATTAATTTTTTAGCTTTTAATAAAGTTAAATACAATCCAAAATATTTATCACAATCTATCTTTTTAAAACCAAATAAAATCTACAAAGACACATTAAGAAACCTTACCAGAAATCACTTAAAATCTCTTAAAAATTTTAAATCTACAAATATTTCATTTAGTGCTATTCCAGGTAAAGAGAATGAACTTAATATGGATGTTTTTTTAGCTCCAATAGAAAAATACACATTAGGTTTAGAAACAGAAATAACTCATTCTAACATCAGAAATCTTGGTTCTTCTGCTAAATTTTCTATAACAAATCGAAATGCTTTTAAAGGAGCAGAATTGTTGAAGCTATCTTTTTTAGGATCTTATTTTACTTCTAATACTGGCCCAGGTTGGGAGGTTGGTACAGATGCCTCATTAGAGTTCCCTAGATTTGTAGCTCCTTTCGGATTAAGTAAATTGGTTCCTAAAGAAATGTCTCCACGAACTTTATTTTCTATTGGTTCTAGTTTTCAAAAAAATATAGGTTTAGACAGACAAACATTTACTTTTTTATCTGACTATAAATGGCAGTTTAATAGTAAAAAAACAATTCAATTAGAAATTTTTAACACACAATACATACAAAACTTAAACATTGGTAATTATTTTGACATCTATAGTTCAGAATTTTCTAATTTAGATGATGTTGCAGAGGTTTATGATGAAGTTAATAACACAACTACAAATTTAGATAAATCCGACGCAAGTACAAGCGTCTCTTTTATGAATACTGTTAACTCTAATAAAACAAATTTCCAATCTACTAACCCAGATGAGTATAATTCAGCATTAAATATCTTAAATAGATATAATATTGTAACATCAGATTTTTTAATTCCTACTATAGCTTATTCATTTACGTACAATAATCAAACAAAATTTAATGATAATAATTTTTCTTTTTTTAAAATAAGAATTTCTAATTCTGGAAATGTTTTAGGCTTTATCTCAAAAGAAACAAATGCAAATAACAAAAAAACATTTGCGAATATACCTCTAGCACAATATTTTAAAACAGATATAGAATACAAAAAATTTTGGGATGTTGGTCTAAATTCAGTTTTTGGTTTTAGAACTTTTTTAGGAGCAATTATTCCTTACGACAATTCAGATATTCCTTTTACAAAAAGTTATTTTGCTGGTGGTTCTAATGACATTAGAGCGTGGCAAACTTATGAGCTTGGACCAGGAACAAGAAATACAGGTTTAGAATTTAATGTAGGAAGTTTAAAATTACTTACAAGTGCAGAATACAGGTTTAATGTTGTTAGTAAATTAAAAGGAGCTCTTTTTATAGACGCTGGTAACATTTGGGATATTACAGGGTCTAGTTTAGTTGATGAAAAATCTAAATTTAGCAACCTTTCTTCATTAAAAGATATTGCCATTGGCTCTGGTTTTGGTGCAAGATTAGACTTTAGTTTTTTAATTCTTAGATTTGATATTGGCTTTAAAACCTACGAACCATATTTAACTGACAACAAATGGCTTAAAAACTACAACTTTAAAAATGCTGTATATAATATTGGTATTAACTACCCTTTTTAAGGCAGTAAAACCTATAACGTTTTCGTTGTTTTATTCCTTTTTAATGTTGTATTTTAGTACTTTTGATGAGTAATTAACGATTAAAATAAACAAAACATGAGTCATAATATAAAACCAGGTGTTGCAACCGGAACAGAAGTTCAAGATATTTTTAACTTTGCAAAAGAAAAAGGATTTGCTTTACCTGCAGTAAATGTTGTTGGATCAAATACAATTAATGGAGTTTTAGAAACTGCTAGAGACCTAAATGCACCAGTAATTATTCAATTTTCTAATGGAGGAGCTCAATTTCAAGCAGGAAAAGGGTTATCTAACGAAGGCCAAAAAGCAGCTATTGCTGGTGGTATTGCAGGTGCAAAACATATTCATGAATTAGCAATTGCTTATGGTGTACCCGTTATTTTACACACAGACCACTGTGCTAAAAAATTATTACCTTGGATTGATGGGTTACTAGACGCTTCAGAAAAATACTTTAAAGAAACAGGTAAACCTCTTTATAGTTCTCATATGATAGATTTATCTGAAGAACCAATTGAAGAAAACATCGAAATATGTAAAACATACTTAGCAAGAATGAGCAAAATGGGTATGACTTTAGAAATTGAGTTAGGAATTACTGGAGGAGAAGAAGATGGGGTAGATAATTCTGATGTTGATGTATCTAAATTATATACTCAACCAGAAGAAGTTGCATATGCCTATGAAGAGTTGTCAAAAGTTTCTTCTCAATTTACAATTGCAGCAGCTTTTGGTAACGTACATGGTGTATACAAACCAGGAAATGTAAAATTAACACCAAAAATTTTAAAAAATTCGCAAGAATTTATTACTAAAAAATATGGTGTAGAAGAAAATCATATCGATTTTGTATTTCATGGAGGTTCTGGTTCTACACAAGAAGAAATACAAGAATCAATTGGTTATGGAGTAATTAAAATGAATATAGATACTGATTTACAATTTGCTTTTACTGAAGGAATTAGAGACTATATGCAAGGTAAAGCAGATTACCTAGCTACTCAAATTGGTAATCCAGATGGAGCAGATCAACCTAATAAAAAATATTACGACCCAAGAAAATGGTTACGTGAAGGTGAAGAAACTTTTAAAACACGTTTAAAACAAGCATTTGCAGATTTAAACAATGTAGACACTTTATAAAAGCTACCATTTTAAAATAAAAAATAAGCACTTTGATTTCTCAAAGTGCTTATTTTTTGACTTTATATATCAAAAAGTGAACTTTAAAGAAAAAACTTTTACATTTGTAATTCTAAATTTTTAATATTCAAATTTAGAAACAACCTAAAACAAAACAACTAGTATGGCTTGGTTTAAAAGAACGGATAAAGGAATACAAACTTCTACAGAAGATAAAAAAGACACTCCAAAAGGTTTATGGTACAAAACACCTAGTGGAAAAGTAATAGATACAGAAGAATTAAAAAGAAACTTATATGTTAGTCCAGAAGATGGTTACCATGTAAGAATAGGAAGTAAAGAGTATTTTGAATTGTTTTTTGACGGTAATAAGTTTAAAGAATTAAATACAAAATTAACTTCTAAAGATCCATTAAAATTCGAAGACACAAAAAAATATCCAGAAAGATTAAAAGCTGCACAAACTAAAACGAAGTTAAATGATGCTGTAAGAACAGCTGTTGGTAAGTCTTTAGGTAAAGATTTAGTAATTGCTGCTATGGATTTTGCTTTTATTGGTGGTTCTATGGGATCTGTAGTTGGAGAAAAAATTGCTAGAGCAATTAATTATTCTATAGAACATAAAATTCCTTTTTTAATGATTTCTAAATCTGGAGGTGCAAGAATGATGGAAGCATCTCTTTCTTTAATGCAATTAGTAAAAACATCTGCAAAACTTGCACAATTAGCAGAAGTTAAAATACCTTATATTTCTTTATGTACAGATCCAACAACTGGTGGTACAACAGCTTCATATGCTATGTTAGGTGATATTAACATTGCAGAACCAAATGCATTAATTGCTTTTGCAGGACCTAGAGTTGTAAAAGATACAACTGGTAAAGATTTACCAGAAGGATTTCAAAAATCTGAATTTGTTTTAGAACATGGATTTTTAGATGCAATTTACGAACGTAAAAACTTAAAAAAACAAGTAAACTTGTATATAGATTTAATCCAAAATATACCTGTAAGATCATAAATACAAAGCCAGCAAATACTGGCTTTTTTATTTTTTATTTAAAACCTTTAAAGAACAACTTTTGTTAGGTCTTAATTCAAAAAAATAATCATATATTTGCAGCTTCAATGAAAACATCATTGATATACATAAAAATCATTTAAATAATATTGGAATGTATTTAACAAAAGAAATTAAAGAAAGCATCTTCGAAAAACACGGTAAAGGAAAAAACGACACTGGTTCTTCAGAAGGGCAAATTGCATTGTTTACACACAGAATTAACCACTTAACTGAGCACTTAAAAAAGAATCGTAAAGATTTTAACACAGAGCGTTCATTAGTAATGTTAGTAGGTAAGCGTAGAAGTTTATTAGATTATCTAAAGAAAACTGATATTGCTAGATATCGTGCAATTATTAAAGAATTAGGAATTAGAAAATAATTCTTACAAAAAAGAGGCTCTATAAACGTGCCTCTTTTTTATTATGATAAATTCTCGTAGCCAGCTACAAGACAATAAATTATCTTTCTTTCGAAAGTAGAAATTAAAAGTATTTAATTCTGACTAACAAACAGAATTTATATAAAAAAATCAAAAATAGTAACAGCATTTTTGAATTTCCATTGCAACAACAGACAACAACACAACAAAACACAAATTAAAAAATTTAGAATTAAAATTTATGATTCCAAAAGTATTTAGAGAGGTTATAGACCTTGGAGATGGAAGAACTATCTCATTAGAAACCGGTAAATTAGCAAAACAAGCACACGGTTCAGTTGTTGTACAAATGGGTAAAGCAATGTTGTTATGTACAGTAGTATCTAGCTACAATGCAGGAACAGTAGATTTTTTACCTCTAACAGTAGATTATAGAGAAAAATTTGCAGCTGCAGGTCGTTATCCTGGAGGTTTCTTTAAAAGAGAAGCAAGACCAAGTGATGGAGAAGTATTAACAATGCGTTTAGTAGACCGTGTTTTACGTCCATTATTCCCAAAAGATTATCATTCAGAAGTACAAGTAATGATCCAATTAATGTCTCATGATGAAGACGTTATGCCAGATGCATTAGCAGGTTTAGCAGCATCAGCAGCAATTCAATTATCAGATTTCCCTTTCGAATGTCCTATTTCTGAAGCACGTGTTGCAAGAGTAAATGGCGAATTCGTTATCAACCCAAGTAGAGCACAATTAGCAGAATCTGACATTGATATGATGATTGGAGCTTCTGCAGATTCTGTAATGATGGTTGAAGGTGAAATGGATGAAATTTCTGAAGAAGAAATGGCAGATGCTATTAAGTTTGCACATGAGTCTATTAAAATTCAATGTGCTGCTCAAGTAAAATTAGCAGAAGCTTTCGGAAAGAAAGAAACAAGAGAATACGAAGGAGAAAGAGAAGATGAAGAATTAGCAACAAAAATAAATGACTTTTGTTACGACAAATGTTATGCTATTGCTAAGAAAGGAACTTCTAAAGTAGAGCGTACTAATGCTTTTGCAGAAGTAAAAGAGGCATTAAAAGCTACTTTTTCTGAAGAAGAATTAGAAGATTATGGTGATTTAGTTGGAAAGTATTTTAATAAATCTCAAAAAAATGCAGTTAGAGAATTAACTTTAGCTGAAGGTTTACGTTTAGATGGTCGTAAGACTGATGAAATTAGACCAATTTGGTGTGAGGTAGATTATTTACCTTCTACACATGGTTCTTCAATATTTACACGTGGAGAAACTCAAGCATTAGCTACAGTAACTTTAGGAACATCTAGAGAAGCTATGAAAATAGACATGCCATCTTATGAAGGTGAAGAAAATTTCTATTTACATTATAACTTCCCTCCTTTTTGTACAGGTGAAGCTCGTCCTTTAAGAGGAACTTCACGTAGAGAAGTTGGTCATGGTAACTTAGCTCAAAGAGCCTTAAAAGGAATGATTCCTGACAGTTGCCCTTATACTGTAAGAGTTGTTTCTGAAGTATTAGAATCTAACGGTTCTTCTTCAATGGCAACTGTTTGTGCTGGTACAATGGCATTAATGGATGCAGGGGTTCAAATGACAAGACCAGTTTCTGGTATTGCTATGGGATTAATTTCTGATGGAGATCGTTACGCAGTTTTATCTGATATTTTAGGTGATGAAGATCATTTAGGTGATATGGATTTTAAAGTGACTGGTACTGCAGAAGGAATTACTGCTTGTCAAATGGATATTAAAGTAAAAGGACTTTCTTATGAAATTTTAGTAAATGCATTAAAGCAAGCAAGAGATGGTCGTTTACATATTTTAGGTAAATTAACTGATACTATTACAGCACCTAATGAGGATGTGAAAGATCATGCACCTAAAATGATTAATAGAAGAATTCCTAATGAATTGATTGGTGCGTTTATTGGACCTGGAGGTAAAAACATTCAGGAATTACAAAAAGAAACTGAAACTACTATTGTAATTACTGAAGACCCAGTTACAGAAGAAGGTATCATAGAAATTTTAGGTACAAAACCTGAAGGAATTGAAGCAGTAATAGCTAAGATCGAATCTATGTTATTCAAACCAGAAAAAGGTTCTGTTTACGAAGTAAAAGTAATTAAAATGTTAGATTTTGGTGCGGTTGTAGAATATACAGAAGCTCCAGGAAACGAAGTTTTATTACACGTAAGTGAATTAGCTTGGGAACGTACAGATAACGTATCTGACGTTGTTAAAATGGGAGATATTTTAGATGTAAAATACTTTGGTATTGACCCAAGAACTCGTAAAGAAAAAGTTTCTAGAAAAGCAATTTTACCAAAACCAGAAGGTTTTGTTGAAAGACCACCAAGAGATAATAATCGTGGAAGAGACAATAGAGGTAGAGATAATCGCGGACGTGACAACAGACGTGATGACAGAAAACCTAGACAAGAGAAAAAAGAAGATTAATTTCTTATTTTTATAATTTTAAAAATCGCCAAATATTTTGGCGATTTTTTTTGTTTAAAACCCAATAATATAAATGCTTTTATTTTCTTTGTAACTCTTTATGAAAATCCAACGCAATACATATTTATCATTAGGTACTAACCAAGGAAATAAGGTTGAAAACCTTCAAAAAGCCATTCATTTAATAGAAGACAGAATTGGTGATATTCAAAAAATCTCTTCTGTATATCAAACTCCTTCTTGGGGATTTGAAGGAAATGATTTCTTCAATATTTGTATTAAAGTTACTACTGACTTAGAATCAGAAGAATTGATAAGCTCTTTGTTAGAAATAGAAGATGTATTAGGGAGAAAGCGAACATTAAAGGACGGTTACCAAAATAGAAATATTGATATTGATATTTTATTAATTGATGATGAAATTATATTTTCAAAAAAATTAATTGTACCACATCCGAGAATGTTACAACGTAAATTTGTGATGATTCCTCTTTCAGAAATTGCTCCTTGTAATATTCATCCTATAGAAAAAAAACAAATTTCTACTTGCCTTAAAAATTGTGATGATTCTTCTGAGGTATCACTAACTTCAGAAAAATTAATAAGACCAATTCCTCTATCAGAAAAATATAACTATATAGCAATTGAAGGTAATATTGGAGCTGGTAAAACATCACTAGCAAATATGATTTCTAATGAATTTAATGCCAAGACAGTTTTAGAGCGTTTTGCAGAGAATCCATTTCTTCCAAAATTTTATAAAGATAAAGAAAGGTATGCATTTCCATTAGAGATGAGTTTTTTAGCTGATCGATATCAACAACTTACCGATGATTTAGCACAATTCGACTTATTTAAGAACTTCATTGTTTCTGATTATTATATTTTTAAATCTTTAATATTTGCACAAGTAACTTTACAAAAAGAAGAATATCTTTTGTATCGAAAAATGTTCGATTTAATGTATAAAGAAATTACAAAACCAGATTTATATATCTATTTATTTCAAAACACAGATCGATTATTATTAAACATAAAAAAAAGAGGCAGAGATTATGAACAAGGTATTGAACCTTCTTATTTAAAAAGGATTCATAGTGGGTATAAAAATTTTATAAACACAGAAAAAAAACTCAACACTTTAATAATAGATGTCTCTGAAATGGATTTTGTAAAAAATATTGAAGATTACAATTACATTATTAATAAAATTAAGCATTATTAAAAAAAAAATTATATTTTTGCTGAAATAATTTAGTTCCCCCCAAAATAACAAAAACAAAATCACATAAAAATGAGGAGAATTTTTTTATTTGTTCTTTTTAGTACTTTCTTAGTAGCAAATTCTTTTAGTCAATTTACAACAGACGAAATTACTTACGGAAATAGAATCGACTTAGAAAACAGCAACAGTTGGGCTATAGGAGGTGGTTTCAGTAACTTTATAATGCATGGAGATTTACGTTCTGTAGGTACTGGAGACGACCAAGTTTACTTGAATTTTGGAGCTTTTATAAATGTAGACAAAATGTTTAACCCTTTACTAGGTTTAGAAGGTAAACTATTTTACTCTCAAATGTCTGGTGGTGCTCAATACTTCTCTACATCTTCTGGATATAATATTTTATACACCAGTGATGATGCAGGATTAATACAAGACAATATTTATTTTGAAGGTCATACATTTGGTGCCGAATTAAATCTAATATTTAGTTTTACAAACCTATATCAAACTACAGCAAGTAAATGGCATGCTGCGGGTTATTTTGGCGTTGGATATCACAATTATAATAGTAAATTACTAGAGAGACTTGAAAATACTGATGATAGAGTGTTAGTAGATTTTGGAGATAACCCAACTAGAAATAGTGCAAGTTACGCTAGTTCTATATACCTATCTGCCCAATTTGGTCTAAAAAGAAGAATAAGTAAACGTGTTGACCTTGAATTTAGAACAGGAATGTATTTCAATTACGAAGATCATTTAGATGCAGCTATTTCTAACAAACAAGATTGGGAAACATTTTTTGTTTCTAGTATAGGTGTTTCTGTAAAATTAGGTAAGAAAAAAATCTTTACAATTTGGGGTGATGAAAATAGTGGTAGTAGAAATAATTTTAAAATTGTTGATACAGATAAAGATGGTGTAATGGATCAATTAGACATTGAACCTAATACTCCTGCAGGTGTAATGGTATATGGTAATGGTAAAGCTGTAGACTCTGATAAAGATGGTTTACCTGATTACAAAGATAAATGTCCTTTAGAATATGGCCCTATCTCAAATGAAGGTTGCCCACTTAATGTTGACTCTGATGGTGATGGAATTATGGATGGTGAAGACTTATGTCCTAATACTCCAGGAGTAGTTGAAAACAGAGGTTGTCCTAAACAAGAAGCCGTTACTCAAAATAATAGTAATGTTACACAACAAATTGGCTTATTAGCAGCAAGTATCTATTTTGATACAAATAGTGATAGAATTAAAACAATCTCTTTTGCTACGATAGATAAAATTATCAACTTAATGAAAAAAGTACCAAATGTTAAATTTGTTATTGAGGGTCATACAGATGATAGAAATAGTGATAGATACAACTTGTATCTTTCTCAAAGAAGAGCAGCAAGTGTTAGAAAATACATGGTAAAACAAGGTATTGCTACTGACAGATTAGAATCTAAAGGTTATGGAGAATCTAGACCTAAGTTCTCTAACAGTAATGCTGGTGGAAGACAATTAAATAGAAGGGTAGAAATAAAACCAACAGGTTCTATAGAATAAAAACCTAAAATATTATTTATAAATTAAAAAAGAGACTACTTTGGTAGTCTCTTTCTTATTAGTATAATTATAAAATATTAAATTTTTACATAACAAAACGGCCTTCTAAATAATTTAGAAGGCCGTTTGTATTAATATAGAAATTCTTCTTATTTTTTTAACTCTAATTTTTCTGCAAAATAATCACAAAAATCACGCATGGTAGCACTCATTTTCTGATCATCTGTAGCTCTTTCAAATGTATCTGCCATAGAAACTAATGTTTGATGATAAAACTGTTTCATTTCATCTACTGGCATATCTTTAGTCCACAAATCCATTTTTAAAGTATCTTTTTTCTTATGATCCCAAACAGAAATCATAATTGATTTAGATTCTTCATTATTAATTCCTCCATCTTTTGCGGTCCAAGAAATTTCTTCTGGAACTTTATTTTCATCTAAACCAACATGAAAAGTTATTTGTGAATTATGTTTTACTGACATTATTTTTTAGGTTTATATTTTGATTTTTTAAATAATTCTTCTGTATCAATAGTAATTAATTCTTGCAAAGATACATCATTATTTTGCATAAAAGACCTCACTATTTGCCATCCTAACCACACACCTATTTTACCCGGAGATTGTCTATCATTTTCTAAATAGAATTTAGAAAAGGGTGCATTGTCTATAAACCTTTTATTAAGTTTTGTTTCTGTACTAAATAATAACTTTCTTTCTATAAAATATTTCCATATATCTTCTTGATTTTCTATAGCCCATTGCAATTTTTCTTGAGTATAACCAATCTTTAGTTTATCAGAAATTTCAGGAAGATACAGATCTAATAAAAACATTTTTTTCCCTTCATGAATTATTTTATCAATAAAACGTCTATTAGATACTGGTTTTATTTGTTTTTCTATTATTGAGTTTGCAACATCAACTATTATGTTTTCTTGTGTATTGTTCTCTTTTATATATTTTGGATAATCAGAATAATATTTGTGCTCTTTTCCTAAATAAGAATCTAATGATATAAATAATAAACTGTCTGCATAAATAATTCTATTCTCATAATCTATATTAGACAAAATTGTAACAACTTTTGGGGTTTTAAATTTTGCATTATAATATTTAATATGCTTAAAAACAGAAAATAATTGAGTTTCTAAAAAAGAAATATTTTTGTATATTTTTTGGCTTTCTATAAATAATTCTTGTTCATCATTATTGTTAATTTTAGAAATAGCAATACTATCTGTAAATGATTTTGGAAACAAAAAAGGGTATTTATTTTTTACAACCTGTAATTTTTCTTTTGATGCATTATAAAAATCTACTTCATAACGTTTAATTAATAAATGTACATCAATGCTAGAAATATCTACTTTGTATGAATTTTTCTTACTACAAGAAAGAATACTTAATAAAATTAAAAAAACTATTACAACAAATCTCATAAACTTTGTATCTTGCTATTAGAATTATAAAACGATAAAAATACTAAAATAGTTTATCAATGAATACTCAAAATGTTGCAGAATACATTATAAAATGGTTAAAAGAATATGCAGAAAATGCAAAAGTAAAAGGTTTTGTAGTTGGGGTTTCTGGTGGAATTGATTCTGCCTTAACATCAACATTGTGTGCAAAAACAGGTTTTCCTACTTTATGTGTAGAAATGCCAATTCATCAAGCAGAAAGTCAAGTTACAAGAGCTCAAGAGCATATATCTCAATTAAAAAACAAATTTGACAATGTTTCTGATATTAGAGTTGACCTAACTTCTACATTCGAAGGTTTTAAAAACGTGGTTCCCGAAACTGAATTTTCTGCGAAAGTAGATTTGTCTTTAGCAAATACAAGAGCAAGGTTAAGAATGACTACGTTATATTATTTAGCAGGTGTTAATAGTTTCTTGGTGGCAGGAACTGGAAATAAAGTTGAGGATTTTGGAGTTGGTTTTTACACTAAATATGGTGATGGAGGTGTAGATTTAAGTCCGATTGCAGACTTAATGAAATCTGAAGTATATGAGTTAGCTGCTTTTTTAAACGTTCCTAATTCTATACAAGTAGCACAACCTACAGATGGATTATTTGGAGATAGTAGAACAGATGAAGATCAAATTGGTGCTTCTTATGATGAATTAGAATGGGCTATGAACATGCAAGATCAAGAAAAAAGTGAAAATGATTTTACTGGAAGAGAATTAGAAGTTTTTAAAATATACTCTAGACTTAATAGAATTAATCAACATAAAATGTTGCCTATACCTATTTGTGAAATACCAAAAATTTTGAAATAGAAACATAAAAATCCTTAATAAGATAATTAAGGATTTTTTATTTAAAGAAAATTTGCTGAAATCATCTTATTTTTAATTCTTGCAGAAGCTTTTTTCTTAGAACCCCAAATAATTTCGAATGGTAATAAAATAAATAAGCATATAATTTTTAACAATTCAATAAATCTTTTCATTTTCTAATTATCTTTACATTTATTAGATACAAAAAAAACAAAAAAGTCACATATTATAAATATGTGACTTTTCTGTTTTATGGAATTAATTTTCTAAAGTAAATTTGCTGCAACCATCATTTTTTTTATTCTCATATAAGCTCTTTTTTTAGAACCTTTAGATATTTCAAATGGTAATAATAAAAACAGTTGTAAAATTTTTAACAATTGTAAAATTTTTTTCATAGTACTGAGGATTTTTCTTTAAGCGAGTGCAATATACAAAAAAACAAATAAAATAGTATTTTATCCTATAGGGGAAAACACCCGAATTTACAATTTTATACTATTAGACAACTCTATTTAACTTTTCAAAAAGCCTCATTTTAAGGCTTGTATAGTTTTTTATAACCTCTAAATCTATTATTGCTTCTTTATTTTCTCTAGCCTCTTTCATTAATTCATCAATTTTTTCACCAATTAAAACCCTTCTTAAATTATAAACAACATCGTTAACATCTTTAGCTAAAACCTCTATTGCAGATTTTACTTCAATATTTTGACCTTCCCAATTACTTAGCTGTCTATTTGGGTTTTCTTTTTCCATTAAAATAGAAGTTACTGTAGAAGAAATATCTGTGTTTTTATGATTTATTAAATCATCAATATTTAATTTTTCTAACTGATTTAACTGATGTATAATCTCATTATAAATTTCTTGAAAAAGTACATTAGAAAATTCTATTTCGTCTTCATGTAAATGCACATATATTTCTGCAGAAACTGTGTTTTCATATTTTCTAACACCTATTTTTTCTCTACCCTCATCATCAACATCTATTACTTCTTCTAAAAATTCTACTTGTTCATTACCATATAAAAGTAAAATTTTAATTATCTCACTTTCTAAAATTGATAGTTGATCAATTTTTTGAGTAGAAACTGATCTGCCTTTAACCAAACCCATTTGCGCTTGTTCCATTTCCATAAAATATTCTGGAGGTGGTTGATTTGGATCTTGTGCTGGTTGATTTTGTTGCTGTTGATATCTATTTTGTTGCTTATTTACTTTGTTCTTATCCTGAATTTCTTTCTTTAATAACTGAGCCAATTCGCTAAACAATACTCGCTCTGAAATTTCCATGATTCTAGAACATTCTTGTACATAAACTTCTCGTTGAATACCGTCTGGAATTTTAGAAATACTTGTTACAATATCTCTAATTACTCCTGCTTTTTTTATAGGATCGTTATTAGAATCTTTTAATAAAAGAGAAACTTTAAAGTTGATAAAATCTTGCGCCGAATTTTCTAAATATGCTTTTAAATCAGCATCAGAATTTGCTTTTGCAAAACTATCTGGATCTTCTCCATCAGGAAACTGAACTACTTTTACATTCATTCCTTGCTCTAAAATCAAATCGATTCCACGAATAGAAGCTCTAATTCCTGCTGCATCACCATCAAAAAGAACAGTAATATTTTTTGTTAATCTATTAACCAATCTAATTTGATCTGATGTTAAAGCTGTACCAGAAGATGCAACAACATTTTCTATACCAGATTGATTAAATGAAATAACATCTGTATATCCTTCTACCAAAAAACAATTGTCTTGTTTTGCAATTTCTTTTTTAGCTTGATAAATTCCATACAGAATTTTACTCTTATGGTAAATATCACTTTCTGGTGAATTTAAATATTTTGCAGCTTTTTTATCGGCAGTTAAAATACGACCACCAAAACCTAAAATACGGCCAGACATAGAATGTATAGGAAACATTACACGTCCTTTAAAACGATCGAATTGTTTGTTTTCTTTTACAATAGTTAAGCCTGTTGATGCTAAGTACTTTAAATCATAACCTTTATTTAAAGCTGCTTTTGTAAAATTATCCCACTCATCTATACAATAACCTAAATCGAATTTTTTAATGGTTTCTTCTCTAAAACCACGTTCTTTAAAATAGGATAAACCAATCGCTTTTCCTTTATTAGAGTTTAGCAAAATATCATGAAAGTAGTCTTTGGCAAAATTAGATACCATAAACATACTTTCTCTTTCATTCATCTGCGCTTTTTCTTCTGATGTTTGCTCAGTTTCTTCAATTTCTATATTATATTTTTTTGCTAACCACCTTAATGCTTCTGGGTATGAAAAGTGTTCATGCTCCATTAAAAAAGAAACTGAGTTCCCTCCTTTTCCTGTAGAGAAATCTTTCCAGATTTGTTTTACTGGTGACACCATAAATGATGGTGATTTTTCGTCTGTAAACGGACTTAAACCTTTAAAGTTACTTCCTGCTTTTTTTAGCTGAACAAATTCACCAATAACCTCTTCTACTCTTGCAGATTCGAAAATACGGTCTATAGAACTTCTTGATATCATTAATTAAATTTATTGGAAAGGGATAACAAATATAAGAATTAGAACTTTTGTTTTTTATAATTCTAAAATGAAAAACTTCAAAGATTTTGATACTGAGTAAATTTTCAGCACAACTTTCTTTGAAGTTTTTTGTATTCTAAAAGAAAATTTTACAAACTTCCTTTTTTAGTTAGCAATACGCGTTAAGGATTGAAACGGCATCCTTTTTTCTTTTTCGGAAAAAAGATACAGTGAAAAGCCTGACCTGAAAGGAAACGCCAATAAAAAATTATGAAGCGGCTTTTAACTTCTTTAATGTTGTATTTGTTAATTTTGCTTCTGCATATTCTTTAGTTACGTTAAATTCTTTTTCGTCTGAACTTGGTAAATCGAACATGGCATCTGTAAAAATTGCCTCGCATAAAGAACGTAATCCTCTTGCGCCTAACTTATATTCTACTGCTTTTTCTACAATATAATTTAGTGCTTCTTCTTCTATTGTAAAAGCAACATCATCCATTACAAACAACTTAGCATATTGTTTGATGATTGAGTTTTTTGGTTCTGTTAAAATAGCTCTTAGCGTTTTAGCATCTAATGGATTCATGTAACTTAAAACAGGTAAACGTCCAATAATCTCTGGTATTAACCCAAAAGATTTTAAATCTATTGGTGTAATGTATTGTAATAAATTTTCTTCATCTATTTGATCTTCTTCTAAAGAAGCGCCAAAACCAACTGCTTGTCTATTTAAACGTTTACTTATCATTCTATCGATTCCAGAAAATGCGCCTCCTGCAATAAATAAAATATCTTTGGTGTTTACTTCTATAAATTTTTGTTCTGGATGTTTTCTTCCTCCTTTAGGTGCAACATTTACTACAGAACCTTCTAAAAGTTTTAATAAAGCTTGTTGTACTCCTTCTCCAGAAACATCTCTAGTTATTGATGGATTATCTCCTTTGCGTGCAATTTTATCTATTTCATCAATAAAAACAATGCCTCTTTCTGCTTTTTCTACATCGTAATCTGCTGCTTGTAACAACCTACTTAAAATACTTTCTACATCTTCACCTACATAACCTGCTTGTGTTAATACAGTTGCATCTACAATAGAAAAAGGTACGTTTAGCATTTTTGCAATTGTACGTGCCACCAATGTTTTTCCTGTTCCTGTTTCACCTACTAAAACAATATTAGATTTTTCTATTTCTACATCATCTTCTTGGTCTTTATCTTGTAAAAGTCGTTTGTAATGATTGTAAACAGCAACAGCCATTGCTCTTTTAGTTTCATCTTGACCAATGATATATTGATCTAAAAAGTTTTTAATTTCAATAGGTTTTTTTAGCATTAGGTCTTTAGACAAATTGCTAGATTTTGCTTCTGATATTTCTTCTAGAACAATACCATGTGCTTGCTCTATACATTTATCGCAAATATGTGCATCCATACCTGCGATTAGCAAGTCTGTTTCTGCTTTTTTTCGTCCGCAAAATGAACATTCTAAGTTTTCTTCTTTCGACATCTATTATGGTTTTTGGTTGATGGTTTTTAGTTGATGGAGGTTACCAAAAAATAAAAACCATCAACTAACAACTATTTTTTTCTTGCTAAAACTTCATCAATCATACCGTAAGCTTTTGCCTCATCTGCTTTCATCCAATAATCTCTATCAGAATCTTCTTTTACTTTATCAAAAGATTGTCCTGAATGATCTGAAATAATATCATATAGTTCCGTTTTTAACTTCCCTATTTCTTTAACAGTAATCTCCATATCAGACGCTTGTCCTTGTGCACCTCCCATTGGTTGGTGAATCATAATACGAGAATGTGGTAATGCAGAACGTTTTCCTTTTGCTCCCGCACACATTAAAACGGCTCCCATAGAAGCTGCCATTCCTGTACAAATTGTAGCAACATCTGGCTTTATAAACTGCATTGTATCGTAAATACCTAAACCTGCATAAACTCCTCCTCCTGGAGAGTTAATGTAAATTGAAATATCTTTATTAGCATCTACACTTTCTAAAAACAATAATTGAGCCTGAATAACATTTGCTACTTGATCATTTACCCCTGTTCCTAAAAAGATAATTCTATCCATCATTAAACGAGAAAAAACATCCATTTGAGTAATATTCATTTGACGTTCTTCCATAATATATGGCGTTAAACTACTTGTAATTTTACCTAAATATGTACTATTTATTCCTTGATGCTTTGTTGCGTATTTTTCGAACTCTTTTCCGTAATCCATTTTCGTGATTTTGTTTTAAGTTTAATATTGTAAATATAAGAACTATTTCTTACTATTTTGTTTCCGTTAGTCGCTAAAAAAACCTGAATTTAACAATTCAGGTTTTTTAATTAAGTTCTAGACTGTGCTTGAACAGACATTCAAAAAACAGTCTTTACTTTTATTTATAAACCTCTTTTACGAAATCTTCGTAAGAAAGTTCTTTAGATTTAAATTTCATATTCTCTTTGTAAAAAGTCAATAATTTTTGACTGATTAATTGAGATTGTAATTTTTGAGCTTCTTCTTGGTTTTGTAAGATTCTACCAGCAATATCATCTAATTCTTTTTCTTCTGGATTCATGTTACCAAACTGAGCCATTTGCTGACGGATAAATACTTTTGCATAATCTACCAATTCTTGATACTCTAATTTGATGTCATTATCTTTCATAATCTTACCTTCGATTAATTGATAACGTAATCCTTTTTCAGATTTTTCATATTCAGTAGCTGCTTCATCTGCAGTTAATGCTTTTTCTCCTGCAGTTGCTAACCATTTTTTTAAGAAATCTGCTGGTAAATCAAACTTTGTATTTTCTACTAAATGCTCTGTTACAGCATTTAATAATTGTTGATCTCCTTGTTGTAAGAATTGCTTTTCTGCGTCTTCTTTAATTTTATCTCTTAACTCTGTAACAGAATTTACAGAACCATCTGCAAATAATTTATCGAATAATTCTTTGTCTAAATCTGCAGGTTCTGTTTTAGTAATTTCTTCTACAGTTAAAGTAACTTTAATATCTAAGTCTTCTATTGCATCTGCAGAAACACCTAAAATGTGTTGTAATTTATTATTATCTTCAAATAATTTCTTAGTATCTAATTCAATAACATCACCAACTTTTGCTCCTATAACTTTCTTTTCGTTTTTCTTCCCTTTAAGGTCATTTACTAAAAAAGTAGATTTTTTGTTGATTTCTTTCTCTTCGTTTACAAAAGTACCTGTTACATTAGAATGCTCTGTTGCTTCTTCTAAAGAATTCATTTTACCGTAACGAGTTTGAATATTCTTAACTTCTTCGTCAAGTAATTCTTCTGTAGCAACAATATTATATTGTTTTATTTTGTTTTTTCCTTTTAAATCAATTTCAAATTCTGGCACTAAACCTAATTCGAATTCGAAAGAAAAAGTGTCTGCATCCCAGTTAAAATCTTCTTCAATTCTTGGGATTGGATTTCCTAAAATATCTAATTTTTCTTCTGTAATAAATTTATTTAAAGAATCTTGCAAAAGCTTGTTAACTTCATCTATCATTATAGATTTACCATATTGCTTTTTAATCATTCCCATTGGCACATGTCCTTTTCTAAAACCAGGAACATCAGCCTTTTTACGATAATCTGTTAATAATTTTGTTACTTTTGCTTGATAATCATCAGCAACGATATCTACTTTTACAACTGCGTTTAACGCATCAATGTTTTCTTTTGTAATATTCATTTCTTGTTCTCTTATTCTTTAAAAAATCGAGTGCAAAATTAATGATTTTTATTGATTGCACAAATGTTTAAATACTTCTATTTCAGTTATTTTAATGATTTCTTATCTTCTTTTAATAATGAAAATAAAGCTGACCTAAAAATTGACAGTAAAACGCTGAATAATAGGGCTGCAAAGAAACCAGATACTGCAAAACCACTTACTAAATTACCTGCCAATAAAATGATACATGCATTAATTACAAACAAGAATAATCCTAAAGTTACAATTGTTGCCGGCAATGTAAAAAAGATTAATAGTGGTTTTACAAACATATTTAGTAACGAAATTACAATAG
Source organism: Polaribacter sp. (assembly GCF_039939415.1). GTDB lineage: Bacteria > Bacteroidota > Bacteroidia > Flavobacteriales > Flavobacteriaceae > Polaribacter. The sequence continues at coordinate 83,109 of NZ_JBDVJE010000007.1, forward strand.
CTACAATAATTGCAGATGTATAACCCGCTACTGTTATTCCTGGTAAAATATTAGCTAAAACGATTACAGCTAAAGCTGTTAGTAATATTTTTAAAAATGTTTTCATTTTGATATTTTTAGTATAGTTTATTAAAAGCGAAAACTATACCAAATAAAAAAAACATGAAGAAATGGCAGATTTTAAAAAATTACTTTTTTACAAAACGTTTAATAACCGACTTAGAATTACTCGAAAACTTTAAAAAATAAAGGCCCGTTTTTAAATTCGAAATATCTAAATTTTCATCTTGTAAAGGCATACTTAAAATTAATTTACCTAATTGATCATACATTTTTAAAGTATTAAATTCTTGTGTATTGCTTACTTTTATATTGTTATAGGCAGGATTTGGCCATAAATTTATGTTCTTATTAATTAAAATATCTGATTCTAGACTTAGTGTTGTTGCTTCATAAGCTCTAAATTCTAATAAACTTACCCAAGACCCTGTATAAGCATCTGCTCCTGTAACTGTAATTTTAATAAAACGCCCTTCAACTCCTGTAAATACGTCTAGTATAGGACTTGATTCTGTTCCTGCAGTTGTATTATTTGATCTATCTACAATTTCTGTATAAATACCGTCTTCAGTATCAGAAATTGATACCGAATATTTATACGCCCTATCTGAATAACACACAACTTCTGTTCTTTCAATAGGATATTTTTTACCTAAATCTATGATTGCTGCTTGTGGAAAACCTGACACAGACCATCTTGTAGAAGTTAATCCGTCAACTAAATTTTCTACTTTATTATCTCCATCATGAACACCTGTTCCTTTTAATGGTTTATTTAATGTTAAGTTTGCACCAAAAGTATCTTCTATTATACTAACCATAATTGTATCGGTATAACCTCCATCATCTGTAGTTACTGTAATAATTGCAATTCCGGTAGTTTTTGGTGTTACAATTCCGGTAGAACTTACTGTTACAATTGATGTATCTGAACTACTATAGCTTACACTTTTATTTGTTGCAGCTTCTGGAGTTATTAACGCAGTAAGTTGGTATGTACTACTTTGTGAGAGATTTAAAGGATTAGGTGACAATGAAACACCTGCTACTGCTACTTCATCATGAACAACAGAAAAATCATATACTAAAACTTCTCCATAATTATTTGGGTCATCAGTATCAGTTCCTTCTTTTTCGGCATTACTTTGTGTATAGTTACCTATTTTAAAGTACGTTTGATCATAATCTAAATCCATTACATAATCATTTAAACCATCTTTTACCAAGTATGCATCTGCATTACCATTTTTATAAGCTGTAAATAAATTATTGTCTTCAGAATAATAACAATAATGCTTACCATCTTCTACAACAAAAATAACTTCATGTTTTGTACCTAAAATGTAATCTGCTTTAATAGTTAAATTTTCTCTTAACTTTCCTCCATTAAAAGATAAAAAAAGATGTGAATCTTCTAATCTTAACACCATAGCATCATCTATACCATCGTCTTTATTACCATGTATTTGTGTTGCTACTAAATGAGATTTGTTTATTGGCAAATGTGTAATTGCTTGTTTAACATACACCATATGCTTGCCCTCTGTAGTCCAATAAATATCTTTAGAACCATCTGTTTCACGTTCTCTTAACTCTGAACGAATGTAACTTGAGTTAGGAGTTGTTCCATTATCACTTCTAACGGGTGCTTTAAAAACAATTGCATCTCCTGTATTATTTAAATAAAAATATTCGTTATTTTCTTCTGAACATAAAGTTTTTACTTCTTCTCCATTCGGATATGTAATTTTCCATTGATTGCAATTACCTATCAAATCTGCAGGTTTTTGAGCAAAAAATGGAGTTATTAAATTAGTTAATAAAAAACAAAAAACTATTAAATAACGATGATTTTGTATGTTATTCTTCATAAATTAATTTGAAAATTTTTAAACTAAAAACCAGTAAATTGGTTAACCAATTTACTTTTACGCAAATTAAGAATAAAAAGAGAAATACAAATAAATTGGTTAACCAATTTATTTAAAAAAACTCTCAATATATTTAATCCTATTGAGAGTTTTTCTTAATTTTACTTAGATATTTTTTACCCACATTTAGAAGAACCGCATTCTTGACAAGTTAAACAACCTTCTTGATAAATTAAGTCTGTAGAATTACAATTATCACAAGTTTGTCCTTTTGCTTTTGTTCCATCTTCTACATAACGTTTTAATGCTCTTTGAACTCCATTTTTCCAGGTATTAATAGATTCTGAATTTAGCTGTAAACTTTGTATTAAATCTATTACTTTATCAATAGGCATTCCATGTCTTAACGTTCCTGAAATTAATTTTGCGTAATTCCAAAACTCAGGATTAAACTTATGGCTTAATCCCTCTATAGTAGTTTTATAACCTCTTTTGTTTTTGTATTGAAAATCGTAACGAGAAACTCCATTTTCATCTTCACTTTTAATAATCAATCCATTTTCTACTGAACGTGGAATTAAAATTCCATCTTCATCATCTACCAAACCTGTAAAAATTTCATAGGGTTTGTTATCAAAAACACCTACAAAAGCAATCCATTTTTCTTTTTGATTTTGAAAACGTACTACATCTGCTTCTAATACTATTGGACGCTTTTTAGGGAAACTAGAATTGATTGTTTTTTTTTCTTTTTTATCATCTGTAGAAATTAAAACTCCAGAACGAGAGCCATCTCTGTATACAGTTACTCCTTTACAACCAACTTCCCAAGCTTTTAAATACAAATCGCCTACTAAATCTTCTGTAACCTCATTAGGTAAATTTACAGTTACACTTATAGAGTGATCTACCCATTTTTGTATTGCACCTTGCATGGTAACTTTACTTACCCAATTAATATCGTTAGAAGTAGCTTTGTAATATGGAGATTTTTTAACTAATTCATCAATTTCTTTTTGAGAAAAGTTTTTTGTAGAATCAATATTATTTACTTCCATCCACTGTTTAAATCTATGATGAAAAACAACATATTCTTCCCAAGAATCTCCAACCTCATCAACAAAATCTACACGAATTCCTTTATCATTAGGATTCACCTTTTTTCTACGTTTGTAAACTGGCATAAAAACAGGCTCTATACCAGATGAAGTTTGTGTCATTAAACTTGTGGTACCTGTTGGAGCAATAGTTAACAAAGCAATATTTCTACGACCATGTTCTAACATTTCGTAATACAATTTGCTATCTGCTTCTTTTAATCTTAAAATAAACGGATTCTCTTTTTCTCTTTCTGAATCAAAAATTGAAAAAGCACCTCTTTCTTTTGCTAAATTTACAGATGCCCTATAAGTTTCAATTCCTAAAACTTTATGTACTTCTGTAGAAAATTCATTACCTTCATTACTTCCATAACGAATTTCTAAAGCTGCTAACATATCTCCTTCTGCAGTAATTCCTATTCCTGTTCTTCTACCCTCGTACGCTTTTTGTCTAATATTTAACCACAAGTTTTTCTCTGTCTCTTTTACATCATCTTGTTCTGGATCTGCATTAATTTTAGCTAAAATTCCATCTATTTTTTCTAGTTCTAAATCAATAATATCATCCATTATTCTTTGCGCAATAACTATATGTTTTTTAAACAAATTGAAATTGAAATTTGCTTTTTTAGTAAAAGGATTTTCAACATAAGAAAATAAATTCATTGCTAATAAACGACAAGAATCATATGGACATAAAGGGATTTCTCCACAAGGATTTGTAGACACAGTTTTGTAACCTAAGTCTGCATAACAATCTGGCACAGATTCGTTAATTATTGTATCCCAAAACAAAATACCTGGTTCAGCAGATTTCCATGCATTATGCACAATTTTCTTCCAAATTTTAGAAGCTTTAATTTCTTTTGTATATAAAGGAGATTTGCTGAAAGTAGGATATAATTGAGTGTACTTTTTATCAGCTTTTACAGCTTTCATAAATTCATCATCAATTCTTACTGATACATTTGCACCAGTAACTTTGCCTTGTTCTAATTTTGCATCGATAAAATCTTCTGCATCTGGATGATTGATAGAAACAGACAACATTAAAGCTCCTCTTCTACCATCTTGGGCAACTTCTCTTGTTGAATTTGAGTAACGCTCCATAAAAGGAACAATACCTGTTGATGTTAATGCTGAGTTTTTTACAGGAGAGCCTTTTGGACGAATGTGAGATAAATCATGACCAACACCACCTCTACGTTTCATTAATTGAACTTGTTCTTGGTCTATTTTTAGGATTCCTCCATAAGAATCTGACTCACCATTATTACCAATTACAAAACAATTAGACAAAGAAGCAATTTGAAATGGATTACCAATTCCTGCCATTGGGCTTCCTTGAGGAACAATGTATTTAAAGTTTTTAATTACTTCAAAAATTTCTTCTTTAGTTAAAGGGTTTTTATATTTCTGTTCTACTCTTGCTATTTCTGATGCAATTCTTTGATGCATTTCATCTGGAGTGCTTTCATAAATAGTATCAGCAGAATCTTTTAAAGCGTATTTATTTAGCCATACAGAAGCTGCTAATTCATCGCCTTTAAAATAGTTAAGTGCAGCTTGTAAAGCCGCTGATCTAGAGTACGTTTTTCGTGGTTTTAGAACAGTTTTAGATTTCATTGTGCTTTTAAGGAAGTTAATTTGAATTTAAAAAATTAAATGTCTTCCAAAAAGACAACTTAAAAGATGATAATTATCATAAATTTTACAGAAAAAAAACACAACTAACTACAATACAGTTTTTTACAAACTTATCAACAAGAAAAAGTTAACAAAAAAAATTACAATTACTTTAATTTAAAAAATAAGACATTTATACATAAAGAACTATACTTATTAAAAATACAAAAATCTACTAATTTTTATATAATATAAAATTAGTAGATTTTTAAGAACTAAATAATTGTTTAAAAATTAAAGCTGAGTTTCTTTTCTACGAATTCTAATCTTCATAGTTCCATCAATAGGTTTATCTGTAACAAGTATTAAATAACCTGCACCTCCTGCTCCTGCTAATTTCCAAGCTAATGCTTTATCTCTATATTTTGTAATTTCTTCTTCTATTCTTTCATTTACCATTTTTGGAAACATAGTAGTCTGCGCGTTAAAAGACTTTAAAAACCCATTAGAAAAACTTTCTAAATCTTTATTTTTTATTGCTTCCCAAACTTCTTCTGAAGCTTTTGTTAACTCACTAACGTTTTCTTCATTAATATAAGTTTCATTAAGTAAATCCAATCCTTTTTCTCTTGGCCACAACATAACCATGCTAATATGTTTTTCTAACCAAGAAAGAATATCTTCAGAATGAATAGATTCAAATTTTTTAGGCCAATACGCATTATCATAGTAATGTCTTACCAAACCAGGCATACATATACCTATAGCATCTTGAGCTCCAGAAATAATTTTAGAGCCAGGTGTATTTTCAAACTTAAATAATATTTCTGCTAATTTCTCTGGTTTTTCAATTGGCAAATAATATGGCCATATTTTTTTTGCTGCATTTCTTGTAGAAGTTGACATCCCACAGCGTTCATTATATTCAAATATTGGCTCTAAAGATAATGTAATTGCCCAACCTGGTTTAAATTTAGAAACATAAGGTTGATCTATCCAAGTACCTGCTAAATCTATTCTATATGGTAAAGAACAATTATCTCCTGAACGAATTGCTGTTGTAGATCTTGGAGGTAAATCTAAATCTGGTTCTCTATGTAATACGTGCAATTCAATATTTAACTTCTTGCATAATTTTTCTTTTTCTGGAGAATAACCATCTTCATTTACAACAAAATAATCTGGTTTTAATTTTATTAAATCTTCTTTAAAATCTAATATTCCAGAACCAGAATTTACAAAAGACTCTTTAACATATTTTATAGCATTAATCATATAAATTCTTTCTCTTTCAGAATTTATAGTATTTCTACCTTTTAAATCATCAATTGTAGCATCAGAACCAATACCCACATATAAATCTCCAAAAGTAGCAGCTTGCTTAAAGAAAGCAATATGACCACTATGTAACATATCAAAACAACCCGAAACAAATACTTTCTTTTCCATTTTATTTTTTATCTAATAGTTAAAAGTTCCAAACTCACTTTTAATTGTTAATTTTTTAGTTTCTGAACTTTCTACTCTACCCACAATTTTAGCATCAACATTAAAAGATTTCGAAATCTTAATAATATCTTCTGCAATTTCTGGAGAAACATATATTTCCATTCTATGCCCACAATTAAAAACCTGATACATTTCTTTCCAATCTGTTTTTGATTGTTCTTGTATCAATTTAAATAAAGGTGGAATTGGAAACATATTATCTTTTACAATATGTAAATTATCTACGAAATGTAAAATTTTAGTTTGTGCACCTCCACTGCAGTGAATCATACCATGTACTTTATCCGAAGAAAATTTGTTTAAAATTTCTTTGATAATTGGTGCATAAGTTCTTGTAGGTGATAATACTAATTTACCAGCATCAATAGGAGAATTTTCAACTTTATCTGTTAATTTTGTATTACCAGAATACACCAATTCAGTAGGAACTGCAGCATCAAAACTTTCTGGGTATTTCTCTGCTAAATATTTATGAAAAACATCGTGTCTTGCAGAAGTTAATCCGTTAGAACCCATACCTCCATTATATTCAGTTTCGTAAGTAGCTTGTCCAAAAGACTCTAAACCAACAATAACATCACCTGCTTTTATGTTTGCATTATCAATAACATCACTTCTTTTCATTCTTGCTGTTACTGTCGAATCTACAATAATTGTACGCACTAAATCTCCAACATCTGCAGTTTCTCCACCTGTTGAATGAATAGTAACACCAAAACCTTTTAAATCTTCTATAAGTTCTTCTGTTCCGTTTATAATTGCTGATAAAACTTCACCAGGAATTTTACTTTTGTTACGACCAATAGTTGATGATAACATAATATTATCTGTTGCACCAACACACAATAAATCGTCAATATTCATAATTAAAGCATCTTGTGCAATGCCTTTCCAAACAGAAATATCTCCTGTTTCTTTCCAATACATGTAAGCTAAAGAAGATTTTGTACCTGCTCCATCTGCATGCATTATTAAACAATAATCATCATCATTTGTTAAATAATCTGGAACAATTTTACAAAATGCTTTAGGAAATAAACCTTTATCTATGTTCTTAATCGCATTGTGAACATCTTCTTTAGATGCAGATACACCTCTTTGTGCGTATCTTTTAGAAACTTCTTGACTCATGTTGTTATGTTGTGAATTGCAAATTTAGTCTTTTAACTAAAAAATCCTACCGAAAATTAGTATGATTTTATGATTATTCGGTAAATAATAGTTCTCTATATTTTGTTAAGGGCCACAAATTATCATCTACTAAAGTTTCTAATTGATCGCAATGAGACCTAATATCTAAAAAATAAGGCTTCACTTTTTTACTATAATATTCTGCTAATTTTAATCCTGTAAGTTTATTTCCTTTAAACTTAACATCTTCCATTTTTATAACCAAAGCATTAATTTGAGTAATATGATTAGAAATTGTCATAATTAACTCGATCTGTTCTTTAGCAATAGTTTTATATTCTTCGCCAAAAATTTCTTTTAAATTTTTAGTGTTTTCTAATAATGTATTTTGATATATAATAGCAGTAGGCACAATTTGATTTCTAGCAATATCACCCAAAACCCTACTTTCAATTTGTATTATTTTTGTATAAGTTTCTAAATCTATCTCATATCTAGCGTTTAATTCAACACTATTCATAACATCCATTTCTTCAAATAAATCAACTACTCTTTTAGTAATCTTTACTTTTAAAGCTTCTGGTGTTGTTTTATTATTACTTAAACCTCGTTTTTTTGCTTCTTTCTCCCAAGCCTCACCATAACTATCTCCATCAAATCTAATCGTTTTAGAATCTTTAATATATTCTCTTAAAACATTAAAAACAGCTTCATCTTTTTTAAGTCCTTTTGCCTCAATTAGAGTATCAACTTCAATTTTAAATTCTTTTAACTGTTTTGCAACAATTGTATTTAAAATAGTCATAGGTATTGCACAATTTGTCCACGAACCCACAGCTCTAAATTCAAATTTATTTCCTGTAAAAGCAAAAGGTGACGTTCTATTTCTATCTGTATTATCTAATAAAATTTCTGGAATTTTACCAATAATATTTAATTTTAGATCTGTTTTTTCTTGTGGAGAGAGCTTTCCTCTTGTTACATTTTCTAGCTCATCTAAAACTGCAGATAATTGATTACCTACAAACACAGAAATAATAGCTGGTGGTGCTTCTTTTGCTCCTAATCTATACTCATTACTTGCAGACGCTACAGAAGAACGCAACAACTCTTCATAACTATGTACTGCTTTTATAGTATTTATAAAAAAAGTAAGAAATTGTAAATTTTTCATTGGTGTCTTGCCTGGGCTTAACAAGTTAACACCTTTATTTGTTGCCAAAGACCAATTACTGTGTTTCCCAGAACCATTTATACCAGAAAAGGGTTTTTCATGAAACAACACTTTAAACTTATGTCTTCGAGAAACTTTTTGCATTACATCCATTAATAATGAATTATGATCTACAGCCAAATTTGCTTCCTCAAAAATTGGAGCAACTTCAAATTGATTAGGAGCCACTTCATTATGTCTTGTTTTTACAGGAATACCCAACAACATACACTCTTGTTCTAAATCTTGCATAAAACTCATTGCTCTAGCAGGAATTGTACCAAAATAATGATCTTCTAACTGTTCTCCTTTTGCTGGAGAGTGTCCTAACAAAGTTCTACCTGTTAACTGAATATCTGGTCTAGAAAGAGCCAAAGCATCATCAATTAAAAAAAACTCTTGCTCCCAACCTAAAGTAGCATTTACTTTACCAGCATTTTTATCAAAATATTTACAAATAGCTGTAGCATGTGTATCTATAGCTTGTAATGCTCTTAATAATGGAGTTTTATTATCTAGAGCCTCACCAGTGTAAGCAACAAAAATTGTTGGTATACATAAAGTTGTCTCATATATAAATGCAGGTGATGTTGGATCCCAAGCAGTATACCCTCTTGCTTCAAAAGTATTTCTTATTCCTCCATGAGGAAAACTTGATGCATCTGGCTCTTGTTGAACCAGTTGTTCTCCATCAAATTTCTCCATTGCCAAACTACCATTAATCGATTCAAAAAAAGCATCGTGTTTTTCTGCTGTTGCACCTGTAAGCGGCTGAAACCAATGCGTATAGTGAGTAGCACCTTTAGACATTGCCCAATCTTTCATACTAACTGCAACCTGATCTGCAATCTTTCGATCTATTTTAGTACCATACTCAATTGCATTCATAACACTTTCATATGCAGCACGTGTAAGATACTGTTGCATAGCATATTTATTAAAGACATTCTTACCAAAAAGAGCTGATCTTTTTTCATTCTGAACCACATTAACTGCACTTCTATGAAGTGTTTCTTGCAAAGCATTGAATCTAATCCTTGACATATTATTAATATTTTCTACTTATTTTTATCATTAAACAAATATACCCTTTAGAAATTAGGGATAAAATTATTTTTTATTGATTTTTAATATTTTACCCCTCTTTTTTTTGATATGTACGTAAAATATTTGATTTTTGTAACAGAAACATCACAAAAACAATTTTTAAATTATGGCAAAAATTAAATTAGAATACATTTGGTTAGATGGATACTATCCAACTCAGAACATGAGAAGTAAAACTAAAGTTGAAGAACATGAAGACTTTAAAGGAACAATCGAAGAATTAGGAAACTGGTCTTTTGACGGTTCTTCTACAAAACAAGCTTCTGGAGGAGCATCTGATTGTATTTTAAAGCCAGTTGCTATTTACCCAGATCCTGCAAGAATTAATGGATACTTAGTAATGACTGAAGTGTTAAGTGCTGATGGAACTCCACACCCTTCTAATGGTCGTGCTACAATTGAAGATGATGATAATGATTTCTGGTTCGGATTTGAGCAAGAATACTTCATTATGGATACTAAAACTCAGTTACCTTTAGGTTTCCCTGTAGGAGGTTACCCAGGACCTCAAGGAATGTACTACTGTTCTGTTGGTGGAAAAAACACTTTTGGTAGAGACTTCGTAGAAGAGCATGCTGATTTATGTATTGATGCTGGATTAAACTTTGAAGGAATCAACCAAGAGGTTGCTTCTGGACAATGGGAATTTCAATTATTTGCTAAAGGAGCAAAGAAAGCTGGAGATGAAATCTGGATTGCAAGATATTTATTAGACCGTTTAACAGAAAAGTATGGATGGTACATTGAATACCACCCAAAACCAATTAAAGGTGATTGGAACGGATCTGGAATGCATGCAAATTTCTCTAACTCTATCTTAAGAGAATGTGGTTCTAAAGAAAAGTACGCAGAAATATGTGAAGCTTTCCGCCCTGTAACTAAAGAACATATTGAAGTTTATGGAGAACATAACGACCAACGTTTAACTGGTTTACACGAAACTGCATCTATTAATGACTTCTCTTGGGGAGTTTCTGATAGAGGTGCGTCTATTCGTATACCTATTATCGCTGTTGAAAAAGGATATAAAGGATGGTTAGAAGACAGAAGACCTTCTTCAAATGGAGATCCATATAAAATTGCAGCAAGAATTATTAAAACTGTTAAACCAGTTAAATAATTTACCAATTTATAATATTAGAAACGCCAACATTTATTTGTTGGCGTTTTTTTTGTAAACAAAATATAATAGAAAGAGTAATTAAAAAAAACTTCTTATTGAACTACACTTTTATTAAATAGTAAAATAAATAAAGATTACATAAGCAGCCAATAAAACTACTCCATCTTTATAATTTAAACGGTATCCTTTAGGTATAAAAACCAATGGGAGTATTATAAAAGAAATTCCTAACATCCAGAAAATATCATTCGTTAACAATCCTTGATCTTTAACCACCACAGGAGTTATAATTGAAGTAATCCCTAAAACCGCTAAAATATTAAACACATTAGAACCTATAAGGTTTCCTAAAGAAATCGCTTTTTCTTTCTTTAAAACGGCTATAATTGATGCAGCAAGCTCTGGCACACTTGTTCCTATAGAAACTACAGTAACACCAATTATTCTCTCGCTAACACCAAACTCTAAAGCCATAGAAGTAGCTCCTTTTATTAATAACTCAGAACCTCCCCAAAGACCTAAACCTCCAATTACTAAAAACAATACAATCTTGTAAAGTGGCAAAGGCTCATCATCTTCTGGCAACTCATCTAAAACTGCCGTTTTTTGAAATCTTAGTATATACACTAAAAAAACAATCAAAAAAGAAAAAAGTACAATCCCTTCATTTCTTGTAATTACATTATCTCCAATTAAGAAAAAATATAGTAATAGAGATGCAATCATCATAACTGGCCAATCAATTTTATAAAACCCTTTTTGAACATGCATGGTGCCTAGTAACAAAGTAATCCCTAAAACCAAGCCTAAATTAGCAATATTTGACCCTATAACATTACCTAATGCTAAATCAGAAGAACCACTTAAAGCTGCCTTGATACTTACAATTAATTCTGGAGCTGAAGTTGCAAAAGACACTATTGTCATTCCTATTACAATTTTTGGAATGTCAAGTTTAAGAGATAAAGCAACTGCTGATTTTAACAACCAGTTTCCGCCAAAAATTAACAATACCAACCCTCCAATAATTAATAAAAAATTCATGAATTTTAATTTTTGCGAAGATACATTTTTATCACTTTATGAAAATAAAAAAAATAGAAAGCATAAAAACAGTAATTTATAAAAACATTTTCCCTTTACAATCTAAAGAAAATTTAATTTACGCCTTTACAACATAACATTTTAATACATATTTAAAATATATGGTTATAAATTAAAATTAAATTAAAGGGATTATAACTACACATTACAATCATATTAACTTAATTGATTATAAATTAAAAATCAAAATAATTAATAAACAGTTTTTCATTTGGTAATAATCTTGTAAACCATATATATTGATAAAACAATTAAAAAAATAATTGATTTATTAACCCAAACACCCATAAAAACTATGATTATTATTTTAACTAAATGTATTAAAACTTTATCAGAAATTATTCTTCAA
>NZ_JBDVJE010000008.1:0-21223 GCF_039939415.1 Polaribacter sp.
CCTTTTTTATCAACATCAACAATAGCATCCATGGTCGGTTTTGAACCGAACAGAGAACTCTAAAATATTTTGATCTTTAAAATGTTTATAAAATAACGTATTTTAACTTTAAAGGTAAGTATTTATTTACTGATCTATATAGATTTAGATTTTTTTTCAAACCTTTTAACCTTTCTTAGGTCTAATTATAAAATAAATAATTTAAGATGAAAATATTTCAAAATAGTAAACTGTATTTTTTCCCTTTATTAATTAGTTCTATAATAACTTCATGTAGTTCATCAGAAACTATTTCTGAAGAAGAAATTGAAAATACTACAGAAATAACTTACAATATTACACCAATATTAACGATGTATGATAATATTGATGCAGTAACTTATGCTGTAAATGGTAATACTGTAACTTTTACAACTACAGATTTACCAAATCATACCAGTCCTTATTGGAATTCTTCTCATGCATTATATGAAGCCTATACAGGAACAAATTCTAATTGGAATAAAAACCCTAATGTAATTGCTGAACAAAATGTAACATTTACAATACCATTAAATCCCGCAAAATCAAGTAATAATTTAGCTACATCATTAGGTCCAATTGGCATTTCTAGAAATGGAATCGTTTTCTATAATCAATATGCAGGGCCAAATGAACAAGAATTAACTAGTGAAATTAATTCATTTGATCAATGGTTAGGTCATCCAACAGGTACAAATCAATATCATTATCATATAGAACCAACATATTTAACAGATCAGTTCGGATCTGGTGCTTTTTTAGGTTTACTTGCAGATGGATTTCCTGTATATGGTCCAACAGAAAATGGCAGTACTATTACAAATGCAGATTTAGACGAATTTCATGGTCATATATCTATAACTTCCGATTTTCCAGATGGAATTTATCATTATCACATAACAACAGAAGCACCTTATATAAATGGTAATGGTTTTTACGGTACACCAGGTAATATTACAAATTAGATTTTTTTGAAGTTTATAAAAGTTAGTTTTTTAGTTAGTGCTCTTTTTATTTCTTGCAATAATAAAGTTGTACAAGAAAAAAATATAGATGCAATTAGTGAAATTAAAACTCCATCTATAGAAAGAAATAAAAACGATGTTAATTTTAAACTTATAAATGGCATTCTTTTTTATGAGGATGTTCTTTTTGCAGGAATTGTAAATGACTTCTATATTGATGGAAGTTTAAAATCGAAAGCAACATATTACCAAGGAAAAAAAGAAGGGAAATTTTTTGGCTATTATCCAGATAAAAAAAAATGGTTTGAAAGGTATTATCATAAGGGATTAAAAGTAAAAACTCATAAAGGTTGGTTTCAAAATGGACAACAAATGTTTGTATATCAATTAAATAATAATGGCGTTTATAACGGTAGTGTTAAAGATTGGCATTATAATGGGCAATTAGCAAAGCATTTTAATTTTATTAACGGAAAAGAAGAAGGAAGTCAGAAAATGTGGACAATAGATGGAAAAATTAAAGCTAATTTTTTTACGATAGATAATGAAAGACATGGTTTAATTGGTTTAAAAAAATGTGTTAGTGTTTTAACTACAGATAAAAATTAAAAATGAAGTATAAATTTTTAACCCTATTACTATTAATATGTATTTCTTGTAAAAAAGAAGTCTTAATCAATAAAAATAATATCCTTCCTTTTTATAATTCAGAAGAATTTACTCCAGAATGGATTTCAAAAAATGATATTAATTATAGTAAAATACATCAGATAAAACCATTTGAATTTACCAACCAAAATGGAAAAAAAATAACAAATAAAGATTTTGAAGAAAAAATATACGTTGCCGATTTTTTCTTTACTACCTGCCCAAGTATTTGCCCAATATTAGCAAAAAACATGCATGCATTACAAGAAGAATATAAAAATGATAAAGACATTTTATTATTATCTCATTCTGTTATGCCTTGGATAGATTCTGTTAAAAAAATTAAAGAATATGCCATAGAAAAAAAAGCAATTGATAACAAATGGCATTTAGTTACTGGTAATAGAGATGAAATTTATAAAATTGCTAGAACATCATATTTTGCCGATGATGCTTTTAAAGAGACTAAAGATAAAACAGGGTTTATACATACAGAAAACTTTGTTTTAGTAGATAAGAAAGGAAGAATTAGAGGTGTTTATAACGGAACCTTAGCGCTAGATATACAAAGATTAAAACGGCACATAAAAATTTTAAAGAAAGAAAAATAGTTTAGTTATTTCCTGTAAAAGAAGTCTTAAAAGTCTTATCAATTAATTACTTGATAAGGCTTTTTTTTTGTTAAAGTAAAGTTAACGTGCACAAGTTTTTTAAAAGAGTAGCATCTAAACTTTTATAACTTAAAAAAATATTCAAAAAATGAAAAAATTAACAAATAAAATTATTGCTGTATTAGGATTCATATTGTTAACATCAATTTCTGCAATTGCTCAACAAAATAATGATGAAGAAACACCAAAAGGTCCACCTTCTGTTAAACAAATTATTAAAGATTTAGATACTAATGAAGATGGTAAAATTTCATTAAAAGAAGCTAAAGGACCTTTAAAAAAAGATTTTAAAAAAATAGATACAAATGAAGATGGTTTTTTATCTAAAAAAGAGTTAAAAAATGCTCCAAAACCAGAAAGAAAAGAAAGACCAAGAAATTAAAAAACAGTACAATCAATTAAACTAAATAATTATGAAATATTTAAAAGACTTAATTCCATATACATTTGTATTATTAATCATTTTTTCTTGTTCTAGTAAAGCAGAAGTTGAAGAAGAAGAAGAGCAAGAAGAAGAAATAGTTGTTGTTGTAGATGATTCTGATTTTGAACCAACAGATTGGACAGATACCACGCATAGTAAAAGTGCAGATCCAAATTTTGATGAAGTTTTTGAAGATAATACCGTAAAAAGATTAGATTTTGTAATATCAGAAGAAAACTGGCAAAATATGTTAGATGACATGACAAATCTATATGGAACATTTGGAGTTGGAGGTATGTCTGGAGGTTCTAGTTTTTCTGATGAAGATCCAATTTTTGTTCCAGGAGAAGTATTTTATGAAGGTATAGAATGGTATAAAGTAGGGTTGCGTTTTAAAGGAAACTCAAGTTTACAATCTAGTTGGCAATCTGGTATCTTAAAGCTATCATTTAAATTAGATTTTGATGAATTTGAAGATGATTATCCTCAAATTAACAATCAACGTTTCTACGGATTTAAAAAACTAAGCCTTAAAAATAATTATGATGATGATTCTATGTTAAGAGAAAAAGTAGCAACAGATGTATTTAGAAATGCAGGTTTAGCAGCTTCACACACTGCTTTTTATACTCTTTATGTAGATCATGGAGATGGCCCACAATATTTTGGACTTTATACACTAGTTGAAGAAGTTGATGATACTGTAACAGAAACACAATTTTCTTCTGATGAAGGTAATTTATACAAACCAGATGGTGATGCTGCCACTTTTGAAAGCGGATCTTATGATGAAGATGAATATGTAAAAAAGAATAATGAAGATGAAGCAGATTTTTCTGATGTACAGAGTTTGTTGTCAATTATTAATGATGGTTCTAGAACTTCAGATCCTGCAACTTGGAGAGCGAATTTAGATGCTATTTTTGATACAGATGTATTTTTAAAATATTTAGCAGTTAATGGTATTGTACAAAATTGGGATACTTATGGAAGAATGACTCATAATTACTTCTTATACAATAACCCAGACACCAATAAATTAACATGGATTCCTTGGGACAATAACGAAGCTTTACAAACTGGTAAAATGGGAGGGTCTTTACCTTTAAACTTTTCTGGTTTAAGTTCATCTACTTGGCCATTAATAGGTTATATGTATCAAGATGATGTATATAAAGCAAAATATGATGCTTATTTAGAAGAAGTTATTAATGATGCATTTAATGAAACTACTATGCAAGCATTATATACAAGTTATGCTGCATTAATAGAAGAGTATGCAACATCAGAAGTAAGTGGTTATACTTTTTTAAATTCTAGCTCTAGTTTTCAATCGGCTATCACAGAATTAAAAAGTCATGCTACTTCTAGAAAAAGCGCAGTAAGCTCTTACTTAGATTAGTATATTAAAATGTTAACCATCACTAAAACCATTTAATTATGAAAAACCATCTTTTATTAAAATCTACATTTTTAATGTTTTTATTTTCAATATTTATTGCTTGTAGTTCAAGTCAAGAAGAAGATTTTGAAGAAGATACAAGTGTAGAAGAAGAATCTGTAACTGAATTACATGCTGCTTATGCAGAGTTTAATACAGAGGCAACAGATATCTATTTATCTAATAGTGGTACAACTGTAACAATTGAAACAACAGGTTTACCTAATCATGAAACTGTATATTGGGGCTCTAGTAGTTCTTTGTACAAAGATGAACCAGATGTATCAACAACACCTTCTATAATGACAAGTAATAATAATGCCGTAACTATAACTGTAGATGCAATTCCTAATTTAACAGGAAGTACCGTTAATACAGAATTAAACACAATTGGTATTGCCGTTAGTGGTGCATCTATTTTTAATGATCAAGAAGGAAATGGAGCCTTAGATGAAGCAGCAGCTAGTTTAGATTGGACAGGGGGTCACATTGGTCCAGGAGTATATCACTATCACCTTGAACCAAAAGCATTTTCAGATGATGATGAAAATTTGATAGGAATTTTATTAGATGGTGTTTTCTTGTACGGAAGAAAATGTAATTCTACGGGTACTTATCCTTTAGACTTAGATATTTCAGGAGGTCATACAGCATCAACTCAACATACTGTAGGTATAGATGAGTATCACTATCATATTATAAATGAAATTTATTCAACTACAGGTTCTTATATAGCATTTGAAGGACCATATCAAGGTTATTAAATGAAGTTAATTGTTAATTTTTTTTTATTTTTTCTTATTGGTTGTAATACTACAACCAATAAGAAAATTGACACAATAAAAAAGTTAAGTAATAAAGCAATTGATTTAACAAATATTGTACATAAAGATAGTTTGGTTTTAAATGGTAATGAAGGTAAATGGTATTATAAGAATAAACTTTATAATGGTTTTGCAGTAAAATTATATCCAAATAAAACAATTAAAGAGAAAACAGGTTTTTTTAATGGAAAAAAAGAAGGTGTTTATAAAGTTTGGTTTAATGATGGTAAATTAAAGTTAGAATCTCATTACAGTCAAAATGTACTAGTAGGAACTTATAAATCTTGGTGGAATAACGGAAATTTAGCATCAGAAGTAAACTATGTAAACGGAAAAATGAATGGTGTAGAAAGAAAATGGTTTTCTGATGGTAATTTATCTAAAGAAAGAAATTTATTAAAAGGTAGAGAAAATGGTTTGCAAAGAGCATGGTTGCAAAACGGAAAGATTTATGTTAATTATGAAGCAAAGAATGGTAGATCATTTGGTATGAAACGAGCAAAATTATGTTATCAATTAAAAGATGAGAAAATTAAAGAATATAAAAAATAGTATTTTTTTTATAATAGGGCTTTTACTAATCTTAAGTTGTAAAAAAACTAATAATAAAGAAATTACTAGTAAAATTGATGTTTTGCCTTTCTATAATGAAGCTTCTTTTACTCCAAAATGGTTAGGTACTAAAAGTAACGAATTAAAGTCTTTTCATAAAATTCCAGACTTTAATTTGATAAATCAAAACGGAAAAAAGATTACTCAGAAAACATTAGAAGGTAAGATTTATGTAACAGATTTTTTCTTTACAACTTGTCCAGGAGTTTGCCCAATGATGACTAAAAACATGAATTTGGTTCAAGAGGCTTTTAAAAATGACGAAGAAATATTAATTATTTCTCATTCTGTTACACCAAAAAAAGATTCTGTTTCACAGCTAAAAAAATATGCTGTAGAGCATAATATAAATAAGAATTGGCATCTTGTTACAGGTAGTAAAAAAGAAATTTATAATTTAGGTAGAAAATGGTATTTTGTAGAAGAAGATTTAGGAGAGCCTAAAGGAATAAATGATTTTTTACATACAGAAAATTTTATTTTAATTGATAAAAAAAAACATATAAGAGGTATTTATAATGGTTTAAATAAGAACTCTGTAAAACAACTAATAGCGGATATTAAAATATTAAAAAATGAGCAATTTTAAAAAAAGATATATTTATTTTATTGTTATTACATTCATAATAATAAGTTGTAAAAATAACAATCACTCTCATTCTCATGAAAGTTTAGCTGATAATCATACACATTCTAATACAGATTATTTTGGAGCATATACTTTAAATAATAAAGATTATGGTACAAAAACCACTGTAATTTTAGAAAATGGTTATCGAAAGATGAAAACAAATTCGTTGCCAAATCATAAAACAGGTAAGTTTCCTACCAGAGGTAATCCAAATAAAATTTCAGAGCAAAATAGGCAATATATGTTTCCTTTGAATCCTAAATTTGTAGGAAAACCAACTTGGGTTAGAGAACCAGGAATTGCTTTAAATGGAGTAAAATTTGAACCAGGAACAGCAGAAGTTGTTATATGTGAAACAGGTGAAAATTATAGGGTAGAAGCTTTTCAAGATTTAATTAATCTTGGATTAGACTTTAACCATGCTCATGTTCAGCCAACAGGAGCTTACCATTATCATGGAGCACCAACTTCTTTGATAGAAAATTTTAATAAAAGTAAAGATTTGGTACATATTGGTTTTGCACATGATGGTTTTCCTATTTACTATTCAAAAAGTGGTGCTTATAAGTCTAGTTATAAATTATTAGATGGAAAAAGAGAAGGAGAAGATTGTACATATACAAATCCTAAAACTACAATTAATGTTAATTTAGATGATAATCATGATGGTACTTTTGGCTCAGATTTTATATATGAAGCTGGTTTAGGAGATTTAGATGAATGCAATGGAACTACAGTAAATGGTAAATACGTGTATTTAGTAACCAATGAATTTCCTTATGTAAGTCGTTGTTTAATGGGAGAATATGAAGAACCAAAACGCGATAGAAGAGGAGGTAATAGAAACAAACCAATAACTTTTGAAGATTTATTGGAGAGAATGGATGTAAATAAAGATAAAAAATTATCAAAAAGTGAGGTTAGAGGACCTTTAGTTAATGACTTTTCTAAAATTGATAGTAATAATGACGGTTTTATTTCAATAGAAGAACTTAAAAAAGTTACAAAAAGAAATAGAAGATAAGTTCTTTAGATAATTCTTTTGGTATACAAAATCTATTTAAAATATAAATATCAGAATTTAAAAATTACTTAGATAAAAACAATTTAAAACAACATAATAAAGACATTAATACTTTAAAATAAATTTAATTTAACATTTGGGGGAATGTTATTTTTTGAAGCCTCATCAATTATTTGATGAGGTTTTTTTAATTAAGTTTTTTTTAACAAAAAGGGCACAAGTTTAATTATAGAATATCATCTAAACTTTAAGTAACATAATAATAACTATATATTAATATTAAAAAAAGTATATGTTAAAAAAGATAGAACCAATTATAAATCAATTTTTTCCTATTTCTCTAAAAGAGATGAATAGTGTTGCTTTAATGAAGAGAACAGATACAAAGTTTGTTATTAATAAATCTCAATTAATTCTAATTTTAGAAAACATAAAAGAAGATTATAAAGTATTACAAATTAATGATGATAGAATTATGAGCTATTCATCATTGTATTTTGATACTCATGAAAATAAGTTCTATAACGATCATCATAATGGAAAAAATAATAGAACTAAAATAAGACAAAGAAAATACATAGAATCTAATCTTTGTTTTCTAGAGATAAAACAAAAAAATGGAAAAGGAGAAACCAATAAAACTAGAATTCAGGTTAAAGATTTTGAAACTGATTTAACAACTTCTTCTAAAGATTTTATATCAAACACAATAAATGTAGCGTATGATTTAAGTCCTAGTTTATGGAATGGTTTTAATAGAATTACTTTAGTTAATTTAAAAAATAAAGAACGAGTAACTATAGATTTAAATCTTTCATATAATATAAATGATAAAGAAAAAGGTTTTGAAAACCTTGTGATAATTGAAGTAAAACAAGAACGATTTAATAGAAAATCTGAAATAGTAAAATCATTAAAATCAATAAGACAAAACCCATATAGTATAAGTAAATATTGTATTGGTATGATTAGTCTTTATAATGATTTAAAATATAATGTTTTCAAGAAAAAATTAATTAAAATAAATAACACAATAGCTTAACTATGGAATTTTTAGAGATCCCTTTATTCGACAATGACTTTTTTAAAATGATGTTCAGGTTCATCTTAAACTTCTCATTTCTTACAATTATTATTAGATTCATTTATTACTCAGATTCAAAAAGAAAAGACTACGTTTTTACCTATTATTTAATTAGTCTTATTGTGTTTTTTTTATGTTTTACACTTAAAAAATATGAGATGGATATTGGTATGGCATTAGGTCTTTTTGCAATTTTCGGAATTATTAGATACAGAACAAACCCTGTAGATATAAAAGAAATGACTTATTTATTTGTTGTAATTGGTGTGTCTATTATAAACGCATTAGCTAATAAAAAAATGAGTTATGCAGAAATTCTTGCTGCAAATCTTATTATTGTTTTTGTATTATTATTAATAGAAAAATATTGGTCTTTAAAACAAGTTGTAGCTAAATCTATTGTCTATGAAAATATAGATAATATTAAACCAGAAAATTATCATTTATTAAAAGAAGATTTAGAAAACAGAACAGGTTTAACTATAAATGATGTTACAGTTGGTAATATAGATTTCTTAAAAGATATAGCAACTGTTACTATTTTCTATTATAAACAGAAATAATTTTTTCTACTAACAAATAAAAAGATGAAAATTAAAAAAAGATCAATAGTAAAATTTATGCTAATAATTGCAATGCTATTTGTAGGAAAAAATTACGCACAAACAGATGCAGATTTGGCTTTATGGAATACTGTTGGTGTGGAGTATAAGTTGAATAATAAATGGAGTTTTGGTTTAGAAGAACAATTTAGATTAAAAGAAGACATTTCTGCAGTA
Organism: Polaribacter sp.; assembly: GCF_039939415.1. Lineage (GTDB taxonomy): Bacteria > Bacteroidota > Bacteroidia > Flavobacteriales > Flavobacteriaceae > Polaribacter. The sequence continues at coordinate 9,125 of NZ_JBDVJE010000008.1, forward strand.
GATAATTATTTTACGCAATTAAGTGCAGATTATAAATTATTTAAAGGCTTTTCTGTAGGTTTAGGGGTAAGGTTTATTAGAGATAATGATAATAAAGGAAATATTCAGGGGTATGAAAATCATTTTAGATATCAATTTGATGTAATGTATAAACATGAAATTAAAGATTTTAAAATAGGTTATAGATTACGTTATCAAAATAAAAACGAATTAGGTATTTCTTATGATGAAGGAGATTACGCAAATCAAAATATTCGTTTTAAAACCTCTTTAGAATACAATATTAAAAACTGGAAATTAGACCCCAAATTTTCTGCAGAAATTTTTAATAAATTTCAAGAAGGAGAAGAAAATGGTTTTAATAAATATAGATTAACCTTAGGAACCGATTATAAAACAAAGAACTTTGGTAAAATAGGAGTATTCTATAGATATCAAAAAGAGTTGAATGTAGATTTTCCAGATTCATCTAATATTATTGGGTTAAAATACATTTATACCATAAATAACAAGTAATTTTTTGAATTGTTACTTACTATAAAAAAGCCTTGTTATTCGAGTAACAAGGCTTTTTTTATGTAATTATATTTACTTCAATTTCTAAAGAAATTCTAAACTTTTTAAAAATAGTTTCCTTTATTTTTTCAGCAAGCTGATAAATTTCTTCTCCAGTTGCATGTTCATAATTTACAAGAACTAAAGCTTGTTTTTCATGTACACCATAATTACCAAAACGTTTTCCCTTAAAACCAGCTTGTTCTATTAACCAACCTGCAGGAACCTTAATTTCAGTATCAGAAACTATATAACTAGGTACATTAGGATATTCTTTTTGAAGTTCTAAAAACTGAGATTTTGCAATTACAGGGTTTTTAAAGAAACTACCACTATTTCCAATTTTTTTAGGATCTGGAAGTTTAGATTCTCTAATTGCAATAACAGCTTCAGAAATATTTTTTAAACTAGGATTTGTAATGTTTTTAGAAGTTAATTCAGCTTCAATAGCACCATAAGAAGAATTTAAATTATGCTTGGTTTTTGTTAATTGAAAGCTAACAGAAGTTAATATATATTTACCTTTAGCTTCATTCTTAAAAATAGAATTTCTGTACCCAAAATTACATTCAGTATTTGAAAATTGAACTAATTTTCCTGTTTCAATATCTAAGGCTTCAACTTTAGTAATTGTGTCTTTAACTTCAACTCCATAAGCACCAATATTCTGTATAGGACATGTACCAACATTACCAGGAATTAAAGATAAATTTTCTATACCTCCATAATTTTCAGAAACACACCATAAAACAAAATCATGCCAATTTTCTCCAGCATTTACAGTAATGTAAATGTCATTCTTATTTTCTCTATCTATAGAAATTCCTTTAATATTAATATGTACCACCAATTTTTCAATATCTTTTGTTAGTAGCATATTGCTTCCTCCAGAAATTAAAAAAATATCTTTTTCAATTTTTAAAAGTTGCTGTAATTGATATACAGAATCAATAGAAACAAAACGTTTTGCAGTAACATCAATACCAAAAGTATTGTACTGTTTTAATGATATGTTATTTTCGATTTTCAATTAGTTATTGTATTGTTTTAAAGCTTCTTTTAAAATCTGAGCAGATTTTATTAAATCTACTTTGTTTAATACATAAGCCATTCTTATTTGGTTTTTTCCTTCACCTTCTGTCGAATAAAATCCACTTGCAGGAGCAACCATTACAGTTTCTTTATTATAATCGAATTTTTCTAAAATCCATTGTGCAAAATGGTCTGAATCTTTTACGGGTAATTCTGCAACACAATAAAAAGCACCTTTAGGATTGGCAACTTTTACACCATCAATTTTTTGTAATTCAGTAATTAAAGTATTTCTTCTTTCAACATATTCTTCTTTTACATCATCAAAATATTGTTGAGGAGTATCTAGTGCTGCTTCACTTGCTATTAATGCATATGTTGGCGGACTTAAACGTGCTTGTGCAAACTTAATGGCAGTTTTAATAAATTCATCATTTTTAGAAACGATACAACCAATTCTTGCTCCACACATACTATAACGTTTAGACACAGAATCGATAATAATGGCATTTTGTTCTAAACCATCAACAGCCATTACAGAAGTGTGCTGTAAACCATCATATGTAAATTCTCTATATACTTCATCAGCAATTAAAAATAAATCGTGTTTTAAAACAATCTCTTTTAATTTTAAAATTTCTTCAGGAGAATATAAATAACCTGTTGGGTTTCCAGGATTACAAATTAAAATTGCTTTTGTTTTTTTTGTGATTAACTTCTCAAAATCTTCAATTTTTGGCAATGCAAAATTATCTTCAATTTTAGAAATTACAGGAACAACTTTAACGCCAGAAGCTGTAGAAAAACCATTATAGTTTGCATAAAAAGGTTCTGGAATAATAATTTCGTCTCCAGGATCTGTTATACTACCAATAGTAAAAAGTAAAGCTTCAGAACCTCCTGTTGTAACAACAATATTGTTAGAAGATATATTTATAGAATGTTTTTTGTAATAATTTACGAGTTTATTTCTGTATTCATCAGAACCCTCAGAACGAGCATAAGATAATGTTTCAATTTCATTATTTTTTACTGCATCTAAAGCAATTTGAGGTGTTTTAATATCAGGCTGACCAATATTTAAGTGATAAACTTTTGTTCCTCTTTTTTTTGCATCTTCTGCAAAAGGAACTAGTTTTCTTATTGGAGATTCTGGCATTTGTAACCCTTTATTAGATATTGAAGGCATAATAATTTTTTAAGAATTAATTGATGCAAATTTCCGAAATATATTTTATTTATACCATTTTATTAAAGAAACTTTAAAGGTTAAATATTTGCTAAAATAAATTATATAACAATCATTAAGTTGTATATTGTTTTCATTCATAATTTTTTTATATTGAAAACAAGATTTTTTTTTATTTTTTTTACATTCATTATTTCATTTACTTCAAAATCTCAATCTGGGTTTCGTTTTAGCGGAATAAATAAAGATAGAGTACAAGTAAGTTTTAAAAAGGTTAATAACTTGATAGTGTTACCTTTAGAGATAAATGGTAAAAAATTATCATTTATATTAGATACAGGTGTTAATAAAACCATACTTTTTAATTTAACAGAAAATGATAGTATTGGTTTATTAAATACAACAAAAGTAACCTTACGTGGTTTAGGTAAAGGAGAAGCTGTTAATGCTTTAGTTTCAAAAAAAAACACTTTTAAAATAAAAAATTTAGTTAGTAATAATGAAACTATTTTTGTGATTTTAAAAGATTATTTTGATTTATCTAGTAAAATGGGAACAACAATACATGGTATAATCGGTTATAACTTATTAAAAGATCTAATAGTAAAAGTTAATTATAACTCTAAAAAAATAGATTTTTATAATCCTAAAACTTTTAAATATAAAAAATGTAAAAAATGCGAAACTGTTCCTTTTAATTTTTATAGAAAAAAGCCTTTTATAAAAGCTAAAGTTAGTTTAGATACTATTGGAAATAAATTTATAGAGACTTTACTATTAGTAGATTCTGGGGGAAGCGATGCTATGTGGCTTTTCGAAAACTCTAAAGCAGAAATTAAAACACCTAAACGTTTTTTTAATGATTTGTTGGGAGAAGGGTTAAGTGGACCTATATTTGGAAATAGGAGTAGAATACCTCAATTTAAATTAGGTAGATTTAAGATAGAAAAACCAACAGTTTCCTTTTTAGATTCAGCATCAACTCATAATGCTAGAGAATTTAAAGCAAGAAATGGTAGTATTGGTGGTGGTATTTTAAAAAGGTTTAAGGTTTGGATAGACTACCCAAATAATAAATTTACGTTTAAAAAGAATGGTTCTTTTACCTCTGGTTTTAATTACAATATGAGTGGGTTAGATATAGTTTATAACGGAGAAGAACTAGTAAAAGAAGCAGCAATAAGAAATATAGAAAATACTTTTAACCAAAAATTAAACGAAAAGCATTCAGTTTCTCTTGTGAAGAGTTATTCATTTAATTTTAAACCTTCATATAAAATTCTAAATGTTATAAAAAACTCTCCAGCATATAATGCAGGCTTATTAAAAGATGATGTGATTATTAGTATAAATGGTAAAGCTGTTCATCAATTTCAAATAGGAGAAATTATTCAAAAATTCCAAGAAAGAGATAAAAAGAAAATTAAAATGGTAATAAAAAGAAACAATGTAAAAATGAAATTTGAATTCAGATTACATAAAAGTGTGTAGACTAACTTCCAGAAAATTCACTTTTTTCTTTTTCTAAAGAAATTCCTTTAACAACAAAACCTTTAATTTTTAACATTTTTCTTGGAGTTTTTGCATTCGAATAAATAGTAATTGCTTTAGAAAAACCACCAACTCTTCTAGTATCATAAGAAACTTTTATTTCTCCTTTCTCTCCTGGCATCACAGGTTTTTCGGGTTTTTTGGGCACTGTACAACCACAAGAAGATTGAATTTTTTTAATAATTAACGGTTGATCACCAATATTTGTAAAAACAAAAACTCGTTCTCCATTAGATGCTTTTTCAATTTTTCCATAATTAATGGTTTCTTTTTCAAATTTAAATTCTTGTGCATTTATTGATAAAGAGATAAAAAACACAATTAATAATGTTCCGAAAGTTTTCATAATTAAATATTTATACTGTAAAATTAAGATTAATATTTTGTACTAAAAAATCAACTACTAATTTTTTCTACAAAATAGTTAATTGTATTTTTGCAAACTATATATCAAAAAGGATACCAAAGTATGACAATTCCATCTAAATATGATGCAAGTAAAGTAGAAGATAAATGGTACGATTACTGGATGAAAAACAACTATTTTCATTCAACACCAGATGAAAGAGAGCCATATACAATTGTAATTCCGCCACCAAACGTAACCGGAGTTTTACACATGGGGCATATGTTAAACAATACCATACAAGATGTTTTAATTAGACGTGCACGTTTGTTAGGTAAAAATGCTTGTTGGGTTCCTGGAACAGACCACGCATCTATTGCAACAGAAGCAAAAGTAGTTGCCAAGTTAAAAGAACAAGGAATTAGCAAAAGCGATTTAACACGTGAAGAATTTTTACAACATGCTTTCGATTGGAAAGATGAATATGGTGGAATTATTTTAGAACAATTAAAAAAGTTAGGAGCTTCTTGCGATTGGGAAAGAACAGCCTTTACAATGGATCCAGAAATGTCTGAATCTGTAATTAAAGTTTTTGTTGATTTATATAACAAAGGTTTAATTTATAGAGGATACAGAATGGTAAACTGGGATCCAGAAGCAAAAACAACACTTTCTGACGAAGAAGTAATTCACGAAGAAAGACAAGGAAGTTTGTATTATTTAGAGTATAAAATAGAAAATTCTAATGATACATTAACCATTGCAACAACGCGTCCTGAAACTATTTTTGGAGATACTGCAATTTGTATCAACCCAAATGACGAACGTTTTACGCATTTAAAAGGAAAGAAAGCAATTGTTCCTTTATGTAATAGAGTAATTCCTATTATTGAAGATGAATATGTTGATTTAGAATTTGGTACAGGTTGTTTAAAAGTAACGCCTGCTCATGATGAAAATGATAAGAATTTAGGTGATAAACACCAGTTAGAAGTAATAGATATTTTTAATGAAGATGCTTCTTTAAATTCTTTTGGATTGCATTATCAAGGCAAAGACCGTTTTGTGGTTCGTAAAGAAATCGCTAAAGAATTAGAAGAAAAAGGTGTTTTAGTAAAAACTGAAGTGCATACCAATAAAGTAGGTACATCAGAAAGAACAAAAGCAGTGATAGAACCTAGATTATCAGATCAATGGTTTTTAAAGATGGAAGAATTGGCTAAACCTGCAATTAAAGCGGTTTTAGGAGATGATACTGACATCAATTTATATCCTAAGAAATTCGAAAACACATACCGTCATTGGATGGAAAATGTGAGAGATTGGAACATTTCTCGTCAGCTTTGGTGGGGACAACAAATTCCTGCATTTTTCTATGGTGATGGTAAAGAAGACTTTGTGGTTGCAGAAAATAGGGAAGAGGCTTATAAATTAGCGAAAAATAAATTAGCTGTCATTTCGACTGAAATGGAGAAATCTCTTAAAATAGAAGATTTAACTCAAGATGAAGATGCACTAGATACTTGGTTTTCTTCTTGGTTGTGGCCAATGTCTGTTTTCGACGGAATTAGAAATCCAGAAAACGAAGAAATTAAATATTATTATCCAACAAACGATTTAGTTACTGGTCCAGATATTTTATTTTTCTGGGTGGCTAGAATGATTGTTGCAGGATATGAATATAAAGACGAAAAACCTTTCGAAAATGTATATCTAACAGGATTGGTTAGAGATAAGCAAAGACGAAAAATGTCTAAATCTTTAGGAAATTCACCAGATGCTTTAAAATTAATTGATGATTATGGAGCAGATGGAGTAAGAGTAGGACTTTTATTAAGCTCTGCTGCTGGTAACGATTTAATGTTTGATGAAGATTTATGTCAGCAAGGAAAAGGATTTGCAAATAAAATTTGGAATGCTTTCCGTTTGATAAAAGGTTGGGAGGTAGATGCTAGTTTACCACAACCAGTAACCTCTAAAGTTGGTTTAACTTGGTACGAAGCTAAGTTTCAAAAAACGTTGGCAGAAATAGAAGATCACTTTTCTAAATACCGTTTGTCGGATGCTTTAATGGCAATTTATAAATTAATCAATGATGATTTTTCTTCTTGGTTATTAGAGATTGTTAAACCAGCGTATCAACAACCAATAGATAAAGTAACTTTTGATGCAATTATTGAGGTTTTAGAAAACAATTTAAAAATATTGCATCCGTTTATGCCATTTTTAACGGAAGAAATTTGGCAATTTATTACAGAAAGAACAACTGAAGAGGCTTTAGTAATAGCAAAATACCCTACAATTAAAGATTTTGATTCAACTATTATTTCTGAGTTTGAATTTGCTACTGATGTTGTATCTGGTATTAGAACAATTAGAAAGGATAAAAACATTTCTTTTAAAGATGCAGTTGAGTTATTTGTTATTGATAGTGAAAATAGTTCAAAAGATTTTGATGCAGTAATTCAAAAATTAACAAATACTGCAACTATAAATTATGTTTCAGAGAAAGTAGATGGAGCATCATTTAGAGTAAAATCTAACGAATATTTTGTGCCAATTTCTATTGAAAATATTGATGTAGAAGCAGAAATTAAGAAATTAGAAGGCGAATTGAAAAGAGCAGAAGGTTTCTTGTTTGGTATCAATAAAAAACTATCTAATGAACGTTTTGTTGCAAATGCACCAGAACAAGTAATTGCTTTAGAACGTAAAAAAGAAGCAGATACTATGGCTAAAATAGAAACGATTAAAAGTAGTTTAGCTAGTTTAAAATAAGAGAATTTATTTTATAAATAATAGTCCTTCAATTTTTTAATTTGAAGGACTATTTTTGTTTTAGTATGCTAAGAATAAGTTTTTTATAAAAATTCTAATCATTTAATACATTAATATTAAATTATAATTATATTTAAAGCTATAAATAACCAACTAAAATTAGCATGAAAAAAATTATCTTATCATTATCAATATCAATATTGGTTTTAACTGTAACATCTTGTGTTTCAAAAAAAAAATACGCAGAATTAGAAACTAAATATACAGACACCAAAACAAGCTTAAATAGTTTAAAGCTTAAGTTTGCTAAAATTGATAAAAGAGTAAAATTATATAATGATAAAATTAATTCTTTAAAAGGAGATAATGTAACTTTAGAAAAAGAAAATGCCTTAAAATTAGACATGATTAATGGTAAAGTTGCTATTTCAAAAGACATTAGAGCAATGATGAATAAAACATTGTCTAAAATTTCTCCAGAAAAATTAGCTACAGCAAAAACATTAAAAGATTCAATAAATTTGGCAGTCTCATACAATGTTGTAAGAAAAACATTAGGTAAAGCAGAATTTAAAAATTCTGAAGATATTGATATAGATATCGATCAAACTGTGGTTATGATTACTGTTTCTGAGAAATTGTTATTTAATTCAGGTAGTTATAAACTTAAAAAGAGTGCATTAAAATTAATTACAAAATTAGCAGATATAATAGAATCTGAACCAAGTATGGATGTTATGATTGAAGGACATTCAGATACTAATAAAATTACTAATAAGACAGAAAGTGTAGAAGATAATTGGGATTTAAGTGCAAAAAGAGCTACTTCTATGGTAAGACTTTTACAAAATAAATTTGGTATAGATGGTAGCAGATTAATTGCCTCATCTAGAGGAGATACGATGCCTTTGTACCCAAATACAACAAAAGAAAACAGAGCAAAAAACAGAAGAATTAGAATTGTAATTTTACCTAATTTAAATAAATTTTTTGCATTATTAGCAGAAGAAGGAGTAATAGAAAAGAAATAAAAAATTAAGTTATATAAAAAGAGTTTTATTTTAATATAGAGTTGATTTTTGTTAATTCATCCTCAGAAAAAATAGTGTTTTCAGTTGCTTTAATACTATCTGTAATTTGTTCTGTTTTACTTGCACCAATTAAAACAGAAGTAACTCTTTTGTCTCTTAAAATCCAAGAAATTGCCATTTGTGCTAAATTCTGATTTCTGTTTTTGGCAATTTCATTTAAAGCTTTAATTTTTGGTAGCATTTCTAAAACTTTATCCGTTTTTAAATAACGACCATCTTTTACAGCTCTAGAATCTTTTGGTAAACCATTGATGTATTTATCAGTTAACATTCCTTGTGCTAAAGGAGAAAAACAAATTGCTCCAACTTTTTCTTTTCCTAATAAATCTAATAATCCATCTTCAATCCATCTATCAAACATATTATATCTTGGTTGATGAATTAAACAAGGAGTTCCTAACTCATTTAATATTTTAAATGCTTTTTTTGCTCTTTCAGGTTTGTAATTAGACAATCCAATATAGAGTGCTTTACCTTGTTTTACTATTAAATCTAAAGCTCCCATTGTTTCTTCTAAAGGCGTATTTTCATCTGGTCTGTGATGATAAAAAATGTCAACATAATCAAGTTTCATTCTTTGTAAACTTTGATCTAAACTAGAAATTAAATATTTCTTTGAACCAAAATTTCCATAAGGACCTTCCCACATATCATAACCGGCTTTCGATGATATTATTAATTCATCTCTATATTTTTTAAAATCTTTGCTTAATATTTTTCCAAAAGTAGTTTCTGCAGCACCATAAGGTGGCCCATAATTGTTTGCTAAATCAAAATGAGTTATTCCATTATCAAAAGCACATTTAAGTAAATTTCTAGCATTTTTAAAGTTGTCATTTTCACCAAAATTATGCCATAAACCCAAAGAAATTTCAGGTAATAACAAACCGCTGTTTCCTGTTCTTCTGTAATTTATTTTTTCATAACGATTATTATCAGCGATAAATTTACTTTTTTTGCTCATAGCTGCTAAATTAATGCTTCTTTAAGAATAGTAATAGGGTGTTTTGCAACACGTTTTGTTCCATCATAAATTTGATGTCTACAACTTGTTCCTGCTGCTGCAATTTCTGTGTCTTCACTACAGTTTCTAACCTTAGGAAAAAGTGTATCTTCACCAACTTGCATAGAAACTTTATAATGTTCTTTTTCATAACCAAAAGAACCTGCCATTCCACAACAACCTGTATTCATAATAGTTACAGCATAATTCTCTGGTAAATTCAACATTTGAAAACTAGAAAAAGTACCCGATAATGCCTTTTGATGACAATGACCATGTACTTTTAAAGTTTTAGCTTCTTTGGTAAAAAAACTTTTGTCTATATTTTCTTTCTCGATTTCTTTAGCTATAAATTCTTCAAAAGTAAAACTGTTTTTTGCTATTTTTTCTGCGGATGTTTTATCGTCTGCTAATCTTTTGTATTCGTCTCTAAAAGTTAAAATTGCTGAAGGTTCTATTCCAACTAAAGGAGTTTCATCTGTAATTAAATCTTTAAATATTGCAACGTTATGGTTACTAATTGCTTTTGCTTCTTTTAAAAAACCTTTAGAAATATGGCTTCTACCACTTTCATTATGAGCAATGTTTTTAGGTTCATAACCTAATTTTTCTAAAAGTAAAACTGCGTCTTTTCCAATTTCAGCATCATAAAAGTTGGTAAATTCATCATTAAATAAATAAACTACTTTTTTAGATGTTTTAGTTTGATGTTTTTTTAACCAGCTACTTAATGTTTGTTTTGCTAATTTTGGTACAGTTCTTTCAACTGCAACACCTAACATTTTTTTAGAAAAGTTGGTATTGGTTATATAGTTTGTCAATGAAGGAAAAATACTTCCTAACTTATTATATTTTGCATTATTAGCAAATAGTTTACTTCTAAATGAATAACCGTTTGTTTCTTGATATTGGTATAAAAACTCTGCCTTTAAACTAGCAATATCTACATTACTAGGGCATTCTGTAGCACAAGCTTTACAGCTTAAACAAAGATCTAAAACTTGTTTTAATTCTTTAGAGTCAAATTTATTTGCAGCTGTGTTATTTGTTAAAACATCACGTAATGTATTTGCTCTTGCTCTTGTGGTATCTTTTTCATCTTTTGTAGCTCTGTAACTTGGGCATAATGTTCCACCAGCTTCTACTGGTTTTCTACAATCTCCAGAACCATTACATTTTTCTGCAAGTTTTAAAATCCCTTCACTTTCAGAAAAATCTTGAATGGTTTTAATAACAGGTTCTTCTCTATCAACTTCATAACGTAAGCTCTCATCCATAGGAAAAGCATCTGTTATTTTTCCTTGATTAAAAACGTTATTTGGATCAAAAGCTTTTTTAATTCTTCTTAAAAGTTGATAATTTTTATCACCAATCATTAACGGAATAAATTCTGCACGTACAATTCCATCTCCATGTTCTCCAGAAAAAGAACCATTATATTTTTTTACTAATTCTGCAGTTTCTGTTGTAATTTTTCTAAATAAAACTACATCTTCTTTTTTCTTGATATTTAAAATAGGACGTAAATGTAATTCACCAGCTCCTGCATGTGCATAATACACAGCATTTTGCTTGTATTTTGCCATTATTTTAGTAAATTCTTCTATATAATTTGGAAGATCTTCTAAAGCCACAGCAGTATCTTCTATACAAGCAACCGCTTTTTTATCTCCAACAATATTTGCCAAAGCACCTAAACCAGCTTTACGTAAATAATGCACTTTTGCAATATCTTTTCCATACACTTTTGGATGATGATACCCAAAGTTGTTTTTCTCTAAATCTGCAATTAAATTATCTGCATAAATTTCTGCTTGTTCTATGGTTGCAGCAGAAACCTCAAGCATTAAAACAGCTTCAGGATCTCCTTGTAAAAAGAAACGATTTTTAGCTAAATCTGGGTGATTTTTAGTACAATCTAAAATGGTTTTATCCATTAACTCACAATTATATAAATTGTGGTTCATAGAAATTAAAGTCGCTTTTAAACTTTCGTTTATACTTTTAAAATGAGTACAAACCATAATACTTTCTTTTGGAGCAACATTATCTAATTGTAAAGTAATAGCAGTAGAAAATGCCAAAGTTCCTTCACTTCCAGAAAGTAGTTTTGCAACATTTATTGTGGGTTCTGTTCCTCCAAATAAATCTGAAGTTAAAAATTCATCTACAGCATAACCAGTACATCTTCTATGTATGGTTGCTTTTGGAAATTCTTTTTTAATTTCTTGTTGATTATCTACAGAAGAAAGTTCGTCAAAAATAGTTTTATAAATTTTTCCTTCTTGCGTATTTTCTTTTGTTTTTTTGATGAATTCTTCTGATGAAATTTCGTTGAAAGTTGCTTTGCTACCATCACTTAAAATAGCATCTATAGAAATTACTTTATCTCTTGTAACTCCGTATTTTATAGATGTACTTCCAGAAGAATTATTACCCACCATTCCACCAATCATACATCTGTTAGAGGTTGATGTATTTGGACCAAAAAACAATCCATAAGGTTTTAAGTACACATTTAAAGAATCTCTTACAATTCCTGGTTGAAGTGTAA
>NZ_JBDVJE010000009.1:0-6611 GCF_039939415.1 Polaribacter sp.
TCAAATTGAGGAAGCTTTTAAAAACGGAACAAAGTTGAATACAGATAGTATTTTAACAGGAATCAATAAAACACTCGAAGGGAAAGCCTATGAAATTTATCATGATGTAACCAATCATTCAGATTTTATTTTTGATTCAAATGTTACAAACGGATTTAAAGCTCCAGGTTTAAAAAAAGCTATTGAAACTGGTTTTTATACACAAGCTTATAGAGGTATTAATGGTTATGATTATTTAGTTTTTACCAATAGAACAAAAGAATCAAAAGACTTTGATATAAAAATCGATGGTCATCAGCTTAACAAAAAAATTGAAGTAAATTATATATCAGCAGATTCTATTAAGGTTAAAAATACAGAAATTAAGAACGTAACTTTTAAGAAAGGAAAAATTAATATTCCATCATTTAGTGTATCAGTAGCTAAATGGAAATCTAAATTGGTTACAAAACCTGCAAATCCAACAATTTATAAAGGGGAAGTAAATCAAGAAGGTATTAAACTAACTTGGGGACCAATTGAAAATGTGAAAAAATATATTATCAATTATAATGAAGTTTCAAGTGATGTTATAAAACAAATTAAAGTTAGCGCAAAAGAAACATCAATAGAGATTAATAACCTGAAAAAAGGAGTCGCTTATAATTTTAAAATGAGTGCTGAAAATAAAGAAGGAGTAAGTGAGTTTTCTAATCAAATGATTATAACAAATAGCGCTCCTAAAAGACCCGAAATATTTAAAATTTCAAGAAGAAATAATACAGCTACTATTTTCTGGAAAAGTGTTGCAAATGCTAAGGGATATAAAATTAAATACCTTAATAAAAATACAGGTAAAGAAAACCTAGTTGAAACTAATAATGTTTTTGGTTACAGATTAAAAGGATTAGATTACAATGTGCCTTATGTTTTTTCTGTGGTGGCTTATAACGGAATTGGATTGGGAGATTTTTCAAACACAAAAACGGTTAGCTTGTCTAAAAAAGTTCCTTTTAGCCCAAAAAATGTATCAGCAATAAGACAACCAGACGGAAGTGTCTCTGTAAAATGGATTGAACAAGATTCAATTTTACCAGAAACAACTTATACTATTTATAGAGGTTTAGAACTCCATAAATATGCTAAAATAGCAAGTGGAATTAAAAAACCATTTTTTAAAGATACTTCAGCAAAACAAGATGTAATTTATTTTTATACTGTAAAAGCAGAAACGTCTGTGGGTGAAAGTAATTTTTATCCTAATACAGCAACTTTATTTAACTCAAGTGATGAGTATTCAATTAAAATAAAGAAAATTGAAAAACAAAAAAAGGGTTACTTATTAAAAGTGAAGTTTAAGAATATTTTATTAGACGGCGAATATTCTTATGGAGTTAAAATAGAAAATATATCTTATTTAACGGTTGAGGAAAATAAAATTGAAGGAAGAAATTTATCAAAAAAAACAAATACTTTTGAAGTGTTTATACCCAATTCTAAATTAAACAAAAAATCAAAATACGCACTAAAAGCTTTTGTAAATACAAATGGTAAAAGTCTTTTTAGCAAATTACCTCATAGAAATATTAAAACAGATTAAATTTAACAAAATGAAAAAAGTTTTTTTTTTATTAATTATAATAATTGTAGCTTCTTGTAATACTATTAAGCAGGTAAGTGATAATAACAAGGTAGCAAAAAATCTAGCTCCTAATATTATTTACATATTAGCAGATGATTTAGGTTATGGAGATATAAAAAGCTTTAATCCAGAAAGTAAAATACCTACCATTAATTTAGATAATATGGCGTCTAATGGAATAATGTTTACGGATGCACATACTACTTCTGCAGTTTGCACACCAACAAGATATGGTATTTTAACAGGTCGCTATAATTGGAGAAGTCGTTTAAAAAGTGATGTGTTAGGGGGGTATTCAAAATCGTTAATTACCCCAAACAGAACTACGGTTGCAGACATATTAAAAAATCAAGGCTATAAAACTGCCTTTATTGGTAAATGGCATATGGGTTGGGATTGGGTTTTTAATGGAGAACAAAAACAAACCATAAATAATTTACATACAATTCAGGATGTAGATTATACACAACCTATTAAAAACGGACCATCTACACATGGTTTTGATTATTCTTTTGGTTTTTGTGGTTCTTTAGATATGCCTCCTTATGTATATGTAGAAAATGATATGCCAACAATGGTACCTACAAAAACAACACAAAATAAAGATTCTAAAGGTGTGTGGAGAAAAGGCCCAACATCAGATGATTTTGTGCACCAAACTGTGCTACAAGATTTAACAGATAGAGCCATTAATTATATAGGTGATAATGCAAATGATGACAAACCTTTCTTTTTATATCTTCCCTTACCAGCTCCTCATACACCTATTTTACCTTCGGATGAATTTTTAGGTAAAAGTAAAACAAATGAATATGGCGATTTTGTTATGCAAGTAGATGATGTGGTTGGTCAAATTAGAAAAAAACTAAAAGCAATAGGAATTTCAGAAAATACATTGTTAGTTTTTACAAGTGATAATGGTTGTTCACCAAAAGCAGATTTTAAAGAATTAGAAAAGTTTAAGCACGATCCTAGTTACGTTTTTAGAGGTATGAAAGCAGATATTTATGAAGGAGGACATCATGTGCCATTTATTGTAGAATGGCCTAAACAAGCATTAAAAAATATAAGTTCTAATAAAACAATTAGTACTACAGACTTTTTTGCAACCTGTGCAGATATTACTGGTTATAAAATTAAAGATACCGAAGGTGAAGATAGTTACAGCATGTTGCCATTATTGACCGATAAAAAGACAAAAGAGATAAGAGAATATATAATTTATCACTCAATAGATGGTTCATTTGCAATAAAACACGGAGATTTTAAATTGTGTATTACTCAAGGATCTGGTGGTTGGAGTTATCCAAAACCTCAAGAAATAAAAAAGAAAAAATTAGATTTACCAGAAATGCAATTATTCAATATTAAAGAAGATGTTGCAGAAACTAAAAATTTAATTGCCAGCAATCCTAAAAAAGCAGCAGAACTAAAAGCGGCTTTAAAGAAAATTATTTTAGAAGGAAGAAGTACTCAAGGAGCTAATCAAACAAATGAAGGTATGGAAGGTTGGCAGCAAATAAAAATGATTGTTAATTAAATGAAGTTGAAAATAAAAACAAAGATTACTCTATTTTCATTTTTACTCTTACTTGTAGTAATTGTAAACGCTTGCGTCAAAAAAGGAAAATTGAAACAAGTTGAATCTCCAGACGCTTCAGTTCATATAACAATAGAGGAAGTAGAAGGTAATTTAGTATATCAATTATTTAGGCAAGAAAAACTAATTGTAGATACTTCCGTAATATCAATTTTACCAAATGTTAAAACAGAAATTACTAAGACAACTTTAAATTCAGAAAATAAAACTTGGAAACCCGTTTGGGGGCAGTTTAGTGAGATTAAAAACCAGTATAATGAGCTTGTTTTAGATGTTTTATTAGAAGAAGTAAAAGCCAAGTTATACGTACGTGTTTTTAATAAAGGAGTTGGTTTTAGATATGAAATAGAAGGATTTAAAGAAGGTGCAGAAGCAACTTTTTATTGTGAATATAATTTAAGCAATACGAATGAATTGTATTCACCAAATGGAGAAAATCCTCCTTTAGGACCAATTTCTATGGATAAATTAACGAAAGTTAAAAAGCAACCAAGATTAATGACGCCTTTGGTGGTTAAAAATTCTGATAATTCTTATTTGTCAATATTAGAATCAGATTTATATGTGGCGCCAGAATTTGGAACCATAAAATTTAAGTTTAATAAAGATAAAAAGGTACTTGCTGCTACAAACAAAACAAAACTAAAAGGCGAAAAAGTAACAACACCTTGGCGAGTTATATTACTTGAAGAAAAAATAGGTGATTTAGTTACTAATTCTGTTCCTCTTAATTTAGCAACTCCTAATAAAATAAAAGATACTTCTTGGATTCAACCAGGAAAAGCACTTTGGGATTGGAGAGTTCATGGTTATAAAACAGCAGATGGATTTACTTACGGAGTTGACACAGAAAGTTATATCAGATTTATTGATTTTGCTAAGAAAAAAGGAATTGAATATTTTTTAATTGATGCACATTGGTACACAAAAGTAACAAAGGGTCATTTTACACTAACAGATAAATTAGATCTTAAAAAGGTATCTAAATATGCAAAAACTAAAGGAGTTAAGTTGATACTTTATTACGATAATCATAAAGGTCGTTACGGCGATGATGAATTGTTTTCTTATTTCGAGTCTTTAGGTATGAGTGGTATCAAATATGGTTTTATGGGTAATAACGTTTCTTTTACAAGCGATGCAATCCAGCAAAGTGCTAAAAACCATTTATTAGTAGATTTCCATGATTCTCCAGTTCCTTTTACAGGAATTGAAAGAACATTGCCAAATGCTATTACTAGAGAATATTGTCATGCACAACAAGATTCAAGAAAAGCATTTACACCAGAAACTTTTATTAAAATGGCATTGATTAATGCTATTCAAGGTCCTTTAGATATGAATAATGGGAATTTTGATTTAATTGGTATCAATAAAGGTGATAGACTAAAAGGCCCAAAAAAGAAGAACACGTATTTCTCTACTGTAGTTTCAGAAGCAGCAAGAACTTTAATAATTTATAGTGGATTGGTTTGTCTTCCTGATGCACCTGAATCATATCAAAAGAAATCAGATCTTTTCGAATTTATTCAGAAAATACCAGTTGGTAAGTGGAACGAAAGTAACGTTTTAAGTAGCAAAATTGATGATCATATTTCTACAGCAAGAAGATTTGGTGAAGAATGGTTTATTGGTTCTGTTGCTAGTAAAAAGGGGGCGGCTTTAGACATAAATTTAGACTTCTTAATCGAAGGACAAAATTATACAGTTACCTATTACGAAGACACAAAAGATACTCATGGTATGAAAAATCCAGAGGCTTATCAAATAAGAAAAGGATACGTTAAAAAAGGAGATATTATAAAAGCTATGATGGCACCAGGAGGTGGACATTGTATGTGGATTAGACCAGAATTAAATTAGAGATATGAAAAATATAATTTCAATGATTGCAGTATTATTTTTGTTTTCATCTTGTAAAAATGATGACAAAAAAGTAGAAGTTCCTCAAAAACCTAATGTTTTATTTATTTTGGTTGATGATTTAGGTTACTCCGATTTAAGTATTATGGGGAGTAAGTATTACGAAACTCCAAACATCGACAAAATTGCAAAAGCTGGTACTGTTTTTACAGACGGATACGCAGCTTGTACGGTTTGTAGTCCGTCTAGAGCAAGTTTAATGACTGGGCAATATCCTGCAAGACATGGAATTACACAGTTTGAAGGGAAAAGAAATAGTGGGCAAGCTTGGAAAGAGCGTAAACGTTATACCAAGTTGTTACCACCAGAATATAGAGATCATTTAGACACGAGTACAATTACATTAGCAGAAGCTTTTAAAGAAAATGGATATGCAACTTTTTTTGCAGGTAAATGGCATTTAGGGGGTAAAGAACAAGGATCATTACCTACAGATCATGGTTTTGATGTTAATATAGGAGGAAATCATGCTGGAGGTCCAAGTGGAGGGTACTTTTCTCCATTTAAAAATCCGAATTTACCGAATTTACCAGAAGAAAAAGGAAAGAATTTGTCTATGATTTTGGCAAACCAAACAAGTAAGTTTATCACAAAAAATAAAGATGGTCATTTTCTTGCTTACCTTTCTTTTTATGCAGTTCATGGAGGTATTCAGACAACCAAAGAAAAATGGACAAAGTATCGTAACAAAGCAGAAAAAATGGGAATCCACGAAAAAGGTTTTGAAATGGAACGTGTATTACCTGCTAGAAAATATCAAGACAATCCAGTTTATGCTGGTTTAATAGAACATGTAGATGAGGCAATTGGAACTGTAATGAAAACCCTAAGAGACTTAAATTTAGATAAAAATACAATTGTTGTTTTTACTTCGGATAATGGAGGTGTTACTTCTGGTGATAATTTTTCTACCAATCAATTGACTTTAAGAGGAGGAAAAGGGTATCAATGGGAAGGTGGTATTAGAATTCCATATTTTATAGATGTTCCTTGGATCAAACAAAACGGAGGAAGTATTGATGTTCCTGTTTCAGGTACAAATTTATTTCCAACACTGTTAGATTTATCAGGTTTGCCATTAAAACCAGAAGCGCATAAGGATGGTGTTAGTTTAAAACCTCTTTTATTAGGTGAAAGTATTGATGAAAGACCATTGTATTGGCATTATCCTCATTATGGAAATCAAGGAGGAGAACCAAGTTCTATAATTAGAAAAGGAAAATGGAAATTGATTTATTATTGGGAAAATTTGAATGCTGAATTATACAATTTAGAGACTGATTTAGGTGAGCGTACTGATGTTGCAAAAAATAATCCAGAAATAGCGAAACAAATGGAAATACAGCTTTTAGATTGGTTAAAATCTATGGATACCCATTATGCAGAGGTAGATGCTGAATGGGATGAAGCTGCTCGTGAAAAGTGGTTAGAAAGACAAAGAACAAAGTCTTTAGCAGGACAAGAAAG
>NZ_JBDVJE010000010.1:0-14964 GCF_039939415.1 Polaribacter sp.
GTTTTTTGCTCCCCATAAAATAGAAACATAATCTACTTTGTTATTTTTAAATACATTTTTAGTAATGTTTACGTTTACAATACCTCTATGATTTAGTAACATTTTGTTTTTTTCTTTACTACCGCAATTTGTAAAAGTAGAGTTTTGTACTAATAAATTTCCTCCAATTGTAGACTCATCATAACCGCCTCTATAATAATCTATAACATTTTGTTTTACGTTATTAAAATGACAGTTATCAATAGTTAAAAACTCTGTGTTATAATCTCCTCTATCATTTGTTTCTTCAGATAATTCAATACCGTTTTCACAATTAGAAATAGAAGTATTTGTAAAAGTAACTTCTTCTGAGAATGATTGTTTGTATACTTTTAAGGCATAATTAAAGTTACTGATTTTAGAATTTAAAACTTCTAAACCAAAATGATTAGACATATTTTCTTTTAAGCTAGCAAAAGCATATTGCGTATTTGTACCTTTTAAAGAAATGTTGTTTAAAGTTAATTTTCCATAAGGATGTAATGCAATGGCAGGAGTTTTAGCTGCTCCAGAATATAGAATTTCAGCATTTCCTTTAGCTATAATTGTAATTGTTTTGTTAATAACTAAAGATTCTGAAATTGAGAAAGTACCATCATTTAGCTCAATAATATCTCCACTTTTTGCGTTACTTAATTTAGTAACTAATTCTGAGCTATTATTTACGGTATGAGTTGTAGCTTTAACGGTTTCAATAACATTAGAGTACCAATCTGCCCCATATTTTGTTTTATCTAATAAATCTAACTGAATGTTATCTGTATTTAAAATTGCTCCAATTTGATTAGATTTACTTCTAGAGTTTCCTAATAAGTCTGCAGTAATCGTTTCAAAATCGAAACCAGAGTACACTTCTACATCTCCAAAACCAGTTGTAGGTAAAGAAATATCTGTACCCACATTAGTTACTTTTAAGTCTTTAGAAATTAAACCATGTGCATTTTTAATTTCTATACCATTATTATCTATAACATTGCTTTTAAAAGTTACACCATCAGCTTTATCATGCTCAATAATAGGGTTTGCATCTCCTTTAGAATTGTAAATAACATTATTAACAACTTCTGTTCTTAAGGCTCTTGCAGAACGAATTTCTGATTTAGGCAATACATCTTTTTGAGCTAAATTTTGCCCAACTCCAAATTGAAATGGTGAGTCTGAATCTACAAATGTATTATAAGCAATTACTACATCTGTAACTTGGTTATATCTGTTTAAAGGTGACTTTGGAATTCCGTTCATTACTGCTATAGGGCTTCTAAAGTTTTTACCTTTTATTTTATAAAAAAGATTATTAATTACCCAGTGGCCAGTGTTAATAATTCTAATTCCACCAAATTGTTCATTAACGCCATCACCAATAAAATAATTACCATCTACAGTTACGTAATTACCATGTCTTGTAACTACAGAACCTTCACTTTTGTAAAAAACGTTATTTTTTATGATGTTAAAATTGGTTTTACTAGAAATAATTTCTACCTCACCATTACATTCTTCAAATAAGTTGTTTGCAATAGTTGTATTACTTGGAGACATAGAAGTAAAACTACTACCTAGTTGTATAGTTTCTCCTCTTGCACCACCTTTTCTTGGTCTTGGTCCGAAATGATTATTTATTATTTTATGATAATTTCTTATGCTTTGGTTTCCTTTTAAATCTACTCTAACAGTTGGTCCTCCATTAGTTTTACCAGCAATATAACAGTTGCTCAATTCATTGTGTTTACCATAAAACTGTACCCATAGATTGTCTTGATCTCTTTGAAGATTGTTAAAGTCTAAAATTACACAATTTGTAACTTTACTATGATTAGCAACTTCTTTTTTACTTGTTCTAAAAGCAATTACATTTGTTTTAGGTGAATGACCATTTCTAAAAAATAAGCCGTTTACTTCTAAATAATTTCCACTTATTTCTAAACTAGATACACCTTCTATAAAAACTTTTCCTGGAGTTTCTGCTCTTAAAGTGATAGGATTGTTTTCTGCTCCTTCTGCTTTAAATTTAATTTCTAAATCTGTGTAGGTTCCATTTTTTATAGTAATATCATCACCTGCTTTTGCATTTTTTATTGCATCTTGAATTTCTGTATTAGTGCTAACTAAAATGCTATTTGTAGATTTCTCATTACAAGAAATTAGTGATAAAAATAGACTAATGATTAATAATGATTTTTTCATAAAACGTTATATAAATAATTAATGTAATATTTTTTAAATAAAAATTGGTAAACCAATTTGGTTTACCAAAGATATGTACTTAATTTGAGGTGTAAAAATTTTAGATTGATTAATCTAAAACATAATAGCTATTTTTAAAAATTAATCAGTTGATTTTAAGTTTTTTATTTTTTTTTAAGTTGATTTTACTTATTTAACATAGCATTTAAGAACTTTGTTAACCAATGTGTCTTTTTTAAATACAATAAAATACAAGCCTTTAGAAAAACCTGAAACGTTTAATTTGTTTTTATTTATTCTTTTTTCAATAGAAATTTTTCTACCTGAGTTATCAAATAATTCTATTGCATCGTATTTGCCAGAATTATTAAAAACTATTTCATTAGATGAATTAGACATTAATAATATTCTTTCTGCTTTTGCTTTTAAAACATCAACAGGTACAACATCTTTTATTTCTTCAATACTGAAATTAGCATATTTTAAAATTTCATCTTGCAAATCTTGTTTGTTTTTTAAGCTTCTGTATATTCCCCATTTTGGTCTGGCAAAGTCAGCCCCATCTTGCCAAGTGTCTAAAGGACTATTTTTATAGCTAAATAAAATTTTTTCGTTTTCTACATTTTTTATTTCTATAGAATAGCTTCCTGAGTTATCAAATTTAATAACTTCTGTAACTTCAATCCAATTTCCTTTTAGTAAATCTAAGTTTACTTTATCTAATGTTTTTTGACTTTTAGTTGGTGTATATCTTAATTCTAATTTATCAGGATTCCCTTTTCTTAAAGTTAATGATATCATTGGTATTGAAGCATAAGGTCCTCCTACAGCTTTTATTTGATGTATATGTGTAAAACTAGAGGATGGTTTAAAGTTTTTAGGTAATTTAAACTTCCATTTGTAAGCTACTGTTTCTCCTATAGTTGCTTTTAAGTTTTCTGGAGAATCTTTATAGGTTTTAATTTCATTACGTTGTCTATCAAATTTTTTACAGCGATCGTTATCTGGTGTAACATGAATATGAAATAAAAAGACATTTTTTTTCAAATCATTGTCATATTCTTGTGTAATATGATCTCCAAAAATTTCGTGATTACAATCAGGAACCTCAACAACATTTCTATTTGGGTTTGCTAAAACAGTATTTATTAAACTATATGTATCTGTAGTTCCATCTGCATTTAAAACAACCTGACTATTAACAATATTAGAAATAGATGTAAATAGTATTAAAAGAAAAAATCTACTTTTCATACTTTATGTTTATTGTTTTAGGCCAATAGTTGCAATACCATTTTGCTCTTTTAATAATGGAGATTTATTACTTGGAATAAAGAGTTGTTTGTCTTCCCATTTAGCGCTTTTGTATAAAATATTTTCTTTTTTTGCATTTTCACCTACTTTAATAAAGCCGCTATTATGTATTAAGCAATTAGAAATAATATTAGATTTACCTTTTAAGCTAATTGTTGTTTTTACTTTATAACTATTTTCTATTACCGAGTTTGTAATTTCTACTTTATGAATTCCATCAGTTCTAATAATTTTTCCTTTTTCAGCATTATAAACGTTACTGAAAATAGAATTTTTGATGATTAAATTACCTCCAGGTATTTCTGGAGAAAGAGTTGCTCTTACATAATTAATAGCATTTTCTTCTATGTCAATAAAAACAGAATTATCGATTATAATATTGTTTGCATTAAAGAATCCCATAACATCTTTGTCGTAAGATAAATTTAATCCTCTATAACTGTTTTCGAATCTAGAGTTTTTAAAACTTAAAGTATCTGCTTTTGTACCATTATATGCTTTAAAAATACTACCTCCGTTTTTGTTTTTAAAGTTTTTAAAAGTAATGTTGTTTGCATAAAAATTATACAAACCACTTTGTTGTTTGTCTGGTGATACTGCAGCGTATTTTATGTTAGAGTTTTCTCCATCTATAATTGCATCATTAATTTTTAAAGAAACCTCTTCATTAATTCTAAAAAAATAACTAAATGGTTTTTTTAGTTTTTTTGGAGCTGTTAATATAGTAGCACCACCTTTATCTCCATTTATGGTAATGTTTTTAGCAACTTTAATGCTTTTTTCAAAAATGTATTCTCCAGTTTTTAAATTTAAAACAGATCCAGGAGCAGCTTTACTAATAGCCTTTCTTAAAGTTTCAATTCCTGGTTCTACAGTAATTTCTTCTGCTTTAATTATTGGGGCAATAATTTTTGGAGTCCAACCAGGACCAGCTCTTAATTTTAATGCTTTTGGTAATTTTTTAGAATCTAAGTTAAATGCACCAGCATTAAAAATTTGTCTAGCACTATTTGTAATGTCTTTTTCGAAACTTTTATTGTTTTTACTTACAGCTAAAAGATCAGTATTATTTGATGTTGGAATAGGGAATGAAGCTATTTTTTTCCAATCTATTTTTGTAGCAGAAAAACCTTTTAAAGCTTCTGGGCTTGGAGAATCTATGTAGTTGTTGTTGAAAGAAATCCCTGATACGTTATCTACAAAAACAATGTTTTTACTTGCTTTAGTATTGAAGATTACGTTGTTTGAGAAATTGGTGTTAATGGGTGCTAATGTTTTTTCATCATCTTTACCTTCTCCAAATGAAATTGGACCAGAATTAATAATTGTATTATTCTGAATGTCTACATTTTTAACTTGATGATACCTGTTTAAAGGTGAGTTTGGTACACCATTCATCACTACAATTGGGCCTCTATATCCATCTCCCGTTAAACCAATTAAATAATTATTTCTAACAATATGACCTTGATTAATAATTCTAATTCCTCCAGTTTTAGAAACACCATTTCCTAAAAACACATTTCTTTCTACCAAAGCATTATTACCATGTCTAAGTGTTAAAGTTCCTTTACTTTCTACAAATAAATTATCTCTAAAAATATTGTCGCAAGATTTGTTAGATACTATTTCAATTTCACCATCACAATTAGCAAAAATATTTCTTTCTACTATTGTTTTAGAAGACTTCATAGAGTTTGCACTTGTACCAATTCTAATTGTTTCACCACCATTTTTACCTAAATCTGGTCTTGGGCCAAATAGGTTGTTATCTATTCTGTGGTTATTTTCAATATGTTCTTCTCCCTTTAACCAAACTACTAATGTAGTTCCTTCACTTGTTTTACCTGTAAAGTTATTATGGTCTACCCTGTTGTTTTTTCCCCAAATATCTACCCAATGATCTTTTAGTGGAGTTTCTGTATTAAAGTATGAAATTGTAGAATTTGTAAAACGACAATGATTAGCAAAAGTTTTAGAATCTTTTCTAAACTGAACAACAGATTTATATTCTGTATCTCCGTTTTTAAACCAGAGACCACTAACAATTACATATTCACCATAAATATTTAATGTAGAATTACCAGAAATAATTACTTGTCCAGGAGTTTCTGCTTTAACGCTAATTGGGTTTCCATCTTCTCCTTTACCATAAGCATTCAGTTTTACATCTTTCCAAATTCCATTTTTTAGAACGATTGCATCACCTGCTTTTGCAGATTTCATTGCTTCATTAAATTCTGTAATATTAGAAAC
This sequence comes from Polaribacter sp., assembly GCF_039939415.1. GTDB lineage: Bacteria > Bacteroidota > Bacteroidia > Flavobacteriales > Flavobacteriaceae > Polaribacter. The sequence continues at coordinate 5,794 of NZ_JBDVJE010000010.1, forward strand.
TAAAATTTCTTGAGCGCTAATTTTAATTGATGTAAATGATAACATTACAATTAGTATTATGGCTATTTTTTTCATAAAAAAGGATATATAAACTTGTTTATTTTTACTTTTCAAAAAGTATACCAAGATATTTTATGGTATCTATTTTAAGGCGCTTCAAACTGGTTAACCAATTTGGTTAACCAAATATACGTATATTTATTAGAATACAAAAAAGAAACTTTAAGGTAGAATTTTTTTTTAGTATTTATAAAATTTAAATAATTGTAAAAAAGCCTTTAGAATTAATACTCTAAAGGCTTTTTTTAATATATAATAAGTTTTTTACAACTTAAAAGCATTTTTTATTTTTTCAACATAATCTAGTTTTTCCCATGTAAAGGTTTCTACTTCTTCAGAAATAGTTTCTCCCATAGGATTTGTAAATGTAACAGTTTTAATTTCTGGAGTTCTCCCCATGTGTCCGTAAGCTGCAGTTTCAGAATAAATAGGAGTTCTTAATTTTAAACGCTGCTCAATAAAATAAGGACGCATATCAAAAATAGATGCTACTATTTTACTGATTTCTCCATCTGTTAGATCTACTTTAGAAGTACCGTAAGTATCAACATTAATACTTGTTGGTTTTGCAACTCCTATTGCATAAGAAACTTGAACTAAAACTTCTTTACAAAGTCCTGCTGCAACAAGGTTTTTAGCAATATGTCTTGTTGCATAAGCTCCAGATCTATCAACTTTACTTGGGTCTTTACCAGAAAAAGCACCACCACCATGGGCTCCTTTTCCTCCGTATGTATCAACAATAATTTTTCTACCTGTTAAACCAGCATCTCCATGTGGTCCACCAATTACAAAAATTCCAGTAGGATTTATGTGATAAGTAATACTGTCTGTAAATAATTTTTGAATATGAGCTGGAAGTTTAGCAACTACTCTAGGGATTAAAATCTCTACGATATCTTTTTTGATTTTAGTCAACATTACTTCTTCTGAAGCATCAAAATCATCATGTTGTGTAGAAATTACAATTGCGTCAATTCTTTGAGGTACATTGTCATCAGAATACTCAATGGTTACTTGAGATTTTGCATCTGGTCTTAAGTAAGAAATATCATTGTTTTCTCTTCTTAATGTTGCTAATTCAATAAGTAATCTATGAGATAATTCTAATGCCAAAGGCATATAATTTTCAGTTTCATCAGTTGCATAACCAAACATCATACCTTGGTCTCCAGCACCTTGCTCTTCTGGTTTTGCTCTGTCAACTCCTTGGTTGATATCAGGTGATTGCTCATGTATTGCAGATAAAACTCCACAAGAGTTTCCATCAAACATGTATTCTCCTTTTGTGTAACCAATTTTGTTAATTATATCTCTAGCAATTTTTTGTACATCTAAATATGTTTTAGATTTTACTTCACCTGCTAATACAACTTGCCCTGTTGTAACTAAAGTTTCACAAGCTACTTTACTAGACTTATCAAAAGCTAAAAAATTATCAATTAAAGCATCTGAAATTTGATCAGCAATTTTATCTGGGTGTCCTTCAGAAACGCTTTCTGAAGTAAATAAATATGACATAATAAATCTTCTTTTTATGATTATTGAAAAATGAAAAGAGATTGCATTGGTCGCGAAAAGTAGTAGGAATTTACTGCTTTAGCATTTTTTTTATGAGGTTGCAATCAGTTCAAATTTTTCCTCTAAATTCTTTGCAAAGTTACACTATAAATCTAAATAACATAATTTTTTGTAATAATATTTTATTATGGTATTATCAATAAATTAAAAGTGTTTGTCGAATGTTTAATTAATAAATTGAAATATTATGTTTTTAAATAGATATCATTATTTGTTTTAAAATAAATCAGTTTTTTCTTGCATATTAAATTTTTCTGAACATATATTTGCACTCACAAAGTTCAATAACTTATTGAAATGTTATCAAGAAAGGTGAAGGGATTAGACCCGTTGAAGCCTTAGCAACCCTTTTCGTGAGGAAAAGAAGGTGCTAAATTCTACTTAATTTCAGATTCATTTATCTGAGATTGGATAGATAACCCAAAAACAATTACATATTCGTGTATTTGTATAATTCTTAATAACATTTTTCTAGTAAGTCCATCAATAATATTGATGCATTCAACTTTTGTTTTAATTATTTATTAACTCAAAAAAATAGAAAAATGAGTACGCACAAATTAGCAACAAACGCATTACATGCAGGGCATGATGTAACACAAAATGGAGGAACAAGAGCAGTTCCTATTTATCAAACTTCTTCGTATGTTTTTAACAATTCAGAACATGCAGCAAATCTTTTTTCATTAAAAGAATTAGGTTTTATTTACACACGATTGAATAACCCTACAAACCAAATTTTACAAGATCGTTTGGCAGCAGTAGAAGGCGGAATAGGAGCTGTAGTTTTTGCTTCTGGTACAGCTGCAATTGCAACAGGATTGTTAACATTATTAAAAGCCGGAGACCATGTTGTGGCTTCTAGTAGTTTGTACGGAGGAACTTACAATTTATTAAACGTAACTTTACCAAGATTAGGGATAACAACAACATTTGTAGATGCTTCTAATCCTGATAATTTTGCAGAGGCTGTAAAAGATAATACGAGAGCTTTTTTTGTAGAGTCTTTAGGAAATCCTAAATTAGATGTTTTAGATTTAGAAGCAATTTCTACACATGCAAAAGCTGCAGAAGTGCCTTTTATAGTTGATAATACTGTGGCAACACCTGTTTTATTAAATCCTATAAAACATGGTGCAGATATTGTGATACATTCTTTAACAAAATACATTGGCGGACAAGGAACGTCTTTAGGTGGTGCAATTGTAGATGCAGGAACTTTTAATTGGGCAAATGGTAAATTCCCTGAGTTTACAGAACCTTCTGCTGGTTACCATGGTTTAAAATATTACGAAACATTAGGTGCAGCATCTTATACTTTTAAATTGATTTTAGAAGGATTGCGTGATTTTGGAGGCGCATTAAGTCCTACAAATGCGTTTAACATCATTCAAGGTTTAGAAACTTTACCTGTTAGAATTCAACAACATTCTAAAAATGCTTTAGAATTGGCAAAATGGTTAGAAGCACAAGATGAGGTTGCTTGGGTAAATTATCCTGGTTTAGAAAGTAGTAAATATAAGTCTTTAGCGGATAAATATTTGCCGAAAGGACAAAGTGGAATTGTAACTTTTGGACCAAAAGGAGGTTTTGAAGCAGCAAAAGCAATTGCAGATAAAACAAAGATTTTTTCTTTATTGGCAAATATCGGAGATACAAAATCTTTAATTATTCATCCATCAAGTACAACACATCAACAATTAGATGAAGCAGCACAAGCAAGTGCGGGTGTTAGTCAAGATTTAATTCGTTTGTCTGTTGGTATAGAAGATATAGAGGATTTAAAAGACGATTTAAAAGCAGCTTTTTCAGAAATATAAATAAATGTCTCCTTGAGTGCAGTCGAAAGCTTTAAATTACTTTTCGTAAATAAAGAGTTTTCGACTGCGCTGGAACAGACAAAAAAATAAATATCAAAATTGAAAGATTTACTACAACATATTAAAATTGAAAATTTTACTACAGAAACAGGTGTTTTAATTTCTGAATTAAATTTAAGTTATCAAGTTTTTGGTCAAAAATTGGGTACCGCTCCTTTGGTTTTAATCAATCATGCATTAACAGGAAACTCTAACGTAGCCGGAAAACTAGGTTGGTGGCAAGATATTGTTGGTGTAGATAAAGCCATTAATACAGATGTGTACACTATTTTATCATTCAATATTCCGGGTAATGGATTTGATGAGTTTTTAATTGATAATTATAAAGATTTTATAGCAAGAGATATTGCGAGAATTTTTTTACAAGGTTTGTCAATTTTAAAAATTGATAAAGTATTTGCCTTAATTGGCGGATCTTTAGGAGGAGGAATTGCATGGGAAATGGTGGTTTTAAACAATCAATTAACGCAACATTTTTTACCAATAGCCACCGATTGGAAATCTACCGATTGGTTAATTGCCAATTGCCAAATTCAAGAACAATTTTTAGTAAATTCTAAAAACCCTGTACACGATGCACGTATGCATGCTATGTTGTGTTACAGAACTCCGGAGTCTTTTAAAGAACGTTTTCATAGATCTAAAAATGAAAATTCAGATATTTTTGATGTAGAAAGTTGGTTGTTGCATCATGGTAAATCGTTGCAAGAACGTTATCAACTATCATCTTATAAATTAATGAATCAATTATTAAAAACAATTGATGTTACGATTGGTGGACAAAAGGCAGAAGAAATTTTAGATAAAGTTGAAGCAAATATTCATATTATAGGCGTAGATTCTGATTTGTTTTTTACTGCGGAAGAAAATAGAGAAACACATAAAAAGTTAGCGTTAACTAAAAATAATGTTACTTATAATGAAATAAATTCTGTGCATGGGCATGATGCCTTTTTAATGGAATATGATCAATTACAAAAAATAATTGAGCCTATTTTTAATGAAGACTACAAAGAAAAGAAAATGAAAGTTTTAAAATTTGGAGGAAAATCATTAGCAAATGGAGAAGGTTTAAAAAATGCGGTTGAAATAATTATCAATAAATTTAAAGAAGGAGATAGAATTGCAATTGTTGCTTCTGCAAGAGGAAACGCAACAAATGAGTTAGAGTCTATTTTACAAAATGCAGCTTCTAAAAAAGAATATAAATCAGATTTTGAGAGTTTTAAGAATTATCAACAATTACCAAATACTAAAGTTGATTTTTCTAAAGAGTTTTTAACGTTAGAAACTATTTTTGAAGGAGTTTCTTTATTAGGAGATTATAGTCAGAAAATTAAAGACGAAGTTTTAGCTCAGGGTGAAGTTTTATCAGTAAAAATGTTAGCAAGTTTATTGCAAGAAGAAACCATTTCTGCCAAAGCAGTAGATGCAAGATCTTTAATAATTACTGACGAAAATTTTGGAAATGCACAGCCAATAACTGTAATTTCTAAAGAAAACGTAACAAACTTTTTTAAAGAAAATAATACATCCATAAATATTGTTACAGGTTTTATAGCTTCTAATAAAAAAGGAGAAACCACTACTTTAGGTAGAAACGGAAGTAATTATACAGCTGCTTTATTAGCAAATTATTTAGATGCTGATGAGTTGCAAAACTATACACACGTTAGTGGTATTTTTACTGCGGATCCAAAATTAGTTGCCGATGCAAAAAAAATAGATCAACTTTCTTTTAATGAAGCAAATGAGTTGGCCACATTTGGTACCAATCTTTTGCATGCAAAAACAATTATTCCGTTAATTGAAAAAAATATCAACCTTAGAATTTTAAATACTTTTAAATTAAGAGATAGAGGTACTTTAATATCAGCATCCACAACTTCTAAAGGAATCAAAACCATATCAACCATAGAAAATATGGCAATGATTAATTTTGAAGGTAGAGGTTTACTAGGTAAAGTTGGTGTAGATGCAAGAATTTTTAATACACTCAGTAAAGAAAATATAAGTGTAAATATTATTGCACAAGGATCTTCGGAACGTGGAGTTGGTTTGGTAATTGATGCAGAAAATACCGAACGTGCCGTAAAAGCATTAGAAGAAGAGTTTGAAAATGATTTTCAGGCCCAAGACGTAAATCATATTGCTGTTTTTGATGATGTTTCTGTAATTTCAATTGTTGGTCAAGACTTAAGTGAGTTTCATCACCCGTATAATGCTTTAATAAAAAACCAAATTGTACCTGTCTTATTTAATAACACGGTTACTGGTAAAAATGTAAGTTTGGTGGTTAAGAAAAGTGAACTTTATAAAGCAGTTAATGTAATTCACGGTCAGGTTTTTGGAGTTACCAAAAAAATAAACATTGCCATTTTTGGAAAAGGTTTAGTAGGTGGAACTTTAATCGACCAAATTATAGAAAACACACAATCTGTTTTAGAAAGAAGAAAATTACAATTGAATGTTTTTGCAGTGGCCAATTCTAAAAAAACATTGTTACAGAAAAACGGAGTTTCTAAAAATTGGGAAGAAGATCTTTTAATAAATGGTGAAGAAAATATAAGTGTTGATGAGATTATCACATTTGCAAAAGAAAATCATTTCGAAAATTTAATAGCTGTAGATAATACCGCAAGTGTCAATTTTGTAGGTAATTATATTCCGTTAATAGAAGCTGGTTTCGATTTAGTTTCATGTAATAAAATTGCAAATACATTGTCTTTTGATTTTTATAAAGAAGTAAGAGCTAAATTAAAAGAATATAAAAAACAGTATTTGTACGAAACCAATGTAGGTGCAGGTTTGCCTTTAATTGATACAATTCGATTATTGCATGAATCAGGAGAAAATATCACTAAAATTAGAGGTGTTTTTTCTGGGAGTTTAAGTTATCTTTTTAATACTTTTTCAGCAGAGAATGTATCTTTTTCTAAAACATTACAAGAAGCAATTGATAAAGGTTTTACAGAACCAGATCCGAGAGAAGATTTAGGAGGAAATGATGTTGCTAGAAAATTACTAATTTTGGCAAGAGAATTAGAACTAGAAAATGAATTTGATGAAGTTGAAATCAAAAATTTAATTCCAGAAAATTTAAGAGAAGGTAGTGTTGATGATTTTTTAAGTAATTTAGATTTGTTAAATAATGAATATAAAACGCTAAAAGAAAGTCAAGAACCAAATCACGTTTTACGTTACATTGGAGAATTAAGCGGTGATTTATCTAAAAATAAAGGGAAATTAGAAGTGAAATTAGTTTCCACAGAAGAAAGTACACCTTTAGGTTCATTAAAAGGTTCTGATGCAATATTTGAAATATATACAGAATCTTATGGAGAACAACCTATTGTAATTCAAGGAGCAGGTGCAGGAGCAAGTGTAACTGCAAGAGGAGTTTTTGGAGATATTTTACGATTAGCAAAACATAACAACTAAAAATAGTAAGCAGTTTTCCGTTGGCAATATTTCAGTCAAACAAGAATAACTAACAACTAAAAACCAACAACTAACAACTATTTAAAATGAGCAAATATTTCGAAACAGAAGCCATAAGAAGTCAAACTGAAAGAAGTCAGTTTTCAGAACATTCTACACCTTTATATTTAACCTCAAGTTTTGTTTTTGATGATGCAGAAGATATGCGTTCATCATTTGCAGAAGAAAAAGAAAGAAACCTGTATAGTAGATTTACAAATCCAAATACAACAGAATTTGTAGATAAAGTTGTAGCAATGGAAGGAGCAGAAGCTGGTTATGCTTTTGCAACCGGAATGTCTGCTATATTTTCAACATTTGCAGCTTTGTTAAACGCAGGAGATCATGTAGTTTCTTGTCGTTCTGTATTTGGTTCTACACATAGTATGTTTACCAAATATTTGCCAAAATGGAATATTAAAACTTCTTATTTTAAAGTTGATGAGGTTGATTTGGTAGAAAGTTTGATTCAAGAAAACACAAAAATTCTTTATATAGAAACACCTACAAATCCAGCAGTTGATATTTTAGATTTAGAGTTGATTGGTAAAATTGCTAAGAAACACAATTTAATTTTTATTGTTGATAACTGTTTTGCAACACCATATTTACAACAACCCATTAAATTTGGAGCAGATTTAGTAATTCATTCTGCCACTAAATTAATGGATGGACAAGGAAGAGTTTTAGGTGGAGTTACAGTAGGGAGAGTAGATTTCTTAAGAGAAATCTATTTGTTTGCAAGAAATACAGGACCAGCAATGTCGCCTTTTAATGCATGGATTTTATCTAAAAGTTTAGAAACTTTATCTTTAAGAGTAGAAAAACATTGTGAAAATGCGTTAAAAGTTGCTCAATTCTTAGAAGAAAATAAAAATGTAGAATTCGTAAAATATCCTTTTTTAAAATCACATCCTCAATATAAAGTAGCCAAACAACAAATGAAATTGGGTGGAAATATTGTTGCTTTTGAAATTAAAGGAGGTATTGAAGCTGGAAGAAAATTTTTAGACAAAATTAAAATGTGCTCGTTATCTGCAAATTTAGGAGATACAAGAACAATTGTTACACATCCATCTTCTACAACTCATGGGCGTTTATCTGAAGAAGATAGATTAGAAGTTGGTATTACAAATGGTTTAGTACGTGTTTCTGTTGGTTTAGAACATGTAGAAGATGTAATTGCAGATTTAAAACAAGCTTTAGTAGAAAGCAACTAAAGTTTAGGTGTATTTTTGTGCTAAACAGAATTTTATAAAAAAATGAATTCTGTTTGCTGAATTATAATTAATTTTAACTCATTATTTAATTCAAGAATTTTTAAAATCTTTATGAAGTTATTGTATAATTTTTTTTCATCTTTAGTTTTTTCATTTTTATTATTTAGTTGCTCTAAAGATTCTACTGTTGTAGAAGTTTCTGATAACTTGTCATTATCTATTTTAACAGAATTTTCTGCAAATGAAGAATCGCAAACTATTGCAGTTACATCTAATTTAAATTGGACAGTAGTTAATGATCTAAGTTGGCTTTCAATTTTACCTCCTAGCGGATCAAATAACGGAACAATATTTGTGTCTGCAGAAGAGAATACATCTTATAGTGAACGTTCAGGAAAAATAACAATTAAAGGAGGTAGTATTTCTAAGGTAATAACTATAGAGCAGTCTGGAAAAGAAAATAATGGATCCTCAAATGGTTTAGATCCCAATAAAGCTCCTTCAGAAAATTTTAATTTATCTACTTGGAAATTAAATACCCCAGAAAATAATGGAAATAATTTGTCAAAAACTATTTCTGTAACTGATATAAATAATGGGTATCAGAATAGTAATTATTTTTATACAGCAGATGATGGGGGAATGGTTTTTAAATGTCCTGTAAATGGTTATAAAACATCTGCTAATACAAGTTATACTAGAGTAGAACTTCGCGAAATGTTAAGAGGTACAAATACTAGTATAAATACTCAAGGAGTAAATAAAAATAATTGGGTTTTTGGTACTGCACCAGAAGCAGATAAGGTTGCAGCTGCTGGTTTTGATGGAGAAATGAATGCTACTCTTGCAGTTAATCATGTAACAACAACTGGTGAAAGTGGTCATATTGGTAGAGTTATTATTGGACAAATTCATGCAAATAATGATGAACCAATACGTATATATTATAG
>NZ_JBDVJE010000011.1:0-181297 GCF_039939415.1 Polaribacter sp.
CCTTAGATTATTTATTGTACGGTGTTGCAGATTCTGATGTAGCTATTATAGCAAAGTATAATACAGATACCAATGCAACTGGATACAAAAATTATTTAACAGCTATTTTAAACCAAATGACAACCTTAACAGAGCAAGTGGTTACAGATTGGTCTACTTACAGAAATGAGTTTGTAGTTAGTACTTCTAATACAGCAACAAGCGCTGTAAATAAATTGGTAAACGATTATATATTTTATTACGAAAAAGTGATAAGAACTAATAAAATAGGTATTCCAGTAGGTAAATTTTCATCAACAGCTTTACCGGAAAAAGTAGAAGGCTATTATAGTCGTGTTTATTCTAAAAAATTAGCTTTAGAAGCTTTAAGTGCCGCAGAAAATTTATTTGAAGGCAAACATTATAATGGTTCTAGTACAGGTATTGGTTTTAACGATTATTTAATTGAATTAGAAAGATCGGATATTTCTTCTAGTATTATCAGTCAGAATACAGTGGCAAGAGCACAAATAAGTACATTAAATGATAGTTTTTACGAGCAAATTAATACAGATGATATTGCTATGTATAAAGCTTATGATGAACTACAGAAAGTAGTCGTATTTTTAAAGGTTGATATGTTGCAAACTTTTAATATTAGTGTAGATTATGTGGATGCAGATGGAGATTAATACAAGCTGTTTATAAACAAAAATTAAACCCTGAATACTTTTAATTAGAAGTTTTCAGGTTTTTTTATTTCATCAATGAAATTTTTTAAATACAATTTTAAAGAACAAACAAATGCAGCTCCTTTGGCTGTATTTCGTTTGTTTTTTGGTTTTATGATGTTTGCAAGTATTGTCCGTTTTTGGGCAAACGGTTGGATTGAAAAACTGTATTTAGAACCAAAAATGTTTTTTTCGTATTATGGTTTTAGTTGGATAAAACCTATAGGTGATTACACTTATTTATTATTTGTTATTTGTAGTTTATCTGCGCTATTTATAGCTATTGGTTTTAAATATAGATGGGCAATTATTACGTTTTTTCTATCGTTTACTTATATAGAATTTATGGACAAAACCACCTATTTGAATCATTATTATTTCATAACGATTATAAGTTTTGTACTTATATTTTTGCCCGCAAATGCTACTTTTTCTATTGACAATTTATCAAAAAGAAAAAAGTACATAAACATACCAAAATGGACGATTGACATTATTAAAATACTTTTAGGAGTTGTCTATTTTTATGCAGGTTTGGCAAAACTGAATTCAGATTGGTTATTTAGGGCAATGCCTTTAAAAATTTGGTTGCCTTCTAAATACGATTTTCCATTAATAGGCAATACATTTATGCAACAAGATTGGTTTCATTTTGCGATGAGTTGGTCTGGGATGTTGTACGATTTAACAATTCCGTTTTTACTATTGTACAAAAGAACTCGTGTTTTTGCTTTTGTTTTAGTGGTATTTTTTCATGTTTTTACAAGAGTTTTATTTCCTATTGGGATGTTTCCTTTTATAATGATTGTTTCTACACTTATTTTTTTTGATGCTAGTTTTCATCAAAAAATAATTGATTTTATTCAAAAACGTTTCTTTAAACTGTCATTTCGAGCACAGTCGAGAAATCTAAAATTAATTAATAACTATCAATTACCAAAAACTAAAGTTTTAATTCCATTTTTATCAGTGTTTTTAATCATTCAACTTTTAATGCCTTTTAGATCTGTATTATATCCAGGCGAATTGTTTTGGACAGAAGAAGGTTACCGTTTTTCTTGGCGCGTAATGTTAATGGAAAAAGCAGGCATGACCAATTTTAAAGTTGTAGATACTAAAACTGGTAATTATTTTATGGTTGATAATAAAGATTTTTTAACCACATTTCAAGAAAAACAAATGAGTTTTCAACCTGATTTTATCTTGGAATATGCGCATTATTTGGGCGACCATTTTAAAAGTCAGGGACATAAAAATATAGCTATTTTTGCAGATAGTTACGTGGCTTTAAACGGACGTTTAAGTACTAGATACATTAACCCAAAAGTTAATTTATATCAACAAAAAGAAAGCTTTAAATACAAAGATTGGATTATTCCGTTTTCATCAAAAATAAAAATTAAAGGACTTTAAATATATGAAATTTAGAATCGTTTTTATCATTCTTATCTTATTACAAACGGCAACTTATAGTCAGTTTAAAGTTTCAGGAACCGTTGTTTCTGATGAAAATAAAGCTATAAAAAACGTACAGATTTATAATGAATCTGGAGGGTTGTTAACAGAAACAAATAGTTTGGGTAAATTCTTGTTTTCTGTTGATAATAAAACAGTTTCTTTGGTTTATTATGCTGATAATTTTAAAGTAAAAAGAATCGTTTTAAGTTCTGATAACTTTACTGATATCAAAATTGTATTAAACTCTTTTTCAGAAGAATTATCAGAAATAGAAATTAAAGCAAGAAAGCGTAAAGTTTTTGAGATAAAAAGATTGAAAGATGTTGAAGGAACTGCTATTTATGCAGGTAAAAAAACGGAAGTAGTTTTGGTAAATCAATCTGCGGCAGCTTTATCAACAAACAATGCACGTCAGATTTTTAATCAAGTTGCGGGTTTAAATATTTATCAGAATGATGATGCAGGTTTGCAGCTAAATATTGGCGGTAGAGGGTTAGATCCTAATAGAACAGCCAATTTTAATACACGTCAAAATGGCTATGATATTAGTGCAGATGTTTTAGGATATCCAGAAAGTTATTATACACCAGCGTCTGAAGGTTTGGATGAAATACAAGTAATTAGAGGTGCCGCTTCTTTGCAATACGGAACGCAATTTGGTGGTTTAGTCAATTTTATCACTAAAAAACCAACCGAAAATCAGGAAATTGTTTTTAGAAATACGGTAGGTAGTTATGGCTTGTTTACCAATTTTACCAGTTTAAGTGATACGCATGGCAAGTTTAGTTATTATACGTACATCAACTATAAAAAAGGAGATGGATTTAGACCGAATTCTGAGTTTGAATCTACCAATATATTTGCCCATTTAGGATATCAAATTAATGATAAAAGCAAGTTGTCTTTAGAGTTAACGGGTTTAAAATACGTGGCGCAACAAGCAGGTGGTTTAACAGACGAGATGTTTAATGAAGATCCGTTACAAAGTAATAGAGCGCGTAATTGGTTTCAGGTAGAATGGTTTTTGTACAATTTAAAATGGGAACATGCTTTCTCTGATGATACCAATTTTTCTTTTAATTTATTTGGATTAGATGCTTCTAGAGATGCATTAGGTTTTAGAACCAATAGAGTCAATCAAGTAGATTCAGGTGAGGAAAGAGATTTGATAAAAGGAACTTTTAAAAACTTTGGTTTTGAGTCTCGTTTGGTAAGTGATTATAAAGTTTTTGATAAAAAAGCTACTTTTTTAATTGGTACAAAGTTTTATAAAGCGAATAATACCAATATGCAAGGGCCAGGTTCTGATGGTTCTGATGCCGATTTTAATCTATATTTAGAGGAATATCCAGATTATGCAAGTCAGTCTGATAGTAAATTCCCCAACTTAAATGTATCTTTATTTGGAGAAAATATTTTTTATGTAAATGATAAATTATCGATTACTCCTGGTTTTAGATTGGAATACATCAACACCAGAAGAGACGAAATTATAAAAGATATTGTTACAGATGCTGCCGGAAATGTGATTAATGAAAACTTAAGAGATGAAGAAGAAACTAACGAAAGAACTTTTGTTTTATTAGGTTTAGGTTCTAGTTATAAATTGAATCGTTCTACAGAGTTTTATGGTAATATTTCTCAGAATTACCGCTCTGTAACCTTTTCTGATATTAGTACAGCAAATCCTTCTTTTGAAATTTCGCCAGATATTACAGATGAAAAAGGGTTTACAATTGATGCTGGTTTTCGTGGAGATTATAAAAACTTCTTTTCTTATGATGCCAATGTTTTTGGACTGTTTTATAATGACAGAATTAATATTTATACAAGAGATGATGGTAAAGCAGAAAGAGACAATATTGGTGATGCAAGAATTTTAGGAATAGAAAGTTTGATTGATTTTAACTTGAAAAGAATTTTTATAAATGATGCTAATTATATTTTAAATTATTTTATCAATTCTTCTTTTATCACATCAGAATACACAAAGTCTGAAATTAATGGAGTAGTGGGGAATGAGGTTGAATTTATACCAAACATCAATATAAAAACGGGTATTAAATTTGGATATAAAGATTTATTAGCAAGCATTCAATATTCTTATTTATCTCGTCAATTTTCTGATGCGACAAATGCCTCAGGAGGAAGCATTAGTGGTGTTACAGGAGAAATACCAGCGTATGATATTTTAGATTTTTCGGCTTCTTATAAATACAAGTTCATGAAGATAGAAACGGGTGTAAACAACCTTTTAAATAATAGTTATTTTACACGTAGGGCAACAGGTTACCCTGGACCAGGAATTATACCTTCTTCACCAAGAAATTATTATGTTACTTTAGAATTTAAGTTTTAAAACAGTAAAAGTTAAATAAAAAAATCAACCTAGAATTAAATTTTAGGTTGATTTTTTTTTAAATTAGAAGTAATTGCTTCTTAGTAGTTTAGAAATGTATTAATCTCCATCATTATCTGTGGGTAACACGTTAACAGATAGTGTACTTGCAGCATCTACAGAAAAATACTGTAGTAAAGTTAATAAAGAAGTGTGTAAAGTTGCTACACTATCATCTCCATTATAAATGGCAGTATATAGATTTCCATCAATAGCATTAATATTATTAAAAACTGTATTAAAACTATTTTCTATTTCCGTAGAAATTTCTGAAGAACCTGCTATTTCATCAACAATATTAGCAAAATTAACACTACTTGTAGTATATGCATTTTGCACCTCTTCTAAAGAACTTTTTATTAATTTTAAAGAACTCTTACTTCTATAAGCTTCTAAAATGTCTAAATTAATATTTGGTGATTTCTCTAAACCAGCAGGTTTCCCAATTTTAGTAACTCTAATAATATCTATTATATTAATAAGTTGATTAAAAGCCAAACAGCGAGCATTTTCTATACAAGACAAACTCTTATAATTAGAAAAAGTTGTTTTATAACCATCTTCCCAAAAATCAATTAATAGATTTATTTGTCTTAATGTTTCTTTAGATATTGCTAATAAGTAGTCTACTCTGTAAGAATCATTTTGTAAAAGGCCAAGGTTGTCATTATTTGATTCATATAGTAAATATTCAATACCAGCTAAACCTTTAGAAACCGTACTACTGTTGCTAATATAATTGGTATCAAAAGTTGTTTTGTCTGCAATATTACCTTCTATTAAAGTTGGATTTGCAGGGAAATTATAAATGATAATATCAAAATAAAGAGATTTAATATCAACAACATTGTATACTCTGGTTTTAGAGTAAGAAATGGCAGTACTTAACCATTGTTGTTGCAATAAAGTAAAATTTTCTTGAGTTGTATTAGTTTGAAAAAGCTCTGTAAGTGTTACTTGTTTTTCAATTTCTGTTTTAAAATTAGTTAAAGCAGGTAATATATTTACATTATAATATTCTTCATGAAAAAGATCTATTGATGATGTAGAGTCAGAGTTTTCTTTGCTACAAGATGCTAATAAAACAACTGTAGAGAAGAAAAAGAAAAAAAGTTTTTTCATTTTTTATGTATTTATAATGAATTTAAAAATTTAAGTACTTGTTCACGACTTTCTTTGGATAAATTTTTGAAGTTGTTTTTGGCATTTTCTGCTTCACCACCATGCCATAAAATAGCTTCTTCAATGTTTCTGGCTCTACCATCATGTAATAAAAAAGTATGACCGTTTACGGTTTCTATCATCCCTAAACCCCAAAGAGGTTGTGTTCTCCATTCGTTTCCGTTTGCTAAAAAATCGGCTCTGTTATCGGCTAAATCATCACCCATATCATGTAATAAAAAATCAGAATAAGGTCTAATTTTTACATTTTCTAATTGAGTTAATAATGAATAATCATTACCAGTTGTAAAATTATTTACGTGGCATTTAGCACATGCTAATTCATTAAACAATTGTTTACCTTCTAAAACATCAATGGTTTTGTAATCTCTTCTTTTTGGTACAGAAATAGCTGCTTGGTATAACAGTATTCTAGTCATTTGAGTATCTGTAACTTCTACACTTTCTCCTGTGTTATTTCCATTATATAACTCAGAACAATCTAAACCGTCTGGACAATTTTCATCAGGAAATAGAGTAGATGTTAAACCCATATCACCATTAAAAGCACCCGCAATTTGTTGTTCTAAAGTTGGTTGATTGGCTTTCCAACCAAATTTACCAATGGTCGTTTTATTTTCTTTAACATTCCAAACATAATTGGCTTTTCCAGAAATTCCATCACCATCAAGGTCGTTAACATCTTCGTTAGCTAAAATACTGGCTTCACTTAAAGCGTCTATAAAGCCTAACCCAATTACTTGTTGTCCAATTCTTGGTGATTGTTTCGCATTATTTAAAGATCCATAATTTTCATCTACAATTGTATAGCTTGGTTTTCTAAGTTCATAAGATTCTCCATCAGGATAAGTACCTACTATTGTTTCAAAATGAACGTTAATTGTACCTTCTTTGTCAATACCTAAATTAGCATTATCTTGTAATTGTCCTCCGTAATTAGTCAAACCAATAGGTCCTGTTATTGGGTCGTTACCAGAACTTAATCTAATTAAAAAACCTTGAGAGCTTGCATTGTTTTCTAATAAAGGTTTTCCTCTACCGTCATTAGAATGGCAAGACCCACAGGCTCTAGCATTAAAAATTGGACCTAAACCGTCTCTAGAGGTTGTAGTTGCAGGAGCAGAGACCCAACTTTGCTCGAACATTGCATTACCAATGCCAAAAAAAGCAGGTTCTAAGTCTATTAAACCAGGAATACTACTTCCAAAAGCTTTTTCTGCTGTAAATGCTTCTATTGTTAAGTCTGAAACTAAGTTTTCTTCATCTACTTCGTAAAGTATATCTATGTATTCTTCTTCAGAAATTTCATCGGAACTACATGAAAAAAAAACAGATATAAATACCAAACTAAAATATAAATATTTCATTTATTTTTTTTGTGAAAATAGAAAAAAACTGAAGACATTTAAGTCTTCAGTTTCTAAAAATTTATTTTAATAATTAAAATATTAGTCAGCAACAGAAATACTAACACCTAAAGCACCAGCGGCATCAGAAATAGCATTACTTTGAGCTATTAAAGCTAATGCTAATTCAGTAGCTGGTCCACCAGATTCTAATGTTTCTTCACTAACAATTTCGTCAAAATTCTTACCTAAACCTAATAAAGTATTTAATTTAGAAATAGTATCATCTGCTTTTGTTTCTAAAGTAGCTCCAAAAGTTGTATTAAATTCATTAGTTAATTCTATTAAAGAAGCTCCAGAAATAATAGCTCCACTTTCTGTAGTATAACTACCAATAATAACATTATTTAAGCCATGCACATTTGCCCACATATCTTGGTTTGTATTGTCAGAAAAACAAGAGTGCTCGTTTTCTTGACCTTCATCAATTGCTGGGTAAATTCTTTCTTGTGCAACTTCTCCGTTTGAAATAAAACCAATACCACTTAATATATTTGTTATTGCTTCATCTTCATCTAAAGCCTCAAAAGTTGTTCTATAAGAACCACCTGTTGCCCAAGTATTATTTAAATCATTTAAATCGTTTACTAATAAATCAGTTACAATTTTTAAATATGTTTTTCTTCTTTCTGCAAAGTCTGCTGTTGTATAATCAGTAAAAGGTCTGTCACCAGAAACAGAATAATTATCTGTTGTGTGGTTAATAGGGTCGTAGTTTAAATCTTGTCCCCAAAGTAAAAACTCAATTGCATGCCAACCTGTAGCAATATCATCAGGATCTACATCTTCATTTTTATTAATAAGATTAGCTTCAGTTAATTCAAAAGAAGTATCACCAATTAAACCATTTTGTACAGTTTCTCCCACAGTGTTATAAACATAATCAATAAAACCTTCATCTAAAGGCCATGCATTAATTTGTCCTTCTGTACCTAGTAAATCTTCGTTATCTATAGGCCCGTTAGCTTCTCTGTATGCTTCTGTTTGTCCGTAAAAATCTCTAGCATACAACCAAGCTGTTCTAGCTTCTGCTAAAGTAGTTTCTGAAGGAGATGCAATAAAAGCATCAATTTTTGTTTTCATTGCCACTGCTGTGTTGTATGTATCATCATAGTTGGCAGATGCTATTGCAGCATAATTTTCTATAAAACTCGCTTTAGTTATTTCTTTAATTATTTCTGGTGTATCATTATTACTACAAGATATCGTAATTATACCAATAAAAATTAGTAATGCATGTTTTGAAAAATTTAAATTCATTTTCATTATATTTATTTAGATTAATTTTAAATAGTTCACAAATAAAATGACTTTATTTTTAATATGCAAGATTTATTTATAATAAATCTAAATAACACTCACTAAAATAATTACTTATTTTTCTTAGTAATTTATAATGTGTCATTAATTAATTGTAAATTTGCACGCAATTATACCTTAATTGCCATATGACAGCACACAACAACAAAATTTTAGGAGAGGGTTTAACTTATGACGATGTTCTTTTAGTACCTGCCTTTTCAGAAATACTTCCAAGAGAAGTAAGCATTCAAACAAAATTTACTAGAAATATTACAATAAATGTACCTATTGCTTCAGCAGCGATGGATACAGTTACAGAATCTGCTTTAGCAATTGCAATTGCAAGAGAAGGAGGTATTGGAGTTTTACATAAAAATATGACTATTGAGCAACAAGCTCGAGAAGTTAGAAAAGTAAAACGAGCAGAAAGCGGAATGATTTTAGACCCTGTAACTTTACCTTTAACAGCAGTGGTTTTAGACGCTAAAGCTTATATGAAAGAGCATAAAATTGGAGGTATTCCTATTGTTGATGATAATGGAATATTAAAGGGAATTGTTACCAATAGAGATTTACGTTTTGAACACGAAAATCAAAGACCTATCATAGAAGTAATGACAAGTAAAAACTTGGTAACTGCAGATGTTGGTACTTCTTTAAATGATGCTGAAAAAATTCTTCAAAATCATAAAATAGAAAAACTTTTAATTGTAGACAAAGATTACAAATTAAAAGGATTAATTACTTTTAGAGATATTACAAAAGTAACTCAAAAACCAATAGCAAATAAAGATACTTATGGTAGACTAAGGGTAGCAGCAGCTTTGGGTGTTACAGCAGATGCTGTTAATAGAGCAGAAGCTTTAGTCAATGCTGGTGTAGATGCAGTAATTATAGATACTGCTCATGGACACACAAAGGGTGTAGTATCTGTTTTAAAAGAAGTAAAAAATAAGTTTCCAAAATTAGATGTTGTTGTGGGTAATATTGCAACAGGTGAGGCTGCTAAATATTTAGTTGAAGCTGGTGCAGATGCTGTAAAAGTAGGTATAGGGCCAGGTTCTATTTGTACAACAAGAGTTGTAGCTGGTGTTGGTTTTCCTCAGTTTTCTGCAGTATTAGAGGTGGCTGCAGCTATTAAAGGTAGTGGAGTTCCTGTAATTGCAGATGGAGGAATACGTTATACAGGAGATATTCCTAAAGCTATTGCAGCTGGTGCAGATTCTGTTATGTTAGGCTCATTATTAGCAGGAACAAAAGAATCTCCTGGTGAAACAATTATTTACGAAGGTAGAAAGTTTAAATCTTATAGAGGTATGGGATCTGTAGAAGCAATGAAAAAAGGTTCTAAAGATAGATATTTTCAAGATGTAGAAGATGATATTAAAAAGTTGGTTCCAGAAGGAATTGTAGGACGTGTTCCTTATAAAGGAGAATTGGCAGAAAGTATACATCAATTTATTGGCGGTTTACGTGCAGGTATGGGGTATTGTGGTTCTAAAAATATTGAAACATTAAAAGAAACAGGTAAATTTATTAGAATTACTGCAAGTGGTATAAACGAAAGTCACCCTCATGATGTAGCTATTACAAAAGAGGCACCAAATTATAGTAGAAGATAATTATTAGATTATATACATAAAAAACGAGTTAATATTACACTGCCCCCATAAAGTTAGACACTATTTGGGGGTATTTTATGGGTAAAAAGTAAAAGATAATTATGCATTTAAACTTGAATGCGTAAAATTAGTTTTATAATCACACAATTCAGCAACAGCTGTTTCTAAGCAAAAAAGTCAAAATGAATCTAAAATTTGTATAAGGGGTGATTTTATACAAAAAATAAAGAAAAAAAATGGTTATTACCTAAAAAAAAAATATAAATATTCTGCTGTTTTTAAATTATAAGTTTTAGACTCGATAAAGATTTTTTTATAGTTAAGAGAAGTTTGTTTTAAATTCAATAATGTTGACTCTTGAGTTATTGTTAAATGGAAAATAAATTTTGTTATTTTTGGTTTTGAAGAATTTCAGCCTAAGTATATTGTTAATTTTAAACGTAAAAAACACAAATCAACTAAATCTTTAACAAGAAAAGAAGAGCTATTGCAAGAGATAGAATCTTTGCTATGTGAGAATGATTTGTTAAAAAGTTTGACCTGTTAATTCAAGTAAAAAAGCCAAAAGTTATTATGTGGTTAAGGCATAAGTAGTATTAAAAATTTCTTTTTAATACTAAAATAAGAATTGTTATATCTGAAAAAATATAGGTCTATAGAACAATTAAAAAAGAAATTAATTATTATTTTAGAAGTATTTTTATTTTGTACATTATGTCTAAACAAGAATTCAATCAATTTTTAAAAGAGATATCAATAGAGCCAATAACTGTTATTGATACAGCAATATGTATAAAAAAATATAAACCAATTGTTATCTCTAGAGAAAATAAAGATCTAACAAAATTTAATATTTCTTCTTCTAATGAATGGGAAGAATATATTAATAAATTTTTAGTTGATAACAATGCTAAAGTAGCTTTTGGTGGATATTTAGAAAAAAGAAATATTTATGATAGAAGCGATTATTTTAAAAATCAATTAGAAAATGAAAAAAGAAATATTCATTTGGGCATAGATTTATGGTGCAAAGTAAAAACAAAAGTTTTAGCGGCTTTAGATGGAGAAATTCATAGTTTTAAAAATAATGATAATTATGGAGATTATGGTCCAACAATTATTTTAAAACATCAAATAGAAGAAGAAGTTTTTTATACTTTATATGGGCATTTATCTTTGTCATCAATAGAAAAATTAAAAGTAGGAGATACTGTTTTACAAGGAAATGTAATTGGTTTTTTAGGAGATGCATCAATAAATGGAAATTATGCTCCACATTTACATTTTCAAATCATTAAAGATTTAGAAGGAAGTTTTGGAGATTATCCTGGGGTTTCATCACAAGAAAAATTAGATTTTTATAAAAATAATTGCCCAAACCCAAGTTTATTACTAAAGTTATCTATATAATTTATAAGTTTTTGTAAGCTATAGTTGAGTTTATAGACTCTAAAGATAAATATATTTTTAAAAGATAATGCTCATGGATAACTTTTGGTTTTTTGACAATGTAAACTTATTTAATCTTTTATGTCCCCATAAATTTAGGGAATATAAAAAGTGTCATACTTTTGATAGTTATAAAAAAAGTGATTATATATATTTTGAAGAAGATGCAGCAAGTAAAATTTATTTAATAGAAAAAGGGAAAGTTAAACTAGGTTATTATACAGAAGATGGAACTGAGGTAGTTAAAGCCATTTTAACTAAAGGAGAATTATTTGGTGAAAAAGCTATTTTAGGTGAAGAGTTAAGAAATGAATTTGCACAATCTGTAGATTCTTCAACATCTATTTGTCCTATAGGTGTAGATACTATGCATGATTTAATGAGAGATAATAAAACTTTTAGTTTAAAAATTTATAAATTCTTAGGTCTTCGTTTTAAAAAATTAGAACGTAGGTTGCAATTAATTTTATTTAAAGATACTAAAACTAGATTTTTAGAATTTATAAAAGAACTATGTACAGAATATGGACACGATTGTGAAAAAACTGGAGATAAGGTTATACAACACCCATATACTCAAAAAGATATTGCTTCTTTAATAGGAACTTCTAGATCTAATTTAAATGTTCTAATGAATGAACTTAAAGAAGAAAAAATTATCACTTTTAATAGAAAAGAATTAAGATTACTTCATAAAATTGCATAAGTGTTCGCTAGCTAACATTTCATGATTTTTTAAGACTATAAATTTGTCATCAACATTAACATAAATATTAATAAGATGAAAAAAGTTTTAAATTTAGCATTAGCATTTATAATTACAGCAGTTTTTGTTGCGTGTAGTAATGATGATAACACAGAAGTAACAACAGGAGATTTAACCATAGATCTAACAGGTTTAGAAGAATTAGGTTCAGACTATGTCTATGAAGGATGGCTAATTGTAGATGGTAACCCAGTAAGTACAGGAACATTCACAAGTGTTTCTTTTCCGCAAACATATACTGTAGATATAAATGATTTACAGACTGCAACTACTTTTGTATTGTCTATTGAACCTGCTGGAGAAATAGGAGAAGCAGCTTTAACACCAGCAGCTACAAAAATTTTAGTAGGTGATTTTTCAGGTAGTTCTGCTAGTGTATCATCTACAGGAATTGTTGGAGATTTTAGTAATTCTTGGGGAAAATATATTTTAGCAACTCCAACAGATGACGATGATACAAATGAAGCTAGTGGAGTTTGGTTTTTAGATAATACAAATGCACCAACAGTAGTTACAGGTTTAGGGTTACCAACATTAACAGAAGGATGGAAATATGAAGGTTGGGTTGTTTTAAATGGAGTGCCAGTAAGTACAGGTACTTTTTCTGCAGTTGATGCAACTGATGATAATGCAGCAACTTCACCTTATAAAGGATCAATAGGAAATGGACCCGGTTTTCCAGGAGAAGATTATGTAATAGGTGCTGCTGCAGGAATTAATTTTCCAACAGATTTAAAAGGAGCTACTATTGTTATTTCTGTAGAACCAAGTCCAGATAATAGTTCTGCGCCTTTTACGCTAAAACCTTTAGAAGATGTTGTTCCTGTAGATGCAATGAATCATTCAGTTATTAACATGAGTGCAGGGCCAATAAAAGTTTTAACAGGAAGCGTAACTAGATAACAGAAAAAAAATATAATCTGCTATTATGTTAATGGTTGATATATTTAAGAGCAATTATGTATATATAATTGCTCTTTTCTGTATAAAAAAATGCCCAATATAGTTTTACCTATTACTGAGCACCAACTAACCAACAAGTTGTATTTATTTTTTATTAATCTTTATAGGCATTTTATAAATTTCACCTTTTTTGATGTTTTTAACTGCAATTTTTTTGTAGTTTAATCTGCTTTTAGCGTATTTATTAAAATCTTCTAGTTTAGAATTTACAGAGACAACAACAACTTCATTGGCGTTATTAACTATAAATAAAATTTCAGCAGAATAATTTTTATCTATTTTTAAAGAAATATTATCTCCTAATAAAGAAACAAGTTCAGAACGTAAGGTTTTTTTTACTTTTTCTGGATTATTTTCTGTTGCAGCTGTAGAAAATACGGTTGATAAACTAATTGCAATAATGGTAATAATTGTTTTTAAAGTATTCATAATAAGTTTTTTAGGTTAAAATTATATTATAAAGACGATAGAATTAAAAATGAGTTACACTTGTTATATCACTTTAATATAACCTTAACGTTATTTAACTGAAATTATGAAATATTGGCTATTTTTTTAGAATAGTAATCTTTTAACAAGGATAAGAAGAACAATTATATATTAATATAGTGAGGTTATTTATTCAAATTATTTAAAATAATTTGACACCCTTTAATAATTTCTTCATCAGAAATTGTAAGGGGAGGTGTAATTCTCATAGCTCTACCTTCAAATAATAAAAAGAAAAGAATTAACCCTTCTTCTAAACATTCTAAAACAATTTTTGATGCCAAATCGGGAGTTTCTAAAATAGCAGCTAGCATTAAACCTTTTCCTCTTATTTCTTTAATTGCAGAATGGTTTAAATGTTTTTTTATTAATTTTTCTTTTCTTAAAGTTTCTTTAATAAAATTATTTTTTATAATTTCTTTTACTGTTGCAACAGCAGCAGCAGCAATTACAGGATGACCAGCAAAAGTAGAGATATGACCTAATTTTGGGTTGTCTTTTAGTAAACTCATCATTTCTGTTGAAGCCATAAAAGCACCTATAGGCATTCCTCCACCTAAACCTTTTCCTGTAATAATTATATCTGGAACTACATTATAATTTTCAAATCCCCAAAAAGTACCAGTTCTACCAATACCAGTTTGTATTTCATCTAATATTAACAGTGCCCCAACATCTTTACATCGTTGTTTTACTTTAGATAGATACTCTTTTTTTGGTTCTATAAAACCTGCTCCACCTTGTATTGTTTCTAAAATTACTGCAGCAGTTTTAGTTGTTATTTTATTTAATTCATTTTCATTATTAAACTCAATAAATTTTGTTCCAGGAATTAAAGGTCTAAAAGCTGAATTCTGTTTTTCTACCCCAGAAACACTCATAGACCCCATTGTATTTCCATGATAAGAACTTTTAGCCGCAATTATTTCTGATCTATTTGTTACTCTTTTTGCAAGTTTTAAAGAGCCTTCAGTAGCTTCTGTACCTGAATTTGTGATATAAACAGCATTTAAATTTTCTGGAGAGTTTTCTGCTAATAACTTACATAATTCAACCTGTGGTTGTTGTATAAACTCACCATAAACCATTACATGAGCATAAGAATCTAGTTGGTTTTTAATTGCTTCTGTAACTTTAGGATGATTATGCCCTAAACTATTTGCAGAAACACCAGCAACAAAGTCTAAATATTCTTTACCTGAAGTATCATAAATATAGCATCCTTTTGCGCTTGCAATTTCTATTGCAAGTGGATGAGGAGATGTTTGTGCTTGGTATTTAAAGAAATCCTTTTTCAAGATTATTGTTTTTTAACAGAAAAAACTGGTTTGGTTAGTTTTTTATCTCCTTTAATTTTCTTTTTTTATCAAGAATTACAGCAGATTTATTTATTTTTTTGTTTTCTTCTAAAGAAGTTTTATTTTTATCATCTTTAATAAAAATATCTTCCATTTTTTTAGGTTGTTCATCTTCTCTCCAGATAAATCCTTTTAATATTTTAACGTCATCTGGTAGTTTTGAAGGAGGATATGTATCACCGTCAGATTTTTTTAGATACATAATTGTTTCTATTTGCCCATTACTTAATGTGAATTCTATATTACTAGAAATCTCTTTTGTAATAGTTTCTAAAACTTGAGTTTCTTCATTTCTATTAAAGTAAACAGATTCTGCATTTCCTTTTACTAATAGCAATCGTAATTTATTTTCTTTAAACTTTCCAAACATATTTCTTCCTTTAATTTGGTTAAAATCTTTGTTAGAAACTGTATCTTTTGTTACAATAAAAGCGTTGTTTAATACTTTTAAAGAATCTAATTTTTCTGTTTTTACATTAGAAAGTAAGTGAATTGTATCTCCTGTTATTTGATTCTGTTCAGACCAAATTACTGGATTTTTAAACATTTTTGTCAATCCTGTTTCTTGATTTGTGTGTATAGAATCGCATTTTCCTTGTAAATCAGATTTAAAGATTTTAACATTATGAAATGTTCTAACTATTCTTTTTTCAGGTTTACCAGTAACTAAAATTGTATCTCCATGAATAAACATAGAATCTTTGTCAATTATAGAAATAGCAACTGCTTTTTTAATAATATAAAGTGAATCTTTTAATTCAAAAATTTCTGCATAATTCCCTTTTGTTATAAAATTCTGAACAGTATCTATAACCTGTATGTTATTAGTAGCAGAGGCAAATCCTTTTCTTTTGTCATAATACAAACTATCGCCTTCTACAGTCCTTTCTTTTAAGTAAAGTTTTGCATTTTTTACAAAATGAGAAATATCTGTTTTGGTATTATAAAATCCTTTTTCACAGTAAATTTTATTTTCGTTCTGTGTATTTGTAATAGTTGTAGGGCCATATAAATAGGTAAGACCTGAGTTTGTATAATAATCTAAATGATTAGATTCTAAATAATGTTCTGGGTTAACAACAGTAACTCTAGTTGTTGCTGTAAATTTTTTATTTTCTAAATAAAAGTTACCATTTTTACTTTTTAAAGTATTGGTTTTATCTTTTATTGTAGCATAACTTGTATAATACAGTTTTTGATTTAACCTATCAAAATGAAGTGTATCTGTAGTTAAAGTCATAGTTGGGTCTGTTAAAACAACATTTCCCCAAGATAATGCTTGTTTAGCATTAGCATCATAATCTGTGTATTTACTTGTTTGAGTAATTGTATCTCCTTGCTTTATAACAACTGTACCAATTGCTTTAAAAAAGTTTTTTTCTCTAAAATAAAATGCTTTCTGACAATTTAATTTTATACCATCGTGTGTAATTCTAACATCTCCTAATAGAATTGTTGCTCCAGGATATTGTTCTTCATCTGTATATTGAATTTCAGAATTTTCAATAGTAATTTTTCTTGTTTGTGATATTGCAAGAGATGAAATAAGTATAAAAAAGAGAAAAACGATTCTTTTCAAGATAATTGATTTTTAGCAAAAATAATGAAAAGTTAATGGCTTCTTATTAAAGAAAAGTGAAAATTAATTTTATTGAGATTCTTGTTATTGAAATTAAAAATTGGTTCATTTTTTTTACTTCAGATTATAGTATGTAATTTTTAGTTTTATTACTATTTTCTAAAAACAGCAATTGTATTAAATTATATTAATCTGTAGTTGTTTAAAGTCAAGAATTGAAAACCTACAGTTTTTTAAGTAATATTAAGTAAAACAATAAATTTAATGAGATAATCGAAATTTTATATTCTTTTTTTGTGTTAATTTTATTTAAATTAATTTTTTTAACAAAAAATGGATTAATTTTGTATAATAATTCACTGTGTAATAAAATTTTAATTTCAAGTTCTTAAAATTTGTAAAAAAAATAATTTAATGAATTCACCTTTTGAACTTTCTAAAGAAGAAATGCAATCTTATGGATATAAAATTGTAGATATTATTGTAGATCATTATGCAAATGAAGAACAAAAAAAGCCTGTAACTAAGGCTTCGAGAGAAGAAATGGATGCTGTTTTTTTAAGTGAAGCTCCAGAAAAAGGAACACCTGCAAATGAAGTTTTAGATTTTGTAACAAACAATGTGTTGCCTAATAGTAACATTTCTACACATCCAAAATCTTTTTCTTTTGTTCCAGGACCAAGTAATTTTATTAGTGCTATGGCAGATTCTTTAGCAACTGGGTTTAATATTTTTTCTGGTGGATGGATTGTTTCTCCTGCAGCAGCAGAGCTAGAAATTGTTACTTTAAATTGGTTGTTAAAAATGTTTAATTTTCCTGTTACAAAAGGTGGGGGAATTTTTACAAGCGGTGGTTCTATGGCAAATTTAACTGCTTTGGCTACTGCAAGAAGAATAAAATGTGGAGAAGACTTTTCTAATGCAGTTATTTACTTATCAGATCAAGCTCACTCATCAAACATAAAAGCAATTTCTGTTCTTGGTTTTAAGAAAGAACAAATAAAAATAATGCCTACAGATTTAGAATTTAAGTTTAGTATAAATAAACTTAAAAATGAGATTGCTAAAGATAGGTTAGAAGGTAAAAAACCTTTTTGTATTATAGCTTCTGCAGGTACAACAAATACAGGAACTGTAGATCCATTAGATACATTGGCAGATATTTGTGAAAAAGAAAATTTATGGTTCCATATTGATGGTGCTTATGGTGCTGCTGCAATTTTATCTGAAAAAGGTAGTAGAATTTTAAGAGGTATAGAACGTGCAGATTCTTTAACTGTAGACCCTCATAAATGGTTTTTTCAGCCTTATGAAATTGGTTGTTTATTGGTAAAAGATTCTTCTTGGTTAAGTAATACGTTTAGTGAAAAACCAGAATATTTAAGAGATATTGAAGGAAATGAATCTGAAATTAATTTTTATGATTATGGAATACAGTTAACCAGAAGGTTTAGAGCATTAAAATTCTATATGTCTATAAAAACGTATGGATTAAACACTTTTAAAAAAGCCATAAGTTATAACATAGATTTAGCAGATCTAACAGAAGATATTCTTAGAGATAGTAAAGATTGGGAAATAGTTTCTCCTGCTACTTTAGCTATTATAAACTTTAGATATAATCCTTTAAACAAAGATTTATCTGATAAAGAATTAGATACTTTAAATCAAGAAATTTCTGCTAAAGTTGTAGATTCTAAAGAAGCCTTTTTAGTAACTACTGTGCTACAAGATCAAATTGTAATTAGAATGTGTTTAATTAACCCAAGAACAACTATACAACATGTAAAAGATACTTTACAACAATGTGATGATTTTGCTAAAGAGATTCTTTTAGAGTGGAAAAAATAAGTATTATACTAAAAATATAAATTTTAATTGCACTCTCTATAACTATTAATAGGTATACATAATTACTAAATATTATTTGAATACTTATGTTTGATAGTAATTTTTTATTGTAAATAATAACAAAAAGATTAAGTGCCAATTTATTCTTTTTCAAATTTACTAATGATAATAATCATGTTTTTCGAGTTTAATTAAGAATAAATTGCAAGCTTATTTAAAATTAATTAAACATTTAAATTAAATAGATGAAAAACACACATTCCTTTCACATTCCTGTAATGGGAATTGGTTTTACAATAGATTCACCTTTAAAAGTAGCTCAATATGGTATAGATTCTGTAATTTCATTAGTAGATGACATTTTAATAGAAAAAATGCGTAAAGTTTACAGCGAAAAACTTGAACTTCCTTATAAAGAAATTTCAGATAAAGTAGAAGATTTTAGAGCTAAGAGAATTACTTCTTATTTAAATTTATTGCACGAACAAACAGAAGAAAAGTTTAATCAATTAAAGAATATTACTTCAGTAAAAAGCAAAGCTTTAAAAGATTATATTTATATGTTACCAGAATATTCTACTTTAAAAAAAGATTTTTATAAGCTTACAGAAGAAGGAGTAGATTTTTCTAAAATTAAAGATTGGGTAAATAAAAATTTATCAAAGGGTAGTATTGATGTAAACATTATGACTAAGATTGATAAAGGAAATTACCTTAATAAAAAATTATTACCAATAGAATTTAATGATGCTCATGCAGCGTTAAGAGGCTTTTCTGAAAGTAAACTGGAATCTTCAATAGTATTATCTGCAGGTATGAACCCTAGATTATATTCTTATATGAGTAATTTTAAAGATTTTTTTCCTGATAAAAATGGAAACATTAAAAAGAAAATTATTTTAAAAGTAAGTGATTATAGATCTGCTTTAATACAAGGGAAATTTTTGGCAAAAAAGGGTTTATGGGTATCTGAATATAGAATAGAATCTGGTTTAAATTGTGGTGGACATGCTTTTGCTACTGAAGGTTTTTTAATGGGACCTGTTCTAAAAGAATTTAAAGAAAATAAAGAAATATTAAAAAACCAAACACGATCTTTATTGATAGAAGCTTTAAAAGTTACAAATAAAGTTTTACCAGAAAATGATTTAAATTTAAAAATTACTACTCAAGGTGGAGTTGGTACAGATGAAGAGCATTCGTTTTTAATGGAAGAATATGATTTAGATTCTGTAGGTTGGGGGAGTCCTTTTTTGTTAGTTCCAGAAGCAACAAGTGTTGATGAAAAAACAATGGAACAATTAATGCAAGCTAAAGAAAAAGACCTGTATTTAAGTAATAGTTCTCCTTTAGGTGTCCCTTTTAATACTTTAAAAGGAAATACAAAAGATGTTCAGAAGCAAATGCTAATTGATAAAGGTAGACCTGGTACTTCTTGCCCGAATAAATTTATCTCTTTAAATTATGATTTTAAAGAATCTGGTTTATGTACAGCCTCTAGAGAATATCAACACTTAAAATTAAAAGAAATAGATGCTTTAGAACTTTCTTTTGAAGAAAAAGAAAAGCAAGTAAATAAGGTTACAGAAAAATCTTGTATTTGTGTTGGTTTAGGTATATCTACACTAATTTTAAATAATGTAAGTACTAAGAAAACTGGTGATGGAGTTTCTGTATGCCCAGGACCAAATATGGCTTATTATGATAAAATAATGAGTTTACGAGGTATTACAGACCATATTTATGGTAGAAATAATATGTTAACTAGAACTGATAGACCTCATGTTTTTATAAAAGAATTATCTCTCTATATAACTCATTTAAAAGATAAAGTGGAAGAAGTAAAGTCTAATTTTGATAAAAAACAAGTAAGGACTTTAACTAAATTTAAAAGAAATTTAGAAACTGGAATTAATTATTATAACGAAATATTTAATATACAAAAAAAAGTATTTGTAGAACAAAAAGAAATACTTTTAAATGCTCTTAAAGTAGAACAATCTAAATTAATTTTGATAGGAGTAGAGATTGAAAAATTAAATAAAATAACGAATTAGTTTTCAAATATAAAAGCATCTTTCAAATTAATGAAAGATGCTTTTATATTTTTAATAGTAAATCTAGATTTAAGATCTAGTAATTGTTTGCTTTCTATCTGGACCAACAGATACAATAGATACAGGTACACCAGTTTCTTTTTCAATAAAAGCAACATAGTCTAGTAAATTTTGTGGTAATTGATCTGCAGAAGTCATTTTAGTTAAATCATCTTCCCATCCTTTAAACTCAGAATAGTTTACAGAAACATTTTCTGGTTCAATATTATAAGGTAAATGACTAATTTCTTCACCTTTATAATTATAAGATGTACATACTTTTAAAGTATCAAAGCCAGACAAAACATCTCCTTTCATCATCATTAATTGTGTAACACCATTAACGTCTACAGCATATTTTAAAGCAACTAAGTCTAACCAACCACATCTTCTTGGTCTTCCTGTTGTAGCTCCAAATTCATGACCAATTCTAGCCATATCTTCACCATCTTTGTCAAATAATTCTGTAGGAAAAGGTCCAGAACCTACACGTGTTGTATATGCTTTAAAAATTCCGAAAACTTCACCAATTCTGTTAGGAGCAACACCTAAACCAGTACAAGCACCTGCTGCAGTAGTGTTAGAAGAAGTAACAAAAGGATATGTACCAAAATCGATATCTAATAAAGAACCTTGTGCGCCTTCAGCTAAAATTGTTTTCTTATCTTTTATAGCTTGGTTTAAAAACTCTTCACTATCTATAAAAGCTAAAGTTTTTAATTTATCAATTCCTTTGCAAAATTCTGCTTCTAATTCTTTTAAATCATATTCAATTTGAACATCAAAGAATTCTAACATTTTAATATGCTTTTCTGTTAAAGCATCGTATTTTTCTTTCCAGTTATCTAACTCTAAATCTCCAACTCTCATTCCGTTTCTACCAGTTTTGTCCATATAAGTTGGACCAATACCTTTTAATGTAGAACCTATTTTAGCTTTTCCTTTAGAAGTTTCTGATGCAGCATCTAATAATCTATGAGTTGGTAAAATTAAATGTGCTTTTCTAGAAATTAATAATTTAGAAGTATAATCAATATTATGTTTGTCAAGATTTTCTAATTCTTTTTTAAAAATAACAGGGTCTATTACAACTCCGTTACCAACAACGTTTAAAGCTGTTTTATGAAAAATTCCTGAAGGAATTGTATGTAAAACATGTTTATGTCCATCAAAAATTAGAGTATGTCCCGCATTTGGACCACCTTGAAAACGAGCTATAATATCGTAGTTTTTGGTAAGTACATCTACGATTTTACCTTTTCCTTCATCTCCCCATTGTAATCCTAGTAATAAATCTACAGCCATTGGTTGTGTTAATTAGTTGTTTTTTGTATTGTGTTTGTTTGTTAAGATTTGTTCTTTTTTGTTCCGTAAAAGTAAAGTGAATGACTATGAATGTCTATATCAAAAATATCTTCTATGGTTTTTTTTATAATTTGAATTCTTGGATCACAAAATTCTTTTACATCTCCAGTATCAGTAAATATTACGTGATCATGATTTTTATCAAAATAACTTTTTTCATATCGAGCCATAGATTGACCATCAAATTGATGTTTTCTAACTAAACCGCAATCTAAAAGTAAATCTATTGTATTATAAAGTGTAGCTCTGCTTACTCTATAATTTTTATTTTTCATTTTAATATATAAAGATTCTATATCAAAATGTTCTGCTGCTGCATATATTTCTTGTAGTATAGCATAACGTTCAGGAGTTTTTCTATGTTTATTTTCTCCTAAATAGGCAGTGAAAACTTTTTTTACTATTTCTTGATTTTCAAGAGAATTACTCATTTTATGAATGATTTTTTACAAAAAACAAAAATACAGATATTTCTTAATAAAATAAGGTTTTTAATCAATTGATATTTACAAAGTATTAACACGTTCTACTTTTTTTAACCCTTCAATTTTATAAAGACTCTTCATTAGCTTATCTAATTGCGAACTATTCTTAACACTAATAGATACTTTGCCATCAAAAACACCTTCATTTCCTTTTATATTTATGCTGTTAATAAAAACTCCCATATTGTTAGAAATTATACGGGTAACATTATTTGCCATCCCTTTATTATCTACTCCTGAGAGTTGTAAAATTGCTTTAAATTCTTGTTTTGTTGAATCTATCCATTTTGCAGGCATTATTCTATAGGCATAGTTAGATTGCAAAGAAATTGCATTAGGGCAATTCTTTTTATGAACTTTAATTCCATCATTAATTGTTAAAAAACCAAAAACTTTATCTCCAGGAATTGGGTTACAACATTTGGAGAGTTTGTAGTCTAACTTTTGCTCGTCTTTACCAAAAACTAACGCGTCAAATTTATCAGTAATTTCTTCATTTTCGTAAAAGTCTTTCTCTGCCGTTTTTCTTCTTAATTTGGTTTTAAAGAAATTTAATATTTTACTGTTTCTTTGTGATACAAAAGCTTTAAGTTGTGTATTATCTATAGAGCCGTTACCAATTCTAAAAAATAAATCGAAACTGGTTCTTAATTTAAAATAATTTACAAGTTCGTTAGTAGTTTTATCATTAAAATTAATTTTTAAATGACGTAATTTACGCATTAATATAGCTTTACCTTCTTCTGCTATTAATTTTTCTTCTTCATTTAAAGCTGCTCTAATTCTTGCTTTTGCTCTAGCTGTAATAACAAAATCTAACCATCTTGCATTTGGTTTGTTACTAGAACTTGTTATAACTTCTATTTGATCTCCACTTTTAAGTTGATGACTTAGTGGCATTAATTTACCATTTACTTTTGCGCCTCTACATTTTAAACCTATATCTGTATGTATAGAAAATGCAAAGTCTAAGGCAGTAGCATTTTTTGGTAAAGATTTTAAATCTCCTTTAGGTGTAAAAACATAAATTTCTTTAGAGTATAAATTTAGTTTAAAGTTTTCTACAAAATCTACCGCATTTAAGTTTTGATTTTCTAAAGTTTCTTTTAATTTATTTAACCATCCTTCTAAACCGTTATCTTTTGTAACACCTTGTTTGTATTTAAAATGAGCTGCATACCCTTTCTCTGCAATTTCATTCATTCTTTCAGAACGAATTTGTACTTCTACCCATTGAGAATCTGGTCCTACAACTGTAATATGTAAAGCTTCATAGCCTGTAGATTTAGGTTGAGAAATCCAATCTCTTAAACGAGATGGGTTTGGCTTAAAATAGTCTGTAACTATTGTGTAAATTTTCCAAGCATCAAACTTATCATCATTAGAATTTGGTTTATAAATTATTCTAATGGCATATTTATCATAAACTTCTTCAAAAGTTACATTTTGATTGATCATTTTTTTTCGAATAGAATAAATAGACTTAAAGCGTCCTTTTATTTCATATTCAAAATTTTCTTTATCTAAACCAGACTTTAAAGTGTTTTCAAATCTTTCTAAATAGTTTTGTTGTTCTTCTTTACTTTCTTTTATTTTACTTAAAATACCATTATAGGCTTCTGGCTCTGTATATTTTAATCCTAAGTCTTCTAATTCTGTTTTTATATTATATAGCCCTAATCTATGTGCTAAAGGGGCGTAAATATATAATGTTTCAGAAGCAATTTTAACCTGTTTATGTGCAGGCATAGAATCCATAGTTTGCATATTATGGAGTCTGTCTGCAATTTTTATTAAAATAACTCTTACATCATCATTTAATGTTAAGAGCATTTTTCTAAAATTTTCTGCTTGTATAGAAGCGTCTTGTTCTTTATTTAATCGAGATATCTTAGTAAGTCCATTTACAATCTTTGCAATGGTTTTACCAAAAAGGTGCTCCATATCTTCTGTTGTATATTCTGTGTCTTCTACAACATCATGTAAAAGGGCAGAAGCTATAGAAACTGCGTCTAAACCTATTTCATAAGCAACAATTTTAGCAACGGCAATAGGATGGTAGATGTAAGGTTCACCAGTTTTTCTGCGTTGTTTAGAGTGTGCATCTACAGCTATATCAAAAGCTTTTCTTATGAGTTCTTTATCTTCTTTAGATAAAACTTCATAAGTACCTTTAAGTAAATCTTTGTAACGATTTGCTATTTCTTTATTTTCTTCTTCTATGGTTGCGTTGTATTCCAAATCTGTTTTAAAAATTTAGTTATATCTTGAAAGTGAATTTAGGAATAAGAATTATAAAAAACAAGAAATTAAGATTCTAAATTTTTAATTCTTTCCAATAAAGTTGGGTGAGAATAATGAACAAAAACAAAAGCAGGATGAGGCGTTAAATTGCTTAAACTGTTTTTAGATAATTTTTTAAGAGATGTAATTAGTTTGTTAGCAGCAAAAGTTTCTTTAGCATAATTATCTGCTTGATATTCAAATTTCCTAGACATATAATTCATAAACAACCCAGTAACTTCTGAAATAGGTGAATATAAAATTCCAAAAGCAATTAAACCAATATGAAAGCTTGGTATAGATACACCTAATGCTTCAGATAAGATAGGTGAACTTACCATTAAAGACAATATAAATAATGCAATACCAGTAATTATTATTGAAGAAACTAGATTAAAAATAATATGTCTTTTTTTATAATGACCAACTTCATGGGCCAAAACTGCCACAATTTCTTCTTTACTTAAATCATTAATTAAAGTATCATACAATGTAATTCTTTTTTGAGATCCAAATCCAGAAAAATAAGCATTTGCTTTTGTAGATCTTTTAGAACCGTCAATAACAAAAATATTATTGATCGTAAAACCTACCTTTTTTGCATATTTTTCTATAGCCATCTTTAATTCTCCATCTTCTAAAGGACTTTGTTTGTTAAATAAAGGAACAATTAATTTTGCATGAAACATATTAATAAATAAAGAAAAAGCTGTAACAAGACCCCAAGCATAAACCCAGAAGTTTTTACTTGTTAATTGATAAAACCATATAATTAAAGAAAGTATAGCTCCTCCTAACAATATACTTATAAATATGCCTTTAATTTTGTCTAACCAAAATATTTTCTTTGTAGATTTATTAAATCCAAATTTTTCTTCAATAACAAAAGTTTCATAGTAGGAGAGAGGTGTAGATACAATTTCTGATCCTATAATGATAACTCCAAAGAAAATAAGAGCTACAAGTATTGGACTTTCTGTATAATTTCTGGCTAAAGTATCTAAATGTTTAAAACCATCAAATAAAAAGAAAACTATGGTTAGTGAGGTAGTTATTAGTGATGTTAAATTAGAAAATTTGGCACTTGTTTTTTTATAAGATTGTGATTTTTTATACTCTTCTTCGTCATAAATATCTTTAAGTTTATCAGGAATTTCATTATCAAAACATTTTTCATTTAGATAGTCTAAAACTCTATCAACAATAAAATTGATGATTAAAATTGAGATGATTATATAAAATATGGTTGTAGCTTGCATTTATTTTTTACTTTTTTTACTTGCATAAATTGCAGCACCAATAATACCTGCGTTATTTCCAAATTTAGCAACTTCTACAGGAATATCTACAGTTAAATACTCTTTAAATTTATCGAATTTTTTACTTATTCCTCCACCAATAATAAATAATTTAGGAGTGTGTATCGTTTTAACATGGTTTAAGAATAGATCAACTCTTTTTGCCCAATCTTTAAGAGGTAAATCTTCTCTTTTTCTAGCAGAATCAGCAGCAAATTTTTCTATAATATCTCCATCTGTATGGTAAATTCTACCTAATTCTACATTAGGGATTAATTTTCCATCATAAAAAAGGCCTGAACCTATACCTGTACCTAATGTAATTACAAAAATTTTTCCCTTAACACCTTTTCCTGCTCCTAAATTTATTTCTGCAACACCAGCTAAGTCTGCATCATTGCTAATATAAAATTTAACTCCTTTACATTCTTTTTTAAAGAGTTTATCTACCTTAACACCTACCCATTCTTTACTAAGGTTACCATAATGCATACATTGATTGTTAACAATAATTGTAGGAAAACAACAACCAACAGGACCTTTCCAACCAAAATGTTTTACCATTTCTTTTATAATCTTAGCTACCGCTTTTGGTTCTGCAGTTTTTGGTGTATCAATTCTATGTCTTTCCGAAAGTAATTCTCCATTTTTTGTGTTTACAATTGCTGCTTTAATGCCAGAGCCACCAATATCAATTCCTAATACTTTCATTTTTTATAACTTAAATTTTCTTTGTCTTTTTGCTTCAAACACTATAATTGCTGCAGATACAGAAACATTCATAGAGTCTATTTGTCCCTGCATTGGTATATTTATGTTTTGAGAGGCTGCTTCTCTCCAAACATCTGTTAAACCAGTTGCTTCAGTGCCAACAACTATTGCAGAAGCGTGCGTATAATTTTCTTTATGATATTCATTTGAGTTTTGCAGTGTAGCAGCATAAATATTAACATTTTTTTCTTTCAAAAAAGTAATTATATCTTTAGAAGTTCCTACAGCAATTTCATTTGTAAAAACACAACCAACACTAGACCTAATAATGTTAGCATTGTATAAATCACTTTTAGGATTTGCTATAAAAACGGCATCTATATTTGCAGCATCTGCAGTTCTTAAAAGAGCACCAATATTACCTGGTTTTTCTACACCTTCTGCTACTAAAATTAAAGGTTTGTCGTTTTTAAATTGAATTTTTTCTAAAGAAAAATCTTTGGCTTTTGTTACTGCAATAATTCCTTCTGTAGAGCTTCTATATGCTAATCTTTGATATACTTCTTTTGAGATTTCTATTCTATTTACATTAGAATTGAAAATATGAAGAATTTCATTTTCTGATATAATCTCAGGTAAAAAAAGAATTACATCAAACTCATATTTTGCAGCGATAGCTAGAGAAATCTCGCGTTTTCCTTCAATAATAAATAATCCTTTTTTTTTGCGTTCTCTTGCTTTTTCTTGCAGTTTTAGCAAGTTTTTTATAAAGGAGTTATGAATGCTTGTTATTTCTTTCATTAAGAACAAATATACCTAAATGTAGGTATAGAAAAGTAGAATATAATAACAATATTTGTATATCAATAAGCCAAATAGTTAGTTTTGATTTTATTAAATGTATTTGAATTAAAATTTATATGAAAAAGGGAAAAAGAAAATTTGGTTTTTTTTGATATCTGTTTAACATTAAAAGGCTCGCTATTAGCGAGCCTTTTTTATATAAAATAAAAATATTTTATTTGGTTTTATATTTATTAGAATAGCGTTTCCAAAGTTTTGTTTGGTGCGTTTCTAAACTAATTTTTCTTCCTTTTATAAAAGCATCTGTTAAACTATTTCCTCTCATATCTAAAGCATCTCCTTCAGATACAAATAAAGTAGCATCTTTACCAACTTCTAGAGTTCCAACAAAATCATCTATACCTAATATTTTTGCGTTGCTAGAAGTAATCATTTTTAATGCTTCTTCTTTATCTATTCCAAATGCTGCATAAGTTCCTGCATAAAAAGGTAAATTTCTTGTATTCATACGTTCCATTTGTCCTTCCATACCTAAACCTACGTTTATACCTTTTTCTATTAAAATTTTTGCATTTCTGTAAAATAAATCATAATCATCATCTTCTTCATTAGGTACCCTGTGAGATCTTTCTACAATAACAGGAATATCATTTTTTATTAATAAATCTGCCACATTTTCTGCACCTTTTGCATGAACAAGAACTATTTTATGGATTCCTAATTCTTTAAAAGATTTAATAGCATCTGTAATTTCTTTTTCACCATTTACATGTATAAATATTTTTTGAGTACCATTAAATAAACCACTTGTTGCTCTAAAAGGAAGATTTTCTGTAGAAGAATTATTCGCTAAAAAACTTTTAGCATCAGTAAAAAATGTTACAATTTTTTGAATATTGTTTACATAATTTTTATCTTCTTTTAACGCAGGGTCTTCACCTAACCACCAACGTCCGCGAGTTAAACTATTTGGCCAATTTATATGTACTGCATCATCTTTTTTTATGGCAGCATCTTCCCAATTCCAAGCATCAAATTGCATTACAGAAGAAGTACCAGAAATAGTACCACCTCTTGGTGTAATTTGTCCCATTAAAACACCATTAGGCCTCATAGATTCTATCACTTTACTCTCTGCGTTATAAGCTATTAAGCTTCTAATGTGTGGTAACATAGCACCAACTTCGTCTTCATCATCACTTGCTCTTACAGCATCTATTTCCACTAAGCCTAAAGAAGCGTTTGCAGCAATAAAACCAGGGTAAATATGTTTTCCTGTAGCGTTAATAATGGTTCCCATTCTTGCAATTTTTATCATTGCAGAACCAACAAAAGTAATTTTTCCGTCATTAAACATTATGAGCGAGTTTTTAATGACTTTTCCATTTCCTAAATGTGCTGTTGCTCCTTCTATGGAAAAAGCTGTTGTTTGTTTTGGAGCTGGAGTTTGTTGTGCAGATAAATTTCCTATAAAGAATAAGAAACATAGCAAACTATATATATATTGTTTTTTCATTTTGTATTTTTTTAAGTTTTTATTCTGTATCACAATGAAAATGTTGGTTACGTTTTTTCTTTGGCATCACAGTTTTACCACCGTTCATTTTTTCAGCAAGCATCATTTTTAACAATTTGCTTTTTTCTGATTTAATTGCTGTTCTTTTTTCTAAATCTTTTTCAATATCAAAATAAATACTACCATCAATGATTGTTTTTTCTGCTTTTGCATAAATTGATAATGGGTTAGTGTTCCATAAAACAACATCTGCATCTTTACCTACTTTAATAGAACCAGTTCTATCGTCTAAATGCAATAATTTTGCAGGATTAATAGTAATCATTTTCCAAGCTTCTAATTCTGAAACTCCACCATATTTAATGGTTTTTGCAGCTTCTTGATTTAATCTTCTAGACATTTCTCTGTCATCAGAATTAATAGCAACAGTAATTCCTTGGTTGTGCATAATTGCTGCATTGTAAGGAATAGCATCTAAAACTTCATATTTATATGCCCACCAATCAGAAAAAGTAGAACCACCAACACCATGTTCTTTCATTTTATCTGCTACTTTATATCCTTCTAAAATATGTGTGAAAGTATTTATGGTAAAATTAAATTTTTCTGCAACCTTCATTAACATATTAATTTCTGATTGAACATAAGAATGACAAGAAATAAAGCGTTCTTTATTAATGATTTCAGCTAAAGTTTCCATTTCAACATCTTTTCTATATGGTTTTCCACTTTTCTTTAAAGCATCATATTCTTTGGCTCTTTGAAAATAATCTATAAACACTTGTTCAGTTCCCATTCTTGTTTGAGGAAAACGAATGGTATTATTTTGTCCCCAGTTAGATTGTTTTACATTTTCACCTAAAGCAAATTTGATAAATTTAGGAGAGTTTTTATAAAGTAAACCTTCAGCATTTTCTCCCCATTTAAGTTTTATAATTGCAGAACGACCACCAATTGGATTTGCAGAACCGTGTAAAATTTGAATTGATGTTACTCCACCAGCTAAATTTCTGTAAATATTCATATCATTAGGGTTTATAACGTCTTCTATAGAAACTTCTGCTGTTGAGTTATGTCCAGATTCATTTACTGCAGATGTTGCAATATGAGAATGTTCATCAATAATTCCTGCTGTTAAATATTTTCCTGTTCCATCAATAATTTTGGCTTTTCTAGATTTTAAGTTTTTACCAATTTTGGTAATCTTTCCTTCTTTTATTAAAACATCTGTATTTTCTAAAATCCCTTCATCTTCAGAAGTCCAAACAGTAGCATTTTTAATTAAAATTGTTTCTTGTTTTGGTAAATTAAAATTACCATATCCAACATTTGGATAACTTACAGGTAAAAGTGTAATGGCATCATTTTTCTTTTTTACCGTTTTTTTCTTTTTACTGTCTTTTGTAATTTTTTTAGCAGCAGTCCAAATAGATTCATTACCTGCTTCATCATAAGCATTTCCTTGCATTGCATTAGAAGCATTAATAGTTTGACCTATTAATCTTAAATAACCTTGATCTAAAATTGTTAAATGAATCCATCCATCTTTAAAAGTAAATTTAGATTTTACTTTTTTATCACCCATTTTTACAGAACCAGCTTGTTTAGCTCCTTTACCTGTAATTGAAAGTGTGTAATTTTTGTCAACTACACTTACCATATAATCACCTGTAAGATCTTTAATATTCATGTTGTTTATTACATTTTTATGACCTTGAACCCAGTTTTCATAAATGGTTGTTTTAGAATCAAAAATATCACCAGAAGTAATAATAAAATTAGCATAACTACCAATGTTTAAATTACCAATTGTTGTTTTACCTAATAAATCTGCAGGAATTGTAGTTAATGCAGCTAATGCTTTTTCTTTACTAAAACCGTATTTTATTGCTTTTTGTAAATTTTTATGAAAAACACTTATCGATTTTAATTTGTGTGTTGTTAAAGCAAAATTAATTCCGTTTTTTTCTAAAACTTTTAAATTTGATGGGTCTTGATTCCATTTGCGCATATCACTTAAAGCAATATGTTTTGCAATTAATGGATTGCTTACATCATAAGCATTTTGAAAACTAATAGGAACAATTAAACTTGCATTTGTTTTTTTAATTTCATGAATTCTTTCGTATTCATCTCCACCTCCTAAAATAGTATATTGAATATTAAATTCGTCTCCAATTTTATCTGCTCTTAAAACATCTAACCAACTTCCTGCATTAAAAATTTGTAATAAGTTTTTGTTAGCATTTAAAGCTTCTAAAGATTTGTCTTTGTTTTTAGCATTGCCATCTTCAT
The DNA here is from genome assembly GCF_039939415.1 of Polaribacter sp. Classification (GTDB taxonomy): domain Bacteria; phylum Bacteroidota; class Bacteroidia; order Flavobacteriales; family Flavobacteriaceae; genus Polaribacter. The sequence goes on from NZ_JBDVJE010000011.1 coordinate 31,387, forward strand.
ACCATTTTGCATCTAAATACATTTGACGTAAAAGTGCCATTGATCCCATTTTTGAAGTAGGGTAGGCTTGTTTAGATAAAACACTTTTGCTAAAAGATAAATATTGTGCCGAAACATTATCTAATATTCTGTAGGCATCAGAAGAATTTGGATTTAAGGCAACCAACATACCATTACCGCTAACAATACCATCTTGTAAATGTGTATTTACAACACCAAAACCAGCTTTTAAATAATCTTTAGCTTTTTTTTGGTCAAAAATAAATGAATTAGCAGCTTTTGTTTCTGGTCTTACGTGATCATTCCAATAGAAACCTTTTCTACTAGCATCATATTGAGGTCTTTCACTTCGTCTTCTAACTCGATTACTTTTTGGTTTTGTAATTCCAAAATTAGAATAAACATCTATAAAAGAAGGGTATATTGATTTACCTGCCAAGTCAATCACCTTAGTTCCTTTAGGAATAGAGACAGATTTACCAATTGCTAAAACTTTACCATCTTTTAATACTATAGTACTTTTTTTAAGTACTTTTTGGGGAGTTACATAAATAGTAGCGTTTTTTAAGGCTACTATTTTATTGTTTGTTGTTTTTACACCTGTATTTGTTGGGAAATATTCTTGCGATTGCAAAGAAAAAACAACAAATAAGGAGAAGAATAAGAGTAATTTTCTCATAATTAATTAGAGTTAGTTATTTGAATTAATTCACAATTTAATTAGAAGCATTTTGTAAAATGTTAAAAGTAATTGTTTTAACAAAAATTTAAGAAAACTAGTTATTAGGTAAAACTTCAAAATAACTGATAAATAAGTCTACAACATAATTGTAAGAATCTAGACCTTTTGTCTGTTTATTTGCTTTTAAGTATGCATTGTACCCTTTTTTTACAAGTGGTTCAAAAGGGTTTTTATATTGTTGCCAATGTTTATAACTGGCGTTAAAATCTTTAATTATGCCTTTATTAAGAGTTTTCGAAAGTGCTTTTGATAAATCGCTGTCACGTTTTTTAATCTCAGAAATACAATATCCAAAAGCCATTCTATAGCTGGCATATTTAAAATAAATATCATCATTATAATTTGCAGCTAAAAAACCAATAAAATTTGCTTCATTTTCTGCAGCAAAACCAATTTGATGTGCCATTTCATGACACGTAGTTGTTGGATAACTTGTTTTTGGAATTCTACTATTTACTTGTGCTTCACCTGTTAACGGATTTAAATATCCACCTGTACCATTATAAGATTGCAATAAACTCATTAAGGAGTTTTTAACAGATTTATACTTGTATTTTAATTGCGGAAAATCGTTAGATAAATTATCATAACCAGAAATAGCCATTTCATACATTTTCTTTTGAGAATAAGGGTTTTCTACTTTTAAAGTATCATTTTTAGTAATTTTAAATTGATACTTATTTAATTCTAAAATAATATGTTTTGTAACTTTTTTTAATTGATTTGTAGTATATTTTTTTTGTGTATAATTTAAATTTTTTGCCAAAGGTTCTCTGTAATAATTCAATCCCCAAAAGAGATAAAAACAAAAATAAATAACAGAGAAAATTGCAACTAAATGAATGATTTTTGGGATGAAATTCTTAAACTTATTTTTTATCAATTTATAAATAGATCGAAGAAAAATAAGCAAACCAATAGCTAATAAAACATCGCCCACAGAAAAAGGAATCCAGCCTAAGATTATTCTAAAAAAAGAAGAAATGTAAGGGTAAATTCCGTTTGAATAATACTGTTCTATAAAATCAGGATTTCTTGCCACCAATTTCATCAAGAGTATTTGAATTGGTAGTAAAATAGTTAAAATTATATGTTTTTTATTCCATTTCATTTTTGTAAAAATAACAAATCAAATTAGAAGTTGACTGGTTATTAACAAGATAATAACAATTTTGTTTACAATATATGTTTACAAATTAAAGTTAATTTTTAGAAAGGACATTCAACCTAAAAAAGTACATTTGTCATCATGGAAAAAACGACCCCTGTTACAGGTAAAAAGATAGATAAATCAAGATTAGTACAGCTAGAAAAAGGGAAAATTCCTCCTCAAGCAATTGAGTTAGAAGAGGCAGTTCTTGGTGCAATGATGATTGATAAAAAAGGAATTGATGACGTTATAGACGTTTTAAGTGCTGAAGCTTTTTATGATCAAAAACATCAAGAAATTTATGCTGCAATTTATGAATTATTTCAAAATTCTGAGCCTATAGATTTATTAACAGTTTCTAATTTGTTAAAAAAGAACGGTAAATTAGAATTTGTTGGGGGAGATTTTGCATTGATTCGTTTAACTCAAAAAGTGGCCTCTTCTGCACATATTGAGTTTCATGCTAGAATTATACTTCAAAAATTTATTCAGCGTAAATTAATTTCAATTTCTAGTGATATAATCGAAAATGCTTATGATGAAAGTACAGATGTTTTTGATTTATTAGATGATGCAGAAGCAAAACTTTTTGAAGTTACACAAGGAAACCTAAAAAAGAGTTCTGAAGATGCAGGTTCTTTAGTGAAACAAGCTTTAAGAAAAATTCAAGAAATTGGTAATCAAGAAGGAATGTCTGGTTTAGCTACTGGTTTTACTAAATTAGATGCCTTAACTTCTGGTTGGCAACCATCAGATTTAGTAATTATTGCTGCACGTCCTGGTATGGGAAAAACGGCTTTTGTAATTTCTATGGCAAAAAATATGGCAATCGATTTTAATCATGGTGTTGCAGTATTTTCTTTAGAGATGTCTTCTGTTCAGTTGATTACACGTATGATTTCTTCTGAAACAGGTTTAACATCAGAAAAATTAAGAAAAGGAAATTTAGAACCGCATGAATGGGAACAGTTAAATGTAAAAGTAAAACGTTTGTCTGATGCACCTATTTTTATTGATGATACTCCATCGCTTTCTGTTTTTGATTTAAGAGCAAAAGCAAGAAGATTAGTATCTCAACACAATGTTAGAATTCTGGTTATAGATTATTTACAATTAATGACTGCAGGTGGTAAAGCAGGAGGTAATCGTGAGCAAGAAATTTCTATGATTTCTAGAAATTTAAAAGCTTTAGCAAAAGAATTATCTGTGCCAGTAATTGCACTTTCTCAATTATCTAGGGCAGTAGAAACACGTGGAGGCTCTAAAAGACCATTATTATCAGATTTACGTGAATCTGGCGCAATTGAGCAAGATGCAGATATTGTGTCGTTTATTTTTAGACCAGAATATTATGGTATGACAGAATGGGATGATGATGAGCATACTCCTTGTGAAGGTCAGGGTGAGTTTATTGTTGCAAAACATAGAAATGGTGGTTTAGATAATATTCGTTTAAAATTTACTGGACATTTAGCAAAATTCTCTGATTTAGAAGAAGGATTTAGTTCAGAATTCCAATCGTCTATGAATGCAGATTTTCCTGATGATCCTTTTGGAGGTTCTAATGAAGGAGGAATTGACCCTAAAGATGCTTTTGGTGATGATGATGTTCCTTTTTAAAATATTAAAAATTTTATAAATTTATAGAAATACACAATTGCTTTAAAGTAATTGTGTATTTTAGTTTTTAGATATGAAAAAACTAATTATTTTATTTACACTTTTATTCATTTCAAACTCAATTTGGGCATCCTTTATATATGTACCAATGAATCATGATAACCAAAAGAACCATTTAAAAGCTTACGGAATTATCTATTTTTCATTAGAAGCAGGTTTAAAATCTAAATGGTTATTAAATTATGATGGAGGTGCATTTTTAATTGAAAATAATAAAATTGTAGAAAACGAATGCAAAATTCGTGGCGTTTCTTATCAAATAATTTCTGATGCAAAATCACAATTAATTTTGCAAGAAATTTCATCTCCTTCATCAAACAAAGAAGCTGTAACCTTAGAAAAAGCACCCAAAATAGCAGTGTATTCTCCAAAAGACAAAATGCCTTGGGATGATGCTGTTACTATGGTTTTAACCTATGCAGAAATTCCTTTTGATGTTATTTATGACAAAGAAGTTTTAGCTGATAAATTACTTATTTACGAATGGTTGCATTTACATCATGAAGATTTTACAGGACAATATGGACGTTTTTATGGTTCGTTTAGAACTGCTCCTTGGTATATTAATGGAAAACAACGAGCAGAAAATCAAGCCAAAGACTTAGGTTTTAATAAGGTTTCGCAAGAAAAGTTAGCAGTTGCTAAAAAGATTCGCGATTATGTAATTGGTGGCGGATTTATGTTTGCCATGTGTTCTGCAACTGATAGTTTTGATATTGCTTTGTCTGCAGAAGGAGTAGATATTGCAGAAGCTATGTTTGATGGTGATGCATCAGAACCAAATTATCAATCTAAAATTAATTACAATAAAACATTTGCTTTTAAAGATTATCAATTAATTAGAAACCCGACAACTTATGAGTTTTCTACAATAGATATGACACGCAAAAGAAAAGTTCCTAAAACATCAGATTATTTTTCTTTAGTAGAATTCTCTGCAAAATGGGATCCTGTTCCAACAATGTTAACACAAAATCATACAACTTTGGTAAAAGGTTTTATGGGACAAACAACTTCCTTTGATAGAAATACAGTAAAAACGAATGTGTTGGTTTTGGGTGAAAACAAAGTAAATAGAGAAGCACGTTATATACATGGAACAAAAGGTAAAGGAATGTTTACTTTTTATGGAGGTCATGATCCTGAAGATTATAGCCATAGAGTAGGAGACCCTAAAACAGAATTAGATTTGCATCCAACTTCTCCTGGATATCGTTTAATTTTAAACAATGTTTTGTTTCCTGCAGCTAAGAAAAAGAAGCAAAAAACATAGATTTCTTATTTCAAATAATTAACAAAAAAGAAGATTTTGTCTTAATTGGTATAATTGAAATTATTGCTTAAAAATTATCTTGTTAGTTGCTATTAAAAAAATTACTTTTGTAATCAAATTAAAATAAAACAATGCCAACAACACAACAATTACAAGATTTTACGCAACAAGTTCGTAGAGATATATTAAGAATGGTTCATAAAGTAAGTTCTGGTCACCCAGGTGGTTCTTTAGGATGTGCAGAGTTTATTACTTGTTTATATCAAGAAATAATGGAATATTCTACAGATTTTGACATGGATGGTAAAAATGAAGACTTATTCTTTCTTTCTAATGGTCATATATCTCCAGTATTTTATAGTGTTTTGGCTCATAGTGGTTTTTTTCCAGTAGAAGAATTAAATACTTTTAGGTTATTAGATTCTCGTTTGCAAGGACATCCAACAACGCATGAAGGTTTGCCTGGAGTTAGAATTGCTTCTGGTTCTTTAGGACAGGGATTGTCTGTTGGTTTAGGTGCAGCACAAGCAAAAAAACTAAATGGAGACGATAAATTGGTGTATACCTTACATGGTGATGGAGAATTACAAGAAGGTCAGAACTGGGAAGCAATTATGTATGCATCAGCAAAAAAAGTTGATAATTTAATTGCTACTATAGATTTAAATGAAAAACAAATTGATGGAACTACAGATGAAGTTTTAGCAATGGGAAGTTTAAGAGCTAAATTTGAAGCATTTGGATGGGATGTTTTAGATGTTGAAAAAGGAAATGACATTGATGCTATTTTAACAGGTTTAGCTAAAGCAAAAGCTTTAACAGGTAAAGGAAAACCAGTTTGTATATTATTACATACAGAAATGGGTAATGGAGTAGATTTTATGATGCATACACATGCATGGCATGGTAAAGCACCAAGTGATGAGCAGTTAGAAAATGCTTTAGCTCAAAACCCTGCAACTTTAGGAGATTATTAAAAACTATTCAAAAATTAAAGAATAAATATTAAAGAGTTTTTCAATCGAATTGAAAAGCTCTTTTTTTATGCTTTTATTTAGATTTCAACTGTAAGAATAAAGGTATATTTACAACTAAAGATTGATATTAGTTAATCTTTTAATTTTAAATCATTTAATATTTCAATAATTACATGAAAATAGGAATTGTTTGTTATCCAACATTTGGAGGAAGTGGAGTAGTAGCTACAGAATTAGGAATGGCATTGGCAGATAAAGGTCATGAAGTGCATTTTATTACATACAATCAACCAGTTCGTTTAGATTTTTTGTCTCATCATTTACATTTTCATCAAGTTGTTCTAGAAGAGTATCCACTCTTTGAATATCAACCTTACGAGTTAGCTTTATCTAGTAAAATGGTTGAAATTGTAGAAAAATATGACCTAGAAGTCTTACACGTTCATTATGCAATACCACATGCCTATGCAGCATATATGGCTAAACAAATGTTAAAAGAAAAAGGCCTTTCTGTAAAAGTTGTAACCACTTTACACGGAACAGATATTACCTTAGTAGGAAGTCACCCTACATATAAAACTGCTGTAGAATTTAGTATTAATAATTCTGATGTTGTAACATCTGTTTCAAATGATTTAAAAAATACAACTAATAGATTATTTAATATAAAGAAGGATATTAAAGTAATTTATAACTTTATTGATGTTGATAAATATGATAACGTTCATCAACAAAAATGTAATAGAATAGCAATTGCACAACCTTATGAACGTATTTTAACACATATAAGTAACTTTAGACCAGTTAAAAGAGTAGAAGATGTCATTAAAATTTTCTATGAAGTACAAAAAGAAATTCCTTCTAAATTATTATTAATAGGTGAGGGGCCAGAGAGAGCAAAAGCAGAAAACTTAGTAAATAAATTAAATATTTCTGAAGATGTATTATTTTTAGGAAACAGTTCTGAAGTAACAAAAATTCTTTGTTATACAGATATATTTTTATTACCATCTCAAACAGAGAGTTTTGGTTTAGCAGCTTTAGAAGCTATGGCAGCTAAAACTGCAGTTATATCTACAAATACAGGAGGTTTACCTGAAGTAAATATTCATGGAAAAACTGGTTTTTTAAGTAATTTAGGAGATGTAAAAGATATGGCTAAAAATGCAATTTCTATTTTAAATGATGATACTATATTAGAAACTTTTAAAATTAATGCTAGAGAGCATACCAAAAAATTCTCTTTAGAAAATATTCTTCCAGTTTATGAAGAAATTTATAAATCTTGTTATAAAAGTGAAGTTCAATAAAAGAAAAAGCTCAAACTAATAAGTTTGAGCTTTTTTTATAATATGTAAGATAAATTAAATTTTATTTACCAAAAAGTCCACCAAGTAAACTTCCAATTCCTCCAGATTTTTTATCACCACCTAAAAGCATTCCAGCAACATCATCTACAACACTTCCATCTCCATCAGCGTCTAAAATTTGCTCTAAGAAATTTTGTTCATTTTTTGCTTCATTTCCACCAAGCATTCCACCCAATAAACCACCTAATCCAGAAGAATCTGTAACATTGTTTTGACGAGATTGTTTTCCTAAAACACCCATTAATAAAGGGGCAGCAACTTTAAGGATGTTACCAACAGAACCTGCATCTAAACCAGATTTTTGACCAATAACTTGCTCTACACCTTGTTGTTTACTTCCTAAAATATGTCCTAAAATTCCAGCACCATCTTGTTTTACACTATCATCTACACCACCATTAAATAAACCACCAAGGTTATCTAAAATGCTACCATCATGTTTTCCAGATAAAGCACTCATTAATCCTGCAGCTCCTTCTGGAGTAGAAGAATTTCTTTCCATTGCTTTCATTAAAACTGGCAAAGCCATCGTTAAAACACTACTTGTTTTACTAGAGTCATTTCCTGTAGTACCAGAAACTCCTGATATAATTTGTTTTCCTAAATCACTATTTAATAAGTCTAAAATACCTGCCATTATTTGTTTTTTATAATTAATATGAATGTTTTGTAAAATTATGACACAATATACAAATAAAGTCACATCACCTTATTATTATTTTTTTTACCTTTCAAAAAAATTATAACTATAAATTAATTAATGAAAAAACTAGCACTACACTGGAAAATTTTAATAGGAATGGTTCTTGGAATCGTTTTTGGGTTTGTAATGAATACTATTGAAGGAGGTAAAGGTTTTGTTACTGATTGGATAAAACCTTTTGGAACCATCTTTATAAACTTATTAAAATTAATTGCTGTACCACTAATATTAGCATCTTTAATTAAAGGAATTTCTGATTTAAAAGATATTTCTAAAATAAAGAAAATGGGACTTAGAACCATGGTTATTTATATGATAACAACTTTAGTAGCTATTGTTATTGGTTTAGGAATTGTAAATGTTGTAAAACCAGGAGCAGGTATGTCTGCAGATACTATTGAAAAAATTAAATCTAAATATGAAACTTCTTCAGGTGTTGTAGATAAGTTAGCAAAAGCTTCTGCTCGGAATGATGCTGGACCTTTACAAGCTTTGGTAGATATTTTTCCGAGTAATATTTTTACTTCTTTAGGTAATGCAAGTATGTTGCAAATTATCTTTTTTGCATTATTTGTAGGAATTTCTTTATTATTAATACCAGAAAAAAAAGCAAAACCTTTAATGGATTTCTTTGATTCGTTAAACGAAGTTGTTATGAAAATGGTAGATTTAATTATGCTGTTTGCACCTTATGCCGTTTTTGCATTATTAGCGAATGTAATTATTGCTTTTGATGATACTGAAATACTATTAAAATTGTTAGTGTATGCTTTATGTGTTGTTGTTGGTTTAATATTAATGATAGGATTCTACTTAGTTTTAGTAAGTGTATATACAAAAAAATCACCATTTTGGTTTTTAAAACAAATGAGTCCAGCACAACTATTAGCTTTTTCTACAAGTTCTAGTGCAGCAACCTTACCAGTAACTATGGAAAGAGTAGAAGAGCATATTGGTGTAGATAAAGAAGTTTCTGGTTTTGTTTTACCTGTAGGAGCAACTATAAATATGGATGGTACAAGTTTATACCAAGCAATTGCTGCAGTATTTATTATGCAAGTTGTATGGCCAGAAGGCTTAACCTTTTCTAATCAATTAATAATTGTTGCCACAGCTTTGTTGGCATCAATAGGTTCTGCTGCTGTACCAAGCGCAGGTATGGTTATGTTAGTAATTGTTTTAGAATCTATTGGGTTTCCGGCAGAATTATTACCAATTGGTTTGGCTTTAATCTTTGCGGTAGATAGACCCTTAGATATGATGAGAACAACTGTAAATGTTACTGGAGATGCAACTGTATCTATGATTGTAGCTAAATCATTAGGTAAATTACATGATCCAAAACCAAAAGAATGGGATGATAATTATGAAAATGTAAAGTAATTAAGATTAAAATGTCTTTAAAAATAACAAACCCTTTAGTAACTGTAAATTGGTTAAACTCACATATAGATAATACTAAATTAATAGTATTAAATTGCACTATACCTAAAGTTACAGCAAAAGAATCTATAACTATTCTTGAAAAAAAAGTACAAATTAAAGGGGCTCTTTTTTTTGATATAAAAAAGAATTTTTCTATTGTTAATAGCCCTTTTCCAAATACAGTTGTCGGTTCAAAAGAATTTGAAGAAAAAGTACAAAATCTAGGAATTTCTAAAGATAGTATTGTTATTTGTTATGATGATCTAGGTATTTATTCATCACCAAGAGTTTGGTGGATGTTTAAATTAATGGGGTTTAAAAATGTTGCTGTTTTAGATGGAGGTTTTCCAAAATGGAAAGAAAAAGGATTTCCAATAGAAAATGAACAAATACTATTAAAAGAAAAAGGAGATTTTATTTCTAATTATCAACCTAATAAAATAAAATTTATAGAAGATGTGCTTTCAGCAATAGACAATAAAGATATTATAATTGCAGATGCACGCTCAAATGGTCGTTTCTATGAAACAGAACCAGAGCCAAGAAATGATATTAAAACAGGTCATATACCAAATTCTATAAATTTGCCATTTTCTGAATTATTAGAAAACAAACAATTTAAATCTGTAACAGATTTACAAAGAATTTTTAAGAGTATTAATACAAAAAATAAAGAATTTGTGTTTTCTTGTGGATCTGGAATTACAGCATCTATTTTAGCTTTAGGAGCAGAATTGGCAGGTTTTACAAAACATGCTGTTTATGATGGTTCTTGGACAGAATGGGGTAGTATAGAAGGATTACCAATAACTCATACTAGCAAAAATAAAACTTGGAGTAAACAAGAGTTTTTAGCTTATGTTTTATTGTACGCTGCACATTGTAATTTTTTTGAAACCAAAGAAGAAGAAGAATATATACTATCTAGAGTAGACAAAATTACTTTTCATAAAATTCATACAGAAGTAGTTGTAGATTCTAACGAAGAAAACTTAGATAAAATACAGCAATATATTTTAGATAATAAATTAACACCTAATGAAAAAGAAGCGTTAATAAAAGATATTAAAAATGTGTTTTTTGCTGATGGTTCTGTAGATAACATAGAAAAAAAGGTTTTTAACATTTTAAAGAAAATTATTAATTAGCCATTTTAATAAAATTTGTAAGATAAAAACATTAAAAGATGTTTTTTACAAATATGATTTTATTATTTTTGTTGCTTTAAAAAAACACAACAACAATGCAACTAGACAATCAAATTTTTGACCTTATTCAGGAGGAAAAAGAAAGACAATTAAATGGCTTAGAGTTAATCGCTTCAGAAAACTTTGTAAGTGATGAAGTAATGAAAGCCCAAGGTTCTATTTTAACAAATAAATATGCTGAAGGATATCCTGGAAAAAGATATTATGGAGGTTGTGAAATAGTTGATGTAATAGAACAAATTGCCATTGATAGAGCAAAAGAATTATTTGGAGCAGAATATGTAAATGTTCAACCACATTCTGGTTCTCAAGCAAATACAGCTGTTTTTGCAGCTTGTTTAAAACCAGGAGAAACAGTTTTAGGTTTCGATTTATCTCATGGTGGGCATTTAACTCATGGTTCTCCAGTAAATTTTTCGGGTAAATTATACAATCCAGTATTTTACGGAGTAGATAAAGCAACTGGTAGAATAGATTATAATCATGTAGCTGCACAAGCTAAAGAACACAAGCCAAAATTAATTATTGCTGGTGCTTCTGCGTATTCTAGAGATATAGATTTTGCAAAATTTAGAGAAATTGCAGATGAAGTGGGTGCTATTTTAATGGCAGATATTTCTCATCCTGCAGGTTTAATTGCAAAAGGAATTTTAAATGATCCATTACCTCATTGCCATATTGTAACAACTACAACTCACAAAACATTACGTGGACCAAGAGGTGGTATGATTATGATTGGTAAAGATTTCGAAAACCCTTTTGGATTAAAATTGAAATCAGGAAAATTAAAGAAAATGTCTACTTTAATTAATTCTTCTGTTTTTCCAGGAAACCAAGGTGGACCATTAGAGCACGTTATTGCTGCAAAAGCAGTTGCTTTTGGAGAGGCTTTAACAGATGAGTTTTTAGAATATCAATTACAAGTAAAAGCAAATGCTGCTGAAATGGCAAAAGAATTTGTTGCTAAAGGGTATGATATTATTTCTGGAGGAACAGACAATCACTGTATGTTAATAGATTTACGTAATAAAGATATTTCTGGTAAAGATGCTGAAATTGCATTAGGAAAAGCAGATATTACAGTAAACAAAAACATGGTTCCTTTTGATGATAAATCACCATTTGTTACTTCTGGAATTCGTATTGGAACTGCTGCTATAACTACACGTGGTTTAGAAGAAGAAGATATGAAAACTGTTGTAGACTTTATTGATGAAGCAATTAAAAATGCAGATAACGAAGACGTATTACATGAAATAGGAGAAAGAGTTGCTCATATGATGAGTGCAAGAAGATTATTTGTTATGTAAAACAACAATTTAGAAAAATTACAATATTTAAAAAGCATCAAGTTAATTCTTGATGCTTTTGTTATTGTTATAGTAATGATAATTATCATATTTGTTTTGCCTTATTTTTGCTTACTTCGTAGTAATACAATACGTTCAATATGGGGTCACAAGCTGTTTCTGCAATAAAAACGCAAAAAGATCGTAAAGAATTTGTACATCATTTACTCAATGATATGGAAGCTTTTGAGTATATGATTAAAAATAATTTGTTTGAAACTGGCATACATAGAGTAGGTGCAGAACAAGAATTGTGTATTGTAGATAAAGATTTTAGACCATCTACAAAAGCTTTAGAAATTTTAGAGAAAATTAATGATTCACACTATACTACAGAATTAGCATTATTTAATTTAGAAATAAACTTAGATCCTTTTGAATTAAAAAACAAGTGTTTTACTAATATAGAAAAACAACTAACCTCTTTATTAGATAAAGGGTATAAAGTAGCAGAAAGTATAGATAATAATAAAATTATACTTGCAGGAATTTTACCAACTTTAAGAAAAAAAGACCTGGTTTTTAAAAATGTTACTCCATTTAAACGTTATAAAACATTAAATAATGTTTTAAAGAAAATGCGTGGAGATGATTTTAAATTGCATATACAAGGTGTAGATGAACTAATTTTAAAGCATAAATCTATTTTGTTTGAAGCTTGTAACACTAGTTTTCAAGTTCATTTACAAATAAATCCAGAAGAAGCAATAGATAAATACAATTGGTCGCAAGTTATTGCTGGACCATTACTATCTATAATGACAAATTCTCCTATTTTATTAGGAAAAGAATTATGGAGTGAAACTAGAATTGCTCTTTTTCAACAAAGTATAGATTTAAGAAATGTAACTCATTTTTCTAGAGAACAAAAACCGAGAGTTTCTTTTGGTAATAATTGGATAAAAGATTCTATTTTAGAATTATTTACAGATGATATTTCTAGATATCCACCTATTGTTTCATCAAAATTTAAAGAAGATTCTATAGAAGCTGTTAAAAAAGGAATTATGCCTCAATTAAAGGCTTTTAATCTTCATAATGGAACTTTATATAAGTGGAATAGATTGTGTTATGGAGTTCATAAAAATGTAGCTCATTTACGTATTGAAAATAGATATATTCCTGCAGGACCAAGTGTAAAAGATGAAATTTCAAATGCACTTTTATGGGTTGGTGTTATGCAAGGTATGCCAAAACAATATGAGAAAATTTGGCGTAAAATGCCTTTTAATGATGCTCGTGGAAATTTTATAAACGCAGCTAGAACAGGAATAAATACTTATTTTAATTGGTTTGATAAAGGAATATCTGCAAAAAAACTATTAGAAAACATTTTAATACCAATGGCTAAAGAAGGTTTACTAAAGTCTGATATTGATGAAACTGAAATAGATTATTATTTAGGAATTATTCAAAAAAGAATTGATACGAGTATAACAGGTAGTAAATGGCTTGTAAAAAATAAACGTAAATTAAGAAAGGAAGTTTCTAGGTATGAATCTCATGTTATTTTAACAGAAAATATGTATAAAAATCAGAGGTTAAATAAAACAATTTCTGAATGGGAATCTGTAGATATTTATAAAAATAATAGTGATAAAAAATATGATAAAGTTTATAAGATAATGTCTACAAGTCTTTTTGTAGCTCATGAAAACGATTTATTAAAACTAGTTTTAAAAATAATGGAATGGAAAAAAATTCATCATATTCCAGTAGTAGATAAACATAATAAAATTGTAGGGGTTATAGAAAAAATACAATTAGATGTACTCGATTTTTCATCAAAAAAAGTAAAAAATAGGGTTGCAAAAAATATTATGAATAAAAATTATGATGTTTTAGATCCAGAAGCAACCTATAAAGAAGCAAAAAAATTAATTTTAAACACAAAAAATACCTGTATTGCAGTTGTAAAGGAAGATAAGTTAGTTGGAATTTTTACAAAAAGTGATTTGATAAGAACAGAAAAAAACAAAAAAATTAATGAGCAAGCAGATAGAAATTCAATCTTTTAATGAAAAAATTATTGTAAAAAGAGTAATAGGAAATATTAGCGGCACTAAAGAATCTCCTACTGTTATTGCAATTGGTGGAATTCATGGAAATGAAAGAGCTGGTCTAAATGCACTATCTCAAGTTTTTAATAATATTGAAAAAGAGAATATACCTTTTAAAGGCAATTTTTATGGAATTGCAGGTAATATAAATGCCATATTAAAAAATATTCGTTTTAAAAATGTAGACTTAAATAGAATTTGGACCAAACAAGAGGTTCAAAAATTATACAATGGTTATGATTTAGAAGTAGAATATCAAGAACAATATGAAATTTATATTATTATTAGAGATATTTTAAAATGGGAAAAGGGACCTTTTTACTTTATAGATTTACATACAACTTCTGCAGATACACAACCTTTTATTACAATTAGTGATTCTTTAAATAATAGAAAATTTTCCTCTAATTTTACTATACCCACTATTTTAGGAATTGAAGAATTTTTAGACGGACCTTTGCTAACTTATATAAATGAATTTGGTCATATAGCATTAGGTTTTGAAGCGGGTCAGCATGATAAAAAAGAATCTGTAGATAATACAGTTGCCTTTCTTTGGTTGGCTTTAGTTGCAGCAAAATGTGTTAAAAAGAAAGAAATAAAAAACTATAGTTTTTATAAAAAATCATTGTCTTTTTTTAACGAACAACAAGAATTTTACAAAATAGATTATAAATACACCATTAAGCCATTAGAAAGGTTTAAAATGGTTGATGGTTACAAAAATTTCCAAGAAATTGATAAAAATGAATTGTTAGCTTTTTCTAACGGAAAAGAAATATATTCTTCTTATAAAGCTAAAATTTTTATGCCTTTATATCAACAAAAAGGTGATGATGGTTTTTTTATTATTTCTAAAATTTCTAAATTTTGGTTAAAAGCCTCTAGAATTCTAAGAAAATTGAAGTTTCATAACCTTTTAACTTTGTTACCTGGTGTAGATGCAGATCTTGCAAATAAACATACTTTAATTGTAAACCAAAAAACGGCAAAGTTTTTAGCTACAGATATTTTCCATTTATTTGGATACAGAAAAAAAATAATAGAAAAAGATAAGTTTTATTTTATAAAAAGAGATCGCAAAGTAAGTGAGTTTCTTTAGTCTTCTTGATTTGCTCTTTGAATAATATTTTCTGGAAGAGATTTTTTAGCTTTAGCTCCCATTTTCTTTAACTTTTCTACACTTGTAATAAGGTTTCCTCTTCCTTCAAAAAGTTTATTCATAGCAGCATTATAATCAGTTTTAGAAGCATCAATCTTCTTACCAACACCAATTAAATCAGCTAAAAGACCATGAAATTTATCATATAAAGCACCCGCTTGTCTCGCAATTTCTAAAGCATTTTTTTGTTGTTTTTCATTGTTCCACATGGTATCTATAGTACGTAAAGTAGCTAGTAGAGTAGAAGGTGTAACAATAACAATATTTTTTTCAAAAGCTTTATTGTATAAACTATTATCTGTATTAATTGCAACTGCAAAAGCAGGTTCTATAGGTATAAAAAGCAATACAAAATCTGGCGATTCTATTTTATAAATGTCTTCGTATTTTTTTTCAGACAATTGCTCTACATGTCTTTTAAGTGATGCAACGTGTTCTTTTAAAAATTGTTCTTTTAAAGTATCATCTTCTTCATTTACAAACTGTTCATAAGCTGTTAAAGATACTTTAGAATCTACCACCATTTTTTTATTATCTGGCAAATGAATTACAACATCTGGTAAAATTCTTCTGCCTTCTTCATTTATAAAGCTTTGCTGCACATAGTACTCTCTATCTTTCTCTAAACCAGACCTTTCCAAAACTCTCTCTAGCACTAGTTCTCCCCAGTTTCCTTGCATTTTATTATCTCCTTTAAGAGCTTTTGTAAGGTTTAAAGTTTCTTTACTCATTTGCTGATTTAGCTCTTTTAAGCCTAAAATTTGCTGACGTAAAGCAGCGTGATAATCGATACTTTCTTTGTGAGTTTTATCTACTTTATCTTCGAAAACTTTAATTTTTTCTTGTAATGGATTTAAAATTACCTTTAAGTTTTCTTTATTTTGTTCAGTAAATTTATTCGATTTTTCTTCTAAAATTTTATTCGCTAAAACTTCAAAATCATTGGTAAATTTCTCTTGTAGTTTTTCTACTTCCTTTTTGTTTTCTTGTAGTTTTTCTTCTGTATTTTTAAATTCAGTTTCTAAACGCGTTTTATCAGAAATTAAATTTTCTTTTTCTTTTTGAATGAATTTTAGCTCGCTTTGCAGTTCATCAATTTTAATTTTGGCATTTTTTTCACCTTCATTAAGTTTAGATATTTCAAATTCTAGGGCAGATTTTTCTTTTTCTGTGTTTCCATTTTCTTTTTCGAAATTTAATTTGGTTAAAAGCTTGCCAATAAAGAAACCTATTAAACTAAAAATCAGTGCTATTAAGAAGTAAATAATCAATTCGTTCATCATATCAATTTAAGTTCATAAATTTATCACTTTAAATAAGAACACAAAACCTTTAAATAAGGATTTTATAAACAGTTACTTTTATAGTTAAATGAAACGCATTTCAAGATTTATATTATTTACTTTACTCGGGTGGAAATTAGAAAACGACTTTCCTCAAGATATTAAGAAATATGTTGTTATAGCAGCACCACATACAAGTTGGGTAGATTTTCCTATCGCAATTTTATCTAGAATGGCTTCTGGAACAATGATTCATTTTATTGGTAAAGGGTCTTTGTTTAAACCACCTTTTGGTTTTTTCTTTAAAATGTTAGGAGGTACACCAGTTGATAGAACTAAAAGCAATAATTTAGTGGATGCAGTAATAGATGTTTTTAATACTAAAGATGAATTTAGATTAGGTATATCTCCTGAAGGAACAAGAAAAAAGGTAGATAAATGGAAAACTGGCTTTTATTATATAGCAAAAGGTGCTAATGTGCCTATTGTAATGGCTACACTAGATTTTGGAAATAAAAAAGTTAAAATTTCTAAGCCATATTATGTTACACCTAATAAAGAAAAGGATTTTGAGGTGTTTTATAATTACTTTAAAAATATAAAAGGTAAAAAACCTGAATTATTTTAACATTTTTGTGTGTTATATGATAAAAATGATTAAGTTTGTAGCGTAAACAATACTTTTTTATAGAGATTAGGGGCTTTATTCTTAATGAGTTTACTTAATAGCATAAGCTATGATAAATAAGTCTTCAGTTTACTGAAGACTTTTTTTATACTTTTATTTTTCTGAAACTTTTTTAGCAATACCAATAATTACTTCTGTTGCTTTTAGGATAGATTCTACAGGAACATACTCAAAACGACCATGAAAATTGTGTCCACCAGCAAAAATATTAGGACAAGGCAAACCTTTATAGGATAATTGAGAACCATCTGTTCCTCCACGAATTGCTTTAATTAAAGGAGTTATTCCTAAATCTTTCATAACTTCTTCTGCTATATCAACAATATGCATTACAGGAGTTATTTTTTCTTTCATATTAAAGTATTGATCTTTAATTTCTACTTTAATAATTTCTTGATTGTATTTTTTATTAAGATTGATTGCAGTTTGTTGTATTAATTGTTTTCTACCTTTAAACAATTCTAAATCATGATCTCTAATAATATACTCTAAAACAGTGTTTTCTACATTTCCATTCATGTCATGTAAGTGAAAAAAACCTTCATAACCTTCTGTTTTTTCTGGAACTTCGTTTAAAGGAAGAGAAGCAATAAATTCATTAGCAATAAGCATAGAGTTTATCATTTTTCCTTTTGCATAACCTGGATGAACAATTTTACCAGTTATTGTAACTTTTGCTCCAGCTGCATTAAAGTTTTCGTATTCTAATTCACCAATCTGACTTCCATCCATAGTGTAAGCCCATTTTGCACCGAACTTTTTTACATCAAATAAATGAGCACCTTTACCAACTTCTTCATCTGGTGTAAAACAAATTCTTATTGTACCATGTTTAATTTCTGGATGCTGAATTAAATATTCCATAGCAGAAACAATTTCTGTTATTCCTGCTTTATCATCTGCTCCTAAAAGTGTTGTGCCATCTGTTGTTATTATGGTTTGACCTTTATATTGTAATAAATCATCAAAATAACTAGGAGATAAAATAATATTTTGCTCTTTATTTAAAACGATATCTTTTCCATCGTAATTTTCTATAATTTGAGGTTTTACACCTTTACCAGTAAAATCTGGACTTGTATCAATATGTGCAACAAAACCAATGGTTGGCACTTCATAATCTAAATTACTTGGTAAAGTTGCCATGATGTAGCAATTGTTATCTAAATCTACATCTTGCATTCCTATTTCTTTCAATTCATCAACTAAAACCTTTGCTAAATCCCATTGTTTTGTTGTACTGGGAAAAGCAGGATTGTTTGGATCTGATTCAGTATCTATGGTAACATACTTAATGAATCTATTGATAATGTGTTGTTTACTAATCATTTTAATATAATATTTTTATTTTTTCAATAAGAGCTAAAGCGTTACAGAATCTTTTGTTAATTAAGGAGTCTCCATAAATTTCGGCTTTTGCTAATATAAATTTCTGTTCATTTATTTTGATAAAAAAATGCCCTACTTGATAATTGAACTTTCCTTTTTTTCCTTTAGAAATTGTATAATAAGCAGGTTTGTTTTGTATTATTACTTCTTTTGATGCTTTTTTTATTAATTTTTTAGATAAATTGTTTTGCTCTTGTTTTAACTTAAAAGCGATATCAAATTTAAGGTTTTGATTGATAGAAGTAATATCTAAAAGTAAAGTTTCTGTTAATTGTTTTGTAGTATCTGCAGTATAAATTGAAGATTGTACAGCATCATAATAAAAATTGGTTTTCCAAGTTTTAGGAATCTTAATAGAAAAGAAATTTTTTACATCTTTTATTTCTTCTATATTATTAAAACTTGCAGTTTTACAATTAAAATCTTTACCAATTTTAGATGGTTTTGAGCAAGAAAAAAATAGGAATAAAACTCCTGTAAATAAAAATAAATTTTCCTTCATTTATTTTAAAACCAATTTTCCAATTTTATTGTTACCAGATAACCATGCTGTATTTCTATCTACAAATTGAATTGCATAATAACTATCTTTAGAAACCTCTTTCCAAGAAATTCCACCATCATTAGAAAAAGAAACCCCTGTTTTTCCTACAGCAAAAATCTCTTTCCCATTGGTTTTAGGTACGTATTGTACACAACTTTTATAGTTAGGGTTTTGTTCATTAGCAACTAATGTCCAAGTTTTTCCCCCATCATTTGTTATTGCTTTGTTTTTTTTATTTTCTAATGGTTTAGAATAATCACCTCCAATTACAATTCCGTTATTTTTATCAGCAAAATCTATTGAATATATTCCTTGAGCACCAACTCCTTGAATAATTGGGGTTTCAAAAATTTGCCATGTTTTTCCGTAATTATCAGATTTTAAGATTCTAGATTTTTTTCCTCCAGAAGCAATCCAAACAGTACTGCCAATAGTTTTTATATTGGTATTACTTGCAGCAAAAAAGGCTTCCCCTTGTTCAAATTCAGGAAGGTTATTGCATGTAATTTTTTTCCAAGTTTCACCTCCATCAGAAGTTAAAAGAATAGAAGCACAGTTTTCTGTAGGATCTCCAACTGCAATTCCGTGTTTAAGATCATCAAAAAATTTCATTGAATCATAAAAAACCTTTTCGTGTTTTTCAGAATATTTTAATTCAGTTTTTCCGTCAGCAATTTTGTACAATAGGGCAGGATTTGCAACACTTAAAGTAAAAACAGCCTTTCCATTTGAGGTAATACTTCTAAAATTAGGACTTAAAGAATCTTGATATTTAATTGAAATTGGTTGTAAAGTAGGTAAATTGTTATCTGTAAAGTAGCCAACCTCTCCGTTAGAACCTGCATAAATTACTTTTTCTTTATCAACAACTTTAATAGCTCTAATGCTAATATTTTCCATTTTAAACTCTTTAACAGTTATATTATCTATTATTCTGGGTTGATATTCTTTATTACAAGAGCTAAAAACTAGGAAAATAAAAAATAGTACGGTTATTCTTTTCATTTTTGATATTTTTATAGCACTAAAATAAACAAATCATTTTTAGATAATGAAAAAAGCATTGGTAATTTCTGGAGGAGGTAGTAAAGGAGCATTTGCAGGTGGTGTTGCACAATACTTAATGAAAAAAGAAAATAAAGATTACGATTTATTTTTAGGCACTTCTACAGGAAGTTTAATGGTTTCTCATTTAGCATTAGGAAGATTAGATGATTTAAAGAAACTTTATACAAACGTAAATCAGAAAACAATTTTTAGTAACAATCCTTTTAAAATAAAAAGAGTTGCTGGAGAGAAGGTTATTAGTATTCGTCACTTAAATACTTTTTGGAATTTTTTAAACGGAAGAAAAACTTTTGGAGAAAGTAAAAACCTAAGAAGTTTAATAAAAAGGAACGTTACCAAAGAAATGTATGAAGAAATTAAAGCCAATAATAAAGAAGTTGTTGTTACAGTTTCTAATTTAACAGCAAACAATATAGAGTATAAGTCTATAAATGATTGTACGTATGATGATTTTTGTGATTGGATTTGGGGTTCTTGTAATTATGTGCCTTTTATGAGTTTATTAGAAAAAAACAATTGTCAATATGCAGATGGTGGTTTTGGAGCTTTAGTGCCCATTAGAGAAGCAATTTTAAGAGGTGCTACAGAGATAGATGCTATTATTTTAGAAACAGAAGTTTCTCATTTTAATAGATTGCCAGCTACAAATCCGTTTTCATTATTGTTTGATGTGTTCGATTTTATGTTAACGCATGTAGAAAGACATAATATTACCATAGGTAAATTAGCAGCTAATAATAAAGATATAAAATTAAATTTATATTATACACCTACTGTGCTAACTACCAATTCATTAGTTTTTGATGAAAAATTAATGCGAAAATGGTGGAAATCTGGCTATAAGTATGCTAAATCTAAAAGAGAAGAATTAATGAGTGAATTTAGACCAGATGTTTTAACGGATAAAGAAATAGAAGGGTTTATTGACAAACCTGATTTAAAGTAATTAAATTTTAAGCATAAAAAAAATCAGTTTTTAAACTGTTTTTTTTATGAAGTATTATTGTTACTTAAAATCTACATACATTTCATTTGCAAAAGGTCTTTGTAATTTAGAATTTGTAATCTGTTCTTTTTTGACAGAAATTGTTCTTTTTCCAGAAAATTTTGAACCAGTTGTTATATAGTTAATTGTTCTGTTTAATAAGGGATCAGATTTTTCTCCTAAAACACCTAAATCTACGTCGCCAGAAATTTGACCAAAATCTTCATAAAGTTCTACTTCAGGAATATAACCATCAGGATTATTCTCTCCTTTAGAGTTTGTTATCTCCAGTACAATAGGTTGCATTGCATACGTATGATTTGGATTTAAATTAGCATCATTTCTTCCATAACCATCAGAATCATATAAAGTAATAGAACCTACTTGTTTTCCAACAGTTTGTGTGCCAACTAAATTTACATCAATATAAGGTTTTAAGGCATTTATTACTAATTCTGAAGCCGATGCTGTATCTTCTGTTACAATAAAATAGACACTAGAAAGATTTAAACTATTTATGGTTTCTTCTAGAATAACATTTCCATTTTCATCAGTATTCTTTATCATATCTGTAAAATAATTTAAGAAATAACTAGCATCAATGTTTTTCATTACTTTTTCATTCCAAACTTGTTGAGAAAATAAAGTTTCATTAGATTTTGTCGTAATCATGCTTCCTAAATAGGTTGCAGTTCTTACAGAACCACCACCATTGTATCTTAAATCAACAATTAATTCATTTACACCTTGTGTTTTAAAATAATTAAATGCAGCATTTAATTCTCCATCATATGAACTTGCAAATTGATTGTATAATAAATATCCAATTTTTTTTGTGCCCTCATCAAAAGTTTTTACAATTGAAACAGGATTATCTTGCAATTCAAATTTTTCTAAAGAAATAGAATTTCCATTTAAAATAGGATTGCCTGCATTAAAATCTGCTAAATTAATAGTGTAATTTGTATTTGTACCAAATAATAAACTTTGGTAGTTATTATTTGTAATTGGAGTTCCATTTACAGCACTAAAAACCATTCCTCTTAATACACCTTTATTATCTGCATCAGAGTTTGGTACTACATATCTTACAATACCATAAGCATTTGTAGTACTTCCGTTTTCATAAAATAAAGAGAATTCCATTCCATTATTTAAAGTAATACCTTGAAAATAATTTTCTAAAGCAATATAATCATCAACAATCCAAGAAAATCTGTCTATAACTCCTGGTTGATAACGTACTGCTTCAAATAATTCTTCAGGTGTTGGAAACCCATAAGAAAAACTATTTATCTCTGCTTGTGAAGAAAAACGAGTGTCTGCCAAATTAGGTACATCGCTTTGCCAGTAATAATAAGCATTCATTCCTTTCCAAACAAAATCTTGAATTTCTATATCTTGAGGAATACTAGAACTATCGTCTTTAGAACAACTAACTAATAAGCTTAAAGCAATAAAAAATATGAGTTTTTTTGTAAAATTTTTCATTTATAATAAAATGTTTATAGTAAAACTAACGCAATATAAAGAGAAATAGTATTATTTTTAAAATATCTTGTAACAAAATATAGTATGCATCGTCGTAATTATGTAAACCTGATAAATAGAAACGTTTTTATTTTAAGATTACAAGATAAATCAACCAAAACCAAATGAACCAATCAGACTTTTTAAAAGTTGTTTTACCATTTAAAGATAAAGTTTTTAGGTTAGCAAAAAGACTTTTAGTTTCTACAGAAGAGGCTGAAGATGCTACACAAGAACTATTCTTTAAATTATGGAGAAGTAAAGAAAAGATTGCTGATTACAA
Organism: Polaribacter sp.; assembly: GCF_039939415.1. Lineage (GTDB taxonomy): Bacteria > Bacteroidota > Bacteroidia > Flavobacteriales > Flavobacteriaceae > Polaribacter. The sequence continues at coordinate 54,256 of NZ_JBDVJE010000011.1, forward strand.
GAATGTTGAGGCATTTGCTATGACAATGACTAAAAATTATTGTTATGATCGTTTAAAATCTAAACAAGCAAGTAATTTAACATTAGTACACAGTAATTATAAAGAAAAAGATACGTCTTTAGATAAACAAGTTGAACATAAAGATAGTGTAAACCAAGTACACCAATTGATAGAAGACTTACCAGAACAACAAAAAATTATTATTCAACTAAGAGATGTTGAACAATATGATTTTGACGAAATTTGCAAAATGGTAGATATGAAACCAACAGCAGTAAGAGTAGCTTTATCTAGAGCAAGAAAAACGATAAGAGAAGCATTAATTAAAAAACACAACTATGGAGTTAGCTAACATAGAGAAATTAGTAGAAAAATACGAAAACGCGGAAACGTCTTTGCAAGAAGAAGCAACCTTAAGAAACTATTTTACAGGAGGGGATATTGCACCACATTTGCAAGAGTATGCATTCATGTTTAATTATTTTGCTGCAACTAAAGATGAAACGTTTACAAAAACCATTCAGTTAGAACCTAAGAAATCTAAAAAGAGAAACTTAAAATGGTTATCTGTAGCAGCGTCAGTAGCCTTATTATTTAGTGTATTTATTGGTAAAAATGAATATGATAGATATCAAGCAAATAAGAAATTTGCGCAAATTACAGAAGGGTTAAGACTTTTGTCTTCAAACTTTAAAAAAGGCGAGCAAGCAGTAGCAACCTTACATACTTATAAAAATACAGTAAACAAAATATTAAAATAAACCAAGTAGAATAGTAAAACCAAGTAAACAGAGAAATTATGAAAAAAATAGCAATATTAATAGCGTTAGTAGTTGCACCAATGGTAACCAACGCACAGTCGTTTTTTGACACATTAGAAGATATGGATGGAGTAGATATGGTAGTAGTTACCAAAGATGCTTTTGAGTTAATCTCTAAGTTTAAAAATGTGCAGATTGATGATAATGAAGGGATGAAAGTCTTTCAAATGATTCAAGATTTAAAAGAATTTAAAATGTTTTCTGCTTCTAATTCAGACATCGCAAACAAAATGGAAAAAATGGCTAATTCAGCTATTAAAAAACAAAACTTAACACAATTAATGAGAATTAAAGATGACAATTCTCGTGTAAAAATCTACGTAAAATCTACTAAGAACAAAGATTTTGTAAGCGAAGTGTTAATGTTTATTAAAGGTATTGACAAACATACAAAAGGTCAATCAGAAGCTGTTATTGTCTCTTTAACAGGTAACATAGATATTAATAAAATGTCTGAATTAGCAGATACTTTTTCTAAAGGTAAAGACAAGTAAATAGATATCTGTTTGAGCATAGTTGAAACTAAATACTTTTCAACTATGTTTAATAGGATAGATTTTATCAACTAAAACAAAAAATAATGAAAAATATAACAAAAGTACTTTCACTTTTATTACTTGTTTTAATGATTACTTCATGTAAAAACGAAAAATCATTACAAGGATATTTAGTGGAAAGTCAAGAAAAAACAGGTTTTATAACTGTTGATATTCCTACAACGTTTTTACAGTTAAAATCTGATGATGTTTCTGAAGATGTAAAAGCTACTTTAAAAAGTATTCGTAAAGTAAATGTTGTAGCATTGCCTATAAAAAATAATGAAGCAGCTTATGAAGTTGAAAAAGCAAAACTAAAAAACATTTTTAAAGACAATAAAGAGTATAAAACTTTAATGTCTATGAAAGCAAAAGGAATGAATGTAAGTCTTTATTATACAGGAGATACAGAATCTATAGACGAAGTAATTGCTTTTGGTTACGGTAAAGAAGCTGGAGTAGGAGTTGCACGTTTGTTAGGAGATAACATGAATCCTGCAAAAATTATAGAAATGATGAATAGTGTCAAAATTGACGGAGATAATATTGGTTTAGAACAATTTAGTGCCATTTTTAAAGGCAAATAAACTTTTTATATAATAAACATAAAAAGCTGTAATCTTAATTGGTTACAGCTTTTTTTATTTGTTTTTGGTATACTTTTTGAATTTAACTGCTCATTAACAGCTACAATTTTAATATTTCTTATTTTTGATGCTACAAGAAATGATGTTTATGATGATTAAAAAAATGCTCCTTGTTGTTTTAGCAATGTTTAGCTTAGTGAGTTTTTCTCAAACTTATACTACATACAAGCCAGAAAGAGATAAAATTCACGATTTAGTACACACTAAATTAAAAGTAGATTTTAATTTTAAAGACAAACAATTAAATGGAGAAGCTTGGGTAACTGCAAAACCTCATTTTTATGCAACTAATAAATTTATTTTAGATGCAAAAGCTATGGTTATTCATCAAATATCGTTAGAAAATCAAAAATTAGATTTTAATTATGATAATTATAAAATTATTATAGATTTACCAAAAAAGTACACAAAAGAAGAAGAGTTTACGGTTTATATTAAATACACTGCACGTCCAGAAAAAGTAAAACAAAAAGGATCTGCTGCTATAACAGATGCTAAAGGGTTGTATTTTATAAATGCAGATGGTTTAGATAAGAATAAACCAACTCAAATTTGGACACAAGGAGAAACAGAAGCAAGTAGTTGTTGGTTTCCAACCATAGACAGTCCAAATCAAAAAACAACACAAGAAATTTATATGACTGTTCCAGATAGATTTGTAACACTTTCTAACGGAAAATTGGTAAGTCAAATTAAAAACGGAACCAATAGAACAGATTATTGGAAAATGGATCAAAAACATGCTCCCTATTTATTTTTTATGGGAGTAGGAGAGTATGAAATTGTAAAAGATTCTTATAAAAACATACCCGTAAATTATTATGTAGAAAAAGAATATGCTCCTTATGCTAAAGATATTTTTGGTTTAACACCAGAAATGATGAAATTTTTCTCAGAAAAATTAGGTGTAGAATATCCTTGGAATAAATACAGTCAGATTGTTGGTAGAGATTATGTTTCTGGTGCAATGGAAAATACAACAGCTGTAATTCATGGAGAACAAGCTTACCAAACACCAGGACAATTAATAGATGAAAATGTACAGGAAAATACGATTGCACACGAGTTGTTTCATCATTGGTTTGGAGATTTAGTAACTTCAGAAAGTTGGTCTAACCTTACTTTAAACGAATCTTTTGCAAATTATAGCGAGTATTTATGGAGAGAATATAAATATGGAAAGTTAGATGCAGATATGCATTTATATGAAGATAGTGAAGCTTATAAAAAAGGGTTAAATAATGAAAAACATCTGGTTCGTTTTAATTATGATGACAAAGAAGATATGTTCGATTTAGTAAGCTACAATAAAGGTGGAGCTATTTTGCATATGTTGCGTAATTATATTGGTGATGCTGCTTTTTTCTTAGGATTAAAAACCTATTTAAATGAAAATAAATACAAAGCTGCAGAAGTACATCAATTGCGTTTGGTTTTAGAAAGAATTACAGGTAAAGATTTAAACTGGTTTTTTAATCAATGGTATTTTAATGCTGGTCATCCTAAAATTGAAGTTACTTATGATTATAATACCATTCAAAAAACAGTAACAGTTAATTTATTACAATTAAATGATAACGAGTTTAAGTTTCCTTTTGCAATAGATATTTTCGAAAACGGAAATAAAACAAGACACCATGTATTTGTAAATGGTAAAGACGCATCTTTTAAGATTCCGTATACAAAACAACCAACATTAATTCAGGTTAATGCAGATGGAGTATTATTATGTGAAATAGTAGAAAATAAAGTGTTAAGTGATTATATTTTTCAATTAAAAAATGCAGACAATTTTGCACATAGAAGAGAAGCCTTAATAGAAGTAGCAAAAAAACAAGAAGAAAAAACAGCTTTTAATGCTATTGCAAATGCAATGAGCGATGCTTCTTATAAGATTAGAATTTTAGCTTTAGAAAAGATAGATTTAATAAATAAATTTTCTAAAAAAGCAGCCATTCAAAAAATAATGAAAATTGCCAATAATGATGACAAAACATTAGTGCAAGCAGTAGCAATTGAAACTTTAGGGAAATTAACAGACCCAGAATTAAAAGGAATTTTTGAAAAAGCTTTAGAAAGTAAATCAAATGCTGTTTTAGGTAAAGCTTTAGTAGCTATGTATTATGTAGATAAGCAATTAGCAGTAGAAAAATCTAGTCAATTACCAGATGAGGTTAGAAAAATATTAGCAACACCTTTAACTAGAATTTTTATTGAAGAAAAAAACGAAAAAGAATTGCCTTTTATAGCTAAAAGTGTGTTGTCTGGAATGTATTTAAATGGAGATGATGCTATAAAAGCGTTATATCAAAAAGCATTTACTCAAATTTCAGAAAGTAATAATACAGATGCAATTCAAAACTTAGTAGATGATATGGTTGTAAAAGGCAACCAATTTAAACAATACAATTTTGATAAAGTAATTATCAATTTAATGCGAAGAATGGTACAAGATCAAAAAACAAAAAACACTCCTAATAGAGTAAAAAACACAGCGATTATAAAAGAAGCAATGGCAAAATTATTGTAAGTTTAAAAGCTATTTAAAAGAATTTATGCTTTATATTATTGTAATTCTTCTTCTTCTTGTTGTTTTATATGTAGGTCTAAAATCAAAGAAAAATGCTAAAATAGTTCCTTTAGAAAATGTGGTTATTCCAGTATATTGGCATCAACTATTGTTAGATAATATTCTTTTTTATAGGAAGTTAACAAATAAAGAACAGCAATTGTTTTGTTCTAAAGTATTTTATTTCTTAAAAACAAAAAATATTGAAGCAGTTCATTTTAAGTTAGAAGAATTAGATAAGTTATTGGTAGCTGCAAGTGCTGTAATTCCTGTTTTTAGATTTCCTAGATGGAATTATTCTAATCTAACAACTGTTTTAATTTATCCAGATTATTTTGATGATGATTTGAAATTTGACTCTAAAGTAAAAGGGAGAACTATTGGGGGTTTGGTTGGTACAGGTAGATTCGAAAATCAAATGATTTTATCTAGAAAAGCATTACATCATGGTTTTAATAATAAAACTGATAAAGGAAATACTGCTATTCATGAATTTATTCATCTTATAGATAAAGCAGATGGTGTAATAGATGGTATACCAGCTGTTTTGTTAGATAAACAATATATAATTCCGTATTTACAATTAGTTCATAAAAAGATGGAAGCTATTAATAACGATACTTCAGATATAAGAAATTACGGAGGCACATCACAAATTGAATTTTTAGCGGTAGCAGGAGAATACTTTTTTGAAAGACCAAAGCTGTTAAAAAGAAAACATCCAGAATTGTATAAAATGCTAGATGCTTGTTTTATGAGGATTTAATTTTATAAATTTTTTAAAACTTCAATAATTTCTTCAGGTTCAGAGCGAGTTCTATAATCTATATTTACATAGTTCCATTTAACCAAACCATCTTGTCCTAATATAAAAGTAGCAGGAATAGGTAAAATGGTTCCATTTCCATTATTTATTTCTTCTAAATTAAGATCACGATCAACACGCATATGTTCTACTAGAAACTCAGGTGTTTTCCAAGCAACACCAAATTGTGTAGCTACTTTAGCATCTTGATCTGATAAAACAATAAAATCCATTTTGTTAATTTCACTTTCGGTCAACGAGCCATCAGGTACTTGTGGACTAATAGCAACTAATGTAGCTCCTAAAGCTTCTATTTCGGGTAATCTAGCTTGTAAAGCTCTTAATTGTAAATTGCAATACGGACACCAATCTCCACGATAAAATGTAATTACAATTGAGCCTTTTTCTAATAATGTATCTAAAGACAATAACTTTCCTTCAGGGTTTGGTAACGCAAAACTTGGCGCTTTCTGACCAACTTTAAGCGCATTTTCTCCTTCTTTAAAAGCTTTTGCTTTCTCTATAATTTCATCAACGCCTTTCATAAAGTCAGGATTTCCTTTTCGTCCTGCTGCAATTTTAGCATCTGTTTGTTCTCTTAAGTTTTTCATTGTTTTCTTATAATTTGTTTTTCAGAGAAATCAAATTTAAATATTTATAAACTAGCTATGTGTGAAATTAAACTTAAAGTTTTTATTTGAAATGAATCATCAATTTATTGCTTTCAATTATGTAAGATTTAAAAAATAGAAAACATATAAAATAGAGTAAAAATATACAGCAATTAAAGCAATATTAATAGAAAGTTTTCATGTTCTATTAATTTTTAGAGTGTTTATATTTATAATGATTAAATTTTTATAACTCAAAAAAAGGTTTTCTTTTATTAGAAAAGCTAGATAAAAATTACGTTTTTTAGTATTCCTAATTATTATTCCCAAATCACATAGTATCTTTGCGCTGCATGTCTGTAAACACACTTTTAATAACGCCACCTTTTACGCAATTAAACACTGCATATCCTGCAACTGCATATATAAAAGGTTTTTTAGAATCTAAAAACGTAAAAACAACGCAATTAGATTTAAGTATAGAGCTTTTTACAGCGGTTTTTACTTCAGAATTTATAGATGCTATTTTTAAGCAAGCAGAAATGCTTGGTAATAAAGAATTTCCATTAGTTTTAGAGCAAAAACAAGATTATATAGATAAAGTAGAAACTGTAATGGATTTTTTGCGTGTGCAAGAAGTTACAGCTGCATACCAAATTGTGCATCAAGAGTTTTTACCTTATGGACACAGGCGTATAAAATTAGATAAAGATTTAAGTGCAGAATTTGGAAAATTAGGAATCTTAGACAAAGCAAAACACATTGCAACCTTGTTTGTAGAAGAATTAGGCGATTTTATCAACGCAAATGTAGATGAGTTTTTCTCTTTTACACGTTATGCAGAACAAATTGGTAGAGCAGCTTCTAGTTTTGATGAGTTGGATGAGTGTTTACAGTTCGAAACAACTTTGATAGAAGATGAAATGCTGTATTTGTTAAACGAACAATTACAACAAGATACTTATGATTTAATTTGTTTCACAATTCCATTTCCAGGAAACTTGTTTTCAACATTAAGATGTGCGCAGTTTATCAAACAAGAATACCCAACCATTAAAATTGGTTTTGGCGGTGGTTATTGCAATACAGAATTAAGACGCTTATCAGATCCAAGAATTTTCGATTTTGTAGATTTTATCACTTTAGATGATGGTGAAGGTCCGTTATTAAAAATTACAGATTTTTTAAGCGGAAAAATAGGAGAGGAGCAATTAGAGAGAACCTATATCTGTAAAAATGATAATGTTGTTTATGTAAATAAAAAGCCAAACACCATTTATCATCATACAAGTTTACCAGCACCAAGTTATGTTGGTTTGCCTACAAAAAAATATTTGTCATTTCTAGATGTGATGAATCCAATGCACAGAATGTGGTCTGATGGAAAATGGAATAAACTCACAATTTCTAAAGGTTGTTATTGGAAAAAATGTTCCTTTTGTGATGTTACATTAGATTATATCAGCAATTACGAAAATACAACTGCAGATAATTTAGTTGATAAAATTGAAAAAATAATATCAGAAACCGGCATTACAGGTTTTCATTTTGTAGATGAAGCTGCTCCACCAAAAATGCTAAGAGCTTTAGCAAATAAGTTGCTAGAACGTAAAGTGTTTATTACTTGGTGGACAAACATTCGTTTCGAAAAAACATTTACAACAGAATTGTGTACTTTATTATCTAAATCTGGTTGTATTGCTGTAACTGGAGGTTTAGAAGTTGCTTCAGACAGGTTGTTGGATAAAATGAAAAAAGGAGTAGATATTGGTCAGGTTGCAAGAGTTACCAAAGCTTTTTCCAATCAAAATATTATGACGCACGCGTATTTAATGTTTGGTTTTCCTACAGAAACAGCACAAGAAACCATAGATTCTTTAGAAGTTGTACGTCAGTTGTTTCAGAACAATTGTATTCAGTCTGCTTTTTGGCATCAATTTGCATGTACAAGTCACAGTCCTGTAGGTAAAAATCCAGAAGAATTCGATATTAAAATTATTGGACCAGAATTTAAGGGTTTTGCTGAGAATGATTTGTATCATGAAGATCCCACAGGTGCAGAACATCATTTGTATAGTCAAGGTTTAAATATTGCATTAAACAATTATTTAAATCACAAAGGTTTTGAGATTCCTTTAGAAAAATATTTCGATTTTAAAGTACCAAAAATTACGTTAGAAAGTAATTTGATAGCAAATTATTTAAAATAGAAAAATTATTATCAGAAGCTATTTCCAGCTTTCACTACTCGCTTTTTTTAGTTTGTTCTCGATACAAATTTTTCATACTTCAAAATTCACTCGAACTAACACTAAAAAAGAGCTCAAACAATAGCCTGTCTTGAGCTTGACGAAAGGTTCAATCTGGGCTAAACTTGTTTGCTGGCTTTTATATTAATAAAATTTAGATGTTTAATCTAAAGGGTTTTTCCAATTAAATTCTTTAAAAAGTGCAATCCAATCTTTTGGGTATGTAGCTTTTAAAACCAATTCTTCATTGGTAAATGGGTGTTTAAATTCAAGTTTCCCTGCATGTAAAAACATATTTTTCCAACCAAAATTTTCATTAAACATGATATCATGATTTTTATCACCATATTTAGTATCACCAATTAAAGGATGACTTATTTTATTGGTATGCACTCTTAACTGATGCATTCTACCTGTTTTTGGAGATAGTTCAACTAAACTATACCTTGAAGAATCATAGGGTTTTACAGGGATATCAAGTGTAATTTGTTCTAAAGTTTTTAAATGAGTTAGTGCTTCTTTATGCACATTTGCATCTCGTCCTTTTACAGGAGAATCTATAATTTTGGTTTCAGGAGAAAATCCACGTACAACACCATAATATGTTTTTTGAATTTTGTTGTTTATAAATAAATCTTGAAACTTAGAAACATGTTGAGTTTCTTTTGCAAGTAAAATAATACCAGATGTTTTTCTATCTAATCTATGAATTGGGTATACCTTTAAACCTTTTTCTTCTTCAATTAATTGCAAAAGAGAAACCTCTTCTACAACATTTCTAGAATGACGTGCATGATGTACCAACATATTATTTGGTTTATGTACACAGATTAAGTAATCATCTTCAAAAACGATTTGTAAATTCATTATGTTTAAAAGTTTAAGATTATGTTTTCTATTTTTTGGTGGTTTTTAAATATCCTAATAAAAGTAAAGCAATAGTTCCGCATATAAAAAAACCGATAAACAGAGGTAGAGCAGTAGTGGTTAAAAAACCACCAATATAAGTGGCAATAGGTACTGCCATTATTGTAGAGATAAAACCATTAATTGCTGCACCAATTCCTGCAATATGTCCTATTGGCTCCATTGCTAATGCTCTTGTGTTTCCAAAAAGAAAACCAATTGCGAAGAATTGTAGCCCAAAAAAAGTAAGTAATAGGTAAATACTTGGATTGTTCTCTCCGTAAAATAATGAAATATAAATAATAGGAATTAAAGTAAATAGAATCGTAAAAATTGTTACCAATTTATACATTCCTAATTTTACTACAAGTTTTCCATTTAAAAAAGTAGCAAAACCTACGCTAATTGCTAAACCAGCAAATATATATGGAAACTCTTCTTTAAGTTGATATTGCTCTTCAAATATTTGTTGGCTAGCACTTAAGTATACCATAAAAGAACCCGTAATAAAACCAGAAAACAGCGTAAAAATAACAGCATATTTATGCTTTAAAAATTCTCTAGTTCCATGTATAAAAAGAGTGAATTTAAACTTTTTTCGGTTTTCTAATTTTAATGTTTCTGGTTGTCTTTTCCAAACCCAAAGCATTGTAAACACACCAAATATTAATTGACTGTAAAAAATAGATTTCCAACCATATGCATCTAGCATAAGTTTGCCAATTGCAGGTGCAACAACAGGAACTAAAATAAAAATGACAACAATAAAAGACATTACTCTTGCCATGTAATTTCCGCTAAAACGATCTCTAACCATTGCAATACTTATGGTTCTTGGAGCAGAAAGCCCCATTCCTTGTAATATTCTACCAAGAATCATCATTTCTAAACTAGTAGAAAAAACACATATTAAGCTTGCAAAAACAAAAACAATAAAACCTACATAGATAACAGGTTTTCTACCTAAACTATCAGATATTGGACCAGAAATAAGTTGTCCAAAACCTAATCCTAAGAAAATCATAGTAATTAGTAATTGATTATCTTTTGGATCTGATATATGAATAGTTTTACTAATATCTGCAATTGCAGGTAATAAGGCATCTATGGCTAATGCAACTAATGACATTAAAGATGCCATTACAATTATAAATTCTGATTCTGATTTTTGTCTAATATTCACAAGGTATAATACTATTATTAGGTTGCAGTTGTTTGTCTAATATCTTAATTAAAATAAAAAAGGTTGCTAAAATAGCAACCTTTTATGTTATTTTATATTTTATTATTTTACTCTCTTCCAATTTCATTAATTGTTGAATCATTTCCAATTCCTTTAGGGTTTTCTCCCCATTTATTAGGTCTGTTTTCTCCTTCCATACAGAACCAAATAAGTAACCAGATCCAACCAACAATTATAAAGAAAATTAATAAAATCCACCAACCACTTTTACCATAATCATGTAATCTTCTTGCGTACAAAGCCAATGTTGGTATAAATACTAATAATGAGTAGATAGTACTTAAAATTCCATTTTCTTCTGTAGCTCCATAATTCAATCCTAAAACATTATCTAAAAGACCAAGTACAAAAGCAATTATAAAATTAATAAGCATAAACATCCAAAACTCTTGTCTCCTTGCTCTTCCTGTGAAGTCAAAATAATGTTCTTTTAATACTTTTAAATACCAATTCATATTTTTAATTTTTAATTTAACACCAAATATAAAGAAAACCTTAAAAAAGACCTCTAGATTTTAGTTCTAAATATTTATTAATTGTATCTCCAGTTAAGTTTTCTGGTTTTGTTAAAACAGATTGAATTCCGTATTTTTTTAATTCTTTTACAATGCTTTTCTTCTCGTACATAAATTTTTCTGCAATAATACTATCGTAAACTCCTAACACATCTTCTTTTTTAGAAGTTGTTAGTGCTTCTAGTTCTGTATTTTCGAAGAAAACAATTAATACCAAATGATTTTTAGCCAAAGCTCTTAAGTAGGGTAGTTGTCTATTTAAACCATCCATAGTTTCAAAGTTTGTATACAAAATCAATAAACTTCTATGGGTTATTTTTCTTTTAACAACTGCATATAATGTACTAAAATCAGATTCTGAAAAATTTGTTTTTATATTATGTAAAGCTTCCGAAATTAAACTCATTTGAGAGTTTCTTTTTTCCGCAACAACCCAATCTTCTAGTTTGGTAGAAAATGTTAGCATTCCTGCTTTATCTTGTTTTCTTAAGATAACATTGCTAATAGCTAAAGTAGCATTGACAGCGTAATCTAATAAACTTAAATTGTTAAAATGCATTTGCATTGCACGTCCTTTGTCAATTATAGAATACACTGGTTGCGATTTTTCTTCTACATATTGATTGATCATTAACTGATTTCTCTTAGCAGTTGCTTTCCAGTTTAAAGAACGAATATCATCACCAGAAACATATTCTTTAATTTGTTCAAATTCAAGAGAATGCCCAATTCTTCGTACTTTTTTTGTACCATAAGAAACAGCATCATTATTAAAGGCTCTAAAGTCGAAATCTCTTAATTTTAAAAAGGAAGGATAACATTTAACTTCTTTTTCATTTCCTAAAACATATTTTTTTGTTGCTAATTGTAATGGAGAACTTGCGTAAATATTAATGTTCCCAAATAAGTAAACACCTCTTTCTGTTGGAGTTAAATCGTAATGAATTGTTTTTTCTTCTTTGTTAGAAAGTATTAGGTTAAAAATAAAATCTCTCTTTTGAAATTGATATGGAATTTCTTCAATAATTGATACATGTGCATTAAAATTATATAAATTTTTTAATTGTATGGAAATTTTATTGATGTCTCCATTAGATAAACGTTCTGGTAAATAGCGATTTACAGTGATTGCATTTTTTGTTTTGTATAAAATAAAAATATCTATTAATGCTAAAACAACTAATATAAAAAGTAACACTTTAGAAATCTCAAAAAAGATTGGTATGAAAAAACCGAACACAAATAGCAATGCAATTCCTCCTAAAAAGTAGAAAAATCGGTTGTTTAAAAATAAAGTGTTGTAAAAGTGTTTCAATTGCATTGGTTTTTGGTTTGTAGTTTTTGGTTGTTGGTTAAACTAAAAACCAATAACCATCAACTAAGAACTACCTAGGTATTTCTACTGCTTCAATAATTTGTTCAATAATTTGTTTACTCGTTAAACCTTCCATTTCTCTTTCTGGGGTTACAATTACTCTGTGTTCTAAAACAGGAATTGTAGCTCTTTTAATGTCTTCTGGAGTAACAAAGTCTCTGCCTTCAATGGCTGCAAATGCTCTAGAAGCACCCAAAATTGCAATACTTGCTCTTGGTGAAGCTCCTAAATATAAAAAAGAATTAGAACGTGTATTTACTACAATATTGGCGATATATTTTAATAGATTTTCTTCAATTTTTATTTGATTCACAAGGTTCCTGAACTCAATAATTTTCTTACCAGTAATTACGGTTTCAACTTTACTTGCTTTAGAAGTATTTTCTAAAGCCTGCTCTTTCATGATGATTTCTAATTCTTCATCTGCATTTGGGTACTCTACGTTAATCTTAAACAGAAAACGATCTAATTGTGCTTCTGGTAATCTGTAAGTTCCTTCTTGTTCTATAGGGTTTTGAGTTGCTAAAACTACAAAAGGTTCGTCCATTTTATAGGTTTTACCATCTATAGTAATTTGTTTTTCTTCCATTACTTCAAACAATGCAGCTTGCGTTTTTGCAGGAGCTCTATTGATTTCATCAATTAAAATCATACTTGAAAAAATAGGTCCTTTTTTAAATTCAAATTCAGATGTTTTTACATTAAAAACCGAAGTTCCTAGTATATCTGAAGGCATTAAATCTGGTGTAAATTGAATTCTACTAAAACCAACATCTATCGTTTGTGCTAATAATTTTGCTGTAATTGTTTTGGCAACTCCAGGAACTCCTTCTATTAAAGCATGACCATCTGAAAGAAGAGAAATAATTAGTAAATCCATCATTTCTTTCTGACCAACAATTACTTTTTGTAATTCCTTTTTTATCTTAAAAATGTTCTCTTGCAACTCTGATAAATTGATTCTATTTTCGAACGCTAAGTTTTCTTTATTTCCTTCGTTGTTTGGTGTTTCCATGTCTTAATTATTTAAGAATTTTTCAATCATTTTATGTAATACAACTAATTCTTCTTCAGAGCATTCTGCTCTTTTATTTAAAGTAATTATTGTATTGATTAAATATTTTGTTCTTTGGATTTCATTTCCAGATTTAGCAGCTAATTTTTCAATAAAATCAGCATTTAAATTGGTGGTGTTTAATAAGTATTTAGAACGTACTTTTTCTAAGAAATAGGCAATCTTTTTATCAACTAAATTCTTATGATCTTGCTCTTTTAAATACAAGTTTGCAATGGTTTGTGTAAAAGCTATTGTAGAGTTTTTTAAAGGTTCAATTATAGGAATTGGACGTTGTTTTCTTCTTGCATTAAATAGCATAAACAATAATAAACCTATTAAAGAAACAAACAAAAACCAGGTTAGGGTTTGATGTTCTAAAAAGAATTTAAAGATGTTATTATTATCTTCTGGTTTCTCTGAATATTTACTCGATTTAATGTGTGGATCCCAAAGAACATCATTGCTAGGAAGAAATGAAAATACATTTTCTACATACGCTTCATTATCATTTAATAAATAATAATTGGTAAAAGCAATAGGTTGTATATGTAAATAAAATGCGCCTTTACCATGTTGAATTTTAATAAAATTAGGCACTTTTTCTCCATCAACTTCAATGGTTCCAATAACACTTGTGTTTTTTTCATCAAACTCTAAAAAGTAATTTCTACGGATATTTCTATCAAAAGTAAAAGACGTTTTAGAAAACTGATTATTATTTAACTGAAAAGTACTTTTTAGTTTTCTTAATTTATTGATTGAATTTGCATTTTTATCTAAATTATTGGTTGTAAAATTTAGAGATGATTGCAAGGTGTCTTTAAAATGATTGAAAGCTAAAAAGGCATTGTTCCCTTTAGAAACAAAGGACATTAATTCTGAAACACCTTCATTACTAAGTTTAAAACCACTGTGTTTTATACAAATATAATTCTGATGTTTTGTACTATCTAAATCAGAATCAAAAAGTAAAAAATCATAAATATTTTCTTTTAATAAAGTAACTTCATTGTCTCTAAATAATTCTGATGCTTCATTGTAAACAATGTAATTTCCAAACGGACTTTTCTCTTTCTCTTTAAAGTTCTCATTCCAATCTGTTTTATTACAGCTTATTAAAACAAATAAGAGTAGAAGAGGAGTGTAGTTTTTTAACAGTTTACATATCATTTTTTTAAAGAGTTTTTAAAAGATTGATATTTTTTTTCTGCCAATTTAAAATTAGTTTCATCTATAGGAAAATCTCCATACCATACATAAGAATATACGTAAGACAGATAAGAGAAATTAGCTCTCGTTTTTTCGTTTTCTATTTCAAAAAGATATTCAGAGTTGGTTTTATCCTTATGATAATCAATTAGTTTACTATTGGATAATGTTTTTAAAACAGATAAGTAATAATAACGAATAGCTAATCTGTATTCTTTATTATTGATAGCTTGTAGCAATAATCCATCAATATCTGTTTCATGGATGTCTTCATCTTCATAAATGAGTTTTTCTGCTATTTTTTTCTTACTCGATTTTTTAAATTTCCAGAAATTGTTTTCTGTCCCTAAAAAAGTCTTTAGAATGATAAAAATGATAATTCCACCCAATAAAAACGGAAATATTTTACTAATAAAGAATAGAATTGCCTGTGCAAAAGCAGGATTTACAGGGTTAGACGCTTTTTCTTCTTTAATTTCTTCTTCTGTATAAATAAAATCTTTATCTGTATATTTCTTTTTTAAATCTTCTTTAAATGATCTTTGTTCAATAACATCTACGTTTTCATTATAATGAATTGTGTTTTCTTCTATTACAAGATGTTTTTCTTGCATAAACTGACCAAAACCAATGGTAGTAGAAAAAAGTATAAAAAGAAACACTACTTTTTTCATGAAGGTAAATTGTATTTATTAGCAACCTTAAATGGTAAAATGAGATAATAATAACTAATAGAAACCAAGCTAAAACCAATAATAGTAAAACTAAGTATAGAGGGCATACTATTAGAATATCTTGTAATATATCCTTCTAAAAAGGCAGCAATCAATGTAAATGGTATGGTACTAATAAAGATGTAAAAAGCAGCTTTCATTCCTCTTTTAAATGATTCTAAGCGCTTAAAAGCACCAGGAAATAAAATACTTGCTCCAATAATATAACCAGCAGCAGCCTGAATAATGATGCCAAAAATTTCATACGTTCCATGAATCCAAATTCCTCTTAAACTATCAAATAAACTATTGTTTTGATAAAAAAAGGCTTGAAAAACGGCAACCATTATTGCATTATAAGCAATATAAAAACCGGTTCCAATACCTAAAAACAATCCAGAAAGAAACATGTTTAAACCCACTCTTTGGTTGTTATCGTAAATACCAATAAATGTCCCCCAATTGCTTCCTCCTTTATAAATAGCCATGGCATCTCCACTTTCTATATTTTCTAAAGTTTCATTTACATAATTGTTTCCTAAAATTTGACGTGCAAAATTAGCATCGTTAAACGTGGATAGTAATCCTATTAGAAAAAACGCAAAAAATACGATAAAGGATAAATAAATATATTTTCTGTATTGGTATGCAAGTAGTGGTACTTTATCAAAAAAGAAATATAAAAACACATTTCTATTACGTCTTTTAGAATGATAAACCTTGTCGAAGCTAGATTTTGCAAGCTTATTTAAAAATTGAGTAACCTTACTTTTTGGGTAATAAGTTTGCGCATAAACAAGATCATTCATAATCTTTATGTGCAAGTTGGCTATGTCGTCAGGACTTTTTTTCTCTTTATTTGAATTTATTTGTTCAAATTCAAGCCATTTTTCTTTATTTTGCTTTATAAAAGCGACTTCTCTCATTCAGAGCGAATTTACATATTGCATGAAAAGACTCCAAATAAAAACAGCACAAAATGTAAACATCAATTTTACTCTAGCAAATGTTGGGCAAAGGCTCTTGGCTTTTGGTATAGACAACCTTTTAAAGTTTGCGTATTTGTATTTTGCATTTACTTTTTTAGATTTTAAAATGTTCGAATCTACTCTTGGTGGAGATTCTTGGTCTATACGTGCTATTGATGTTATGATTTTTTTACCAATTACATTTTATTCTTTGTACACAGAGTTGTTGTTAGGTGGGCAAACAGTAGGTAAGAAGCTTCTACAATTAAAGGTTATTAATATTGAAGGTTTTAAACCATCTACAACAGATTTTGTAATTCGTTGGTTTTTACGAGTGGTCGATTTTAATTTATTTATGTTGTTGTTTGTATATATTTCTTCTTTAGGATTAGATAACGAAATTGTTTTGTTGTGGATTTTATTTTTATTTGGAAAAATGATTGGTTTTTTTATGATTCTTTTTACTAAAAATAATCAGCGTTTTGGAGACTTTATAGCCAATACTGTGGTTATTTATTTAAAGGATGATGTAAAGTTTTCGGAAACTATTTTAGAAAATATTTCTAATAAATATGTGCCTACCTATCCAAATGTTATAAAATTGTCTGATAACGATGCTAGAATTATAAAAAACACATATCAAACTGCTATAAAATTTAATGATTATAAAACCTTAATTAAACTACGTTCTAAAATACAAGAAGTAACACAAATTAAGTCTGTTCATAAAAGTGATAAAGAGTTTATTGATATTGTTTTAAAAGATTACAACTTTTATACACAGAACATGTAAAAACTTTGTTAAATTACCTCTATTATATTTATAATTAACTAAAAAACTAACAAAAATCATATTTTTCATAATTTATAGTCTTTAAATTTATAGGGAAATCTTATAAATCTACGAGTATGAAAGTATATGATGATAAACACATTAAAAATGTGGTTTTTGTTGGTGCCCATAATAGTGGAAAAACCACATTAGCAGAAACGATGTTATATGAGGCAGGTATAATTAAAAGGAGGGGGGCTATAGCAACTAAAAACACAGTTTCTGATTATCATGAAATAGAACATGAAAGACAAGCTTCTGTTTTTGCTACACCTTTGCATACTGAGTGGAGAAATTACAAAATAAATATTATTGACACACCTGGTTTAGATGATTTTATTGGAGAAATTATCTCATCAATAAGAGTTTCAGATACTATTGCCACTGTAATTAATGCAAAACATGGTGTAGAAATTGGTACTGAAATTATTTGGAATTATATAGACAAATATCACAAGCCAACACTTTTTGTTGTGAATCAAATAGATCATAAAGATGCTAATTTTGAAAACAGTTTTAACAGCATAAAAGAATTAGTTGGTAACAGTGCAATAAAAATTCAATACCCTTTAATGTTTGATAACAGCCAATGTATTATTGATGTTCTAAAAATGATAATGTACAAATTTAGTTCTGAAGGAGGAAAGCCTGAAAAATTGGAAATTCCACAAGATCAAATTGAGTTGGCAAATCAACTACATAATGAACTTGTGGAAAAAGCCGCAGAAAACGATGAAGAGTTAATGGAACTTTTCTTTGATAAAGGAACATTAAATGAAGATGAAATGAGAACAGGAATTAAAGCAGGAATGTTAAATCATGATGTTTTTCCTGTTTTTTGTGTTTCTGCACTTAATGATATGGGAACAGGACGTTTGATGGGTTTTATAGATAATGTTGCACCTGCAGCTGCAGATTTAAAACTAGAACAAAGTGTTGAAGGAAATGAAATTGTTCGAAATAAAGAAGCAGATGCTGTATTGTTTGTTTTTAAATCTATTTATCAACCTAATTTAGGACAAATTACGTTTTTTAAAGTAAAATCTGGAGAGGTAAATGTAAATGACAAATTAGTTAATTGCAGCAATGGAAAAACAGAAACCATTAATCAATTGTACATTATGGATGGTAAAAATAAAGAAGCTGTTACTAAATTATCTACAGGAGATCTTGGTGCAACTACCAAATTGAAATTTACAGAAACCAATGATACTTTAGCTTCTAAAGAAATGGGGTATACAATAAAACCAATTCAATATCCAGATGCAAGAGTTACCAAAGCTGTATTTGTAGAAAATATAAAAGAAGAAGAAAAATTAAGTGAAGCATTAAAACGTTTACAAATTCAAGATCCAACAATTGTGGTTTCTTATTCTAATGAAACAAAAGAAACGTTATTAGGTTGCCAAGGAGAATTGCATTTAGCAACTATACATTGGAATTTAGAAAATATTTACGGAGTAAAAGCAGGCTTTAAAAAACCTAAAATTCAATATAGAGAAACCATACAACGTTCTGCTTCTGCAAATTACAGACATAAAAAACAATCTGGAGGTTCTGGTCAGTTTGCGCAAGTACATCTTAAAATAGAACCTTGGTATAGAGATATGGCAGAACCAGAAGGTTTTAATATTAGGGGCAAAGAAGAAATAGATTTAGATTGGGGAGGAAAATTAGTATTCTATAATTGTATAGTAGGAGGAGCAATAGACACACGTTATTTACCATCTGTTGTAAAAGGAATTTTAGAAGTTATGGAATCTGGCCCGTTAACCAATTCTTTTGCTATAGATATAAGAGTTATGTTATATGATGGTAAAATGCATTCTGTAGATTCTAATGATATCTCTTTTAAAATAGCAACTGCACATGCTTTTAAAGAAGCATTTTTAAACGCAAATCCAAAATTATTAGAACCAACTAGAGAAATTTCTGTAAAAGTACCTGAACAAATGGTGGGTAATGTTATAACAGAAGTGCAAGCTCGTAGATCTATGATTTTAGGGATAGAAACACAAGATAATTATCAGGTATTAAAATGTATTACACCTGCAGCAGAATTATTTGGTTTTTCTACAGTATTAAGGTCTATAACACAAGGAAAAGCAACATTTAGTTCAAAATTTTCTACCTACCAAACTGTACCTAACAATGTTCAGAAAGAATTAGTATTATAAATAAATGTTTAATTTAAAAAAAAGAATATGCAAACCAAAGTATCACATTTAAGCGATTTAAAGTTTAATTTAGAAACATGGAAAAGAGAATTACGTTTTCATTTTGATGAAATGGATACGTTTGAAGATAAACTAGAAGAAATTGCAGCAAGAGAGTATAATAAAGATGCATCTATGCAACTAGAACAATTTCAAAATAGAATTCTTATAGAAAAGGATGCTATTTCTAAGTTGAAACATCGTTGTAAAAATAAAATTTCAAATCTTAATAAAGTAACATTTGAAACGCAGTTAGATATGAAATATCATAGCGAACATAGTCCTTTAATGGAAGATATGCGCACTTATATAAAAATGCATTATGAATTGAAAGAGGAAATGATGACTTTCTTTTTAAATTGGTTAGAGTAAGCAATTATTTACAAAAACTACATTCATTCAAAAGAGTGTAGTTTTTTGCAAATTCTATTTAACATAATATAAATTATAGTACAAATATACAGTAATTTCTGTACAGCCGTATTTCAGGCTATTTACACATAATTGTAGATATAGTGCCTTTAGGTCTATATTGTTAACAATTATGTTAAAAGAAATTACGGCTAATTAACTTGTTGTAGGATTATTTGATAGCTATAACTCTCTATTTGTTAAATATCCCATAAAGTCTTGAACATACAATAAACATTGTTATTGGGGTATTTTAAAATTCGTCAACAAGAATCAATAACAATTTCGTAGAATCTCGTATTTAGAAATCCTATAAAAACAACCCCAAATAGTGTCTAACTTTTTAAGGCACTCTAATTTCTTCTGTAGTTCAAAATTTAAAAATTAAGCGTTTTCTTTTTTAATTAAGTTTAAAGCTGAACCTTCATTATACCATTCTATTTGACCTTGATTATATGTATGGTTTGTAATAATGATATCTTTACTTCCATCTTTATGAACTGCTTCAATTTTTAAGGTTTTTCCAGGAGCAAATTCATTTAAATCTAAGAAATTGAAAGTATCATCTTCTTCAATTAAATCGTAATCTGTCTCATTTGCAAAGGTTAAACCTAACATTCCTTGTTTTTTTAAATTTGTTTCATGAATTCTTGCAAAAGATTTAACTAAAACTGCAACGACACCTAAATGTCTTGGTTGCATTGCAGCGTGTTCTCTAGAAGAGCCCTCTCCATAATTATGATCACCTACTACAATTGTTTTAATTCCAGCTTTTTTATATTCTCTTTGTGTTGCAGGAACATCGCCATACTCTCCTGTTAATTGATTTTTAACAAAATTTGTTTTTTTATTAAAAGCATTCACAGCACCTATTAAGGTGTTGTTAGCAATATTATCTAAATGTCCTCTATATCTCAACCAAGGCCCAGCCATAGAAATATGATCTGTAGTACATTTTCCAAATGCTTTAATTAATAATTTTGCTCCTATAATTGAGTTTCCTAAAGGTTTAAATGGTTCTAATAATTGTAATCTTTTAGAATCTTTTTTAACAGCAATCTGTACATTACTTCCATCTTTTTCTGGTGCTAAATAACCATCATCCTTTACTTCAAAACCTTTTGGTGGCAATTCCCAACCTGTTGGTTCATCCAACATTACTTCATCACCATTTTTATTAATTAAAGAATCCTTAATTGGATTAAAATCTAAACGTCCAGCTATAGTTACTGCTGCCACCATTTCTGGTGAAGCAACAAAAGCATGTGTGTTAGGATTTCCATCCGCTCGTTTTGCAAAATTTCTATTAAAGGAGTGTATTATAGAGTTTTTGGGTGCATTTGCAGGATCACTATAACGTGCCCATTGACCAATACATGGTCCACACGCATTTGTAAAAATTGTTGCATCTAAATTTTCAAAAATCCCTATAATGCCATCTCTATCTGCTGTATATCTTACTTTTTCTGAACCAGGGTTAATTCCAAACTCTGCTTTTATACCTAAATTTTTATCGATAGCTTGTTGCGCAATTGATGAAGCTCTAGATAAATCTTCATAAGAAGAGTTTGTACAAGAACCAATTAATCCCCATTCAACTTTTAATGGCCAACCATTATCATTCGCTGCTTTTGTCATATCAGCTCCAGCTTTTGTAGATAAATCTGGAGTAAAAGGCCCGTTTAATAAAGGGCTTAATTCTGATAAATCAATTTCAATTACTTGATCAAAATATTGTTCTGGGTTTTCATACACTTCAGGATCACCTGTTAAATAATCTTTTACTTCATTTGCAGCATCTGCAACATCACTTCTATCTGTAGCACGTAAATAACGTTCCATAGACTCATCATAACCAAAAGTTGATGTGGTAGCACCTATTTCTGCTCCCATGTTACAAATTGTACCTTTACCGGTACAAGACATAGAGATAGCTCCTTCTCCAAAATATTCTACAATTGCACCTGTTCCTCCTTTTGCAGAAACAATACCAGCAACTTTTAAAATAACATCTTTTGGAGCTGTCCAACCAGAAAGTTTTCCTGTTAACTTAACACCTATTAATTTGGGAAATTTTAATTCCCAAGGCATACCTGCCATTACATCTACAGCATCTGCACCACCAACACCAATAGCAACCATACCTAATCCTCCTGCATTTACTGTATGAGAATCTGTACCAATCATCATTCCACCAGGAAAAGCATAATTTTCTAAAACTACTTGATGAATAATTCCTGCTCCTGGTTTCCAAAAACCTAATCCGTATTTATTTGAAACAGATTCTAAGAAGTTAAACACCTCATTACTTGTATTTAAAGCAGATTGTAAATCTATACTTGCTCCATTTTTAGCTTGTATTAAATGATCACAATGAGTTGTAGTAGGTACTGCAACTTTAGTTTTGCCTGCTTGCATAAATTGCAACAATGCCATTTGTGCAGTTGCATCTTGTAAAGCAATTCTATCTGGTGCAAAATCAACATAATCTTTTCCTCTCACAAAAGCTTTAGAAGGAATTTTATTCCATAAATGAGAATACAAAATTTTCTCAGCTAATGTTAATGGTTTATTAGTAATATTACGAGCTGCATCCACATGTTTAATAACATTAGAATACACTTTTTTTATCATATCAATATCAAAAGCCATATTATTATATTTTAAGGATTCATTAATAATCTCAATATACAAAATATATAAATAGTCTGAAAATGGTTTTTTATGATGATATTATAAGAATAATTTATAGAACAAATATTATATAATATAAAAAAAACTCTAACCATTAGATTAGAGTTTTAAAATTATAAAAATGTATGATTTTTTTTAACTAACCAATTGTTTTTGTGATGGTTTAAATTTAGTTAAAACAATACCTTCAACTGCAGCTTGATATTCTTCTATTGTAGGAGTTCTCCCTAAAATAGTTGATAAAACAACTACTGGTGTAGATGATAATAATGATTCTCCTTTTTTCTCACCTGTGTCCTTTACAACTCTTCCTTGAAATAAACGTGTAGAAGTAGCCATTACAGTATCTCCTGGTTCTGCTTTTTCTTGGTTACCCATACATAAATTACAACCTGGACGCTCTAAATATAACATATTCTCATATTTAGTACGAGCTGATCCTTTAGGATCACTATCATCAAACTCAAATCCTGAATATTTTTGTAATACATCCCAGTCTCCTTCTGCTTTTAACTCGTCTACAATGTTATATGTTGGTGGAGCAACTACTAAAGGTGCTTTAAACTCAACCTTACCTTGTTGTGCTTCAATGTTCTTTAACATTTGAGCTAAAATTTGCATATCTCCTTTATGAATCATACATGATCCAATAAACCCTAAATCTACTTGTTTAGTTCCACCGTAATATGATAATGGACGAATGTTATCATGGGTATAACGCTTAGATACATCTTCATTATTTACATCTGGATCAGCAATCATTGGTTCTACAATCTTATCTAAATCAATAACAACTTCTGCATAGTATTTAGCATCTGAGTCTGGCTTTAATGCAGATTTAGTTCCTGTTTTAATTTCTATTATTCTATCATTTGCCTTATCAACTAATCCTTTTAAATCTTGTTTAGGATTATCCATTCCTTTATCAATCATAATTTGAATACGATCTCTAGAAATTTCTAATGATTCGATTAAAGTATCATCTTCTGAAATACAGATAGATGCTTTTGCTTTCATCTCAGCAGTCCAATCTGTAAATGTAAATGCTTGATCTGAAGTTAAGGTACCAATATGTACTTCAATAATTTTTCCTTGGAAAACATTTTCTCCTTCAAACTGATTTAACATCTGCTCTTGAGTAGCATGCACCACATCACGGAAATCCATATAAGATTTCATTTCTCCTTTAAAAGTAACCTTTACCGATTCTGGAATTGGCATGGTAGCTTCACCTGTAGCTAATGCTAAAGCAACTGTTCCTGAATCCGCTCCAAAAGCTACACCTTTTGCCATACGTGTATGTGAATCTCCACCTATAATTACATCCCAATCATCAACTGCAATATCATTTAATACTTTATGAATTACATCTGTCATTGCATGATATTGACCTTTAGGATCACGAGCAGTAACTAATCCGAAATCATTCATAAACTTCATTAATCTTGGAATGTTAGCTTTAGATTTATCATCCCACACAGATGCTGTATGACATCCTGATTGGTAACCACAATCTACAATTGGAGAAATCACTGTAGCCGCCATCATTTCTAACTCTTGAGAAGTCATTAAACCTGTAGTATCTTGAGAACCTACAATATTTACTTCTACTCTAACATTAGAACCAGCATGTAAAGTTTTACCAGGTGTAGTTCCTACTGCATTTCTGTTAAAAATTTTCTCAACAGCAGTTAAACCTTGTCCTTCTATAGAAACTTCTTTAGAAGCAGCATATACTTGAGGAACATCGATACCTAAAATTTTACAAGCAAATGTTTGTAATTTTTTACCAAAAACAACAGCGTAAGAACCTCCTGCTTTAATAAATTCCATTTTTGGAGGTGTTAAAGCTGTAGAAATATCTTTTAACGCTGTAGTCCCGTTATATAATTTTTTCTCTTTTGTATTAATTGTAAGCACAGTACCTGTAGCTACAGAGTACTCTTCTTTTAAGATAGCTTCTCCATCTTCATCAACGATAGTATTTCCGTCAGCATCTTTTTGCTTTACCCAGTTTTTTAAATCGATACCAATACCACCAGTTACTCCAACCGTAGTTAAGAAAATTGGTGCGATACCATTAGTACCAGCAATAACTGGAGCTATATTAATAAATGGTACATAAGGACTTGAAGAAATACCTGTCCATAATGCAACGTTATTTACACCAGACATTCTTGATGATCCAACTCCCATAGTTCCTTTATCAGCAATTAACATCACACGTTTATCAGGGTGTTCTGCCTTTAACGCTAATAATTCTTTTTGCATTTGTTTATTATGTTCGAACATACATTGACCATGTAACTCACGATCTGATCTTGAATGTGCATCTGCTCCAGGAGATAATAAATCTGTAGAAATGTCTCCAATACCTGCAACAAAAGTTACAATTTCTATTTCTTCTTCAACGTCTGGTAATTTTGTGAAAAATTCTGCTTGAGCATAACTTTCAATTAATTCTTTAGATATTGGACATCCTTTTTTATATGCATCTTCTAATCTTTCTATATCTGCCTCATATAAGAATACTTGAGTTTTTAACACTTCTGCAGCTTGCTTAGCAATTTCAATGTCTTTACCTAGTAAAATTAAATCGAGTAATGCTTCAATAGAAGGTCCTCCTTTCATATGAGATAATTGCTCAAAAGCAAAAGCTGGACTAATTTCTTTTAATGTAAATTCTCCTAAAATTATTTCTTTTAAAAACTTAGCCTTAACACCTGCAGCACTAGTAGTACCTGGTAAAATATTATAAATAAAGAAATTAAGAGATGCATCTCTATATTCATTATTTACATCTTTAATTTGTTCGATTAAAGCACTTGTTAATTCAGCACCATCGATTGGTTGTGGATGAAGTCCTTGACCTTTTCGATCTTCTATCTGCTTAAGGTAATCTTTATAAATACTCATGAAAGAAATGTTTAATTACAGTAATAATTTTTAATTATTATAAATGTAAAAATCTATACTGTATATAGTTTTTGTTAATTTTAGTGAAGCAAAACTACATTTTTTATCTTAATCTTAAAAGATAAATAATAGATTGCTCTAATTAATGAATAAAAAAAAGTTATTTAAAAAAACATTGTCTTTTAATCAAGGAAATGAGTATTTTTTATAGTAATAATGAAAAATTCATAAAAAAATAGAAAATGCAGATTAATAAGCCGAATTCTGTTCCTAATAAAGGTTCTTATCATTTATCTAGTTCTAAAATTACTCTTAGAATCTATCTGCCTACCCTTTAGAATTGAGCGAGTAGCTCTCAAGTTCTAATATACATGGCATTGCACCTCATAGAGTTTACCTGGTTTCACTACAGCCTAACTGTACTTGCTTTCTGTTGCACTTGTCCTCAACTCTCGTTGGACGGATGTTATCCGCTATGATACTCTTTGGTGTCCGGACTTTCCTACTTATAAAAATAAGTCGATAAGATAAATCTGCGTTTTCTATATTATACTTTTTATATCTTAAATCATAAAAAAAACCCACTCATAAATGAGTGGGAAAAATTGCTATGAAAAAGAAAAAGTGTTACTGATAAATCAGCAACGTTGCAAATATATATTAAAAAGCCTTATAAAAAAATAATTCTATAAAAAAATGATATTTTTTTAAAAAATATTAATATATCTTTAAGAGAACATGTCTTTTACCTTTTCAAAAAATGATTTATCTGATGTATTAGGACTAGGTTTAAAGTTATCGTTGTTAGACATTTTTTCAAAGAATTGTTTTTGTTCTTTATTTATTTCTTGAGGTGTCCAAACATTTATATGAATTAAGAAATCTCCTGTACCATAGCGTTCTATACTTGGCAAACCTTTTCCTTTTAGTCTTAAAATTTTACCAGATTGGGTGCCAGAATCTATTTTTATTTTTACTTTTCCTGTAACTGTTTCGACTTCTTTACTAGTTCCTAAAACTGCTTCAGAAAAATTAATATACAAATCATAATGAATATTAGTTCCTTCTCTTTTTAAAGTATCGTGTTGTATTTCTTCAATTAAAACTAATAAATCTCCAGCTATAGAATTCTTACCTGGAGCTTCATTTCCTTTTCCTCCTACTTTTAATTGAACTCCTTCTGTTACACCTGCAGGAATATTTATAGAAACAGTTTCTTCTTTAGTTATTAACCCTTGAGCATCTGCGCCATTTGGTTTACTACTAATAATTTCTCCTGCACCAGAACACGTTCCGCAAGTAGTAGCTGTTTGCATTCTACCAAGAATTGTGTTGGTTACTCGCATTTGTTGACCAGAGCCATTACATGTTGGACATGTTTTATACGTTACACCATCTGCTTGAACTTTTCTTCTAACTTTTACTTTTTTCTCAACACCTTTGGCAATTTCTTCTAAAGTAAGTTTTACACGAATTCGCATATTACTTCCTTTAACTCTAGCTTGACGTTGGCCTCCACCACCGCCAAATCCGCCAAAACCGCCACCGAAACCACCTCCTCCAAAGATGTCTCCAAACTGGCTGAATATGTCATCCATATTCATACCACCTCCACCAAAACCACCTCCACCTTGAGGTCCATCAAAAGCAGCATGACCATATTGATCATAACGTGCTTTTTTATTTTCATCACTTAAAACTTCATAAGCTTCTGCAGCTTTTTTAAAGTTTTCTTCTGCAGTTTTATCATTAGGATTTTTATCTGGGTGGTATTTAATAGCCATTTTTCTATATGCCTTCTTAATTTCTGATTGAGAAGCCGATTTAGAAATACCTAAAATTTCGTAAAAGTCTTGTTTTGCCATCTTTTATTTCAATTATCAATTATCATTAATTAATGGTAATTGTAGATTGTTGATTGTTATTATTTATTGTCCTATTACCACTTTTGGGTAACGAATTATTTTATCTCCTAATTTGTATCCTTTTTCTACACAATCTATAATTTTACCTTTTAAATCATCTGTTGGTGCAGGAATTTGTGTTATTGCTTCATGAATTTCAGCGTCAAAAGTATCTCCTTGTTTTGTTTCTATTTTAGACAATCCTTTTTGCTCTAAGGTGTTATAAAATTTGTTATAAATTAATAGTACTCCTTTTCTTAATTCTTCTGCTTCTTTGTCTTCTTCTATATGTGACAAAGCACGTTCAAAATCATCAATCACTGGCAGTAAAGATGTCATTACTTCTTGTCCTGCTGTTTTAAATAACTCTACTCTTTCTCTTGATGTTCTTTTTTTATAGTTTTCGAATTCTGCAAAAAGACGTAAAAACTTATCTTTTTCTGCTTGAATTAATTCTTCTGCTGTTGGTTCTTCTTTTGCAACCTCTGCTTCAACTTCCTGATTTTCTTCAACTTGAACAGTTTCTTGTTCGTTTATAATTTCTTCGTCTTTTATATTTTCTTTCTTACTCATTATCTTGTAATCGTTAAATTGTCTACAATTTATTGTCAAAAATGTTGCCAATAAAAAAATAGTGTCAGATTGACACTATTTTTTAAAATTTATATTTTAGCTAGTAAATAGGTTTAGCCCCGATTGAAACGGCATCCTTTTTTGAGGTACGAAAAAAAGATATAGTGAAAAGCGGGAAATAGCTTCTTAAAAATTGTTTTTTAATTTTCTATTCTTTCAATTTTTGCTCCAATAGATTTTAAACGAGCTTCTATGTTTTCGTAACCTCTATCTATTTGTTCAATATTATTAATAATACTTGTTCCATTTGCGGAAAGTGCTGCAATTAATAAAGAAATACCTGCTCTAATATCTGGAGAGGTCATTTTTGTTGCTTTTAATTGAGATTTAAAATCGTGCCCAATTACGGTTGCTCTGTGTGGATCGCACAAGATAACTTTAGCTCCCATATCTATTAATTTATCTACAAAAAACAGGCGACTTTCGAACATTTTTTGATGTATTAAAACGGTTCCTTTTGCTTGGGTAGCAATTACCAAAACGATACTTAGTAAATCTGGAGTAAACCCAGGCCAAGGTGCGTCTGCAACTGTTAAAACAGAACCATCTATGTAATTTTGAATTTCGTAAGATTCTTGTTCTGGAATGTAAATATCATCTCCTTTTTTTTCTAAAGTAATTCCTAATTTTCTAAATACATTTGGTATTTGTCCAAGGTTTTCCCAAGAGACATTTTTAATTGTTAATTCTGAACGTGTCATAACAGCAACTCCAATCCATGATCCAATTTCAATCATATCTGGTAAAACTGTGTGTTGACAACCTCCAAGAGAATCTACTCCTTCTATAATTAATAAGTTAGAACCAACTCCTGAAATTTTTGCTCCCATAGAATTCAACATTTTTGATAATTGTTGAATATAAGGTTCGCAAGCTGCATTGTAAATTTTTGTTGTTCCTGTTGCTAAAACAGCAGCCATAATAATATTTGCAGTTCCTGTAACAGAAGCTTCATCTAACAACATGTCTACTCCTTGTAATTTTTCTGCTTCTACTCCGTAAAAATGTTCTTCTTTATTATAACGAAATTTTGCACCAAGTCTAATAAATCCTTCAAAGTGAGTATCTAAACGTCTTCGACCTATTTTATCTCCTCCTGGACGTGGAATATATCCTCTACCAAAACGTGCTAACAATGGACCAACTATCATAATTGAGCCACGTAATGAGCTACCATCTCTTTTAAAATCTGCTGATTCTAAATATTCTAAATTGACGTTATCTGCTTGAAAAGCGTAAGAATTACTAGCTAGTTTTTCAACTTTTACTCCTAATTCTCCAAGAATAAAAATTAATTTATTTACATCAATAATATCTGGAACATTATTAACTACTACTCTTTCTGGAGTTAATAGAACTGCACAAAGTATTTGCAATACTTCATTTTTTGCTCCTTGTGGAGTAATGGTTCCATTTAATTTATGTCCTCCTTCAATTTTAAATGATGCCATATACTAATATCTTTTTCTGTTTTTAGTTTTATTTTGATGATTATGGTGTGGCTTTTTGTGATTTTTAGAATGATTCTGACCTTGGGAATTTCTTTTTCTAAGTAAGTTTTTACTTTCAGAAAGTTTTTCTTCAGAATTTCTTAAATCTAATTTTCCATCAGATAAATCAAATAAATGATTAAAAATGACAACATCATCTACAGTATCTTTATTCCAGTTTAAATAACATTTTTTCATGTGATTTGCGATGGTAAATACTAAAGCTTCTTTCTTATCTCCTTCTTCCCATGATAAGGCAATATCTATCATTGTTTGTATATTGTTACCATAATAACGATATCTTGAGGCTGATTTTGGGTAAGCTAAACCTTCTGGTTTTTCTTGTAATTCTTCTTTAGAAGGTTGTGGATAAGGAGATTCTACTTCTAATTTAAAATCTGCCATTATATAAAGTTGATCCCAAAGTTTGTGCTTAAAATCGGGGACATCTCTTAAATGGGGTTGTAAATTACCCATAACATCTACAATGGCTTTTGCCATTTTATCTCTTTCTTCTTTAGTTTCTAATGCTACACAATGATCTACTAATTTCTGTATATGTCTGCCGTATTCTGGTATAATCATTAACGGTCTTTCTGAATTGTATTCTAAATCGAATGTCATCTATTTATTTTTGTGAAGTTTCTTGAATTTTAAAAGACAAGAATTAACTATTTTTTTGTTGAAGTTATTAAACGTTGCAAAATAACGATTTATTTTTTGTTTTTAAAAAATTCTTATCCAATGACTTTTAATTTAGCAAATTGTAACAATAATTTCTTTTTACCAACAGTACCAAATTTAATTTCTGCTTTTTTATTAGGTCCATTTCCTTCTAAAGCAATTACTTCTCCACTACCAAATCTGTTATGTTCTACGATATTACCTACTATAATATTGCCATCAAATAAATTTGCTTTTGAGCTTGCTTGAGATACTTTTTTTAAGTTTTTAGGAATGATAATTTCTTTTTTCTTAATTAAATCTCGCTCCATTTTTTTACGCTGAATCGGTTTTTGAAAACGAATTCCTTTTGGAGCATCATCAAAAATACTTTTGTCTATAAAGTTATTTACAGCTCTTTCTGGTGCTTTTGGAGTTATATAATATAAATATTTATCGTCTATTTCTTCTAAAAACCTACTTGGTTCTGCATCAACTAATTTACCCCATCTATAACGTGTTTGTGCATATGTTAAATAAGCTACTTTTTCTGCTCTAGTTAAAGCCACATAAAACAATCTGCGTTCTTCTTCTAGCTCACTTCTTGTGTTCATACTCATGGCAGAAGGAAATAAATTTTCTTCTAAACCAACAACATAAACATACAAATATTCTAAACCTTTAGATTGATGAATTGTCATTAAAGAAACACTTGGTTTTTCGTCATCTTTTTTGGCATCAAAATCTGTAGCTAAAGCAACGTCTTCTAAAAATGTAGTTAAAGAAGCATCTGCTCCTTCTTCAATTTTATCGGTAATAAAATCTTTAATTCCATTTAATAATTCTTGAACGTTTTCTACTTTACTAACAGCTTCTGGTGTACCATCTTTTTCTAAATCTTTTATTAAAAGAGTCTTTTTTACAACTGTTTCTGCAATTTCAAATGCATTTTTTGTTTGCGATTCTATTTGCAAACTTTGCATCATATTCATAAAATTCTGAAGCTTATTTTTTGTCCCAGAATTAATTTTTAAATCAATTTTATCAATATATTTTAAAATATCGAACATTGATTTTTTATAATGATTTGCTGCTATTGTTAATTTATCTATAGTTGTTGCACCAATTCCGCGAGCAGGATAATTGATAATTCTTTTTAACGCTTCTTCATCATTTGGATTGATAAGAATACGTAAATAAGACAAAACATCTTTAATTTCTTTTCTTTGATAAAAAGAGATTCCACCATAAATTTTATAATCTATTCCTTTTTTTCGTAAAGCATCTTCAATGGCTCTTGACTGCGAATTTGTTCTGTATAATACACAAAAATCATCTGGTGTTAATTGATGATTCATTTGGTTTTCCCAAATAGATTGAGCTACAAAACGACCTTCTTCTCCATCAGAAATAGTACGCATTACATTTATAGCTTCTCCAGGATCATTAGACGTCCAAACTTCTTTATCTAATTTTGTTTTATTTTTTTCGATTACCGAATTTGCTGCATTTACAATATTACTTGTTGATCGATAATTTTGTTCTAATTTAAAGGTTTTTACATCTGGATAATCCTTCTGAAAATTTAATATATTTTGAATATTTGCTCCCCTAAAACTATAAATACTCTGAGAATCATCACCAACCACACAAATGTTTTGAAAACGATCTGCTAACGCTTTTACTATTAAATACTGTGAGTGATTTGTATCTTGATACTCATCAACCATAATATACCTAAAACGGTCTTGATATTTTGCCAAAGATTCTGGAAAACGAACTAATAATTCATTTGTTCTTAGCAATAAATCATCAAAATCCATTGCGCCAGACTTAAAACATCTATCTACATATTCTTTGTAAATATTACCTACTTCTGGTCTACTTGCATGTAAATCTGCCTCTTGTAAATCAGAATTATTAAAATAAGCTCTAACTGTTATTAAACTGTTTTTAAAAGAAGAAATTCTACCTAAAATCTGTTTTGCTTTATACTGTTCTTTATTTAGATTTTTTTCTTTTATGATTGCAGATATTAAACGAACTGAGTCTTGCGTATCATAAATAGTAAAGTTCGTTGGAAAACCCAATTTATCTGCTTCTGAACGCAAAATTCTAGCAAAAACTGAATGAAAAGTTCCCATCCAAAGATTTTTAGCTTCACTAGTACCTACAACACCTGCAATTCTTTCTTTCATTTCTCTTGCTGCTTTGTTAGTAAAAGTTAGCGATAGAATATTAAAAGC
The DNA here is from genome assembly GCF_039939415.1 of Polaribacter sp. Classification (GTDB taxonomy): domain Bacteria; phylum Bacteroidota; class Bacteroidia; order Flavobacteriales; family Flavobacteriaceae; genus Polaribacter. Next base: position 86,485 of record NZ_JBDVJE010000011.1, read on the forward strand.
ATCTACACCTTGTTGCATTAAATGTGCAATTCTATATGTTAGCACGCGTGTTTTTCCTGATCCTGCACCTGCAATAATAATCATTGGTCCATCTTTTTGTACAACAGCTTGCTTTTGTGCTTCGTTTAAAGAGTTTAAGTAAGTATTCAATAGTTTATTTTGAAAATATTTAAAAATGTGAATTTAGCCAAACTATTCGTTTTTATAAAAGAAGATGAACAGTTTTTATTCACAAGTTATACATCAATATTTTATTTAATTATCTGCCTATAAACAGATAAACAAACATATCTGCTTATAGGCAGATAATTTAAAATATCTGCTTACAGACAGATAATTTTGTTTTTATAATGAATAAACTATATATTAGCAGAAAAATTACAATTATAATGACCAGTATTTTAACAGGCGATATTATCAACTCTAGAAAAAATGATGATCATTTTTGGATGGAGAGTTTAAAAGAAATTTTAAATTCTTTTGGTAAAACTCCTAAAACTTGGCAAATCTACAGAGGTGATAGTTTTCAACTAGAAATTGAAAATTATGAAAATGCTTTTTATGCTGCTCTAAAAATAAAATCTCATTTAAAATCTACAGAAAATATTGATGTTAGAATTGGGATAGGAATTGGTAAAAAAGAGTTTAGTTATGATAAGGTTACTGAATCTAATGGAGAAGCATTTATAAACTCTGGCTTTGCTTTTGACAATTATTTAAAAAAACAAAATATAGCCATAAAAACACCTTGGCAAGAAATTGATGAAGAATTAAATATTGCATTTGATTTGGCCTTATTAACAATGGATTCTTGGACAAAAAATTCTGCAGAAGTTTTTAAACTCTCTTTAGCTTCTGAGAACATTACACAAAAAGAAATTGCTGCTATTTTAGGTATTACACAAGGAAGAGTGAGTGAAAGACAAAAACGATCTGGTTTTGACCCCATTATGAAGCTAGAAAAGCGTTTTAGAAAATTAATTCAACAAAAAACAAACGTATAATTATGTTATTATTCTTAAAAATTTTGTTGGCACATATTTTAGGTGATTTTGTTTTTCAGTCAGAAAAATGGGTAAAAAACAAAGAAAAAAAGAAAATAAAATCTTTAAAATTATACTTTCATATTGGTGTTCACGCAATACTATTACTATTTGTACTTCAATTTAATATAACAGAATACTGGTTAGGATTTTTACTAATTATAACCTCACATTATATAATTGATATATTAAAACTCTATCTTCAAGAGAAGAAAACGAAGCGAATTTGGTTTTTTATAGATCAATTATTGCATATTTTAAGTTTATTTTTAATAACATCAATTTATAAAAATATAACTATTTCATTTGATGAAATTATCACTGAAAACAACTTACTTCTTATAATATTTTTGCTCTTAATTGTTTTTGTTTCATCAATAATTATCAAAATAATAATTACACAATGGAATCCTGAAAGTAAAAAAGAAAATGATGATTCTTTAGCAAAAGCAGGACGCTATATAGGAATTTTAGAACGCCTATTTGTATTTACTTTTGTAATTACAAATCATTGGGAAGCTATTGGTTTTTTATTAGCCGCAAAATCTGTTTTTAGGTTTGGAGATTTAACTTCATCAAAAGACAGAAAATTAACTGAATATATTTTAATTGGTACTTTATTAAGTTTTGGATTGGCAATCTTTTTAGGAGTTCTATATTTGTATGTATTAAATTTACTCTAATTTATGGAAGAATTATTAGAAAGTATTGCTTATATTTTACCTGCAGCAGTAACAGGTTTTGTTGCCTATTATATGTTTAACGGATTTATAAAACAGCAAAATTCTGAAAAGAAACTGATACTTTTATCAGAAAGAAAAAAGAATTCTTTGCCTATTAAATTACAAGCTTATGAACGCTTAATGTTGTTTTGTGAAAGAATAAACCCAGTTAAATTATTGGTAAGAGTAAAACCTGTTTCAGAAAACACCAATGATTATTTACAACTTTTAATTGCAAGTATAGAGCAAGAATTTGAACATAATCTGGTACAACAAATTTATATTTCTAACGACTCTTGGACGGCAATTTTAGCAACTAAAAATACAATTATTAACAAATTAAAAGAAGTAGCAGAAACCGCTAAATCTGCAAATGATTTAAGAGAAAATGTTATTTTAGAATACTCTAAAACACTGCCACCAACAGATACTGCAATAGCCTTTATTAAAAATGAAGTAAAAAAATTATTATAAAAAAAGGCTCCTAAATTGGAGCCTTTTAATTTTTAATTATAAGAATTAATTCATTTTAAAACTGAAGCCTTACTCCTACTTTAAAGTTTCTTCCACGTGTAGAAAACCCTAAAATATCATCATAATCTTCATTTAAAAGATTTGTAACTGATCCAAAAAATGTAACTGTTTCATATAATAATTTATAATTTGCAGTAAAGTCTAAAACTTGGTAACTTGCTAAAATTACATCTTCTCCTGCAGTTCCAAAAGAACCCCACCTATCAAAAATTGTTCTTTCACCAACATTTCTATATGTTAAATTAAAAAACGAATTCTCTAAAGCAGTAATATCTATACCTGCAACAATTTTATTTGCTGGTATATAATCATTAAAATCTTCTGTTTGATCTTTATCTACATATGTATAAGAAGCATTTAATGTTAAAAATCTTAAGGGTGTAATTTTAGTGTTTACTTCTATTCCATTGGCATCAGAAGAACCATTTCCGTACTTAAAAGTAGTGTTATCATAAATAATTGCATCTTCTTCTTTTCTATTAAAATAAACAGCATCTAAATGCAACCAATCTTGATAATCAGCTTCAAAACCAGCTTCAAATGTTTTATTAGATTCTGGTTTTAAATCAATATTTCCTGCAAAACCATCATATAATTGATACAAACTTGGTGCAATAAAAGAAGTACTATATGAAGTTAATAACTTTACAGAAGCATTTTCTTCTTTTAAAACTGCATATGCTAAGTTTCCATCATAAACAACATGATTTCCATATACATTATGAATATTTAAACGTCCTCCAACATTTGCACTCAAACCATAATCAGAAATATAAACAACACTTGCATAAGGATCAATTGTATTAAAATTAGCAACCTCTTTATCAATTGTTGCAAAAGGAGTTTCTGTTTGATTAGAATGTTCTTGATAATTTACACCCGTAATCAACTGAAATTTAGTGGAAAAATTATATTTATTAACTAAATCTAAATTTAAGCTTCTACCATTAAATTTATAGTTATCTAAGGTTCCTCCCCAAGAATTATATTGATTTATATTTCTTTTAACCTCATTTACAGAAGCCAACAAATACATTTGTCCTTTGTTGTATTTATAACTTGGTTTAATTCCGATTCTAAATTGATGTTGATCACCTGTATTTACATCACTATCTGTGTAGGCACCAGTATCAAAACCATAATTAAATTCATCATAATTTAAAAACGTTTCTACAGAGATGTTATCATTAAAATTATATCCTAATTTTACCAATGCATTTTTACTGTAATAAGAATCTGTTTCAAAAATTGAAGAAGATGTACTCTTTGCAGAAGACATACCATCTATACCAGTAATACTAAAAGAACCTAAAAATTTTACAGAACCTAATGTACCATTTAAATTTAAATTCTGATTTTTATCAGACAAACCACTTCCTGTAACATTTGCTGTATTATTTGTACCAAAACTCGTTTCAAAAGATCCAGATAATTTATCTGTTGCAGATTTCTTTAAAATTATATTAATTACTGCAGAGGCTGCTCCTGAACCATATAAAGTTGATGATCCTCCCTTTAAAATTTCTATAGATTCTATTTGACTTACTGCTAATAAACGTAAATCGAATTCTTGATTAATTGCAGACTGATCTGTAACTGGCACTCCATCAATTAAAACCAAAACCTGTCTACTTCTACCTCCTCTAATATTAATACTTTTAGGCTCACTAGCATTTGCGTTTACACCTCTAACATCAATACCAGCAACAGTATTTAATATTTCAATTACATTTTTCCCTGCATTTTGTTGCAATTCTTTTTGAGTAATTTTGTGAATTACTTTACCTGTATTTTCTTTTTTTAACTTAAATTTTGTTGCTGTTATAACAACTTCGTTAAGGGTTTCTACTCTTTCTTTTTGCGTTTCTTTCTTTTGTGCAAAAAGATTTGTGCTGACAAAACTACATGCCAAAACACCAACAATTACTAATTGTTTTTTCATTTTTAATAAATTTGATTTACAATAAATCAGGTAAATTTTGTGTACAAATAAAGATTAGTACATAAACTTTTATCCCGAAAGTTTTTAACTCGTGATTTTTGGCAGGTTTCCTGACTTGCGTCTTATAACAAACCTTCCCATTCTTTATTCTAAAAATATTTTCAGAAATTAAAACAGTGGTTAAAGAATTAGTTACAAGCTTAGTAGCTTACAGTTGCGGGAACAGTTCTGGAATTTAACCAGATTCCCTTTTAATTTGAAGTAAAATGACTTCTACATCAAAACCAAAATCTATGCAAATATATATGCATTCTTATTAACAATCTAATAAAAACGTTTACATTTTTAATATCTTTAAACTCTAAATATTTTTACTTTTATGAGAATAGAAAATGACTTAAAATTAGGTTTTAAAGATGTAATGATTCGCCCTAAACGTTCTACTTTAAAATCAAGATCTCAAGTAACTCTGGAAAGAGAATTTACTTTTTTACATAGTGATGTAGTTTGGAAAGGAATACCAATAATGGCTGCAAATATGGATACAGTTGGTACTTTTGAAATGGCAAAAGCGTTAGCAAAATACAATTTATTTACAGCTATTCATAAACATTACACTATTAAAGAATGGAGAGATTTTGCATCTAATGCAGATGATCAAATTTTAAGGAATATTGCAGTAAGTACAGGAACTGGAAAAGAAGATTCTATTAAAGTAAAACAAATTTTAGAAGAATTTCCTCAAATAAATTTTATTTGTATTGATGTAGCTAATGGTTACTCTGAACATTTTGTAAATTTTGTTCAGAAAATGCGTAAAAATCATCCTAATAAAGTAATCATTGCAGGTAATGTTGTTACTGGAGAAATGGTTGAAGAACTTTTATTAGCTGGAGCAGATATTATTAAAGTTGGTATAGGTCCTGGTTCCGTTTGTACTACAAGAGTTAAAACAGGTGTTGGTTATCCGCAACTTTCTGCAATTATAGAATGTGCAGATGCTGCTCATGGAATGGGAGGTCAAATTATTTCTGATGGTGGATGTAAAATTCCAGGAGATTTATCTAAAGCTTTTGGTGGTAGTGCAGATTTTGTAATGTTAGGTGGCATGCTTGCAGGACATGAAGAAAGTGGTGGAGAATTGATAGAAAAAAACGAAAAAAAATTCAAAGCTTTTTACGGAATGAGTTCAGAAACAGCTATGAATAAACATGCTGGTGGAGTTGCAAACTATAGAGCTTCTGAAGGAAAAACTGTTGAAGTTCCATTTAAAGGAAATGTAGAAGAAACTATTATTGATATTTTAGGTGGAATTAGATCTACCTGCACTTATGTAGGTGCAAGTAGATTAAAAGAATTAACCAAAAGAACTACATTTATTAGAGTACAAGAACAAGAAAATCAAGTATACTCATAATGAAGAAATTTCTATTAATTCCTGTTTTATTATTCTTATTGATAACTATTTCTTGTAAAAAAGAAACTGTAAAAATTAATAAAAAAACAAAAATCGAAAGTACTATTAAATATGCTAAAGGTTTTGATATTGTTGAAGGCAATGGAATAAAAAAACTAATTATAAAATCTGCATATCAGAATTCTAAAAAAGTTTTTGAATATAGTATTAAGAGAAAAACAAACTCTAATATTAAGAATTTTGAAAAATCGATAATTTCTACTCCTATTGATAGAATTGTAGTTACATCAACAACACATATTCCAATGGTTGAGTTATTAAACGAAGAAAGTTCGATTGTTGGTTTTCCGTATTCTAAATATGTGTCTTCAGAAAAAACAAGACAATTAATTGATGAAGGAAAAATTAAAGAAATTGGAAGAGAAAGCTCTTTAAATACAGAAATACTCTTGGATTTACAACCAGAATTAGTGGTTGGTTATAGTGTAACCTCTGCTGATAAAAGTTTAACAACAGTTAAAAAAGCAGGTATAAATGTTATTTATAATGGAGATTGGCTCGAGGAAACTCCGTTAGGAAGAGCAGAATGGATTAAATTTTTTGGAGTTTTATTTGATAAAGAAAAAAAAGCTGATAGTATTTTTAGTATAATTGAAGCTAATTATTTAAATGCAAAAAACATTGCTTTAAAAGCAAACAAAAAACCTTCTATTCTATCTGGTGCTATTATGAGCAAAGACATTTGGAACTTACCTGCTGGAGAAAGTTTTGTTGCTCAGTTTTTAGTTGATGCAAATTTGAATTATTTATGGCAAGAAACAAAAGGAAAAGGAAGTTTGTCTCTAAGTTTTGAAAGTGTTTTTGACAAAGCTAAAAATGCTGATTATTGGATTGCACCAGGTTACTTTTCATCAAAAAAACAATTACTTCAAAGTAATCAAATTTATACTCAGTTTGATGCATTTAAAAATGATAAAATTTATACTCCTTCAACAAAAAAAGGAAAAACTGGTGGAGTAATTTATTATGAGTTAGCACCCACAAGACCTGATTTGGTTTTAAAAGATATTATAAAAATTACAAATCCAGAATTATTACTTAATTATCAGTTTACCTTTTTTGAAAAAATGAAATAATTTTTTTTAATAAAAATATTTTCGTTTTAACTTCAAGGTTTTTCTATATGGCTCAACCCAAAGATATCTAGTATAACAATCTAAACATTTATATAATTTTGAGTGTAAAAAAAATTTATGAAAAAAATTTCGAGGAATCCTCCTTCTGTTTTCAGAGTTACAAGATGGACATTTTTTCATTTAATCATTTAATAAAAAAAACCCCAACTTTTAAGCTGGAGTTTTTAAGGTTATTGGGGAAATAATAAGTAATAAAAACCCCTAAGCTTATTACTTATTCTCTAAAAATGTATTAATTACTAAGACAATTATAAATAAAATTTAAACATAACAAATAGTTAATCTAAAAAAAACTAATATTTGTGAAGTAACCGTTGTTTTTTGTGAAGTAAAGCTTTAAAATTTTATTCCTACGAAAAAATCTTATTTTTATTCTATAATTACTAATATTGTGTATGCTTCATTTAATATTTAAAATTAAAATTATATTTATCGTATTTACTTTTTTAGGTTTACAAATTCCTTCAAATACAATACAAAAAAAAATAAAATCGTTTACAGAAAAAGATTTTAACTCTTTAAACAAAAAATTTAATGAGAGAGTTATACTTTTTAACCAAAAAAAAATACGATTAAAAAAAACTTTTATAGACTCTTTATTTATAGGAGAAGAATGGGCCTTAAAAAATGGGACACCTAATCAAAAATTATTAGCAAAATTTCAAATTTTCACCTATTACAATCAATTAATTAACAATGATAAAATTATTGAACTAGGTACAGATTTACTTCAAAAAGAAGAGTTTTTTTCTTTTCATCAATCCTATATTACAGCATTAGGTTTAATTGAAGCATATCATAGAAAAGGGTTTTACAATAAAGAATTAGAAATATTTCCTTTATTTATAAAGTTAAATAACATTCATAATTCTAATAAAAATAAACCTTACTATGAATACGAAAGAGTGGCAAGAATTTATTATAAGATAAAGGATTATAAAAAAGCAAGAGAAAATTACAAACTTAAATTAGATGTTTTACTAAAAGAGGAAAGTTTTTTTAGTGCAAGTAGTACCTATAATAATATTGGTCTTACTTATGAAAGGCAATACGATTACAAAAATGCTATTAAAAATTATAACAAATCTCTAGAACTTGTAAACAAGGTGATCAAAAAAAATTTAGAAGATAATTTAATTTCTAACTTAGAATATAAAATTCACTTTAAAAATGTAATTGCCTCTAACATCGCTAGTCTAAACATAAAATCTTTAAATTTTAAAGGTGCAGAAGAAATATTTTTAAACGAATTAAAATCTAGTAAAAAAGTAATTGAACCTAGAATTACAGTACAAGCTTATTTAAATTTAAGTGAATATTATCTTTTAAATAAAAAAGATAAACTTTGCGAAAAATATTTAGACAGCTCTTTAAACTTCTTAAAATCATTTAAAACACCAATTGCTACATCAAGAGCTTATGCTATAAAAGGAAAATATTTATTGTATAAAAATAAGTTTAAAAAATCACATTATTATTTTGTAAAAAGTGCAAGAATAAAAGATTCTATAAATCAATCTGTACAAAAAAAAGGCATTAAAGAAGCTTCTTTAGAATTTAATTTAAATGAAACACAAAAAGAACTTCAATTTTCTAAAAAAATAATATCGCACAATCAAAAAATTAATTTTTATCATTGGTTAATAATTATAATAACATCTTTAACAGGGGTTTTATTCTTTTTCTTATTCTTAAAAATAAAAAGAAAAAATAAGTACATAACCATAAATAAAAAAAAACTTACAAAAGCTTTAAAAGTTAACCAAACTTTACTCAAAGAAATTCATCATAGAATAAAAAATAATTTACAAGTTATTTCTGGTATTTTAGAACTTAAATCTCAAAATTTTAAAAGTGATGTAAATAAAGAGGTTTTTTTAGAAACTCAAAAATATATTGAGTCTATGGCATTTATTCATGAACATTTATATACACAAGATTCAAATTCTGTAATAGAAATGACAGCTTATTTAAAAAAATTAAGTAATGCAATCATAAAAAATTATAACAATCAATTAAATATAGATGTAACTGTAAAAATAAACAATGTAGTTATGACAACCGAAAAAGCAACACCTCTTGGTTTAATTGTTTGTGAATTAATTACAAACTCTGCAAAACATGCTTTTAAAAATAATGGTAAAATTAAAATTGTATTAGAAAAAAAAGGAAACATTTACTATTTTCATTACAAAGATAACGGTAAAGGGTTTAACTTAAAATCTACTACTAAAAAAGAGCAAATAGGTTTAAATTTAATTGAAATGTTAATAGAAGAGCTCAATTGTAAAAGTTATTCTTATTTAGACAATGGCTTTAATCTTAAATTTAATTTTAGTTAATTAATTATTATGAAATCTTATTCAATATACATTGTCGAAGATATGGGGGTTACTCGAGCCACACTTTTAAGTATTTTAACTCGTAATAACCATATTGTACTTGGCAGTTCTGCTACAGCAGAAAAAGCTTGGTTAGAAATAAGTCAATTAAAGCCTGATTTAGTTTTACTAGACATCAATTTAAAAGGTGTAAAATCTGGTATTTGGCTTGCTAATAAAATTAAAACAGTTCTAAATATTCCTTTTATATTTATAACAGCTTATGGTTGTAATGATATTATCAATAAAATAGCACAAATAAAACCAGCAGGTTATATAATGAAGCCATTTAATAATGCTACTTTACTTGCCAATATACAATTATCTGTTTCTAATTTTAATGTGAAAAAAAAATTAGAAATTGAGGATAATAAAGAAAATATTCCCTTTCTGATTAAAACAAAAAATGGAATTGAAAAAATATTACTTAATGATATTTTATATGCTCAGTCTGAAGGAAATATGGTGTATATATATTTTAAAAACAAGCAATTTACTTGCCGTTATAAATTAGATGATTTATTAAATGAATTTAATAATCATCAAATAAAAAAAACGCATAGAAGATTTGCTATTAATATTAACAAAATTACTAGAATTAACAAAAAAACAGCTTTTATTAAAGATTTAGAAATACCAATTTCTAAAACTTATCTTTCTGATATTGAAAACTTATTTCAATCTATAATAAAAAAAACTAATTAATTTTTAAATATTAAAAATATGTTATTGTTGAAATTAGTTACTAATTGAATATTTAAAAGCAGCAGTTGCATGAATCATCGTTGTATCAAAAACAAGAACAGCAACATCTTTTTGTTTAATTAATAAAGGTATTTCTGTACATCCTAAAATAACTCCTTCTGCCCCACTCTCTAATAATTTATTAATAATTTTTAGGTATTTATCTTTTGATGATTCTAAAATTTCTCCAGCAGCTAATTCATCATAAATAACTCTATGAATTTCGTTTCTATCTTCTAATTCTGGAATAACTGCTTCAATACCAAAAGATTTTAAAATATCAATAAAAAAATCTTTTTCCATAGTATATTTTGTACCCAACAAAATAACTTTTTTCAGTTTCTTTTCGAGAATTCTTTTTGACGTTGCTTCTGCAATATGAATAACAGGTATATTTATAGCATTTCTAACAGCATCAATACATAAATGCATTGTATTTGCACAAATTAAAATACAGGTTGCACCTGCATTTTCTAAATCTTTTGCTGCATTTGCCATTTCTATGTCTAACAAATCCCATCTATTTTCTTTTTGTAGTTTAGAAATCTGGCCAAAATCAAAAGAATTAATTATAACTTTTGCAGAATGAGACTTTCCTAAATTATTAGAATTTAATTCATTTAGAATTCTATAATACAATATGGTAGATTCTGGTGTGATACCTCCAATTAATCCTATTTTTTTCATTGCAATTAATTTTAAAATAAACTCTGTTGATTTTCATCATCAGTCTTTTCTTTCTTCTTTTGAATTGCTTTCTTTAGAAGCGCTTTCTTTTTGTCTTCTTTATCTTGAACCTCTAAAGTTGAAGATACCTCTATAGTTGGCACATCAATAGGTAACTTTTCTTCTACAACTTCTTCATCTACAACCTCTACTTCTTCTACTTTTTCTTCTGGTTCTTCTTCAAAAGGTAGTGACTCTAATAAATTAACATTCTTAATTTTATCTGTAGTTAATTGATTTCCTTGAGCCTTAATACCTTTAACAGCAATAAACTCTTCAAAATTAATTGCTTCATTATCTAAACTACGTTTAGAATATTGAACTTCTGCAATTGGTCTGTAATCAGTTGCAATGATTTCTAATTTAGATTTTGCATGTTCAGAAATAAAAACTTCTTCTTTTTCTGGAGTTTCAATTAGAAAACGTTTTACATAATAACGCTCTTTTTCCCCATCAAAATAAATGGCAGATAATGGCTTATTGGGTTTCCATTTTTCTAAAACAATCATATCATCTTCAAAATGCATTGCCAAATCTGGTTTTACAGCTTTTGCTTTTCCACTTTGTGTAACAATTAATAATTTATCTTCTGCTCTAAATTCTCCCAACAAGTCTCCTCTTTCATCCACATTTAAACGCTGAACAGCATCATCAAACCAAATTTTACGCGGTTTTAAAGTAGAAACACCAGCGGACTTAAATTCAATTTTTCTAATTGGAAATTTAGAAATTGTATTACCTCTTACTGCTCTACCTTTTACAGCTAAATCTGCAAAATCTATATCCCACTTTAGTTTTTTAACACTACCAACAGAACGTAGATTAATGGTAACAACTTCTGCTTCTCCATTAGGGTTTGCTGTAAAATATAAAACTTTAGAACCTTTACTTCCATTGGTTAAATCATATTCTTTATCTCTAGTAACTGCTGTAACATTAAATCGTTTCATGTAAGAAGGTCCTTTAGCTCCATCTTTATACATAAAATTATAAACTGTTCTTTTGTCTTTCTTTTTAAATATTGCAACATGCAATATATCCTTACCAACAAATGTTTTAGCATCTATTTTAGTTACCATCATTTTACCATCTTTTCTAAAGACAATAATATCATCTATATCAGAACAATCTGTAACAAATTCATCTCTTTTTAATGATGTTCCAATAAAACCTTCTTCCCTATTTACATAAAGCTTTGCGTTATTCATGGCTACTTTAGACGCAACTATATCATCAAAAATTCTAATTTCTGTTTTGCGTTCTTTTCCTTTTCCGTAAGTATCTTTTAAACGTTTAAAATAATCAATTGCAAACTCTATAAGATTTGCTAAATGATCTTTCACAACAGCAATTTTATCTTCTAAGCCTTCTATAAATTGCTTTGCTTTATCAATGTCAAATTTCGATATTTTCTTAATTCTAATTTCTGTTAAACGTGTAATATCATCTACAGTAATTGCTCGTTTTAAGTGCTTAATATGTGGTTGTAAACCTTTATCTATAGCAGCAATTACTCCTTCCCAAGTTTCTTCTTCTTCAATATCACGATAAATTCTATTTTCTATAAAAATTCTTTCTAAAGATGAAAAATGCCATTGTTCTTCTAATTCATTTAATTGAATTTCTAATTCTTGTTTTAATAAATCTACTGTTAAATCTGTAGAGTGTTTCAACATTTGAGAAACACCAACAAAAACAGGTTTATTATCTTCAATTGTACAAGCTAATGGAGAAATTGAAGTTTCACAATTTGTAAAAGCATACAATGCATCAATCGATTTATCTGGAGAAACATTTGGAGGTAAGTGCACTAAAATCTCTACTTCTGCAGCTGTATTATCTTCAATCTTTTTTATCTTAATTTTACCTTTATCATTCGCTTTTAATATACTATCAATTAAAGACGAAGTTGTTGTAGAAAATGGGATTTCATTAATTACTAAAGTCTTTTTATCAAGTTGAGATATTTTAGCCCTAACCCTTACTTTCCCTCCTCTTTTCCCATCATTATAATTGGTAAAATCTGCAATTCCGCCAGTTAAAAAATCAGGAACAATTTTAAAACTTCTACCTTTTAAATATTTGATAGAAGCGTCAATCAATTCATTAAAATTGTGTGGTAATATTTTTGTTGATAAACCCACCGCAATTCCTTCTGCTCCTTGAGCCAATAATAATGGGAATTTTACAGGTAAATCTATGGGTTCTTTTCTACGTCCATCATAAGAAAGTTTCCATTCTGTTGTTTTTGGATTAAAAACAACATCTAAAGCAAATTTTGATAAACGTGCTTCAATATATCTTGATGCTGCAGCTCTATCTCCGGTTAAAATATTACCCCAGTTTCCTTGCATATCAATTAGCAGTTCTTTCTGACCAATTTGCACCATAGCATCTGCAATAGAAGCATCTCCATGAGGATGATACTGCATTGTATGACCAACAATGTTTGCTACTTTATTGTAACGTCCATCATCTAAATCTTTCATAGAATGCATTATTCTACGCTGTACAGGTTTTAAACCGTCTTCTAACGAAGGCACTGCTCTTTCTAAAATTACGTACGAAGCATAATCTAAAAACCACTCTTTATACATTCCTGTAACCTTGGTTATGATTTCCGTTTGAAGGTTTTCTCCCTCAATATTTAGTTCTTCTTCGTGTTCGTTTTCGTTTATTTCTTCACTCATCTAAAAAACGTTTATTCGTTTAAGAGTTTAATTTTTTATTCTTTTGGCGTTTTAACAGGCTTTACGTTATATCTTTTTTTTAGCTTCGTTAGATGCGCTTCATAAAAATTACTTTTTATGAAACCCAATCTCAAAAAAGGATGCCACTTCAATCCCTAACGCAATCTTGTTTGCCAACGATTCTTTTTAATCTAAATCTTTTTTGTCTTTATTATTAATCTGTAATGAAATAATAATCATTATTCCTGCTAACACTCCAAAGAAAGCTCCAGAGTTCTTTTTACTTGATATATCACTCCAATCAATCTGAAATAACCAAAACATACTAAAAGCTACAAATAAAATAGAAAATATATTCTTAATTAATTTTGTGTTATACTTCTTCTTCAACATAATCTAATTCTACTTTTAAGTTTTCTATGATAAACTTCTGTCTGTCTGGTGTGTTTTTTCCCATATAAAACTGCAACATTTGTTCTATAGACATTTCTTTATCTAACATTACAGGATCTAAACGAATATCATCTCCAATAAAATGAACAAATTCATTTGGAGAAATCTCACCCAAACCTTTAAATCGGGTTATTTCTGATTTTCCTCTTAGTTTTTCAATTGCCTCTCGTTTTTCTTCATCAGAATAACAATAGAATGTTTGTTTTTTATTTCGAACTCTAAAAAGTGGTGTTTCTAAAATATATAAATGTCCCTCTTTTATCAATTCAGGAAAAAACTGCAAAAAGAATGTTATGAGTAATAAACGAATATGCATCCCATCAACATCAGCATCTGTTGCAATTACAATATTATTATAACGCAAATCTTCTAAACCATCTTCTATATTTAAAGCCGCTTGTAAAAGGTTAAACTCTTCATTTTCGTACACAATTTTCTTGCTTAATCCATAAGAATTTAAAGGTTTTCCTTTTAAACTAAAAACTGCTTGCGTATTTACATTTCTAGATTTTGTGATTGAACCAGAAGCAGAATCTCCCTCTGTAATAAACAAGGTAGTTTCTAAATAATTTTCCTTTTTAATATCTCCTAAATGAATTCTACAATCACGTAATTTTTTATTGTGCAAACTTGCTTTTTTGGCTCTGTCTCTTGCTAATTTTCGAATTCCAGAGAGTTCTTTTCGCTCTTTTTCTGCCTGAACAATTTTCTTTAAAAGCTTGTCTGCAACTTCTGTATTTCTATGTAAAAAATTGTCTAATTTTGTTTTTACAAAATCATTGATATAAGTTCTTACTGTTGGTAACCCTCCACCCATTTCTGTAGAACCTAATTTTGTTTTTGTTTGACTTTCAAAAACAGGCTCCATTACTTTTATAGCTATAGCAGAAATAATAGATTTACGAACATCTGATGCTTCAAAGTTTTTACCAAAAAAATCTCTAATTGTTTTTACAATAGCTTCTCTAAATGCAGCTTGATGCGTTCCTCCTTGTGTGGTATGTTGTCCATTTACAAACGAATGATATTCTTCTGAATATTGTGTTTTACTGTGTGTAATAGCAACCTCAATATCATCACCCTTTAAATGAATTATTGGATACAACATATCTTCTTTGTTGTTGTTATCTTCCAATAAATCTTTTAATCCATTTTCCGAGAAAAACTTTTCACCATTAAAAATAATGGTTAATCCAGGATTCAAATACACATAATTCTTTAACATTTTTGCCACATATTCATTTCTGAATTTGTATTTCTTAAAAATGCTTTCATCTGGAATAAAAGAAACTTTAGTTCCTTTTCTTCTTGAAGATTCTTCTAAAAATTCTTGATTTTCTAAATTACCTTGGCTAAATTCTGCGGAAGCTGATTTTCCATCACGAGAAGATTCAACTCTAAAAAACGATGAAAGTGCGTTTACTGCTTTTGTACCAACTCCATTTAAACCTACAGATTTCTTAAATGCTTTAGAGTCGTATTTACCACCTGTATTCATTTTAGAAACTACGTCAACTACCTTACCTAAAGGAATTCCACGACCGTAATCTCTAACAGTAACTTTTGTTCCTTGTATAGAAATTTCGATGGTTTTACCTGCTCCCATCACATACTCATCTATAGAGTTATCTAAAACTTCTTTTACTAAAATGTAAATTCCATCATCTGCAGAAGAACCATCTCCTAATTTTCCAATATACATTCCTGGACGCATTCTAATATGCTCTTTCCAATCTAATGAACGAATATTATCTTCTGTATATTTTGTTTCTTTACTCATGAAATCTCTTACTGTTAGTAGGTTTGAAGCCTTGCTAAAATAACATTTAACAGCATAAAATAAAATACATCTGTTAATTAGTTATCAACAGGATTTCAACCAAAAAAAGATGTTAAAAATTCATTAAAAATCACAAAATAAAACAATACGTTGTATTTTTAAACAAAGAACTTTTTAAGTCAACAATTTTACTACATTTGAAGTCTGAATTAAAATAAGACAAGGTGGAAAATACACAATTAGTAGAATTAGCAAATAAATACGGAAGTCCTTTATACGTATATGATACAGATAAAATAGAATCTCAATATAATAGGTTAACAAATGCTTTTAGTAGCGTTAAAAATTTAAAGTTAAATTATGCTGTAAAAGCACTTTCTAATATAAATATTTTAAAATTCTTTAAAAATTTAGGTTCTGGTTTAGATACTGTTTCTTTTCAAGAAGTGCAATTGTGTTTAACAACTGGTATTGAACCACATGACATTATTTTTACACCAAATGGAGTTTCTTTACATGAAATTGAAGAAGTAGCTAAATTAGGTGTTCAAATTAATATAGATAACCTTTCTATTTTAGAACAGTTTGGACAAAAACACCCAGACACTCCTGTATGTGTGCGTATTAACCCACATATTATGGCAGGTGGAAATTCTAAAATTTCTGTAGGTCATATCGATTCTAAATTCGGAATCTCAATACACCAAGTACCTCACATTAAGCGTGTTGTAGAAAACACAGGAATGAATATTAACGGAATTCACATGCATACAGGTTCTGATATTTTAGATATTGATACCTTTTTACGTGCTTCTGATATTTTATTTGATGTGGCTAGACAATTTGATAATATTGATTTCATAGACTTTGGGAGTGGATTTAAAGTACCTTATAAAGAAGGAGATATTTCTACAGATATTGAGCAATTAGGTATTCAATTATCAAAAAGATTCAATGAGTTTTGTGTAGAATATGGAAAGGATATTACTTTAATGTTTGAACCAGGAAAATTTTTAGTTTCTGAAGCGGGTTCTTTCTTAGCAAAAGTTAATGTTGTAAAACAAACAACTTCTACCGTATTTGCTCATGTAGATTCTGGTTTCAATCATTTAGTTAGGCCTATGATGTACGATTCTTATCATCATATTACAAATGCTTCTAATCCTAATGGTCGAGATAGATATTACTCTGTTGTAGGATATATTTGTGAAACAGATACGTTTGCATCTAACAGAAGAATTGCAGAAATTTCTGAAGAAGATATTTTATGTTTCCACAATGCGGGTGCTTATTGCTTCTCAATGGCTTCTAATTACAATTCTCGTTATTTACCTGCAGAGGTTATGCTTCATAAAGGAAAAGATTATATTATTAGAAAAAGACAAACTATTGAAGACATTTTAAATAACCAAGAAATTGTTGATTTTCCTGAAATTAAAATGGATTCAAAAGAAAAAGTAGAAGCTTAAAATTAGCTTTTTTACAAATTATAAATCCATCAGAAAATATATTTTTTGGTGGATTTTTTTATTAAATTTACGTAACAAAAATTAAAACAACTATAGAATGAAAATTTTAGGAATAGGTAGTAATTACGTTACTGATTTAAAAGACATTGAAGAAAAAAAGAAAGGTAAGAAAGAAGAATTTTTTGCTTCTTAACTCAATATAAAAAAAGGGTGTGATATGAATCACATCCCTTTTCACATTTATGAATCAAATGTTTTAAGCATTTCTTTTTGCCCATAATTCTCCTTCTCCTTGATAACCGTTTTGAAGCCACATTTTATCAAAAGCGTGACTTAATGTTTTACCTACTTCTTTTCCTAAACAATCAAAAGAGACATTTCCTTTTCCATGATCTTTCATGATCCATTCTTCTCCTTCTCCTTGTATACCATCTTGTAACCATAATTTATCGAAAGCATGACTCAAATATTTTCCTTTTTCTCCTCCTGTACATGCTAATGCAACACGACCTCCTTTAAGTTGTTCAAGTACAAAAACTTCTCCTTCTCCTTGAACCCCATTTTGTAGCCAAACTTTATCTAATGCGTGGCTAAGATATTTACCTGTTTCTTTTCCTAATGCTTCTAATGTAATACGTGACATAATTTTTTAAGTTTTTTAATTAATATTAAGTTTGTTTTGATATTTTTTTAGAAAAGTTTTGTTTTTTTTCTAAAACCCTGAAATATGTAGAAGATATTGATCAAGTATTTTTCTACTTATTCCTCTTACAAATATCATATAACATATTTATAATCAATAGAGTAAAATTACGTGATTTAAAAAACAAGAAAATATAACGTAGCTTAAAAACTTTAAGCTCTAATAGATTTTACTTTATTGAATGTTTTAAAAACTCTAATATTAACATCACTTTTAAAAAAATAATTATCAATATTTAATATGCTAAAAAAAGTTTTTTTTGATGCATTTTTTTTACTTTTACTTACACAACAAAAAAAGTATTTAAAATGAAAATTTTAGGAATAGGTAGTAACTACGTTACTGATTTAAAAGATATTGAAGAAAAAAAGAAAGGTAAGAAATTTATATTTTCTAAGCCAGAATCTAGTTTAGCTGTTAATTGTGATGTAGCATATCCTAGTAGCATTACCAACGAATTAATTTACGAAGTAGAATTGGTTGTTAAAATTGGTAAAGAAGGTAAAAACATCTCTAAAGAAGATGCAAATTCTTATATTTCTGAAATTGCTGTTGGTATTGATTATACTGCAAAAGATATTTTAGCAAATGCCAGAGAAACAAAACACCCTTGGGAATTTGCAAAAGGTTTTGATGGTGCTGCACCAATTTCTAGCTTTAAACCTGTTTCTGATTATAATTTAGGTGATATTGATTTTGATTTAAAAATTAACGGAGAAGAAAAACAAAAAAGTAATACAGCTTATATGATTCACGATTTTGCTGATATTATTGTGTTTATTTCTGAATATATGACCTTACAACCTGGCGATTTAATTTTTACAGGAACACCTGCTCTTGGTAAAGGGGAAATTTTTAAAGGAGATCAATTACAATGTTCTGTAAACGGAGAATTATTATTAGACTTTAAAATGATATAATTGTCTGTTCGAGCGCAGTCGAGAACTATTAATTTTAAATTTTAGTTAAGGTTTCGACTGCGCTCAACCTGACAAAACCTTATAATACTTTTTGATGAAAATAAGACTTTCTAAAACGGAAGATGTTCCGCAGATTGAAACAATTATTAACGATGCCAAAGCTTATTTAGCATCACAAAATATTGATCAATGGCAAAACGGTTATCCAAATGCAACACAAGTAGCGCAAGATATTTTAAACAACGAAAGTTATGTAGTTGTAAATGATGACGATGTTGTGATGGCAACATCAATGTTTACTTTAAGAAAAGAACCAACTTATAAAGAAGTTATTGACGGAAGTTGGTTGATTGATGAAAATGAAGTTTACGGAGTAATCCATAGAATGGCTATTAAAAAAGAGTTTAGAAAATTAGGTTTGGCAACTTTTCTTTTTGATGAATTTCATCAACAATTAAAAGATAAAAACATTCAAAGTTTAAAGATTGATACGCATGAAGATAATTTAGGAATGCAGTCTTTAATCAAAAAATTAGGTTACAAATACTGTGGAATTATTTACACAGATTACAATGCAAAACGCTTGGCTTTTGAGAAAGTAATTTCCTAATATCAGTTCGAGCACAGTCGAGAACTTTTTAACCTTCCGACTGCGCTCAAGGAGACAAAAATCTACTATATTTACAACCTCATAAATTCATTTTTATGAGGTTTCTTTTTTCTGATAAAATTCGACTAATAAAATGCAATTACAGCAATATATAATTCAACAAACACAACTCTCATCAAAATCTATAGAAAACACCATTTCTCTATTAAATGAAGATGCTACAATTCCTTTTATATCTAGGTATAGAAAAGAAATGACAGGCAATTTAGATGAAATTCAAATTGGTGAAATTGTAAAATTTAAAGAAACTTTTGAAGCTTTAGAAAAACGTAAAAAAAGTATTTTAAAAGCCTTAGAAGAACAACACGTTTTATCGCCTGAATTAGAAAATAAAATCAACAATTCTAACGATTTAATTGCTTTAGAAGACTTGTATTTACCGTTTAAAAAGAAGCGAAAAACCAAAGCAGAAACTGCACGTTTACAAGGTTTAGAACCTTTGGCAAAAATGATGATGAGTCAGCGTGTAAATGATTTAGAATATACTGCTTCTAAATATACATCCAACCAAGTTGAAACTGTTAAAAATGCTTTAGAAGGTGCTCGTTTTATAATTGCAGAATGGATTAACGAACGCACAGATATTAGAAATAATATTCGTTATCAATTAGAGCGTTTTGCACAAATCTCATCCAAAGTAATTAAAACTAAAAAAGATGATGAAAAAGCACAAAAATTTAAAGATTATTTTGACTGGAGCGAGTCTTTAAACAGAATTCCATCGCATCGATTTTTAGCCATTTTACGTGCAGAAAAAGAAGGTTTTATTCGTGTTAAAATAGAAATTGACACCGAAAGAGCGCTTCAAAAAATGGAAGACAGAATTATTCGCAGTCAGAATGAATGCTCAGAACAAATTCAATTAGCTATTAAAGATGCTTTTAAACGTTTGCTTTTTCCTTCATTATCTAACGAAACATTATCCACAGCTAAAGAAAAAGCAGATGAAGCCGCCATTCTTGTTTTTTCTAAAAATCTAAAACAATTACTTTTAGGAGCTCCTTTAGGTGAAAAAAGAGTTCTTGCCATTGACCCTGGATTTCGATCGGGTTGTAAAATTGTTTGTTTAAATGAGCAAGGTGATTTAGAACATAATGAAACTATATTTCCACACGCACCACAAAATCAATCTTTTGATGCAATTAAGAAAATAAGCTCGTTAGCAGAAGCGCATAAAATTGAAGCCATTGCTATTGGTAACGGAACTGCTTCTAGAGAAACGGAGCAACTGATAAAAAAGATTCAGTTTAAAAATCAAGTGGATGTTTTTGTGGTTAGTGAAGCCGGAGCTTCTATTTATTCGGCTTCTAAAATTGCTAGAGACGAATTCCCAAACTACGATGTTACCGTTCGTGGAGCTGTTTCTATCGGACGAAGGTTACAAGATCCTTTGGCTGAATTGGTTAAAATTGATGCAAAATCAATTGGAGTTGGCCAATATCAGCATGATGTAGATCAAACTAAATTGAAAAAATCTTTAGACAACACAGTAGAAAGTTGTGTAAATACTATTGGCGTAAATATAAATACTGCAAGCGAATCTTTGTTGAGTTATGTTTCTGGTATCGGACCAAAATTGGCAGAAAACATTGTGAATTACAGAAATGAAAACGGTTCTTTTTCTTCTAGAACTGCTATTAAAAAAGTGCCTCGTTTAGGCGGAAAAGCTTACGAACAAGCTGCTGGTTTTTTACGAATTAAAAATGCAAAAAATCCGTTGGATGATTCTGCAGTGCATCCAGAAAGTTATGCAATTGTAGATAAAATGGCAAAAGACATTAATAAAAAAGTCGCCGATTTAATTGGTAATTCAACATTGATTCAGAAAATTAATCTACAAAATTATTGTACAGAAACCATTGGTTTGCCTACATTAAAAGACATTGTTAAAGAGTTAGAAAAACCTGGTGTAGATCCAAGAGAAAAGGCAAGAGTATTTTCTTTTGACAAAAATATTAAAACCATTTCCGATTTAAGAGTTGGTCAATTATTACCCGGAATTGTAAATAATATTACCAATTTTGGTTGTTTTGTAGATATCGGAATCAAAGAAAGTGGATTAATTCATGTTTCTAATTTGTCGGATACTTTTGTAAAAGACGTCAATACTATTGTCGCTTTACAGCAACAAATTGTGGCAAAAGTATTAGAAGTTGATGTGGTTAGAAAACGAATTCAGTTGGCTTTAGTAAAGTAAAATAATAATTTCTTATATTTATAAAATGAGTAATAAAACAGAAAAAAATGATCTTTGGGACGACTTAACAGACGCTCAAAAGAATGAAATACAGCAAGAAGTTAATGAGTCTAGCAAAAAGAAAAAAACAACTTGGGAAGATGTTAAAAATCAACTTTCTAAATTGAAATAATCTTTTAAGTTTTATAAATTCATATTCAAAAAAAACGAATTGAATTAGCTTTGATGAAGTGAAATAATAATTTCTTACCTTTATAAAAAGAAAAATAAAATGGATATTCAAACAACAAAAATAGCATTGATAAAAGAAATTTTAGACATTGAATCTCCAGAACTTATTGAGAAAATAGCTACTTTTTTAAAAAAAGAGAAAAATGATTTTTGGGATGAACTAACTCTTTCTCAACAAGAAGAAATAAAAAAAGCAGATCTAGATGTTGTTAATGAAGACACTACAGATTATGAAACTTTTATGTCTTCTCATAGATCATGAAAAGAGAGGTAATCATTACTAAAACAGCTCAAAAGAAATTAAATACACTTTTTAACTATTTAATTGAAAATTGGAGTTCAAAAGTAAAATCTGATTTTATTAATAAATTAGATAAAAATATAGACCTCATAAAGCAACATCCAGAAAGCTTCCTTTCTTCAAAAAAGAGAATTGGTTTGCACAAATGTGTTATTACAAAACAAGTAACATTATTCTATAGATTTAATGCTAAAAATATTATTGTAACCACCATTTTTGATACTAGACAAAACCCTGATAAGTTAAATAAAGATTTATAAAACTTCTCAAATAATTTCTTACTTTCGACCTCGCAAAAATAATCAATGAAAGTCTGTATTGCCGAAAAACCATCAGTAGCAAGAGAAATTGCTAACATACTAGGAGCCAAAACAAAACGTGATGGTTTCTACGAAGGAAATGGTTATGCGGTAACTTACACATTCGGACATTTATGCACACTTTTAGAACCTAAAGATTACAAACCTCACTGGAAAAGTTGGGATTTGAATAATTTACCCATGTTACCAGAACGTTTTGATACCAAAGTAACAGGTGATGCAGGAATTAAAAAGCAGTTTAACATTGTAAAAAGTCTTTTTGAAAAAGCAGATGTTATCATCAATTGTGGGGATGCGGGTACAGAAGGAGAATTGATTCAGCGTTGGGTAATTAATCAATGTAATTACAAAGGAAAAGTAGAACGTTTATGGATTTCGTCACTTACAGAAGAAGCTATTAAAGAAGGGTTCAACAATTTAAAACCGGCAGAAGATTACGATAATTTATATTACGCCGGTTATTCTCGTGCTATCGGAGATTGGTTATTAGGTTTAAACGCAACTCGTTTATACACTGTAAAATTTGGCGGATTTAAACAAGTTTTATCAGTTGGTAGAGTGCAAACTCCTACCCTAGCCATGTTAGTAAATCGTTATTTTGAAATCGAAAATTTTAAACCGCAACCTTATTGGGAATTACAAACTACGTATAGAAATACACTTTTTAATTATGAAGATGGTCGTTTTCTTAAAAAAGAAGACGGACAAGTTTTAGCCGATAAAGTTGCTCAATCAGAATTTGAGATTGTTTCTGTTACCAAAAAGAAAGGGAAAGAATATGCGCCAAAACTATTCGATTTAACTGGTTTACAAGTATATTGTAATAATAAATTTGGTTTTTCTGCGGATGAAACTTTAAAAATCGTGCAGAAATTGTACGAGATGAAAGTAGTTACCTACCCAAGAGTTGACACTACTTTTTTACCAAATGATTTGTATCCAAAGATTGGAGGAATTTTATCAAAATTAACCAATTATAGCGAGTTAACCCAACCGCTTTTAGGTCAGAAAATAAAGAAAACAAAACGTGTTTTTGATGATAAAAAAGTAACCGATCACCATGCAATTATTCCAACCGGAATTCAAGGAAATTTGCAATACAATCAGCAACAAGTTTATGATATTATTACGCGTAGATTTATTGCCGTTTTTTATCCGGATGCAGATGTTTCTAACACTTCTGTAATTGGTAAAGCTGCGGATGTGCCTTTTAAAACAACCGGAAAAGAAATTATAAACAAAGGTTGGCGAGTAGTTTTTGAAACCAACGAGAGTAAGATTAAAAAAGAAATGAATGAGAAATTGACCTTACCTTCTTTTGTAAAAGGTGAAAAAGGACCTCATGAACCTTCATTTTTAGAAAAGGAAACAAAACCGCCAAGAAATTATACAGAAGCGAGTTTATTACGTGCCATGGAAACTGCCGGAAAACAGGTAGATGATGATGAAATGCGCGAATTAATGAAGGAAAACGGAATTGGAAGACCGTCTACAAGAGCAAGTATTATAGAAACTTTATTCCGTAGAAAATATATTGAGCGTAAGAAAAAATTGGTTTTACCAACCCAAACCGGAATCGATTTAATTAATATTATTGATAATGAATTATTAAAATCTGCTGAGTTAACAGGTAGATGGGAAAAACGTTTAAAAGAAATTGAACGTGGAGAATTCAATGCCGGAACTTTTATCAATAACATGAAAAAGATGGTAGATCAATTAGTGTATGAAGTACGTTCTAACACTTCTAAAAAACGAATTTCTTCGAATACAACTGTCAGTTCGAGCGCAGTCGAGAACTCTTCAAAATCAAAACCAAAAAAAGCTCCAACAAAAAAACAAGTTGCAGGAAAAACGTGTCCGAAATGTAAAAAAGGACAAATTCTAAAAGGATCTTCTGCATACGGTTGTTCTGAATATAAAAACAATTGTGATTTAAAAATTCCGTTTTTAGTTTACGGAAAGAAAATTTCTGAAAATCAACTTATTCGATTAATAGACAAAGGTTGTACTACCAATTTAAAAGGATTTACAACAGATACAGGAAAAGTTGAAGGATTGATTCGTTTTGATGATGATTTTACTCTAAAACTAGAACCTAAAAAAACAGTCATTGCGAGTGAAACAAAGCAATCTGTTAATAATAGTGAGGCTACTTCGTCGAAAACTCCTGGTAATGACAGTAATAAAATAATTTGTCCAAAATGTAAAAAAGGCACTGTTTTAAAAGGAAAAACAGCTTACGGTTGTTCTGAATATAAATCGGGTTGCGATTTTGTTTTTACCTTTGAAAACATCAAAAAAATAGCCAATGGAAAACCATTGACTAAAGATTTGGTTTTAAAAATTATCAGTCAATAATTTTTAAAACAGCAATAAAAAACACATTTTATTCTGCGTACATTTTATCAATAAGTGCTTTGTATTTTTTCTGAATAACTTTTCGCTTTAATTTTAAAGTTGCTGTAATTTCTCCAGCTTCAATACTAAATTCTTTAGGCAGTAAAGTAAATTTCTTAATCTGCTCGAACTTAGAAAACTCTTTTTGCAGTTCTTCAAAACGTTTTTCAAGCATTTTTTTAATTTGATTGTTAGCAATCAAATCTTCAATATCCTTAAAACTAATTTTATGTTCTTCTGCATATTTTTTAATATTATCAAAACTTGGTACAGCTAAAGCAGTCACATATTTTTGTTGATCTCCAATAACAGCAATTTGCTCTATAAAAGAATCACTAACCAAAGCAGTTTCTAGCTTTTGAGGAGCAATATATTTTCCTCCAGAAGTTTTCATCAAATCTTTAATTCTATCCGTAATTACTAAATTACCAGATGCATCTATTTTTCCTGCATCACCAGTTTTAAACCATCCTTTCTCAAATACCTCTGCAGTTGCTTCTGGCTTTTTGTAATACCCTTTCATTACTCCAGACCCTTTTACCAAAACCTCATTATTATCACCAATTTTAATTTCTGATCCCGTAATTGTTTTACCTGCAGAATTAAATTCAAAATGATGATCACCAAACAACGTAACTGTTGCGGTAGTTTCTGTTAAACCATAACCACATTTTACATTTAATGCAAACGAATGAAAAAAGGACACCAAATCTGGACCTAATGGCGCACCTCCACATGGCATAAATTTTATATTTCCACCAAAGACACCACGTAATTTACTCAACACCAATTTATCTGCTATTTTATATTTTAAACTTAGCATTAACGGCACTTTTTTATCAAGTCGTTTGTGTTTGTTATGGTAATTATTTCCAATCCCTAAAGCCCAACTTGCCATTTTCATTTTTGCAGGAGAAGCTTCTTTTCTTTTTTCTTGAATAGCCGTAAAAATTTTCTCAAAAATTCTTGGTACAGTACACATTAAAGAAGGTTTTACTTCTTTTAATACATCTGCAATTTTCTTAGGATCTTGGTTAAAATATACCTGAATACCTTGCTGTAAACAGAAAAACACCCAACTACGCTCGTAAATATGACTTAATGGTAAAAAACTTAAAGAAGTATCATTCTCATTAACATCTAATTCCGCTTCGTGTGCTTTTAAAGATGATGCAAAATTGTTATGATCTAGCATTACTCCTTTTGGTTCTCCTGTTGTACCAGAAGTATAAATAATACTTGCCAAATCGTCTAATTCAGATTCAAAATGACGTTTTTCTAATTCGGTTTCAATACTTTTCAGGAATTCTGCATTGATAAAATCTGTAAAGTAAACAGCATTTTTATGATTATCTAAATCTACGGTTTTAGTTAATGCAACAATTAATTTTAAATATTGATTGTTTTCTGATATTTGTGCAGCTTTATCAAATTCCTCTTGATCACCTACAAACAATACACTAATCATTGCATCGTTTACAATATATTCTGCTTCTTTTTTAGAATTGGTTGCATAAATAGGAATTGTTACAGCTCTTGTTCCCATAATTCCAAGGTCTGCAATAATCCATTCTGTCATGTTTTGAGCAAAAACACCAATATTATCTTGCTCTTTTATTCCAAAATTAATTAAAGCCTTAGAAACTTGCTGAACCTGAAAATAAAAACAATCCCAAGAAATACCTTTCCAATTTTTAGAAACTTCATCTTTATAAAAAATGGCTTTCTTAGTTGTAAATCTTTTGGTGTTCTCTTTAATTACTTTCAGTAAATGTTTGTAATTCATATAATAATCTTTCGCCTTTTTTTTAAACAATTAGATTTAAAAACGGCTAAAATTACTAATAATTTAAAGAGTAGACAGTAAAAAGAAAATTTGCTTTTCTTTTTATTAAAACTTTATGATTTAAAATTAATTTTAAATGTTGAAAAATAATTTACAAAAACTACTTATATCTAGGTAATTTTCAATAAAATAAACAAAAAAGTACTTATTTCTTAAAAATTTAAACCTATTTTAGCAAAAAACCAAGCTAATTATTTAATGAATTTCACGAACCCACTTGTATATGGTGTTCCTTGTTTTTTGGGTCTAATTTTATTAGAACTCGCCTATAGCAAGCATCACAAAAAAAAAGAAAATCATAAACTTTATAACTGGAAAGATTTAGCAGCAAGCCTTACTATGGGTATTGGTTCCGCTGTTTTAGCTCCTTTAACAAAAACAATTGCCGCAATTGTACTTTTTAATTTTGTCTATGAAATTTTTAATCCATTAGTAGATGGTGTTCGTACAAATATTATGGGCTATGAGTCTTTTGGTTATGCTTGGTATGTTTGGATTATATGCCAGTTATTAGATGATTTTAGCTATTATTGGTTTCATAGACAAAACCATAATGTTCGTTTTTTATGGGCTGCTCATATAGTACATCATTCTTCTGATAATTTTAATTTAGGAACTGCTGTTAGAAATGGCTGGTTTACCATTCTTTACAAACCTTTTTTTTACATGTGGATTACCGCTATTGGCTTTCCTCCAGCAATGTTAGTAGTTTGTTTAGGTATTGAAGCTTTATGGCAATTTCAATTACACACCGTTTATATTGGTAAATTAGGTTTCTTTGATAAAATATTTAACACACACACCATGCACCAAGTGCATCATGCTCAGAATTTTGAGTATATGGACAAAAATCATGGTGGATTTTTAAATATTTTTGACAGAATGTTTGGTACTTTTAAAGAATATGATGAAACTATTGATATAGAATACGGAGTTACAACTCCGCCAAATTCTTACAATCCATTTGTAATTTTAACACACGAATACAAAGATATTTGGAATGATATGAAAAAATCTAAAAACTGGTATCATAAATTTATGTATGCGTTTGCTGCACCAGGTTGGAGTCATGATGGAAGTTCTTTAACCATAAAACAGCAACGTAAATTATTAAAAGAAAATAAACTATAAAAAAATCTGTCAGCTTAAAAAATTGACAGATTTTTTAGTTTATAAATTATTGAATTGTTTTTACCGATTTACAATAAGTTTACAAACAAGTTTAGCCCTGATTGAACGGTTTGTTTGAGCTCTTTTTGAAGCATGAAAAAAAGCGAGTAGTGAAAGCAGGAAATAGCTTCAAAAAAAAAGTTAATCAATCATGTTTTTTAAATAAAACTGCTCTACTTTTTCTCTTGCCCAAGGTGTAGTTCTTAAAAATTTTAAACTAGATTTATAAGTAGGATTATTTAAAAAAGCTTTAATACCAAGAGAGTATCCTAATTCTTCCCAACCATATTCTAAGAATAATTCTTCTAAAATAGTTGCTAATTTGATTCCATGTAATGGATTATTTGGTTGCTCTTTGCTCATTTTTTAAAAGAATTTATAACAATATCAAAAGTACAGCTATTATTTTTTCTAATTCGTAAATATTAACATTAATTAGCATTTGTTTATTGCGAATTTTTCAATAATTTAGCCCGAAAATAATAGAAATCTATACATGAAAAACATTGCGTTAAACGATACTCACATTGCTTTAGGAGCTAAAATGGTTCCTTTTGCTGGTTATAACATGCCTGTACAATATGAAGGAGTTACAGCAGAACACCTAACTGTTAGAGAAGCTGTAGGTGTTTTTGATGTGAGCCATATGGGTGAGTTTTTGGTTGAAGGTGAAAATGCTTTAGCACTAATACAAAAAGTAACTTCTAACGATGCTTCTAAACTAGAAATTGGTGATGCTCAATACAGTTGTTTCCCAAATGAAGAAAACGGAATTATAGATGATTTAATTTGTTACCGAATTAAAGAAAACACCTATTTATTGGTAGTGAATGCATCTAATATTGAAAAAGATTGGAACTGGATTTCTAAATTTAATGAAGATTTTAATGCAGATTTAAGAGATTTATCAGAAGGATATTCTTTATTAGCAATTCAAGGTCCAAAAGCTGTGGAAGCTATGCAATCTTTATCTTCTTTAGATTTAGCAGATATTCCTTTCTACAAATTTAAAATTGGAGATTTTGCAGGTATTGATAATGTAATTATTTCTGCAACTGGCTATACAGGTTCTGGTGGTTTTGAAATTTATTGTAAAAACACAGAAGTTGAACAAATTTGGGAAAAAGTTTTTGAAGCTGGTACAGATTATGGAATTAAACCAATTGGTTTAGCAGCAAGAGATACCTTGCGTTTAGAAATGGGATATTGTTTGTATGGAAATGATATTGATGATACAACATCGCCAATTGAAGCAGGTTTAAGTTGGATTACCAAGTTTACCAAAGACTTTGTAAATGCAGATGCTTTAGCAAAACAAAAAGAACAAAAACCAGAAAGAAGACTGGTTGCTTTTGAGTTGGATGAAAGAGGCATTCCAAGACATGGTTATGATATAGTTGACGGAAACGGAAAAATAATTGGAAATGTTACTTCTGGTACCATGAGCCCTTGTTTACAAAAAGGTATTGGAATGGGCTATGTACCAAGAATTTTATCTAAATCTGGTACTCAAATTCATATTCAGGTTCGTAAAAAAGCGATTCCTGCAACTATTGTAAAGCTACCTTTTTACAAAGGATAATTATACAATAATATACAAAATTGTTAAAACCTCACAATTATGTGAGGTTTCTTTATTATAAAAAGTAATTTCGCTTACTAAATTTTTATTAAACTAGAATTATGAATTGTTTATTAACGGGTGGTACTGGTATTGTTGGAAGCCATATTATGTTTGAATGGCTATACAAAGCTATTGTTGAAAAAACGGTTAATCACCTTTTTGTAATTATAAGAGATAATAATAAAACTGCACAAGAACGTTTAATAGCTATATTACAAAATGACTCTCGTCCTGAATTTTTAAACAATTTTACTTTAGAAGAATGTTTAGAGAAAATCACCGTAATTTCTAGCGATCTAGCTGCCATTTCTAAAGACATTTTAGCTAAACATAATTTTGACACAATAATACATTGTGCAGGATCTACAAACTTATTAAACACAAACGATTCTAAAGAAAAAGTACACTCTCAAAACTATTTAGTAACCAAGCAACTTTTAAATCAACTACCAGAAACTGTAACTCGTTTTTTATATATAAGTACAGCATATTCATTCGGAATTCAAGATGGTAAAGTAAATGATAGTATAGAAAACTATGAAGTTACCGATTTTAGAAATCCTTATGAGAAATCTAAATATAAGAGCGAACGTTATGTAAAAGAAACCTGTAAATTAAAAAACATTGATTCTCAGATTTTAAGACCAAGTATTATTTGTGGTCGTTTAATTGATATGCCTTTTTATGAAACACCAAAGTTTGATGTTTTTTATTCATGGGCTATATTTTTAGCTAAATATGCTAAAAAAGCAAAAGAAAGTTTTAGAATTTGGGTTGATAAAGAAAGTGGATTAAACATTGTTCCTGTAGATTTTGTTTCAAAAGCAATTTTACACGCTTTTTTAAATCCATCAATAAAAGAATTGAATATTGTAAACCCTAAACAAATTTTACATAAAAGTTATGTAGGTGATGTTTTAGAATCTTTTGATATTAACTCCTACCAATATGTTTCTGAAAAACCAGAAAACCTAAATACTTTTGAACAACTATATTACAAGAGTATTGGTAATCTTTTTGAGAAATATATTTCTATTCCAGATTTACAATTTAAGTCTGAGCAAATTCTTAAATTTATAGATCAGTTACAGTTAGATGTTACTTTGGGTGTTCATGAAAATTTTATGAACTTGATTAATTTTTCGGTAGAAAAAAAGTTTAGAGAAAGTTACTAATATATAAAATGGATTCATTAACTCAAATAATATTAGGAGCAGCAGTTGGAGAAGCTGTTTTAGGAAGAAAAATAGGCAATAAAGCTATGTTATATGGTGCTATTGCAGGTACAATTCCAGATTTAGACGTATTGGCCTCTTTTTTTACAGATACAGTAACAAGTTTAGAAATTCATAGAGGTTTTACGCATTCTGTTTTATTTACCCTACTCTTCTCTCCTATTTTAGCTTTTATCGTTTCTAAATATGAAAGGTATAAGAATGTAAAAAATTGGTTCTGGCTTTTCTTTTGGGCATTTATTACACATCCAATATTAGATGCTCAAACAACTTGGGGTACACAATTATTTTGGCCTTTAGATATTCGCTTGGCTTTTAAAAATGTATTTGTTATAGACCCTTTATACACTGTACCTTTTTTAGTTTTCTTGATACTAACAATGTTTCAAAAAAGAATGACTAAAAAAAGACGTTTGTATAATAATTTAGGATTAATCATAAGTAGTTTTTATCTATTAATTACCTTAATTTTAAAAGGGATTTCTTATCAAAATTTCACAAAAGAGCTTAACTATCAGAATATTAAATATAGATATATTGAAACAAAACCAACTCCTTTAAACACGATTCTTTGGACTGCAAATATTGAAACAAAAGATGCTTTTTTAATTGGTCATTCTTCTTTTTTTGATAAAAATCCAATTCAGTTTTCTAGTTATCCTAAGAATCATCATTTATTAGGCGATTTAGCAAATCATACCAAAACAAAACGAATGATTGCTATTTCTAAAGGTTGGTATACCATAAACAAAGTAAGTGATACGTTATATTTTAATGATTTACGTTTTGGTACTTTAAGCATACAACACAATGCAAAAAACTTTGTTTTTAAATACAAAATTTTAGTTGATAAAAACGGAACCCCATATTTTAAAGAAGAGCTTAAAGACAAACAAGAAGGAAAAAAAATGCTTTCTGAATTGTGGTTGAGAGTAAAAGGGAATTAAATTGAAAAATTTTGTAAGGTTTCTATTAAATTTTCGATTTCTTTAAAAAACCTTAAACATAAAATATGAATAAAACTATTATAACACTTTTTATAAGCCTATTAATTATTACAAGCTGCCAAAAAAAATCACCAGAAACAAAACAAACTGTAAAAGAAACTATAGCAAAAACATTTGCTCAAAAAATAGAAATTGCACATCAAAAAGAAGTTTTTTTAAAAAATGAAGCCATTCAATTTGACGCTGTTGTAGAATTTGGTGGAAACGAAATTTTTAACGCAAATATTACAATTGCCACAACTTCTGATATCGCAAAAATCACCTACAAAAACGGAGATGAAATCTATATAAGTAAAGAGAATGTTTTTGTTTCAGATAATTTAAAAGACAATCCAGGAGTACGTTTTCATGCCTATACATGGAGTTATTTTTTCTTGTATCCTTATAAATTAAGTGACAACGGAACCAAATGGGATGACAATTTTAAAACAAATGAAACAAACAATACTTTTAACACTGCTAAATTAACTTTTGAAGCAAATATAGGTGATGCACCTGATGATTGGTATATTCTTTATACAGAAAAAGAAAGCAATCGTTTAAACCATGTTGCCTATATTGTTACAGCTGGTAAAACAAAAGCAGAAGCAGAATCAGATCCTCATGCAATAAAATATACAAATTATAATACAATAAAAGGTGTTCCTTTTGCTTCTGATTGGGGATTTTATGAATGGACCCTTAACACTGGTTTAACAAACAAAATTGGTAGTGGTAAAATTACAAATATTAAGTTTGTAAATAAGTTTAGAGATAATTTTAAAATTCCAGACAATTATTTTAAAAGATAGTTTTAAAACTGTTTTATTAAAACCTCTATTAATAGTTTTAAAAAATACATTTACAGTTAAATAAGCTATTTAAGAAATAAAAATTAGAACTAAGACCCTTCTTATATATTGTATTTACTAATACACTTAGAATTATAAAAAATTATAAAGTTTATACTCTTCTCTACTTTTTTTAGCTTTTATTTTTTCTAGATGTTTATTATATACCCATATTGGTCTTAAAACTAAATGTATAATTTCTATTTTTAACCACTATTATCCGATAAAATTAAAACCGTTATTTTTATTAATAACTGAAAAAGTAAGCTCATTAGTTTTATGTAAACTCCATTTTTACTTATTGTTCTAATTTCTGCATATTAGCTTCTTTGAGATACTTTTTTAATAAAACTCTTCATATTATCATTAAAGAAAACTATTACTTCTAATTATTTTTATAAAAAAAATGTTTTTAAATCTTAACAAAGATATTTTCTTAGCAAAAAAAATCCTTACCATTTTAGTGATAAGGATGATTATAATAATATTGAAAATGAAATGCTACAATTCTTGAAAAATTGCATGCATCATTCTCTTTTTATCATTAATACTTTCTTCTAAAGCAATCATTGTTTCTGTTCTATTTACCCCAGGAATATCATCTATTCTATAAATAATATCTTTTGCATCATTTGTTCCTTTTGCTCTTACTTTACAGAAAATATTGTATTTACCTGCAGTAACATATGCTACAGTTACATTAGGAATACTTCTTAAATCTGCAATTACACTTTGAGTCATAGATGTTTTTTCTAAATATACACCAACATGCGCAATGAAAGAGTATCCCATTTTTTCATAATTTAATGTAAGAGTAGATCCTTGAATAATACCTTCATCTTCCATTTTTTTAACACGCACATGAATTGTACCTGCAGAAACTAATAATTGTTTTGCAATATCTGTAAATGGAGTTCTAGCATTCTCTATTAAAATATCTAATATTTGGTGATCGATTTCGTCTAAAATAAATTTTTTCATATTTTACGTATTATTCAAATTACAATACAAATTTATGAATTTAATTTAATTAAACAGCAATTAAACTAACAAATACTTAAACAATTTTACCCTCGAAAACGATTTCGGAGTGTCCTATTTTAGATTTTAAACGATTTTCATCTACTTTGTTTAATTTTGAAACAAACTTTCCTTCAATAATTTTATCTTCATATTGGTAGGCAACATCATTTTTAGAGTCTGAATATCTGTGAATTACATCATAGAAAATTTTATCATTGTTAGGAATTGTAAAATAAGCATCGTAATTAACAAATGATTTGGTAGTTGCAATATGATAAATACCCTGTAAAATAGAAAAGAAAGTATATTTTCTTGTTACTTCTCTTTCATAATCATTTGGGTAATGTCCAGACTCTATTAAAATAGTATTATACCCTAATTTTTGAAAGTTATCTCCTGTTGCAGTAGGATAAAACTCATCTGTATACCTACCTACAAAATTAGGAATACTATTTTGAAGCATTTTATTCATACCTACAATAACATCCATAGTTGCAATTCTTCCTTTTGTTAAAGCTCTTGTAATTTCTTCTGAAGGAGCTAAAAAAGAAATGGTTGCCGGATTTTTTGTTCCCTCTACATTAAATATTGTTCTTTGATCGTGAAGATTAAAACAAAACTGAGGGTTAAATTCTTCTAAAATCTTACGTAACAACTTACTTTCTTTAGCAACTCTACCTACAGCATCTCTATTTAAATCTATTTGATTTGCATTAACTCTTGTGTATGCTTGGGAACCATCTGGATTTAACATAGGAATAAAAACCAAAGTACATTCTTCTAAAATATGATTAAAAATCATTTCTGATGAGTTTAAAACACAATTAAAAAGATCGAACAAAGCTTTAGTAC
Source organism: Polaribacter sp. (assembly GCF_039939415.1). Lineage (GTDB taxonomy): Bacteria > Bacteroidota > Bacteroidia > Flavobacteriales > Flavobacteriaceae > Polaribacter. The sequence goes on from NZ_JBDVJE010000011.1 coordinate 120,911, forward strand.
CTGTACTTTCATTACCATGCATTTGAGACCATAATAATATTTTCTTAGCTCCAGAACCTACTTTTAGTTGCATTATAGGTCTGTTTTCTTCTGATTTTCCTATTTGAGAAACTTCAAACTTAGATTTATATTTCGAAAATAAACTTTCTAAATCTTTAAATGTAATCCATTTTCCATGCAAAGAACTTTCATGTTGTTCTTCGAAAATAGACTCTAAAAATTCGATTGCTAAAGTATTCATTGTTTTATTTTAAGTAAATTTTTTCAAAAATAAAGAATTTATAAACGACATCAATCATATAAAATTCTGCCACCTGTAATTATAACACATAAATTAAAAGCGAGTTAATTTTCAACAATTTCTAGAAATCAAAAAACATCACCTCAACTTTTTTTTTAATAACTCTCAGCCATTTAAATCAACTCAAATTTATCATTTACAATTGTCACCAAACTATTAAGTTACAATTGTAAAATGTAACCGTGTTACAAATGTAAAACTAAATATTTGACACAAATGTTACGCTTGTAAACTGTAAACTTATGAATTTAAATAAAGAGACACACCTTTTACTACTTCAAGTTAATTGAGCTTTAAAATAACTTTAAAACATTTTAAATCAATTAATAACATATTTTAATTAAAGTATTTATTTAATTAAATAATTTGTGTGTTTTTTATTTACAGAATTATCCTTTGCCACTACTTCTATATTTTTTACATTTGTATAAAGCAAAAAACATTACAATGGTAAACATAGCAGAATTTACATCTCGATTAAAAAAAGTAATGGAATTTCATCAATTATCTGCCTCTATGTTTGCAGATAAAGTAGGCGTTCAACGCTCTAGTATTTCTCATATTCTCTCAGGAAGAAACAAACCAAGTTTAGATTTTATTCTAAAAGTTACCTCGGAATTTAAAGACGTAGATATGTATTGGTTATTAAATGGAACAGGTAATTTTCCTAAAAGCGAAAACAGCATACCTACTTCTACTCCATCTTTTTCTGAATCGAATTCTGAAATAAATAGAAAAAGGATTCAAAGGATTGTTGTTTTTTATGATGATGGAACTTTTGGAGAATACAAAAGGTAAAATTTCATTTTCTTATAACTTCAAAAAAAGTGAATTCTCACATTAAACCTTTAGTTAAAAACTTAGTCAAAAGCTTATCTTAATCATATTAAATTTAAAATGGCAAAAAGAAAAACTCCATTATCATTTCAAGTTAGAGTTATCCATAGATATTTAGGTTATTTCTTATCAGGAATTATGTTTGTATATGCCTTAAGTGGTATTTTAATGGTTTTTAGAAATACTGATTTTTTAAAAAAAGAAGTTATTACAGAAAGACAACTATCTCCAAACTTAACACCTAGAGATTTAGCCCCTATTTTTAAAAAAGGAGCAAAAGTATTACACTCTGAAGGAAATGTCTTATACCTTAAAAATGGAAATTATAATAAAAAAACAGGCATTGCAAATATAAAAAAAATGAAACTCCCTTTTATTTTAGATAAAATGGAAAAACTTCATAAAGCAAATACGAATAGTCCACTTTATTTTTTAAACATCTTTTTTGGCATCTCCTTGTTGTTTTTTGTTTTTTCTGCGTTTTGGATGTATACACCAAAAATGCCCGTTTTTAAAAAAGGAATGTACTTTGCAATTGGAGGTATTGTTTTAACAGTAATTTTACTGTTTATTTAAAACTTAGCAACATTATATTAATAAACGTAGAGTTCTAAGTTTAGAATGAAAACAAATAATATACTTTAACCAAATCATAATAGATTAGCCTCAATAATTTGTAGTCTCGTCTTTTATTAGCATCTGATAAAGTACTTTTATTAGGGGTAACCAAATTTATAATAACTTATTTAATTCCACATTCACATAAGAAACTACAACCAGAGTCAACCCCATAGAGCAAAAGATAATCAAGTGCTAAAAGGTATTAAAGCACTTACAATAATGGTCAGATTTATGAGATTTAGTATGTTGTTTAACTTTCTGATTAGAAATCAAATTTATAAGCTGACTAAAAATAGGCTGTCCGTAAAAAACACTATCCTTACTCATAGTTGGTTATTTGATTAGAGATTTAGTCAACTATAAGAAAAAAGCATCTATTATTAAAGCTTTTTTTTATCGGACACTAGTGTATTAAATATAAAATTAAAGTAGCTTCGCATTTTATAACTATAGGAACAACTAACAAAAAAATATAAAAAGACTTATGCTAAATTTATAGCAAAGACAAAAGGAAATTAAATTAAGAACTTTTATCTATAGCTTTATTAAAAAAACTAACTTAGCTAACCACTTATATAATGAATTAAAACTTGGTCATATATTTAATGACATTGTATGTAAATTAGCAAAATGCATATTCTTAAAACAGATTAACTAAAAATTAAACACTTAATGATTGTCACTTATGAAAAGTCTAAAAGAAAATAAAAAACTTAAATTATCTTAAAACAGCGTTTAAATTCTTTTCAAAAGATTGTTGTAATTTTTGCATTATTTTATCAATCTGTTTATCTGCTAAAGTTTTTGTTTCATCTTGTAATAAGAAACTAACTGCATAAGATTTTTTCCCTTCTGGTAACTTATCACCTTCATAAACATCAAATAAGTCTACCTCTTTTAGTAATTTTCTTTCCGATTGAAAAGCGGAGTTATACACTTCATTAAAAGATACTTTTACGTCTAATAATAAAGCTAAATCTCTTTTTACAGCAGGAAATTTAGGTAATTCACTTACTTTAATATTTTTATTACCAACTAATTTTAAAATAGTATCCCAATTAAAATCTGCAAATAAAACTTCTTGTTTAATTCCGAATTCTTTTAAAACAGAACGATTAACTACACCAAAATCGACTAATTTTATTTTTCCTAATCCAAGAGAAATTCCTTCAGAAAAAACATCTTGTTTTGTTGGAGAGGCTTTTACTTTATCAATTCCTAACCTACTTAATAAAGCAGTTATTATTCCTTTTAAATAAAAGAAATCAGATGTTTTCTTAGCTAAACTCCAAGTTTCTTTAGTTCTATTACCAGTTACAAATAAAGTTAAATGTTTGTCTTCTTGGTACTTTTCATTGTATTTATGGTAGGTTTTACCAAACTCATAAAACTGTAAAGAATTATTTTTTCTATTGATATTATAGGCAACTGATTCTAAACCACTAAATAACAAAGATTGACGTAGAACTTTTAAATCATTACTTAATGGATTTAGCATTTCTACATTAGCATCTTCGTTTATATTTTCTGATAAAGTTGCGTATTCTGGCTTTGTTAAAGAATTTGCCATAGTTTCGTTAAAACCTAAAGCACTTAATTGATTTGCAATAATATTTTCGACTTTTGTTTCTTTGTTAGAATCAAAAGAAATAGAAGTGTTAAGTTTATGAGAAAACTCAATATTATTATATCCATAAACTCTTAAAATCTCTTCAATAATATCAGCTTCACGCTGAACATCTGTTCTGTAAGAAGGTATTGTTAAGCCAAGTCCTCCATTAGTTTCACTATTAATTTTAATTTCTAGTGATGCCAAAATATTCTTAATTGTTTCTTTAGGAATTTCTTGACCTATTAACCTATAAGCGTTTTCGTATGACAAAAACACTTGGAAGTCTTCAATTTTTTCTGGATAAAAATCAGAAATATCAGAAGCCATTTTTCCGCCTGCATACTCTTCAATTAATAATGCTGCTCTTTTTAAAGCATATTTAGTTAAATTGATATCTATACCTCTTTCAAAACGGAAAGAAGCATCTGTATTTAATGCATGACGTTTTGCTGTTTTTCTTACAGAAACAGGGTTAAAATAAGCTGCTTCTAAAAAAATTGATGATGTATTTTCTGTAACTCCAGAATGTAAACCTCCAAAAACACCTGCAATACAAAGTGGGTTAGAATCTGCATCACAAATCATAATGTCTTCTGATGACAATTCTCTTTCAACTTCATCTAAAGTTGTAAACTTTGTACCTTTTTCTAATGTTTTTACAAGAATTTTATTTCCTTTAATTTTTTGAGCATCAAAAGCATGTAAAGGTTGACCTAATTCGTGTAAAACATAATTTGTAATATCTACAATATTATTTTTTGGCGATAAGCCTATGGCTTTTAATCGATTCTGGATCCATTCTGGAGAATCTTTTACTTGTATATCTGTAATTGCAATACCACAATAACGGGGCGTTAACTCTTTATTTTCTACTTCAATATCAAAACGAAGTGTTCTTTCATCTACATGGAAATTACTTACAGAAGGAGATATTAATTCTAATTTTGTTTCTTGTTGAATTAACCCTGCTCGCAAATCTCTAGCTACACCAAAATGACTCATTGCATCAGATCTATTTGGTGTTAAACCGATTTCGAAAACATAATCTGTTTCTATATTAAAAACATCTGCAGCAGGAGTACCAACTTCTAATGCTTCGTCTAAAATAAGAATTCCATCATGACTTTTGCCAAGACCTAATTCGTCTTCAGCACAGATCATTCCATGACTAACTTCTCCTCTAATTTTTCCTTTCTTTATTTTAAAACCTTCTCCTTTATCATCATATAAAGTTGTACCAACTGTTGCTACTGGTACTTTTTGACCAGCATCTACATTAGGAGCTCCACAAACAATTTGTACAGGTTCTCCAGAACCTAAATCTACTGTAGTAACTTTTAATCTATCTGCATTTGGGTGCTGTATACAAGTTAAAACTTTACCAACAACTATTCCTTTTAAACTTCCTTTTATAGATTCTTTGGTTTCAATTCCTTCTACCTCTAATCCTAAATCAGTTAACAATTCTCCTGTCTTAATAGGCGCCCAATCTACCTGTAAAAACTGCTTTAACCAATTGTATGATATTTTCATATTGTAATTTTCGGGTTTGTAAGCTGCAAATTTAATTAAAATCTACTTTTTAACGTCATTTTTCATTTTAAATCGGTTGTTTATTTTTTAATAATTCAAAATAAATATACTAAAAGACTTAAAGGTTATAAAAGTAAAACTAGATTACTACTTTTATTTATAAAAAAAGTATTGAATAATAAAGAAAGTAGCTAATTTATTAAACACTTTCTCTTGTAATAATAAATATACTAGAATTATAAGAAAACTAGGTAAACAGTTTTTTATCTAACTTTTTATATAAGAAAGCATAAATATTTGCAAAAGTAATTCCTATTATTATCCCTACTAGTATATCAATTGGAAAATGTACCCCTAAATACAATCTACTGTATGCAAAAATTAAAGGCCAAAATAAAATAAAGTATATGTATTTGTATTTGGCTCTTAAAAGTAAAACAACAAATACTGAAAAGAAAGTTGATGTTGTTGCATGACCCGACATAAAACTAAAACTTTGTGGTTCTATTAGAGTTCTTAATAAATGTTTAATTTCTGGATCGTTATTTGGGCGTAATCTTTCAAAATAATCTTTAATAAAATTAGTAAATTGATCAGAAAAAGCAACTAATAAAATCATAGAAAGAATCATAACTCCTCCTCGTTTCCACCCAAAAGCTTTTATTGTTAAATAAAAAATAAATATAAACAATGGGCTCCAATACAATTGGTTTGTAATAATTAACCAAATTGGATCCCATTGTTCACTTCCTAAATTATTAAGGAAAATTAGTATATTTTTATCAAATTGAATTAAATCTTCTAACAAATTATTTTCCTTGTTTTAATACTTCTATTTCAAAAACTAAATCAGATTTTGCTGGGAAAGGTCCATATTTAGATTCTCCATAACCTAAATAATAGGGTATAAATAACCTTACCTTTTCTCCTTCATTCATCGTTAAAACTCCTTCTTTAAAACCTGCAATCATAGGTCTTTGTTGGTCATTTAACTGGCAAACAAATGGTTTTCCTTTTGTATCTGTGGTAGATTGAATTTTTTTACCATCTGCAGTATAAAGTGTATAATTAATTGTTAATGGTTTATGATCAACTACTTTTTCTCCTTTCGTTTTTTTCAATTTTAAAATCTGTAATCCAGAAGAGGTTTTTACAGAATTAGCAACATCCATTTTGGCATAAAATTTTTCTTTTTCTACTAAATAGTTAGAATATCTTGCTTTTTCTGCTGCTGCTTCAGCTTTTTTACGGTCTTTTTCAGAATCTGAAAATTTAGCCAAATAAGTATCAAAAACTTTTGCTGCGTTAAAATTTTCTGCTTTTGAACCTAGCTTTACAATATTCATCGAAATAATTGTATCTCCTTGAACTATATTATTAACAACAGCCATTCTAGTAGAATCTACTGCTTTTTTTAATAGCAAAGAATCTTTAAATTTAGAATTTAATTCTTTTAATTGAATTGAATTAATTACAGTTTTACCAAATACAGAATGTTTACCATCTAAGTGTGGTATTGCTCTGTGAGTAATAAAAAACTGACTATTATTAGTTGTTGGCCCACCATTTGCCATAGAAAGAACACCTTTATCATCATGTCTGTACATTAAATCTCCGTCTTTTTTCTTAGGAAATTCATCACCAAAAACATATCCGAGTTTTTTTCTACCTGTTGTTGTAAAACCACCTCCTTGTATAACAAAATTATTAACAACTCTATGAAAAATAATACCTTCATAGAAGTTTTTTCCTTTTAAAGAATCTACTAACTTACTATTTGTACCTTCAATTAAAGAAACAAAGTTTGCAACTGTCATTTTTGCATCTTCTGCATATAACTCTACTAAAATATCACCTTTATTTGTTGTAATTTCAGCATATAAACCGTCTTTTAAACTTTTATATTTTTCTGATGATTTACAAGAAACAAATAGTGTAGTAAAAAACAGTAAGTATAGTAGATTTTTCATTTAAGTAATTATTTTTTAATTTCTAATAATTCTACTTCAAAAACAAGAGCCATATAAGGTTTGATAACTCCTGGTCTTGGATTTGCTCCATAAGCTAATTCTTGAGGTATAAAGAATTTATACTTAGAACCAACATTCATTAATTGTAAACCTTCTGTCCAACCTTTTATAACTTGAGTTACTCCAAATTCTGCAGGAGTTCCTTTATCTACAGAACTATCAAAAACAGTTCCGTCTAATAATGTACCATGGTAATGTACTTTTACTCTAGAAGTTGTTGTAGGTTTTTTTCCTTTTCCTTTGTTTAAAATAATATATTGTAAACCACTTGCTGTAGTAACAACTCCTTCTTTAGCTTTATTAGCTTCTAAAAAAGTAACACCTTCTTTCTTGTAAACTTCAGCTTTTGCTAATTCTGCTTTCTTTTTTTCTTCTTGCTTCTTTTTAAAATAAGTTTGAATAATTTTTTGAGTATCTTTTTCATCAATCAAAAAATTTAACGAATCTATACCATTTTTAAATCCTTGAATAAAAACATCTTTATTGACTTCTTCAAAGCCATTTTGAAATTGTCTATTCATATTAATACCTGTACTTAAACCTGCAGCATAACTAACAGAATCTATTTCTGTTTCTAAAGATTTAACTTCTTTTACTTGGTTTCCACAAGAAACCATTGATGCTACAACTGCAATTGATAAAATACTTTTTATAATTCTCATTTTTCTATTTATTTAATATTTATTAATGTTACTGTACTTATTATTGATTGATTAATTCCTATTTTATTTCCATCTCCAGAAATACCAAAAGCATTGTAAGATGGAATGACAAATGTAATGGTTTCTCCTACCTTCATCAACTTTATTCCAGATTGTAATGCAGAAATAAAGTCTTCTTTATCTACATTATATTTTTTAACTCCTAAAATTTCTTTAGAATAAATTGTTTCTCCTTTTAAATTAGATAAATTATATTCTAAAGTAACTAGGTCTCCTGTTTTTGGAGTTGGTGTGTTTTCATTTATTTTTGTATTGTATGTATACCAATACCCTTTAGGAGAAAGAATGTAATTATGTATTGAATCTTTTTTTATTAAATTACTAATTTTAGTATCTTCTACTTTATTTAATTTAATAGACTCTTTAATTGTTTCTTTTAAAATTGTTGTTGATGGTTTTGCTTCTATAGGTCTTCTAGGATTTATTTTAGTACAACCAAAACATATAAAACTAATAAAAATTATAATTTTAATTTTCATAAGACTTTTCTAATTCTTCTTTATATGTTGGTAATAAGGTAACAAATTTTGTTACTGTTTCTGTCATCGATAAATCAGATTTACCACCAGCAGCATTATCATGACCTCCTCCATTAAAATGATTTCTAGAAAACTGATTCACTGAAAATTTCCCTTTAGATCTAAAAGAAATTTTTATAATTCCTTGCTCAGCATCTTCAATAAAAATTGCTGCAAAAATAATACCTTTTAAAGAAAGTGCATAATTTACAATGCCTTCTGTATCTCCTTTCTGAAAATCGAAACGTTTTTTTTCTTCTGTAGTTATGGTTATATAAGCCGTTTTATAAGTTGGTAATATCTGTAAGTTACTTAATGCCTGACCTAATAACAACAACCTGTTGTATGAATTTGCATCATAAACATTATTATGAATTTGATCATTTTGAGCACCTTTATCAATTAAGTCTGCAATAATTCTATGTGTAGTACTTGTGGTAGATCTAAATCTAAAAGAACCTGTATCTGTCATGATACCTGTATATAAACAAGTAGCAATATCTGCATCAATTAAATCTAAATCATTATTCATTTCAATAAATTGATATACCATTTGGCAAGTAGAACAAATTGTAACATCAGAATACATATATTTTACATCATCTGGTTGTTGATGATGATCTATCATAGCAAAATCGTTGGGATATTTTTCTAAAGTATTTTGCATATCATGCCCTACTCTATGCAAAGCATTAAAATCTAAAAGAAAAATAATATCAGAACTATTTATTGCTCTTTGAGATTGCTTGTTTTGCCAATCAAAACGATATGTTGTTTTAGAACCTGGCAACCAATGTAAAAAATCTGGATATTCATTGGGCACAACAACGGTTGCTGTATGCCCTTTTTTATCTAAATATTGTTTTAAAGCCAATGTAGACCCCATAGCATCACCATCTGGATTTCTATGTCCAATAACTACAATATTTCTTGGTTTATCAAGAAAGCTTTTTAACTCTTTAAATGCTTTTAAAATCATAAGTGGCGAATATACAATTTAATAATATTGTTTAAAATATTTTTTAATTTACATTCGTAGTAAAACAAAAAAAAAAAAAAAAATCGATTATGAAAATAGTACTAAGGCTAAGTTTCTTTATTTTATTTCTACTGATAACTTCTTGCTCTTCATCAAAAAAAATTAACACCGATAAAAATATAGATTTTACAATTGCTTTTGGATCTTGTAATAAACAAAATATTAAGAATAAACTTTGGAAAGAAGTTAAAAAAAATAATCCCAATTTATGGATTTGGGGTGGAGACAATATTTATTCTGATACAGATAATATGGAGGTCTTAAAAAATGATTATAAAACACTAAAAAAACAAAAAGGGTATCTTAATCTAGTAAAAGACATACATGTAATGGCTACTTGGGATGATCATGATTATGGCATTAATGACGGAGGAATAGAATTTCATAAAAAAGATGAAGCTCAACAAATTTTTTTAGATTTTTTTAATGTTGATAAAAACAGCCCTAGACGTAAACAAAAAGGAGTCTATCAATCTAAAGTTTTTAAAACCAATAAAGGCAGTATAAAAGTATTTGTTTTAGATACTAGGTATTTTAAAACCGCCCTTACTAATGATACAGAATCTACTAAAAGATACAAACCTAATCCTTATGGAAAAGGCTCTATTTTAGGAAAAACACAATGGAATTGGTTAACTAATGAATTAAATAACTCTAAAGCAGATTTTAATATTATTGTTAGTAGTATACAAATTTTATCTGGCGAACATGGTTTTGAAACTTGGGCTAATTTTCCTCATGAAATTGATAAATTAAAAAACACAATTATAAATAATAAAGCTAAAGGAACCTTATTACTTTCTGGCGATAGACATATTTCTGAATTTTCTAAAATCAAGTTTAAAAATCTTTCTTACCCTTTAATTGATTTTACTTCTAGTGGATTAACCCACTCATATACAGAATACAGAATGTAGTTTCAGAAATAAGTTTTGGATTGTTAAAATTTGATTTTGAAAAAAAAGAAATCTCAATGCAAATGAGAGGTGAAAATAATTTATTACTTCAAGAATTTACACAAATTTACCCATAACTTGCAATTAACATTAAAAAATGTACTTTTGCAAAAATTTAAAAAAATAACATGTCAACAAATAGAACATTTACAATGCTTAAGCCAGATGCAGTAGAAAACGGACATACTGGTGCTATTCTAGAAAAAATAAATGCTGCAGGTTTTAGAATTGTAGCTTTAAAGAAAACTCAAATGACAGTAGCTGATGCTGAAACTTTTTATGCTGTGCATAATGAGCGTCCGTTTTTTGGTGAATTGGTAGAGTTTATGACAAGAGGTCCAATAGTAGCTGCAATTTTAGAAAAAGACAATGCAGTAGAAGATTTTAGAACTTTAATTGGTGCTACAAATCCTGTTGATGCTGCAGAAGGTACTATTAGAAAAATGTATGCAACTTCTATGGGAGAAAATGCTGTACATGGTTCTGATTCTGATGAAAATGCAGAAATTGAAGGAAACTTTCACTTTTCTGGTAGAGAACAATTTTAAGAATTTTAGAAATTCTTAGTAAAAAAATATGTTTAAAAAACTCACAACGAAAGTTGTGAGTTTTTTGGTTTTGAATTTAGTTTGTTTCTAAAAGAAAAAGAACTTCGCTAACGCCATTTTAAGTCATTAAAACGACCCATAATAGTCTTCAGTTAGCTAATCTTTCTAAAATCTAAACCAACATCAATTTAGAAATTATATTATCTCCAATTTCTTCATTCATCATTTTAATAATCTTGTCTTTTCCGTAACTTAATTCTTCACGCAAAACAGACGAAGACAATTGTATTACTAAAGTCTTATTTTGTAGTTTAACAGAAGTTGTATGATTCGCAACACCTGGTCCCATCATTTTTATCCAAGTTTCTTCAACCTTCATCTTTTGCATTCCTTTACTCAAGTTATTTTCCTTAATAAAAGTTTGCATTAAATCTTGTATTGAAAATGAATCGTTTTCTCTTTTTGCCATTACAACTTAAATATTTGATATTCTTTGTTTCCTTGTTTTAAAATATTTTCTGTTCTTTCAGAATGTGTATCTGTAATAAATATTTGACCAAATTCTTCATGATTCACCAAATCTATAATTTGAGTAACTCTATTTTCATCTAACTTATCAAAAATATCATCTAATAATAAAATTGGAGTAACATTAGATTGCTTTTTTATAAACTCAAATTGAGCCAGTTTTAAAGCAATTAAATAGGATTTCTGTTGCCCTTGTGAACCAAATTTTTTTATAGAATACTCCCCTATTTGAAAACTTAAATCATCTTTATGAATCCCTGAAGTTGTATATTGAATTATTTTATCTTTTTGTAATGAACCTTGTAATAACTCTTGGATAGAAAAATCATGCAACTGACTCTTATAGTTTAAATTAACACGCTCTTTATCTCCAGAAATTACTTGATACTTCTCATTAAATATAGGAATAAATTCTTCTAAAAAAGCTTTTCTAACTTCATAAATTCTACTTCCGTATTCAGATAATTGCTCATCATATACACTTAAGTTTAAAGCATCAAAAGTTCTATTGGCAGCAAAATACTTTAATAACGCATTTCTTTGAGATAATACTTTGTTATAAGAAAGTAAATCTTTTAAATACGTTTTATTTTGTTGAGAAATTACACCATCTATAAACTTTCTTCTAGTATCACTACCCTCTGTAACTAAATCTCTATCTGCAGGTGAAATAATAACTAAGGGTAATTGCCCAATATGTTCAGAAAATTTTTCATAATTTTTACCATTACGTTTTAAAACTTTCTTTTGCCCCTTTTTTAAACTGCAAACAATTTTCTCATTTCTATCATTTAAAAGGTAGTCACCTTCTATCATAAAAAAACCTTCACCATGTCTAATATTTTGTCCTGCAACCGAATTAAAGTAACTTTTTGTAAAAGATAAATAATAAATTGCATCTAAAACATTGGTTTTTCCAATACCATTGTCTCCTACAAAACAATTTATTTTCTGCTGAAAATCAAAAGATTGCGATTCAATATTTTTAAAATTAACTAAAGAAATTTTTTGTAAATACATTATTAGATTTTGTTCTTAAAAAGGTTTTGCAAATTATTGAAAATTTAGCGAATTATCCGCTTTTAAAATCCAATTAAAAAAACTATTTTTGTCGCCACTAATTTTTAAGGAAATATGGCAACATACAAGAAGAAATATAAAGCAGAAGGTAAAAAACAAGAAAATCAAATCGATGAATCAGAATTTGAAACAGCAGGTGTATTAAACACTTTAGACGAAACTGCTTCTAAATCTGAACAATGGATTGAAAAAAATAGTAAGCCTTTATTTATGGCTTTAATAGCTATTGTTGTTATCTTTTTAGCTTATTTAGGTTATAATAAATTTGTGGTTGAGCCAAATGAAACAGAAGCTTCTAACGAATTAGCTTTTCCTAGAAAATATTTTGATGAAGCTGCAACTGCAGGTTCTGGAATCGATTCTTTATTAACTTTAAGTTTAGAAGGTGCAGATGGTAAATACGGTTTTTTAGATATTGCAGATGCATTTAGCGGTACAAATGCTGGAAACCTAGCAAACTATTATGCAGGTGTTTCTTACCTACAAATGAAGAAATATGACAAAGCAATAGAATATTTAAGTAAATTTAATTCTGATGATGAAATGTTAGGTCCTGTTGCACTTGGTGCAATTGGTGATGCTTTTGCAGACATTAACCAACCAGAAGATGCTTTAGATTATTATGAAAAAGCAGCAAACAAAAAGAATAATGATTTTACAACTCCTTTATATTTATTTAAAGCAGGACAAATTGCATTAGAAGTAAAAGATTTTAGTAAAGCAGAATCATTATTTACAAAAATTAAAGAAAACTATTCTACATCTGACCAAGGTAGAGATATCGAAAAATTTATAGCAGCTGCTAAATACGCGAACTAAATAGTTAGCAGCAAAAAACAGTAGCAGTTGGCAGTAAATATCTGACTGAAGACTGAGACCTGTTAACTGAATACTAAAAAAAATGGCAACTACAAATTTATCATATTACGATAAAGCAACAATCCCAAATGCGAAATCTTTTCGATTTGGGATTGTTGTTTCAGAATGGAATCCTGAAATTACTAAAAATTTACATAAAGGTGCATTTAAAACTTTAATAGATTGCGGAGCAACAAAAGAAAACATTGTTTCTTGGGACGTACCTGGAAGTTTTGAATTGGTTTATGGTTGTAAAAAAATGATTGAATCTCAACAAGTGGATGCAATTATAGCCATAGGAAACGTTATACAAGGAGAAACTAAACATTTCGATTTTGTATGTGAAGGTGTTACACAAGGTATTGTAGATTTAAATATTAAATATGATGTTCCTGTAATTTTTTGTGTATTAACAGATAATACAAAACAACAATCTCTAGACAGATCTGGAGGTAATCTTGGTAATAAAGGTATAGAATGTGCTGTTGCTGCTGTAAAAATGGCTGCAATTAAAAATATTGATACCTCTACAGAAAGTATTGGTTTTTAACTTTTTTATTTTTTACTTATAAAATTAAGAACTCTTTTAACATCATTTTTTTAAGAATTCCGTTTAATTCTGTAAATTTGGAATACTTATTCATTTGGTATACTAATTGATTTTAATAAAATCATTACAAACCAATATTTATAAAACTATGGGATTTTTAAAACGTACAAACAAGAAATTTGATTACCAACCTCGTTTTTATAAAGGAGAAGGAAATCCTTATAAAATAGAACACAAACTAGATCAGTTTAGAAAAACTGCAGGTAAAAATAAAAGTTTAAAAGGAAAGTTTAATGATGCTATAGATGATTTAAAAAACTCAGATAAAAGCGTAAACAAAACACTTTTAATTATCATCTCTATTCTTGTACTTCTCTTTTTATTCATCATCGATTTCGATTTATCTATTTTTAAAAGAAATTAATGTCTGATATTATTCAACTTTTACCAGATCATGTTGCAAATCAAATTGCAGCAGGAGAAGTCGTACAAAGACCTGCTTCTGTTGTAAAAGAATTGTTAGAAAACGCAATTGATGCTGGTGCTACTAACATTAAATTGTTACTAAAAGACGCTGGTAAAACCTTAATTCAAGTTATTGATGATGGTAAAGGAATGAGCCCAACAGATGCAAGAATGTCTTTTGAGCGTCATGCAACGTCAAAAATTCAAAAAGCAGAAGATTTATTTAATCTTTGTACAAAAGGATTTAGAGGTGAAGCATTAGCATCTATTGCTGCAATTGCTCATGTTGAGTTAAAAACAAAACAAGAAAACGAAGAACTTGGAACTTCAATAAAAATTGAGGGAAGTAAAATAATTTCTCAAGATTTTGTTTCTACAAGTAAAGGCACAAGTTTGGCTGTAAAAAACTTGTTTTATAATATTCCTGCAAGAAGAAATTTCTTAAAATCAGATACTGTAGAAACACGTCATATTATAGATGAATTTCAGAGAGTTGCCTTAGCGCATCCAACAATATCTTTTCTATTACATCATAACAACAATGAAATTTATCATTTAAAAAGTAGTAATTTAAGAAAACGAATTGTGGCTGTTTTTGGTGCTAAAATGAATGAAAAATTAGTACCAATCGATGAGCAAACAGATATTCTTACAATTGAAGGTTTTGTTGCCAAACCAGAATTTTCTAAAAGAAAAAGAGGAGAGCAATTTTTTTTTGTAAATGATCGTTTTATAAAGAGCTCTTACCTTAATCATGCTGTTGTAAATGCTTTTGACGGTTTGTTAGAACAGGGTTCACATCCCTCCTATTTTTTATACTTAACAGTACCTGCAAATACAATAGATATTAACATTCATCCAACAAAAACAGAAATAAAGTTTGATAATGAAAAGGCTTTATATGCCATGTTAAGAGCTACTGTAAAACATAGTTTAGGGCAGTATAATGTTGCACCTGTTTTAGATTTTAATAGAGATGCTAACTTAGATACTCCTTATCATTATAATTCGAAACCAAAAACCTCATCTACTCCAAAAATTTCTGTTGATCCTGATTTTAATCCTTTTAAAGAAGATATTAAAAACTTAGCAAGCAAAACATATATTCCACAAAAACAAACTGAAAGTTGGGAGTCTTTGTATACATCTGTAGCAGTTACTGATGATGAAAAACAAGAAGAATTATTTAAAAATCAGCAAGAAATAAAAACACAAAAAACGTTTCAAATTCAACGCAAATACTTGTTAAGTTCTATAAAATCTGGTGTAGTTTTAATAAATCAATCTTTAGCTCATCAAAGAATTTTATATGAAGATTTTTTAGAAAGTATTACTGTTAAAGAAGCCAATAGTCAGCAATTATTATTCCCTGTAAAAATTTCTTATTCATCCGCAGAAATAGAAATGATTTATACCATAAAAAGCGAATTAGAAAATGCTGGTTTTTCTTTTGATGAATTTACTAAAGACAGTGTTACAATAAAAGGGATACCAGTTTCTGTTACAGAAAGTAAAATAACTATTATCTTAGAAGAGTTATTAAGTGATATAGATTTAGAAGTACCAGATGCTAGTTTTAGTTATTTTGATGTTATGGCAAAATCATTTGCTAAAACATTATCTATAAAAACAGGCACACAACTGTCTGAAAAAGAACAAGAAAGTTTAGTAAACGATCTATTTTCTTGTAAAGAACCAACAATTTCTCCTTTTGGCAAACCTACTTTTAAAACATTAACTTTAAACGAAATAGATAACTTATTTAATAGTTAAACATGAATAATAAACTTACAGATGCTATAAAGCATTTAATAATAATCAATGTAATTGTATTTGTTGCACCACAACTTTTAAAATTAGATTTTTCTAATATGCTAGCATTGCATTATCCAAAGAATGAACATTTTGGAATATGGCAATACATAACTCACATGTTTATGCATGGTAGTTTTGGTCATATCTTATTTAATATGTATGGTTTGTGGGCTTTTGGTACACCTTTAGAACAAATGTGGGGTAAAAAGAAATTTGTATTTTTCTATTTTTCTGCAGGAATTGGAGCGGGTTTAATTTACACTCTTGCAAATTATTATCAATTTAGTAGTATTTATGACCAATTAATTGGATTTGGACTAACTCCTGAAAATATTCAAAATATATTAAACATTGGTAGCTATAATGACTCTAGAATAGCACTGTCTAATGAAAAAATGATTGAATTTTATAGTTTATATCATACACCTGCAGTTGGAGCTTCTGGTGCTGTATATGGAGTTTTAGTAGCTTTTGGAATGTATTTTAAAGATGCAAAACTAGCTTTAATCTTTTTTCCTGTGCCAATTGCTGCAAAATATTTTATCCCTTTTATTCTATTGGGGGATTTATTCTTTGGAATGACTAAATACTCTGTAGGAAATGTTGCTCATTTTGCTCATATTGGTGGAGCTTTAATAGGTTTCTTAATAGCTTGGTATTGGAAAAAAAATCAATTTAAAATGCATTAATGAGTTTTATCGACAAAATAAAATCACGTTACAAACAAGGTAGCATAATAGAAAAGCTCATCTACATAAATATAGGTGTTTATTTTCTTACACATTTGGTTGTCCTTTTTCAAGGTCCACAACCAAATCAGATGAACTTAATCTTAGAATGGTTTTCTTTAGACAATAGTTTTTCTTCTCTAATTACTAAACCTTGGACAATTTTTAGCTATGGTTTTTTACACGCAGATTTTTTACATATTCTATTAAACTTAATAACTTTATATTTTATAGGTTATTTATTTATTGAATATTTTACTCAAAAACAATTACTTACTTTTTATGTATTAGGAACACTTTCTGGTGGAATTTTATTCATATTAAGTCAGAGTTATTTTCCTTTATTTGAAGGACAAACAACTGTTTTAGTGGGAGCTTCTGCGGGAATTTCTGCAATCTTTATAGGTATAGCAACTTACATACCTAATTATCAATTAAAATTTAGACTTATTGGTTTTGTAAAACTATGGCACTTAGCTGCCGTTTGGATAGGATTAGATATTTTAGCTTTATCAGGAGGAAATGCTGGTGGACATTTTGCACATTTAGGAGGTGCTTTATTTGGTTTTTTATATGTAAGGCAAGCAGCAAATAAAGAAATTAAAATTTGGGATAAAATTTTAACATTATTTTCTTCAAAAAAGAAACCTTTAAAAACGGTATATAAATCGCCTAAAAAAACATCTAAAACAAGTAAAAACATTTCTTTAAACCAACAACAAGTAGACACTATTTTAGATAAAATAAGTAAATCTGGTTATGACACCTTAACCAAAGCAGAAAAAGATTTTTTGTTTAAACAAGGAAGAAAATAATAATGAAGAAACTCTCCCCCATAGATAAATTTTTATACCTAATAAACTCGCTATTAGCAACAGTTTTGTTGTTATCTTATTTATTACCATATGTTTCTCCTAATACAATTCCGGTTTTTGCAATTCTAAGTCTCTTTGTGCCTATTATATTATTAATAAATATTGCTTTTGTAGCTTATTGGTTAATTAAATTAAAAAAACAGGTTTTATTATCTGGTATTGTTTTATTAATTGGTTGGGGTTTAATAACTCCTTTTTATAAATTATATAAAAAAAATACAGCACTAAATTCCGACTTAAAAGTAATAAGTTACAATGTAAGAATGTTTAATCATTGGAACTGGATTGAAGAAGATAATATAGAAAAAAAAATTTCTTCTTTTGTAAAAGATCATGATCCAGATGTTTTAACAATACAAGAAAACATGTCCTTAAACAAGTATGTATTAGATTTTCCTTATAAATTTATTGAAAAAAAATACGCAAAAGGTCGTTTTGGAATGGCCATTTATTCGAAATTTCCAATTATTAATGAAGGTTCATTAAAACTAAAAAACACTTTTAATAATATAATTTTTGCAGATATAGTTAAAGGCAAAGACACTATTAGAGTTTACAATTTACACCTACAATCTTTAAACATTTCTCCTGATAAGGAAAATTTTGGCCAAGAAAATTCTGAAAAATTAATAAAAATATTAAAAGATAGATTTAAACAACAAGCAGTACAAACAGAATTATTTTTAGCACATGAACAACAATGGAAAGGCAAAAAAATAGTTTGTGGAGACTTTAATAACACTGCTTACTCTTGGGTTTACAACCAAATTTCTAAAAACAAAAAAGACGCATTTATTGAAGCAGGCAAAGGTTTTGGAAAAACATTTAAGTATCCTTTTCCTATGAGAATCGATTTTATTTTAACAGACGATAAAGCTCATGTAAATCAATTCAATTCATATTCAGTAAAATATTCTGATCACTTCCCTATTCTTGCCAGAATTAATTGGTAAGTTTCTTTATATTCGCATATAAAAATTATTTCTATACCTATGAAACATTTTGATGTTGCAATTATTGGTAGTGGTCCTTCTGGAGCTTCTACAGCTTTTTATTTAGGAAAACATGGTATTTCTACTGTAATTATAGAAAAAGAAACTTTACCTCGCTATAAAACTTGTGGTGGAGGTTTTGTAAATAGAGGTAGAAAAAACATGCCTTTTGAAATAGAAAAAGTAATTGAACGCGAATTTTTTGGTGTTGATAGTTATTTTAATAATGGAAAAATTCATTATCAATCTAAAAAGAAAAAGCCTATCATAACAATGATTATGAGAGATGCTTTTGATAATTTAATTGTTGAAAAAGCAAAAGAATTTGGGGTTACACTATTAGAAAATCATACATTAAAAAGCATAAATTTTCAAAAAGATAAATCAATTTTAAATACTTCTCAAGGTAATATTTCAACAAATTTTGTAATTGCTGCAGATGGAGTATTAAGTGCCACTGCAAAAATGTCTGGTTGGAAAGAAGATACAAGAAAATTAATTCCTGCTTTAGAATATGAAGTAGAAGTTTCTGAAGATGATTTTAAACGATTATCTACTAATGTCCGTTTTGATATTGATGCTGTTCCTTATGGTTATGCTTGGAGTTTTCCAAAGAAAAACCACTTATCACTAGGTGTTTTAACAACTAAAAAAGGAAAAATTAATCTTAAAGAATATTATAAAAAATACTTGCAAACATTAGGCATAAATAAAGTTATAAAAGAAGATTTTCATGGCTTTCAAATACCCATTGCACCAAGAACAGATGGTTTTGTAAAAAATAATGTTTTTTTAATTGGTGATGCTGCTGGTTTTGCAGAACCTATCACAGCAGAAGGTATTTCTAATGCAATTTTAAGTGGTAAATATGTTGCTGAAGCTTTAATAGAAAGTAACTTAAATTTAAATGAATCTAAAAAATTATATTTAGAAAAATTAAACGTTAAATTATTGCCAGAATTAAATTCTGGAGTAAAGCTTTCTAAATTCTTTTATCATAATAACACTGCTAGAAACTTTATACTAAAAAAATACGGACAACATTTTAGCGATTTAATGGTAGATATTTTATATGGAGACAAACCTTTTCCTACAAATGTTTCTAAAAAATTAAAGGAAAAATTAAAAGAGAGTTTGTTTAAATAAATTACAAATGCAATTCGTACTTAGTTTCTGGTAACTTATTACCTTCACTTATAAACTTATTTACAACTTTAAAACTATTGTTTTTTAGAATTTTAGCAGATGCACTATTTACATCTACTACATAACCAATAATTTTTTTCAATCCAATTTCTTTACAATAAGTAACCAAACCTTTACATATTTCAGAACCATAACCTAGTCCCCAATAAGCTTCTAAAAATCGATAACCAATTTCATCATCTAAATTGTCTTTTACAAGAGCTACTGTACCTACAAATTCATTATCAGACTTTCTTATTATAGCATAAATCCAAAAGTTATTTAGTGGATTATTATATTTTAAAATCAATTGCTTAAGTTCATTTTTGTTTTCTGGTAACGTTTTTACAGTTCCTGTAGCATATAATAATACTTTAGGGTTACTTTCAAGCTTATGAAAACCTTGTAAATCATCAAAAATAAGTCGTCTAACTAATAAGTTTTCTGTTTCAAAAATCATGAATAATATTGTAAATTTGCAATCTATAAATGTACAAGAATGATCACAGAAAAAAAAGTAGCTTTTTATACTTTAGGTTGTAAACTTAATTTTTCAGAAACATCTACGATTGCTCGTAATTTTGTAAATGAAGGTTTTGAACATGTAGATTTTGAAGAACCTGCAGATGTTTATGTAATAAACACTTGTTCTGTAACAGATAATGCAGATAAACGTTTTAAAACAATTGTAAAAAATGCTTTAAAGAAAAATGAAGAAGCTTTTTTAATCGCTGTAGGTTGTTATGCGCAATTAAAACCAGAAGAATTAGCTAATGTAGATGGAGTTGATTTGGTTTTAGGAGCCACAGAAAAATTTAATATAACCAGTTATATTAACGATTTAACCAAAAATAATATTGGAGAAGTTCATTCTTGTGAAATTTCTGATGCCGATTTTTATGTTGGGTCTTATTCTATAGGAGATAGAACTCGTGCTTTTTTAAAAGTACAAGATGGTTGCGATTATAAATGTACTTACTGTACAATACCTTTAGCACGTGGAATTTCTAGAAGTGATACTTTAGAAAACGTTCTTACTAATGCTAAAGAAATTTCATCAAAAGGTATAAAAGAAATTGTTTTAACGGGTGTTAATATTGGTGATTATGGTAAAGGTGAATTTGGTAATAAAAAGCACGAACATACCTTTCTAGAATTAGTAAAAGAATTAGATAAAGTTGATGGAATACATCGTTTAAGAATATCATCTATAGAACCAAATTTATTAAAAGATGAAACCATAGATTTTGTTTCTAAATCTACTTCTTTTGTACCTCATTTTCATATCCCATTACAATCTGGTAGTGATGAGTTATTAAAAATGATGAAACGTAGATATTTAACAAATACTTATACAAACAGGGTTACAAAAATTAAAGAAGTAATGCCAAATGCTTGTATTGGTGTAGATGTAATTGTTGGTTTTCCTGGTGAAACAGATGAATTGTTTTTAGAAACATACAATTACTTAAACGAAATGGACATTTCTTATTTACATGTTTTTACATATTCTGAAAGACCCAATACAGAAGCTATACATTTAGAAGGTGTTATACCTAAAAAAGTAAGAGCAAAAAGAAGTAAAATGTTACGTGGTTTATCTGCTAAAAAAAGACGTTCTTTTTATGAGTCTCAATTAGGAAACACTTTAACAGTTTTATTTGAAAGTGAAAATAAAGAAGGCTATATAAACGGATTTACAGAAAATTACGTAAAAGTTAAAACACCTTGGAATCCTGAATTGGTAAATACTTTACATAAAGTTACATTAACAGAAATTGATGAAGATGGATTGGTAAGATTCAATTTTGTAAAGAATTAACTAAAATATAAATGCTATGAAATATTATTTACTATTATTCTTTATAATTGCTTTAAGTTGTAATCAACATCAAAAAGAAAAAAAAGAAATAAACAAGACTATTAAAACTGAAAAAACTATAAAAGTAGAAGAGGTTGAAATAATTAAAGAAGTGAAAGAAAAAGTAATAATAAAAACACATGAAGATTTAATTATTGTTATAAAAAAACCTAAAAAGGTTGAAGATGCAAAAGCCTTAATAGAAAATAGTAGTTTAACTTGGCAAAAGTTAGTTATTGATAATGAGTATTTAAAAGCTGCATTAATTAAAGTTCCAATTGATAAAAAAGACTTTTGGATAGAACGTTTAAAATCTTCAAATGAATTTTCTTCTGTTCAAATTAATACACCAAAAACAATTACTGCTATTAAAAATATTGCAGAAAATACATATGTAAAAGTTAGCAAAACGCATTGCTCTGGAGATTGTGCTGTATATGATGTAATTCTTTTTAAAGATGGATCATTAATTTTTAATGGGATAGAAAATGTTTTGATAAAAGGAAAACAAGAATTTATTATTTCTGAAGTTAAAATGAAAAAGTTGAAAAAAATGTTTGAAAAAACGTCTTTTGGTACTTATTTTGATAGTTATACTTCTAAATCTGTAATGGATTTTCCAAGTACTTTTATCACACACAATAACAAACAAATAGAAATTAAACTTTGGAAAAATGTGCCTTTAGAATTGGCATTAGCTTATGAAGCTTTTGAAGACATTCTGTTTGAAAAAAAATTGATTGAATAATACATGAATAAAACTCCTATTTATTTTGTACCAGGATTAGCTGCTGGACCAGAAATTTTTGAAAACTTATATTTACCTGAAGACAAATATGAACTTCATTACTTAGAATGGAAAACACCATTAGCTTTAGAAGAAACAATTGCTAACTATGCAATGAGAATGAGTGATGATGTTAAACATAAAAATCCTGTTTTAGTAGGAGTTTCATTTGGCGGAATTATGGTGCAAGAAATGGGTAAATATATTGATGCAAAAAAAGTAATCATTATATCAAGTGTAAAACATCATAATGAGTTACCTAAAAGGTTTCAAATGGTAAAATTCACCAAAGCGTATAAACTTTTTCCAACAAAAGTTGTTTCTAATTTCGAAGATTATGCTCAGTATTTTCTAGGTAAATCATTAAAAAAGAGAGCAGATATCTATAAAAAATATTTATCTGTTAGAAATCAATTATATTTAAATTGGTCTATTAGAAATGTTATTAAATGGAAACAAGACAAAAAAACAGATAATATTGTTCATTTACATGGAATAAAAGACAACGTTTTTCCTATTAAAAACATTAAAAATTGTATTAAAATAGAAAATGCAAATCATGTTATGATTATTACAAAAGCTAAGAAAATTTCAAAAATTATTGATAAAATTTTAACTTAATTATACCAATACTTTTCTTATTTTTAAAGTATTAAAACTGCTATATCATGAATAAATCTATACGTATATTATCTCTATTAAGTATTTTAATTGTTACATTTTTATTTTATAACGCAATTAATAAATCAGAGGCAGATCCTAAAACAAGTACCCATAAAACTTACAAAATTAAATCTTTAGAACTGCCAAATAATTTAAACCTTGCAGGAGAAAGAGTTCCTTTAGAAATTTCTGATGTTAGAGAAAGAATGGATAGAGAACTTTTAGTAAATACCTATTGGCAATCTAATGGGTTGTTATTAATTAAAAGGGCCAATAAATATTTTCCAATTTTAGAGCCTTTACTTAAAAAATATGATTTACCAGACGACTTTAAGTATTTAGCATTAGCAGAAAGTGCATTTATAGATGAAACTTCTTCTGCTGGAGCTGCAGGTATGTGGCATTTTATGAAAACCACAGGAAAAGAATTTGGTTTAGAAATAAATAAAAACGTTGATGAACGTTATAATATTGAAAAATCTACTAAAGTAGCTGCAGAATATTTAAAAAAATCTAAAGAACGATTTAATTCTTGGACACTAGCTGCTGCTGCCTATAATGCAGGTAATTACGGAATTTCTAAAAGATTAAAAACACAAGAAGTAGATAGTTATTATGATGCTCTTTTACCTGATGAAACAGAAAGATATGTATTTAGAATTATTGCATTAAAAGAAGTAATTTCTAATCCAAAAAAATATGGTTTTGTGTATGAAGAGAAAGATTTATATACTCTTGCTAAAACAAGAACTATAAAAGTTGATACAGCAATTTCTAATATTACTAGGTTTGCTAAAAAATTCGGACTTACCTACAAAGAATTCAAAATTCACAATGCTTGGTTAAGAGAAAATAAATTAAATAACAAAAGCAGAAAGTTATACGAAATTAAAATTCCTATTAAATAACTATTCTATAATATTTTTAACTCTACCAACTAAACCAGAGGCTAGTTTAACTTTTATTCCATGAGGATGATTAGGAGATTTTGTTAAAATTTTAGCAATTACTCCTTCTGTTAATTCACCTGTTCTTTGATGTGGTTTCTGTACAATTTCTACAAACAATCCTATAGTTACATTTTTCCTTTGTCTTCCATCAATCATAATAATGTATTTAAAATTGAAAAATAAAAAAAGCCTATCAAATATGATAGGCTTTTTACTAAAAATTTAACTAGTAATAAATATATATTATAATACTCTTACGTTTACTGCGTTTAATCCTTTTCTTCCATCTTGTAAGTCAAATTCAACTTCATCGTTTTCACGAATTTCGTCAACTAATCCTGACACATGTACAAAATGTTCTTTGTTTGTTCCTTCTTCAGTGATAAATCCAAATCCTTTAGATTCATTGAAAAATTTTACGGTACCTTTATTCATTATAAAAAATTATTGTGTTGCTAATTTAATTACTAACAACGTTTTATTGAATTGCAAAGATAGTGCCAATAAATTAAGAAACACATAAAATATTGATTTTCTTTTAATTATCCTTGCTAAAACCTATAAATTAAGGACTTAACCTCTAAAAATTCTTTTATTATTTCATCTAAAATCTCTTTTGCAGGCTTAATTTCGTTTATAATTCCTGCAATTTGACCAATTTCTAGCTCACCATTCTCTAAATCACCTTCTAACATTCCTTTTTTAGCTCTAGCTCTACCTAATAAATTTTTTAAATCTTCTTTTGATGGATTTTGCAGATATAATTCTTGTAATTCATTATAAAATTTATTTTTTATCAATCTTACAGGTGCTAATTCTTTTAAAGTTAAATGAGTATCACCATCTTTTACTTCAATAATTTTATTTTTAAAATTCTGATGAGCAGAAGATTCTTCTGTTGCAGCAAATCTACTTCCTATCTGTACTCCATCTGCACCTAAAACCATTGCAGCTAACATTCCTCTTCCTGTTCCAATTCCTCCAGCTGCAATCACAGGAATTTTAATTGCTGCTTTTACCATAGGAATTAATGTAAAAGTGGTAGTTTCTTCTCTTCCATTATGACCTCCTGCCTCAAAACCTTCACAAACAACAGCATCTACACCTGCTGCTGCTGCTTTTAAAGCAAACTTTACAGAACTTACAACGTGTACAACTGTAATTCCTTTTTCTTTTAAAAAAGAAGTCCAAGTTTTTGGGTTACCCGCAGAAGTAAATACAATTTTCACTCCTTCTTCAATAATAATATCCATCAGTTTTTGAATGTCTGGGTACAACATTGGTACATTCACTCCAAAAGGTTTATCTGTAGCTTCTTTACATTTCTGAATATGTTTTCTTAAAACATCTGGATACATAGAACCTGCACCAATTAGACCTAAACCACCAGCATTAGAAACTGCAGAAGCTAGTTTCCAACCAGAAACCCAAACCATTCCTCCTTGAATAATTGGATATTCAATATTAAAAAGTTTTGTAACTATATTTGTCATTATCTCTTTATCAACTTTAAAGTTTTATATTGATTGTCATTAAATAATTTTAGAATATAAATTCCATTTTCTAAAAATGAAATATCAATAGTTTTAGAATTTAAATTTTCTTTTTCTAATACTTCTTCTCCTAAAATATTAAATATTTTAATACTTAAATTTTCAAAATAAATACTTTTTAAATCAATAGTAAATGAATCTTCAATTGGATTTGGAAATACACTAATTTCAGAAAATAGATTATCGTTTACAGAACCTGTACTAGCAATATAATTATTTAAAGCATTTTCAAAATTTGGAATTCCATAACCATATTGATCTAAAGGATTATTATATTTATCTGCAGATTCGTAAACAGCTTGTTTTAAAAAAGTATTAAAATTAAATTCAGAAGATTTTTCTTTTCCTGAATTTTTTAATAAAAACATGTCATTCTGATTTAAGCAAGCAATTAAACCTGCCATAATTGGCGATGAAAATGAGGTTCCGCTAGAAGAATTGGTTACTTCTCCGGTTTGATAATTAATTAATGCCGGGTTTTGTCCTTGCCCCAATATTTCTGGCTTAATTCTACCATCTGAAGTTGGACCAAAAGAACTAAAGAAAGCAATTTCACCATCAGAATCTACTGCTCCAACTGAAATTACTGATGATGCATCTGCTGGCGCTCCAATATATTTCCAAGAATCATTACCACTATTTCCTGCTGCATTTACTAAAAGTATGCCTCTTGTTGCTCCTATTTCTGCTCCTCTAGAAATAAAAGTTGTTTTTCCATCCATATCGTCATAAGTATGATTATGGTCAGGGTTATCAAAAGTTGTATAACCTAAAGATGTATTTATAACATCAACCCCTAAACTATCTGCTCTTTCTGCTGCTTCTACCCAAAGTGATTCTTCTAAAACAGTTTCTGTTTCTGATATTTCTGATATAAATAAATAAAATTTTGCATCTGGTGCAGTTCCTACAAACTCATCTTCTAAATAACCTGCAATAGCAGATAAAACAAGTGTACCATGATTATTTCTTGTATAAAAATCATCATTTCTATCTGCAAAATTATATCCACCTAAAATTTGATTATTATCTCTTATTCTTTGAAAAGCATCTAAAGTATTTACATTAGGAAAACCTGCATCAATCACTGCTATAACTTGATTTTCTCCTGTAAAACCTTGCTGATGTAGATATTCTCCTTTCAGCATTTTAATTTGATTATCTGCTTCATCATAATTAAATTCTGTTTGTATTTCAGAAAATTTATTTTGATGATTTGCAACAATCTTTTTAGATTTAGAATTTGATTTACCTAAAGTATTTAAAGATTTGTTTGCAAACTCAATACTTTTTATAAAATTAAAATTTGAAGTTAAATTATTAATATCATTAACATTACCTTGAATATGAACTGCATTTAACCACTTCGATTTAGCAAGAACTGTTATAGAAGTTTCATTTTTTAATTGATTGTAATAATCTGAATCTATTGGCACATCTATTGTATCTAACAGAATGTTAAGCCTAGTTCTTCTATGTAATGCTCTTTGAGAAAGCATGGTTAGTGGACTTTCTAAAAAAATAGTTGCATTAGGTTTGTCTTTTAAAAAAATCCAAGCATCTTCTTGAGCAGAAATTTTTATAAAAGTTATTATAAATAAAAAAAGTAGTAATTTCTTCATATTCCGAAATTACTACTTTTTTACGATTTTATAATTTTATTAAGAAATAACTCCAGATCCTAATAATTCTTCATTGGTATACCAGGCAACAAACTGACCTTCTTGAATGGCAGATTGTTTGTTTTCGAACTCTACATACAAACCAGATTCTACTTTATATAAAGTTGCTTTTGCTAAGGGTTGCCTGTATCTTATTCTTGCATCAACTTTCATGGTTTCTCCAACATTTAGAGTTAAATCTTCACGAATCCAGTGAGTTTCTTCATTAGAAACAAACAATACATTTCTGTATAAACCTGTATGATTCTTACCTTCTCCTGTATAAATAACATTTTCTACAACATCTGTTTCTATAACATACAAACCTTCTTTTGTACCACCAACATTTAAACCTTTACGTTGTCCTTTTGTAAAATAATGTGCACCTTGATGTTTACCAACTACTTTTCCATCTTCTTTTTTGTAAGAAAATTTTGTAGCATAATATGATAATTCAGCTTCCTTATTTTCAAATTTAGGAGCTGATTTTGTGTACTGATCAAAGTCAGAAGGAATTGTAACAATCACTCCTTCTTTTGGTTGTAATTTTTGTTGTAAAAATTCTGGTAAACGTACTTTTCCTATAAAGCATAAACCTTGAGAATCTTTCTTTTCTGCAGTAATCAAGTCTGCTTCTTTTGCAATTTCTCTAACTTCTGGCTTTGTCAATTCTCCTATTGGAAATAATGCTTTTACTAACTGTTGTTGAGAAAGTTGACATAAAAAATAAGACTGATCTTTATTATTATCTTTTCCTCCTAATAATTTATAAACAGGTTTACCATCTATAATTTCTTGTCCTTTTCTACAATAATGACCAGTAGCAACATAATCTGCACCTAGTTGTAAAGCAATGTCCATAAAAACATCAAACTTTATTTCTCGATTACAAAGTACATCTGGGTTTGGAGTTCTTCCTTTAGAATATTCATCGAACATATAATCTACAATACGTTCTTTATATTGTTCACTTAAATCTACCACTTGAAAAGGGATTCCTAATTTTTCTGCAACAATCATTGCATCATTAGAGTCTTCTAACCAAGGACATTCATTAGAAATTGTTACAGAATCATCGTGCCAATTTTTCATAAAAAGACCAATAACTTCATAACCTTGTTCTTTTAATAAATGTGCAGTAACACTACTATCTACTCCACCAGAAAGACCAACAACTACTCTTTTCATTTTATAATTTTAGAAGCTGCAAAGTTACAACTTTGTAAACGATTTACTAATTGAAAGAATTGATAGATTTATTGAGGAAATTGATGAATTCTCGAATAAATTAATTTCTCTTTAGTATCGCTTTTAATCAAGGTTAATTCATTATTTGAAATAGAGAAATTATAAAAATTAAATTCTGTATTATCTCCATATGCCACCATTTGAAGTTCTGGTTTATGTCCATGAATTTTATAAATACCATATTCTTTTTTGTCAGTATCATTTTGAAGTATATATCTATTATCCCAACTAATATAAAGTGTTTTAGTTGAGTTAATTTCTTCAGAATGATTGTTTAAATTAACTTTTTTCAACTTCCATAAGCCCATTAACTTATTTCCTTCAGAAGTAGGAATTTTATCAATTCTTTCTAAAAATACATTTACATTTTCACCTTCTTCTTCTCTACTCCAGGTCATTTTTAAGTTTTTCAAAATCACATAAAAAGGTGCAGCATTATCTTCTAAACCATTTGTGTTTTTCACAAAAAGTTGATTGTTTTTATAACTCCATGTTCCAACAGAATGTTGCAACCACCCATTTCCAGAAGATTGAGTAGAATCTGTATTAAATTTCATCCATCTAGAAATCGGTGTTATTTCTTGATTACCAACTTTTACTTTTTTAACAACCCAAAGTCCATCAATATTAGATACTTTTTGTTTTTTATGAGAACAAGAAAAAACTATTACTATTAAAAATAATGCTATTAATAATCTCATGATACTGCTTTAATTTTCCTTCTTTTTATTAAAAGAACTTCTTTTTGCCTTTTTATCTTTTTCAGAAGCTATCTCACCATCTAAATAAAACTCCCATTTACCAAATCTTTTTCCATCTTTATAAACTCCTGTTTCTTTTAAGTTTCCATTCAATTCAAAATATTTAGCAACACCATTTGGTTTTCCTTCTTTATAGGTAATTTCTTCTATTAAAATTCCTTTGCTAGAATACTTGCTAACAACACCATGTTTTAAACCATTTTTATAAATAGCAAATTCTGTTACTTGACCATCTGGATAATAAATTAATTGTTCTCCATCTAACAAACCATTTTTATAATTTTCTTCAGACATTAAAGTTCCATCTGCATAAAAATATTTCCAATTCCCAACACGTTTTCTCCCATTTAAAACCCCTTCCGTTTCAATTTTACCATTTAATGTGTAAAATTGAACAAACAATGAGTCAGAATCTTCAAAAAAAGTTTTTATAATAATAGGATGTTTAGAGGTAGTAATATCATAAAACTTAAAAGTTCCTATTTCTTTTCCGTTTTTAAACTGACCTTCATATCTTATTCTTTTATTAGAATAATATTTTTTCCATAAACCAGTTCTTTTATTATTTTTATTAAATTGATTAATTTTTTGCGCATGAACATTTGTACTAGAAAAAAAACAGGCAAAAAAAGCGAATGCAAAAAACAGTCTTTTTATATTTAACATTTCAATTGAATTTTAAAACAAATATACACTAATAGTGCCAAAATCAAATCTAATTTACTTAACGGAACAACTTAATGACTTAGGTACAGCTAAAAGAGATAACCGCCAAAGAGTTGCTAATATTGTATTAAATAATCATGATTTATTCAAAGATTTGGTTACTATTACTTTTGATGTTGATAATAAAACTTCTATAAAAGCTTCCTGGATTTTAGAATGGATTTGTACACATCATCATTTAAATTGGATTTTACCACATTTAGACACTTTTACAACTAAAATTTATAATCTAAAATTTGATAGTGCAATTAGACCTTGTGCTAAAATTTGTGAACATTTAGCAACTGCCTATTATTCAAAAAAAGAAAATGATGTACAAAAAACACTAACTATTAAACATATAGATAATATAGTTGAAGTAGGTTTTGATTGGTTGATTAAGCCTCAAAAAATTGCTGTTAGAGCTTACACAATGAATACTTTATACTTTTTTGGATTAGAAAAAGATTGGATTCATCCAGAATTAAAACACATAATAGAAACAAAAATTATACACGAAAGTAAAGGCTGTAAAGCTCGTGGAAAACACATTTTAACATTGATAGAAAAACATCGTAAAACAACTTTATAAATCTGTTAAAATGCCTATTTTTGCATTTCACAACATAACTAAAAAATGAACTTAACAAAATTAAATGCCATCTCTCCTATTGATGGACGTTATAGAGGTAAAATAACAAAATTAGCAGACTATTTTTCTGAAGAAGCTTTGATAAAATATAGAGTTCGTGTAGAAATTGAATATTTTATTGCTTTATGTGAAATTCCTTTACCACAATTAGCAGATTTTAACAACGATTTATTTGATGATTTACGTAAAATTTATACAGATTTTACTGCAGAAGATGCTCAGAAAATAAAAGATATAGAAAGTATTACAAACCATGATGTAAAAGCTGTTGAATACTTTATTAAAGAAAAGTTTGATGTATTAGGATTAGAAAAACATAAAGAATTTATCCATTTTGGATTAACATCTCAAGACATAAATAATACTGCTGTTCCTTTATCTATTAAAGAAGCAATGAACGAAGTTTATGTGCCTCATTATTTTGAACTTCTTAACAAGTTAGAAGAATTAGTAATTGAATGGAAAGACATTTCTATGTTAGCCAGAACACATGGCCAACCTGCTTCTCCTACAAGATTAGGTAAAGAAATTGAAGTTTTTGTGGTTCGTTTAAAAGAACAATTTAATTTATTAAATGATATACCAAGTGCTGCTAAATTTGGTGGAGCAACTGGTAATTATAATGCACATAAAGTTGCATATTCAAATATTGATTGGAAAGAATTTGGGAGTTCTTTTGTACAAGAAAAATTAGGTTTATACCATTCTTTTCCAACAACACAAATAGAACATTACGATCATATGGCTGCTTTGTTTGATACTCTTAAACGTATTAATACAATTATCTTAGATTTAGATAGAGATTTTTGGACATATGTTTCTACAGATTATTTTAAGCAAAAAATTAAAGCGGGTGAAGTTGGTTCTTCTGCAATGCCTCATAAAGTAAATCCTATAGATTTTGAAAATTCTGAAGGAAATTTAGGGTTGGCAAATGCAATTTTTGAACATCTTTCTGCTAAATTACCAGTTTCTCGTTTACAACGTGATTTAACTGATAGTACAGTTTTACGTAATATAGGGGTTCCTTTTGGGCATACAATTATTGCTTTTACTTCTACTTTAAAAGGATTAAATAAATTATTGTTAAACAAAGAAAAGTTTGAACAAGATTTAGAAAATAATTGGGCAGTTGTTGCTGAGGCAATTCAAACAATTTTAAGACGTGAAGCATATCCAAACCCTTATGAAGCTTTAAAAGGATTGACTAGAACTAACGAAAAAATCAATCAAAATTTAATTGCTAATTTTATTGACACATTAGAGGTTGCAGATCAAATTAAAGAAGAATTAAAGGCAATAACGCCTTCAAATTATACAGGAATTTAAACAATAAGTTTTAAATTTTATAAAGTAAGAAAGTTTTAAAAGTTAAAAAAAATATTGACATAATGAAAAAAACAACCTCTTTTATTAAACATCAATCAACAACTTTTTTACTTTTTTACTTTTTTACTTTTCTACTTTTTTTTTCATCTTGTCAATCAGAAATTAAAGACAATTCTGATCGTTTTAAAAAAGGAGTATTCGAAATTCCTGCTGGTAATAGTTACAGTAAAACTATCATCACAAGAAAAGATAGTCTTCAAATAGAAGAATATGAAAAAATTGTAAGTATTTCTAATGATAGTATTTCAGAAGAAAAAAGAATTAAACATATTGATACATTATATATCAAATGGAAAAATAATTTCTTTTATACTTTAAAAATGAAATCTCCCAAAAGGAAATTAGATAAAGAACCCATTTTTGTACAAATAACTAAAATAACAGACAGTTCTTATAGTTTTACAGCCAAAATAGGTTTTAGTAAATTTAAAACAGATGGTACTATTTATAAAGTAAAATAAATGGAAATTTTTCTACACATAGATACTTGGATAGCTCTTTTAACACTAACTTTTTTAGAAATTATTTTAGGAATAGATAATATTATTTTTATCTCTATATCTGCAAATAAACTTCCAGAAAATAAAGTTAGAAAAGCAACTCTTTTGGGGTTAGCTTTGGCAATGATAACCAGAATTTTATTGCTTTTTAGTGTTTCTTATTTAATTGCTTTAAAAGATCCTTTTTATGTTGTAGACATTGGTTGGTTTAAAACTGGTTTAACAGGTCAAAGTTTAATTTTATTTTTAGGAGGCCTTTTTTTATTATATAAAAGTACCAAAGAAATACGAGAAAAAGTAGAAAACACCAATGAAGAAGAAGTTATAAAATCTCCTAAAGTTATTTCTTTTTCTAACGTTATCATTCAAATAATATTAATAGATATTGTTTTTTCTTTTGATAGTATTTTAACAGCTGTTGGTATGACAAATGGAATTAATGGAGCATTACTTATTATGGTTATTGCTGTAATTATATCTATTATCATTATGATGATTTTTTCTAAACCTATTAGTAATTTTGTAAACAGAAACCCGACTATACAAATGTTAGCATTGTCGTTTTTAATATTAATCGGTTTTATGTTAATTACAGAAGGTGCTCATTTATCTCACACAGAAATTTTTAACAAAAGTGTAGGAGCAATTCCGAAAGGATATTTGTATTTTGCCATTGCATTTTCATTAGGAGTTGAAATGTTGAATTTAAGGATCAGAAAAAAATAAATATTTGTACAAAAAATTACTTAGCGTTTTTTTACTTGTACTATTGATGATACCTACATCAATAGAAATTCTGCACGTTTTAGAAAATCATGAACATTCTGTTTGTACTTCTATTAACGAGCATCATATACATAAACAACATTTAGATTGTGCAGATTTGCACAAACATCTTACATTTTTTTCTATGGACTTTACATCTAATTTTGATGTAATTCCTACACATTTTTATGCAACAAATTTTATTGATAAAACTCAATTTCTTAAAGAAGTTTATCATTATAAAAAACACTCTAGAGGTCCACCAGTATTCGTTTAATTTTATCTATGTAAATAAAGTTTAAACTAATCTATTTTAATGAAAATAAAATATTGTTTTTTTGCTTTATTAATGTTTTTTAATACTGCTTTTTCCCAGGATTGCAACTATACTTTTAGTGGTAAAGTTGAAGATTTTCATGAAAAATTGGTATTAACAGATGCTACTGTTTATATTAAAAGCATTAATAAATTTAGCTTAACGGATTCTAATGGAAATTTTAAAATTGAAAACCTTTGTAAAGGAAAAATTATTGTAGAAATATCTCACCTTTCTTGTGAAAAGAAAGTTGTAGAAATAAATATTACAGGTAATACTTATAAAGTTTTTGAATTAGAACATCATAATGAAGGCTTAGATGAAATTAAAATTAATACAACTTTAGATAAGAATAAAACTATTCAATCTAATAATTTAAAGGAAAGTATTATTGATAATTTTAGTGCAGCAAGTTTGGGTGATGCTATTAAAGAAATACCTGGTATCTCTTCTATAAATACAGGAAGTAATGTTGTAAAACCAATTGTTAATGGTTTACACAGTAGTAGAGTGCTTGTCTATACAAATGATGTTCAATTACAAGATCATGATTGGGGCATAGAACACGCTCCTAGTATAGATATTAATACTGCTGATAGAATTACTGTTGTAAAAGGTGCAAATGCTCTGGAGTATAGTGGAAATGCTATTGGAGGTATAATTTTAATAGAACCTAATAGAATCATTTCAAAAGATACTTTATTTGGAAAAACAATTCTTAATTATTTAACAAATGCTAAAGCATATTCTGTTGCTACTAACTTAAATAAATATTACCAAAAAGGTTGGTATGCAAAGGGAGATTTTTCATACAAAAAATTTGGAGATTCTAAGACACCAGATTACAATCTTTCTAACACAGGTTTTAATACTAGTTCTTTTGCCTTTAAAGCTGGTTTAAAGAAATTTGAATATGGGTTTGATGTTTATTATTCTTATTTAAAAAATGAAATAGGAATTTTAAGTGCTGCGCATATTGGTAATATTTCTGATTTAGTAAATGCAATTAACTCTAATGTACCTTTAATTATTAATGATTTTAGTTATAATATTGATAATCCTAAACAAGAAGTTAAACATCAATTATTTAAACTTTCTTCTTATAAAAGATTTAAAAGACTTGGAAAATTAAAATTACAATACAGTTACCAAAACAATCATAGACAAGAATTTGATACAAGAAGAGGTGATAGAGATTTAATACCTGCAACAGATTTAACACTTAAAACGCATTCTTTAAAGTTAGATTTTAAATTTGATGCAAATTCTGATGCAACATATAAAATTGGGGTGTCTGCACTTTATCAAAATAATTTTCCTGATCCAGATACTGGAATAAGAAGAATTATTCCTGATTATGATAAATATGAATTAGGTGTTTTTGGAATTGCAAATTATAAATTTAACAACTTTGTTTTAAATACTGCAATTAGGTATGATTACAGTAGATACAATGCTCAAAAATATTATTTAAAAACTAGTTGGAATTCAGAAGGATATAATAATGATTTTAGTAATTGGATTACTCAAGAATTAGATAGTAAATATTTAGTAAACCCAATATTTAATTATCATAATATTGCTTTATCAACAGGAATTAATTATACAATTAATGATAATAGTAACTTGTTAATTAATTATGGATTATCTAATAGACCTCCTAACCCATCAGAATTATTTAGTGATGGATTACATCACTCTGCAGCAAGAATAGAAACAGGTAGTTTGTATTTAAAGACAGAAAACTCTAATAGATTAGGTATTTCTTATTCTTATAATAATTCAAAACTATTATTAAATTTAGAAGGTTACTTTAATGCAATAAATAACTTTATTTACATAGAACCAACAGGAATAGAGCAAACTATACGTGGAGCTTTTCCTGTTTATAATTATCAACAAACAAGTACAAATCTTTTTGGTTTAGACGCTACTATAAAGTATAATATTACAAATCAATGGAGTCTTAAAAATACATCATCATATATTTATGGACAAGATGTAAGTAATAGTTTACCATTAATTGATATGCCTCCTTTACAAATAAGAAACAAATTAGAATATATAAATAAAGATTGGCATCAATTTTACACTAGCTTAGAAAGTGTTTTTGTAGGAAAACAAAACAGATATCCAGATAACAATTTCGAAACTTATATCCCTGAAACAGATTCTTATACTTTAGTAGATATTAGTAGTACTCCAAAAGCTTATCATTTATTAAACTTTAATACAGGATTAAATTTCAATATTGGTAAAAACAAATTAAACTTACAATTTTCTATAGATAATTTATTAAATACATCTTATAGAAACTATTTAAACAGACTAAGGTATTTTGCTGATGATTTAGGCAGAAACTTTAAAATTCAATTAAAAATAAACTATTAAAATATAAATAAAATGAAAATAATTAAAAATTTAACAATCGTATTATTAGCAATTATCACATTATCATCTTGTTCAAATGACACACCTGAAGAAATTCATGAAGAAGAAGTAATTACTACAGTAAACATTACTTTAACTAATGGTAATGATACTATTACTTTACAATCTTTAGATTCTGATGGAGATGGAACAGTTGATGAAACTAATATTTCTGAAAATTTAAAAGCAAATACAACATACATTGGTAGTATTGAATTATTGAATGAAACAGAAGACCCTGCAGAAGATATTACTACAGAAGTTGAAGAAGAAGGTAGTGAACATCAATTTTTCTACGTTGTAACTAATAGTATTGCTAATTTTGATTATACAGATTCTGATGAAAATGGAGATCCAATAGGTATTGATTTTACTTTAACAACTAACGATGCTGGAACAGGTAAATTTACTTTAATATTAAAACATGAACCAATAAAAGATGCAGATGGAGTTAGTTCTGGAGATAGCACAAATGCAGGAGGTTCTACTGATGTTGATGTTAGTTTTAACTTAACTGTAGAGTAATTATTTTTAACCTAAATAATTTTAAAAAAACCGTCTAAAATTTTAGACGGTTTTTTTAATGTACATATTTTGTTTTCTTAATTCTACTAATAGATATAAACGCTGCTAAAAAGAAAACTGCCAATGCTAATACACTAGATTGTATAGATAAAATAGAATTTAAAGCACCAAATGTAATCATACCAACTACCAAAGCTATTTTTTCTGTTACATCAAAGAAACTAAAATAAGAAGCATGATCTTCAGTTTCTGGTAAAAGTTTTGAGTAGGTAGATCTGGCTAAAGACTGTATAGCTCCCATAACCAAACCTATTAAACCTCCTAAAATATAAAAATACATTTCTATATTGGGAGTATCTTTTGTGAGGTTAAAACCAATAAAACAAACTAATCCCCAAATTAAAATGGTAATTTTTAAGGTTTTAATATTTCCAATTTTATTAGATAACCTAGAGAATGTAAAAGCCCCCAAAATACCTACAAACTGAACTAATAAAATTGTCATTATTAAATTTAAAGTTTCTAGCCCTAAAATGGTTCCAAAAATTCCTGCCATTAGAATAATAGTTTGTACACCAATACTTAATAAAAAGAATGAAATTAAAAATATCTTTAATTCTCTATAAGCAAACAATTCTCTAGCTACTTTATTAATTTCTTTTATTCCTTTTAAAAAATAATTATCTTTAGGTAATTCCGTTTTTTCTTCATCAGGCAATCTTGCATACGTTATTTGAGCAAAACCGAGCCACCATAAACCAACTAAAACAAATGATAATTGAGAACCAAATTTTTTGTCAAAAAAACCAAAAACAGAAGTTTCAATTAAAACCAAACATAAAAGTAATAATAAAATAGAACCTGAATAACCTAGTATAAAACCTTTAGCACTTACATTATCTTGTTGTTCTGGATGTGCTACTTCAGGTAAATAAGCATTATAAAAAACGATACTTCCCCAAAAACCTATACTTGCTAAAATGGTAAATACAATAGCAACCCATAACGTTTCTTTACCTGTAAAAAAGAACAAACACATTACAGAAATGGAACCTAATAAACAGAAACCTTTTAAAAACTTCTTCTTATTGCCTGCATAATCAGCAATACCAGATAACATTGGAGAAATTAACGCAACTACAAGAAAAGAAAATGCTAAAGCATAGTTGTATAATGTTGTTGGAGTCCATAAGGTTCCTAAAAAAGTAATTTTTCCTTCAGCATTAGCAAAACCTTCTGAAGCAGTTAAACCTGCATAATAAATAGGAAAAACTGCTGTACTAATTACTAATGAATAAACGGAATTCGCCCAGTCATAAAAGGCCCAAGCATTAATTAATTTTTTATCTCCAATTTTTAACATAGATTATTTTTTATAAAAAAAACCGTTCAAAATTTTTTTTTTTGAACGGTTACAATATAAGGAAAGTATTTCTTATCCTATTTTTTTATTTCTCATTACCAATAGCATTGTATTGATCAGCATATTTTCTTGCAGTTGGTAAATAAGTTCTTAAATCTTGAATTCTAGACTCATTAGAAGGATGTGTGCTTAAAATTTCTGGTTGAGATGAACCATTAGATAATTTACTCATTCTAACCCAAACTTCTGCAGCTTCTACTCCATCATAACCTGCCATCAACATAAAAACTAAACCTAACCTATCTGCTTCTTGTTCATGAACTCTACTAAACTTTAACATTCCTAATCCAGAGCCAATACCAAAAGCAGTGTTCCAAAGTTGTTGTGTTTTAGGATCTTTAT
The DNA here is from genome assembly GCF_039939415.1 of Polaribacter sp. Lineage (GTDB taxonomy): Bacteria > Bacteroidota > Bacteroidia > Flavobacteriales > Flavobacteriaceae > Polaribacter. The sequence continues at coordinate 159,235 of NZ_JBDVJE010000011.1, forward strand.
TAGAAGTTCCTAAAGCAACTGCTAAACCTCCTAATTGTTGTAGTTGGCCTTGAGACATTCTTTCTTGTCCATGTTTTGCAAAAGCATGTGCAACTTCATGCCCCATAACAGCTGCTACTCCATCTTCGTTATCACAAATTGGCATAATACCAGTATAAAAAACAACTTTACCTCCTGGCATACACCAAGCATTCACTGTTTTATCTTCTATTAAATTAAATTCCCATTTGTAAGAATCTGCTTCAGTTTTCATATTATTAGCTCGCATAAAACGATCTACAGCAGCAGAAATATTTTTACCTACACTTTTAATTTGATTGCTCATTTCTCTATTAGTAGAAACTTTATTTTCTTCTAGAAAGCTTGTATATTGAGCAAAACTTGCTGGTAAAACCTGTGCATCACTTACAAAATTCACACGTTTTCTTCCCGTAATTGGCACTGTGCTGCACTCTATAAAAAGGAAAACTACAAATACTAAAACAACTATTTTTTTCATCTAAATAAATTTTATAATCACTATTACTAAGACACAATATACTACAAAATGTCACTTTTTAAAAAGAAATTACATTATATAAAATTACATATACTATATTAATCAAAAAAAAAAATTAGAATCTACTTCTTGTAATTTATAAGATTGTTATTCGTCAAAATATAAAACATGTAAACTTATTAATCATGAAAAAAATAGTTGTTTTAGTATTTGTTCTTTTATTTCTAAACTGTTCTAGTACAGCTCAAACTTCATCCGAAGAAAAGAAAACTTATAAAATTGAAAAAACGGATGAAGAATGGAAAAAACAATTAACACCATTAGAGTATAATGTTTTGCGAGAAGCAAGTACAGAAAGAGCATTTACAAGTGAATTTAATAAAAATAAAGCAAAAGGTACTTATGTTTGTAAAGCTTGTAATACCCCTCTTTATAAATCTATTCATAAATATAATTCTGGTTCTGGTTGGCCTTCTTTTGATAGAGCTATAAAAAACAATGTAGAATTAGATATTGATTATAAAATTGGATACGCTAGAACAGAGTTAAAATGTAATACTTGTGGTAGTCATTTAGGACACGCTTTTAATGATGGACCAATTAAAACTACAGGAAAACGACATTGTATTAATGGTGTTGCTCTAAAATTTGTTCCTGAAACAAAATAGTTACTACATATTTATTTAGTATTATCTATTTGATTAGTAATAAATATTATCCTTTAGAAAATACTAACTTAGTTTCTTATAGTTAATACTCTTTATAAAAATAGATATTAATCACTTTTCTTTAAAATTGATTAATATCTATCATTTTTTTTTAAAAAAAATGTATACAAAAAAGTATTCGTAATCAGTTTACAAATCGACTCTAATTCATATATTTGTGCTTCCTAAAAAAGAAGACAATTTATGTTTAATAATTTAAGCGAAAAATTAGATAAAGCCTTACACACCTTAAAAGGTCATGGTAAAATTACCGAGGTAAATGTTGCAGAAACTTTAAAAGAAGTAAGAAGAGCGTTATTAGATGCCGATGTTAACTTTAAAATTGCCAAAGAATTTACAAAAAGAGTACAAATTAAAGCCATAGGGCAAGATGTATTAACTACATTAAACCCAGGACAATTAATGGTAAAGTTAGTTAAAGATGAACTAACGGAGCTAATGGGGGGAGAAACTGTAGGTGTAAACTTAGGTGGATCGCCAACTGTTATTTTAATGTCTGGTTTACAAGGTTCTGGTAAAACCACTTTTTCAGGAAAATTAGCCAACTTTTTAAAAAATAAAAAAGCAAAGCAAGTTTTATTAGTTGGTTGTGATGTCTATAGACCTGCCGCTGTTAATCAATTACAAGTTGTTGGAGAACAAATTGGTGTAGAAGTTTATGCAGAAGTTGGGAACAACAATCCTGTAGAAATATCTGAAAATGCTATAAAACACGCAAAAGCAAATGGAAAAAATGTAGTTATTATTGATACAGCTGGTCGTTTGGCAGTTGATGAAGAAATGATGACTGAGATTTCTAACATTCATAAAACAGTAAATCCACAAGAAACTTTATTTGTTGTAGATTCTATGACAGGGCAAGATGCTGTAAATACAGCTAAAGCCTTTAATGATATTTTAAATTTTGATGGTGTTGTACTTACAAAATTAGATGGTGATACTCGTGGTGGAGCTGCATTATCTATTAAATCTGTTGTAGACAAACCAATTAAATTTATTGGTACTGGAGAAAAAATGGATGCCATAGATGTTTTCCATCCAGATAGAATGGCAGATCGTATCTTAGGAATGGGAGATGTTGTTTCTTTAGTAGAAAGAGCACAAGACCAATACGACGAAGAAGAAGCTAGAAAACTACAAAAGAAAATTGCTAAAAATCAATTTGGTTTTGACGACTTTTTAAGTCAGATTCAACAAATCAAAAAGATGGGTAGCATGAAAGACTTAGTAGGTATGATTCCTGGTGCTGGTAAAGCAATGAAAGATGTAGATATTGATGATGATGCTTTTAAAGGTATAGAAGCAATTATACACTCTATGACACCTTTAGAAAGAAGTACACCTACTTCAATAAACGCAAGTAGAAAGAAAAGAATTGCAAAAGGTTCTGGAACGTCTATACAAGAAGTAAATCAGTTAATGAAGCAATTTAACCAAATGAGTAAAATGATGAAGATGATGCAAGGTGGTGGTGGCAGAAAGATGATGCAAATGATGAAAGGAATGAAATAAAAATAATTAGGCTGTTTTAAAAACAGCTTTTTTTTATACAAAATGTTTAATTTAAATACAAAATCATTTAATTTCGAAAAAAAGAAAAACTTTCTTTTTGTTCTCTTGGGCTTTTGTATTTTTTTTATATCAAAAAACAATGGAATGTTTTGGGACAATGTTCTTTTTGCTTCAAAAATGGGTAATCAATTATTTTATAATTCTATTTTTGATTGGACAATTCCAAATGAATTCGACCCTGGTCACCCTCCTTTTTTAGGCTTTCTATTAGCAATTTTATGGAAAATATTTGGTCATAAATTATGGGTAAGTCATTTATTAATGTTACCCTTTACAATTGGGGTTTTTTATCAGTTATTTAAATTTATAACTTATTTTGTAAAGCAACAAAAAAAACAAATTTTTGCTTTTTTACTTTTAATAATAGACCCAACACTATCTACTCAATTTGTTTTAGTAAATCCTGAAGTAATCATTGTTTTCTTCTTTTTTTTAACTATAAACGGAATTTTATTTAAAAATATAAGATTAAAATTTATTGGTTTATTCTTTTTAAGTATTATTTCTTTTAGAAGTATGATGTTATTGGGGGGTATTCTATTTTTTGATATTCTAAATAAATACTTATTCAATAAAAAAAGTCTTAAATCTATTTTAAACTTTAGATTTATTTTAGTTTACATTTTAAGTAGTTTACCTGGTATAATATTTGTTTCTTGGCGTTTACTTACAAAAGGTTGGTTACAAACACACCCAGATTCTCCATGGGCTAGTTTATGGAAAATTGCAACCCCAAAAATTTTTTTAAAAAATTTGGCCACTCTAATTCATCGTTTTGTTGATTTTGGAAGAGTTTTTTTATTATTATTTTTAATTATTAGTTTATTCTTCTACGGAAAAAAAATAATCACTTCTAAAAAAAGTAAACAGTTATTATTACTTTCTTTTTCTACAATAATTTTTATTGTTATTGCTGTTTTAATTTCTACAAATGCTTTTGGCCATAGATATTTTATTGTTTCATTTTGTAGTCTCAACGTATTAGTATTTATAACTATAAATAACTATTATTTTAAAAAAAAATTAATTTATATATTATTATTTTTAGGTTTATTAACAGGAAATTTATGGATTTATCCAAGAGAAATTTCTCAAGGTTGGGATGCTACTTTAGCTCATGTTCCTTATCACAAATTAAGAATCCATGCTATTGAATACCTAAATAATAATAATATAAATATTTCTGAAGTAGCTAGTTTTTTTCCAAATAGTACTATTTTAGATAATATAGACTTAAGTAATAATAAAAAATCTTTTACTAAATTTACAGGTAAAAACAAATACGTTCTTTATGCTACTGTTTATAATTTAAATGATGAAGAGTATCTACTTTTAGATAAAAACTACACAGTATTAAAAAAATTTAATAAAAATAACATAACAATTACCATATATATTTTAAACAAAACATGATTTTATTAGACGGAAAAAAAACATCTGCAGAAATTAAAGAAGAAATTGCTTTAGAGGTAAGAGATTTAAAAGATCGAGGTAACAAAACACCACATTTAGCTGCTGTTATTGTGGGTAATGATGGCGCAAGTATTACTTATGTAAATGCCAAAGTAAAAGCTTGTGAACGCGTTGGTTTTGAATCTACATTACTTAGATTACCAGAAGAAACAACTGAAGAAGATTTGCTAAATGAAATTGCAATTCTTAACATTGATAAAGATATTGATGGATTTATAGTTCAATTACCATTACCAAAACATATAGATGAACAAAAAGTTTTAATGGCTATAGATCCTGATAAAGATGTAGATGGTTTTCACCCAACTAACGTTGGAAAAATGGCCTTAAACTTGCCTACATTTATTTCTGCAACACCTTTCGGAATTTTAGAATTACTAGAAAGGTATAGTGTTGAAACTTCTGGAAAACATGTTGTTGTTTTAGGAAGAAGTCATATAGTTGGTAGCCCTATGAGTATTTTACTATCTCAAAAAAGAAAAGTGGGTAATGCTACTGTTACTATGTGTCATAGTAGAACTAAAAACTTAAAAGAAATTACTTTACAAGCAGATATTATTATTGCAGCTATTGGTATACCAGAGTTTTTAAAGGCAGATATGGTAAAAGATAATGTAACTGTAATAGATGTAGGAATTACTCGTTTACCAGATTCTAGCAAAAAAAATGGGTTTAGATTAGTTGGTGATGTTGCTTTTGATGAAGTTGCAAAAAAATCTGAATTTATTACACCTGTACCTGGTGGAGTTGGTCCAATGACAATTGCAATGTTATTAAAAAATACTTTATTAGCTTGCCAAAGAAATAGCTAATATGTACTCTTTATTATAAAAAAACGAGCTAAATTTATTTGGCTCGTTTTTTATTATATTGCAGAAACAAAAAAAATATTTATTGAAATATTTTTTTCTCTTAGAAAACAGCAACTTTACTCCTTTTACATTACAACATTTAACAGTTGTTTTTTTTGTATATTATTTGGTGTTTTACTTATTCTTTTTTCAAAAAAATTACCAGAAAAGAAACAGTATCAAATTGGTAACTTATTTTCTATTTCATTATCGCTAACTGTAATTTTTACAACTCTTTTACATATTTATAAAGGAAATTTTAATCTTCAAAAAGATTTACCTTTACATCTTTGTAGTTTTTTAGCTTTAGTTATACCTATACTTTCAATTACAAAAAAGCTAATTTATTTTGAAATTTTCTTATTCCTTGTTCTAGCAGGAACTATGCAATCTTTAATAACACCGAGTGAATATAATTTTTTAAATTTTCGTTTTTTTAGGTATTGGTACATACATGCAGGATTAGTAATTTTTATGATGTATGCTACTTTTATTTATAAAATGAGACCAACACTAAAAAGTGTTTTTAAAGCTTTTTTAGGTATGCAAATCTATATGGGCTTTATGTTTGTTTTGAATTTTATTTTAGGGTCTAATTATTTTTATACAAATAGAAAACCAAATGCAGCAACACTTTTAGATGTTTTTGGTGATTGGCCTAACTATATTTTTGTTGTAGAATTAATTGTAATTCCATACTTTTTAATTTTGTATTTACCATTTTATTTAACTAGAAAAAAAAGTTAATCTTCTTCTCTATTTACTAAATCTATAGAAAAAGCCGGTAAACAAATGGCAATATAATTACAAGGTTCTGTAAAAGGATTTGAGTATTGAACTCTTACATTTTTTTCAATTTTTATAGATTGACCTGCTTCTAAAACAACAGTTTCTCCATCTATAATAAATTGTTTTTTTCCTTTTATTATGTAGGTATATTCATCAAATTCTGGAGTTTGAAACGGTTCACTCCAACCAGAAGGTGCAACCATATGTGCTAAACTAATTTGAGTATTTTTATTTGAAGCGTTTCCAAAATGTTCTTCTATTAATTTACCATCTGTTGTTGGTACTATATATGGTGTTTTTTGAATTGTATATTTTTTTTTCATACTAATTGGTTTTGCGTAAACGATTGAAATGGCATCCTTTTTAGGCTAAAAACACTTATTAAATAAATATAACATTAATTATTATTTACTAAATAAGTGTTTTAAATTACTGAATTATCAGCATAAAAAGATATAATGGAAAGCGCGGTTTTGTTTTAAAATAAAACGAACAAAATACGCCCTAATTAAACCATACTATAAATGATTTCATTTTTGCTAAATCTGGAATTTGCTCTTTAGATACTTTTTGAGTATTAAATTCTTTTAAACCCAATTCTTCATTATCTATTGTAATAGTTGTGTTTAAATTATCTAAAAACAACGTTGCAGATTGTAATGTAGATTCTACCCTATTAATGTTGTTATTTGCATTAATTTCTGAATACCTAGAGTTTAGTGTAATACCAGATTCTGTTTTAAAACGCTCGTCTAGAATTTCTATACTTTTTATGGTTGATGTAGAATCTAATTGTTCTTTTGGCATTATTTTTAACAACAACTTACCTCCTTTTTCAAAAATATAATATTCATCATCTTCTTGAAAATAGTTTTCTCCTTGAGCACCTTCGCTTAAATTGACTACAATAGAATCGTTTGCAAAAATTTTATTTAAATCTTGAATGGTAGTTTGAGGTGTTAACTCACCTACTCTACCTTTTTCTATTTTAAATTTACTGTTATTACTGCAACTAACAATTAGTAATGAAAATGCTATAAGCATAATTGGTAATATATTCTTTTTAATCATGTTATTGTTTTTGTTCTTTATTAAAACGTTGTTTTGTTGATTTTGTTATTTCAATACTTTTTTTAATATGCCAAATGCTGCTCTTATAAAAGTAGCACTAGTTAATACTTTTACTATTGGGTTTTGCCTTGTACTTCTTCTTGTATATGTTCTAGAAGCTCTTTGTTCTCTTTGTCTTTCCTTCTCTTTTTCTTTGGCTCTTTTTTCTCTTTCTTTTTTATCTGCTTCTTCCTTAATAGCTTTTTCTTCTGCTTTATTAATTTTATCTATCTTAGAATTTAATAACTCGTACGCACTAGCTCTATCTAAGTTTTCATTGTATTTATAAAAAAGACGTGAGTTATTAATTACATTTTTTAATTCTTTGTCTGTTAAAATATCCATTCTACTCATTGGTGCACGTAACATTGTTCTTGCTAACGGAGTTGGAATTCCTTTTTCGTTTAAAACCGATACAAATGCTTCCCCAATACCTAATTGTGTTAACACTTCTTTGGTATCATAATACTCTGAATCTGGGTAATTTTCTGCCGCCAATTTAATTGCCTTTCTATCTTTTGCCGTAAAAGCTCTTAACGCATGTTGTACTTTTAAACCTAATTGCGCTAAAATATCTTCTGGCACATCTTTAGGGTTTTGAGTTACAAAATACAAACCAATTCCTTTAGACCTAATTAACTTTACAATGCTTTCTATCTGATTTAATAAAGCTTTAGAAGCTTCTTCAAAAACTAAATGTGCTTCGTCTATAAAGATGATTAACTCTGGTTTACCACTATCTCCTTGTTCAGGAAAAGTTTCATAAACCTCTGCTAATAATTGTAACATAAATGTAGAAAACAACTTTGGTTTGTCTTGTATATCTGTTAAACGTAAAACAGAAATAATTCCTTTACCATCTTCATTGGTTCTTACTAAATCTTCTACTTCAAAAGATTTTTCACCAAAAAATAAATCTCCTCCTTGTTGTTCTATTTCTACAATTTTACGCAAGATTGCACCTGTAGAAGATGTTGAAATTCGTCCATATTCGTTTTGTATTTCTTCTTTACCTTCTTGCGTTACATATTGTAATACTTTTTTAAAGTCTTTAATATCTAAAAGAGGTAATTTATTGTCATCACAATATTTAAAAATGATGGCTACAATTCCGCTTTGCGTTTCTGTTAAATCTAAAATTCTTGAAAGTAAAACTGGTCCGAATTCTGATATAGTTGCACGTAATCTTGTTCCATCTTGTTCAGAAATTGTTAGAACTTCTATTGGAAATTTTTTAGCTTCAAAAGGAAAACCAATTTTTGCATGACGTTCATCAATTTTTGCATGACCAGCACTTGCTTTTGCTAAACCAGAAAGGTCTCCTTTAATATCCATTAACAACACAGGTATCCCTTTATCTGAAAGGTTTTCTGCTAAAACTTGTAAAGTCTTGGTTTTACCTGTACCTGTTGCACCAGCAATTAAACCATGTCTATTTAAAGTTTTTAAAGGAACTTTTACAATTGCATCTGTTATGGTTTCTTCCCCCAACATAGCTGCACCCAACTCTAAAAAATCTCCTTTGGTTTTGTATCCGTTATTAATGTATTCAAAAAATTCTTCCTTCTGACTCATCTTCTTAAATTTTGATAAAAATAATCAAAGTTTAATTGTTAGGAAATTATTTGTTGATTTTGTTGGGAAATGTTTTTGAAAAAAATCGCTAATGTGTTTGTGTTAAGGAAAGTTGCATTAAGTTATTGAATGGAGGCTTACAGGGTCATAAAGAGTTTCTAATTTGATGAATTACACAAATTTGAGTAGTTGAATTTGGGAAAATGGTTTTATAGTGGCCGTAAAACCATTTAAATTATAGGTTGCTGTGATTAATATATCCTGAGTTCCTCTGGCTTTTATATCTGTTAAAATGCTCATCCAAAAAGCAGAAGATTCATTTTTACCTAGAGTAGTTTTTAACTTCTTTTTTTGTAACCATTTCGTAAGTTATTTGCTTTACTTTTCTGATATTTATCATAATCTAAATGAGCAATCGAGTTCGCCTTCTAAAATCTTTTCAACTCCTGGTTTGTGAAGTTATTCAATGAAGCTGTTTAGCTCTGAACCATTATTAAATTGTTTTAAAAAATCATCGTTTAAAAAATCTTCTGATCTCATAAGAGTATAAAATATATAGTTAATAAAAAACTTACACACTTTATGAAACAATGCCTTTTTTAAATTATTATTACTTATACCTTTCTTTTAATTCAGCTTCAATATCTTTTAAAGTAAATCCTTTTGCTTGTTTTTTTTTATTACAATAAGTATCTATAGCTTTTATAATAGTATATTCAGCAATTTGATTTAAAAACAGAAAGTAAAAGATATCATTTTAATGCGCTTTTTTTACATTTTAAAAAACCTAAAAAATCACAATAAGATATTTATTTGGTCGCTTTAAATGTAATTTATTGTTAGTTTAGTAATGAGCTGTTTTAACACTATATAATACTACTTCTGATGCTTTCTTATAATCAGAATTCCATTTAAAGTAATTACCGGTTTTAAAATAATTATCAAAATTATAACCATTAGTTACATAGTCATACAAAACGGTATATTCTTTATCAATATTTTTAGCTTCACAAATTAAAGCATATTCTAATTTACCATCTACAACACGAAGTTTAATTGTAAACTTCTCATTATCTACTTTACCAATTAATATTTTTTTATCATACTTACTTGTCCAAATACCATTTACAGGTTTTACATAATACTCTATAACAATATTCCCTTTTTTCCATTGTACTTTTACAGTTGCAGGAGAACCCGATAAAGTTGCACTTTTTTTACCATGAATTTGAGCAACGTATGTTTGTCCTTTTCCTTCACAATAATTTACTTTTAGAGTAGATTCCATTTCATGAGTTCCAGAATTCATATACCAGTTATCATCTGTATTATTTATACCTTTCCAATATTCTCTTAACTCTGTTCTACAATATTTTCCAGCATTTAGTTCTGCTCGACCAGAAGTTGTAAAACCGGTAAATTTGGTATAAAAGGTGTAGCTATTATCAGGATTTTTATAAAAATATTTTTTTTCTTCTGATGAAAGACTATCATTTATAATTTTGTCAGAATAAATTGAGGTTGCTTTTTTTGAACTCCCCCCCCTGTCAATTGGTACAGATAAATACCAGTTTTTCCATACAAAATTAGTATCTTTAGTAACTGTCATTTCTTCCTCAATCCTACCTTTTTTAACACTATTTTTTTTAGCTACACAATTTGTATAACTAAAAATTGATATTAATAAAAAAAAACGAAATGCTATTTTGACTTTGTACATACTTAATTAAAATTACTTGTTAATATTATCAAAAATAAGAAATTACTTATGTCTTCCTTTTAATTCAGCTTCAATATCTTTTAAAGTAAATCCTTTTGCTTGTAACAACATTAAATAATGGAATAATAAATCTGCAGATTCGTACAAAAATAAATCATCATTATTGTCCATAGCTTCAATAACTGTCTCTACAGCTTCCTCTCCTACTTTCTGAGCAACTTTATTAATTCCTTTAGAAAACAAAGAAGCAACATAAGATTTTTTTGTATCTTTATTAGCAACCCTTTCTGTAATCACATCTTCTAACGTAGAAAAGAAACCATAAGATTGTTTGTTTTCTTCAGCCCAACAAGTATCATCTCCTTTATGGCAAGTTGGTCCATTTGGGGTTACTTGTATTAATAAAGTATCATTATCACAGTCTAATTTAATGTCTACTAAATTCAATACATTTCCACTTTCTTCACCTTTTGTCCACAAACGATTTTTAGTTCTGCTGAAAAATGTTACTAATTTTGTTTCCTGTGTTTTAGTAAAAGCTTCTTCATTCATATATCCTAACATCAACACATTTTTTGTTGTTACATCTTGAATGATAGCTGGCACTAATCCGTCTTTATTTTTATTGAAATCTATATTCATAATTTTTTATTTTGTCTGTCATTGAAAAGCAAATGATAATTTGCTGTGGCAATCTGTTTTATTATAATAAGATTACTTCATCATTCTTCCTCTTAATGACATTACAATCGTACTGGAATGTTATTCTTTTTTAATTCTTGTTTTAATTCTAAAATAGGAATTTCTCCAAAGTGAAAAACACTTGCTGCCAAAGCTGCATCTGCTTTTCCTTCTTTAAAAGTATCTGTAAAATGCTGCATAGTTCCTGCACCACCAGAAGCTATAATTGGAATATTTAAAATTTCAGATAAGTAAGCCAAAGCTTCATTTGCAAAACCTGCTTTTGTACCATCATGATTCATAGAAGTAAACAATATTTCTCCTGCTCCACGTTTTTCTACTTCTTTTGCCCATTCAAAAAGCTTGATATCTGTAGGAATGGTTCCTCCTGCTAAATGCACAAACCATTCTCCATCAATTTGTTTTGCATCAATTGCAACAACTACACATTGACTTCCAAATTTCTCTGCCAATTCATTTACCAAATCAGGTCTTTTTACTGCGGATGAATTGATAGAAACCTTATCTGCTCCCCATTTTAATAATTCATTTACATTTTCTACTGATGAAATCCCGCCACCAACTGTAAATGGTATGTTTACTTGTTCTGCTACTTGATGCACCATTTCTATCATGGTTTTTCTACCTTCTAAAGTGGCAGAAATATCTAAAAAAACTAATTCATCTGCACCAAGTTCAGCATATTGTTTTGCTAAAACTACAGGATCTCCTGCATCAATTAAATTAACGAAATTTACTCCTTTTACAGTTCTTCCGTTTTTAATATCTAAACAAGGTATGATTCTTTTTGTTAACATATTTGTAATTTGTCATTGCGAATAAAATGAAGCAATCTTTTTCTAAATAATAGATTACTTTGTCATTCTTCCTCGAACTGACATTTAATTATTAATTATAAATTGTTCTAATTGTTTTAAGCTGATTTTACTTTCATAAATTGCTTTTCCAATAATTACACCTTCGCAACCATTTTCTGCTAGTTTTGGTAATTCATCAAATGTAGAAATTCCTCCAGAAGCAATTAATTTTAATGGGTTTACATTTGATAAAATCTGTTGATATATATCAAAACTTGGTCCTTGTAACATTCCGTCTTTAGAAATATCTGTACAAATTACATACTGAATTCCTTTTTGCTGATAATCAGAAATAAAAGGAATCAACTCTAAACTACTTTCTTCTTGCCAACCATTTGTTGCAATTTTACCTCCTAAATTATCAGGATAAAAATCGGCTCCTAAAATAATTTTATCTGAACCATATGTTGAAATCCAATTTTCAAAAATTTGTGAGTTTTTAACAGCAATACTTCCTCCTGTAATTTGATTTGCTCCAGAATTAAAAGCAATTTCTAAATCCTTATCAGATTTTAAACCACCACCAAAATCAATTTTTAAATTGGTTTTAGAAGCAATTTGTTCTAACACTTTATAATTGATAATCTGACTTGCTTTGGCGCCATCTAAATCTACAACATGCAAATACTCAATACCAGCAGCTTCAAATTCTTTGGCAACTTCTAACGGATTTTCATTGTAAATTTTTTTTGTGTCATATTCTCCTTTTGTTAATCGAACACATTTTCCGTCAATAATATCTATAGCTGGAATTATTCTCATCATTTATTTATTTAAAGCAGTAACTTGAATTTCAATTTTCATTCTTTCATCAGATAAACCTGCAGAAAACATAGTTGCAGCTGGCCTAACATCTCCTAAATATTTTTTTAAAACTGGCCAACATTGTTCAAATTCTGAAGCATCAGGTAAAATATACGTAACACGTACAATTTTACTCATGCTAGAACCTGCTTCCTTTAAAACACCTTCAATATTTTTTAAGCATTGCTCAGTTTGATTAACAACATCATCAGCAATTGTCATATTGTCATAATTAAATCCTGTAGTTCCAGAAACAAAAACCCAATCTCCTTCTACTACAGCTCTTGAATATCCCATTTCTTTTTCGAATGAAGAACCTGAACTTATTAATTTTCTTGCCATACTATTTTATAAATTTAAAAAGTTTTTTAATATTTTTTCTCCTGCAACTCCACTCTTTTCTGGATGAAACTGTGTTCCGTAAAAATTATTTTTTTGTAATGCAGAAGCATATTCAATTTCATAATCTGTAGTAGCAATAGATTCTTTACATTCTTCAGCATAAAAACTATGCACCAAATACATAAATTCTTTTTCTTTAATATCTTTAAATAACTCCGATTCTAAATTATAAATAACATTCCAACCCATTTGTGGAACTTTAACAGCTTTAGAAAACTTTTTAACTTTTACATCAAAAATTCCTAAACCTTTTGTATTTCCTTCTTCAGAAGAATTACACATTAATTGCATTCCTAAACAGATACCTAATACTGGTTGTTTTAAAGTAGGAATTACTTTATCTAAACCACTTTCTTGCAACATTTGCATTGCAGAACTTGCTTCTCCAACACCAGGGAAAATAATTTTATCAGCAGCTCTTATTTCATCAATATTATTTGATAAAACAGCATCAACTCCTAAACGTTTAAAAGCAAACTGTATGCTTTTAATGTTACCAGCGCCATAATCTATAATTACTAATTTCATTTATAAAACTCCTTTTGTTGATGGTAGAAACATTTTTTTTGCATCTCTTTTTACAGCCATTTTCATGGCTTTTGCAAATGCTTTAAAGATTCCTTCTATTTTATGGTGTTCGTTTGCGCCTTTTGCTTTAATGTTTAAGTTACATTTTGCGCCATCTGTAAATGACTTAAACAAATGTAAAAACATTTCTGTTGGCATATCGCCAATCATTTCTCGTTTAAAATCTGCATCCCAAACTAACCAAGGTCTTCCTCCAAAATCTACTGCTGCTTGTGCTAAACAATCATCCATTGGTAAACAGAAACCATAACGTTCTATTCCTAATTTATTTCCTAATGCTTTGTTGAATAATTCTCCTAAAGCAATCATTGTATCTTCTATGGTATGATGTTCATCTACTTCTAAATCTCCATCAACTTTTACTGTTAAATCCATAGCTCCATGTCTACCTATTTGATCTAACATATGATCGAAAAATTTTACTCCCGTAGAAATATCATTTTTACCAGAACCATCTAGATTTAATTTGATATAAATCTTTGTTTCATTAGTGTTTCTAGTAATTTCAGAAACTCTATCTTCTAATTTTAAAAACTCATAAATAGCTTTCCAATCTGTAGAAGTTAAAGCAATACAGTCTAAAATTTCTTGTTTAGAAGTTTCTATTTCATCAGCTCCTAATTCTGGATCTTCTGATAAGAAAATCCCTTTTGACCCTAAGTTTTTAGCCAATTCCATATCCGTAATTCTATCACCTAAAACAAAAGAGTTTTCTAAATCATATGCTTCAGAAAAATATTTTGTTAATAAACCTGTTCTTGGTTTTCTGGTTATTGCATTTTCATGCGGAAATGTTTTATCTATGCAAACCTCAGAAAATACAATACCTTCTTTTTCAAAAGCAGTAATTATTTTATTTTGGGCCGGCCAAAAAGTGTCTTCAGGAAAAGAATCTGTACCCAAACCATCTTGATTTGTAACCATTACCAATTCGTAATCTAATTCTGAGGCAATTTTTGCCATATATTGAAATACTTTTGGGTAATATTCTAACTTTTCTAAACTATCTAATTGATAATCTACAGGTGGTTCTAATACTAAAGTTCCATCTCTATCTATAAATAATACTTTTTTACTCATTCTATTCTTTTTTTTTGATTCTAAACTTAATAAGAATCAAAGGGTATTTATTATTGAATTGCCTTTAAAGCTCTCATTAATCGTTGGTTTTCTTCACAAATACCAACACTTATTCTTAAGCAATTTTCGCATAAAGGCTGATTTGTTCTGTTTCTAATTACAACTCCATATTCTATTAATTGATGGTATCTTTTGGTTGCATCATCAACTTTTAAAAGTAAAAAATTACCATCAGAAGGGTAAATTTTTTCAATATAATTTACACAACATTCTAACTCTTTTTTTAAACGTTTTCTCTCGCTAATTAACTGAGCTACTTCATTATATATTTCATCTATTTTTTGAAGTCTAACAACTGCCCTTTGTTGTGTTAGCTCATTAACATTATAGGGTGGTTTAATATTTTTAAGAACTTGAATAATTTCTTTTGAGGCATAACAAGTACCTAATCTAATACCTGCTAAACCATAGGCTTTAGATAAGGTTTGTATTATTATTAAATTTGGAAATTTATCTAATTTTTCTAACCAACTTTTTTGTTCAGAAAAATCAATATAAGCTTCATCTAAAACCACTAAACCATTAAAGTTTTTTAACAACTTTTCAACTGCAGAAACAGTAAAACTGTTTCCTGTAGGATTGTTAGGAGAACATAAAAACAATATTTTACTATGAGCATCAGCCTTTTGTAAAATTGCATTAACATTAGGCTCAAAATCATCGTTTAACAAAACCTCTCTATTTTCAATAGCATTTACATTTGCTAAAACAGAATACATACCATAAGTTGGCGGTAACGTAATAATATTATCTACATTAGGTTCACAAAAAGCTCTAAAAATTAAATCTAAAACTTCATCACTTCCATTACCTAACAAAATATTTTCTTTAGAAACATCTTTAATTTCAGACAATAAATCTTTAACATCATTTTGATGTGGATCAGGGTAACGATTTACTCCATTTTCAAATGGATTTTCATTGGCATCTAAAAAAATCATTTCATTAGTAGTTGCATCTTTATACTCATCTCTTGCAGATGAATATGGCTTTAGAGATTTTATGTTTTCTCTAATTAAATTACTGATGTTAAAGTCTGTTTTCATATATAAAAGACTCCAAAAAAGGAGTATTCGTTACGTTGTTATTTTAAATCATTTAAACGTATAGTTACAGCATTTTTATGAGCATCTAAACCTTCTGCTTCTGCCATTAATTCTATAGCTTTACCAATGTTTTTTATTCCTTCTTTAGATATTTTTTGAAAAGTAATACTTTTTGTAAAACTATCTAAATTCACACCCGAATATGATTTTGAAAATCCGTTTGTTGGCAATGTATGATTGGTTCCTGAAGCATAATCTCCTGCACTTTCTGGAGTATAGTTACCAATAAAAACAGAGCCTGCATTGGCTATATTATCTACATAAAAATCATTGTTATTGGTACAAACTATAAAGTGTTCAGGACCATATTCATTTATCAATTTTAAGGCAATTTCATCATTTTCAACAAAAATTGATTTTGAATTGGCTATTGCTTTTTCTGCAATTTTTACTCTTGGTAAAACGGCTAATTGTTTTTCAATTTCTTTTTCAACTTCATTAATTAATTCTATTGATGTTGAAACTAAAAGAACTTGACTATCTGCTCCATGTTCTGCTTGACTTAACAAATCTGAAGCCACGTAACTTGCGTTTGCAGAATCATCTGCTAATACTAGTAATTCACTTGGTCCTGCAGGCATATCAATTGCAACACCATGTTTGGTTGATAATTGTTTTGCAACAGTTACATATTGATTTCCAGGACCAAAAATTTTATATACTTGTGGAATTGTTTCTGTACCAAAAGTAAATCCTGCAATAGCTTGAATTCCGCCAACTTTAATAATTTTTGTAACTCCACAAAGATGTGCAGTGTATAAAATAGCAGGATGAATTTTTCCTTCTTTATTAGGTGGAGAACATAATACAATTTCTTTACAACCTGCAATTTGTGCAGGAATTGCCAACATTAAAACTGTTGAAAACAAAGGTGCTGTTCCTCCTGGAATGTATAAACCAACTTTTTGAATAGGTCTTTTTTCTTGCCAACATGCTACTCCATTAGCTGTTTCTACAAAAACTTTATCCGTTTTTTGGGCTTTATGAAAATTGGTAATATTTGTTTTAGCTAATTGAATTGCTTCTTTTAGTTCTTCTGAAACTAAATGAATTGCTTCATTAATTTCTTCTGAGGAAACTAAATTGTTTTCTAAAGTTATTCCATCGAATCTAGAAGTATATTTATTTACAGCTGTATCTCCATTTTTTTGAACATCTTCAAAAATTTGGTTTACTGTTTTTTCGATATCATCTACAGTTTTTGTTGGTCTTTCTAAAATTTGAGACCAAGTTTCTTTTGATGGGTTATTAATAATTTTCATAATAATTACTCTTTATAAACTTGCGTAAGCGTTAGGGATTGTAGCGTTTGTTTGAGCTCTTTTTTCTCTTTCAGAAAAAAAGCGAGTGCGAAAAGCCCGTTAAAACGCCCAAATAAAAATATTAAAGCACCATTTTTTCGATTGGACACACTAAAATACCTTCTGCTCCATTTGCTTTTAATTCATCAATAATTTCCCAAAATTGATTTTTAGAAATTACGGTATGTACAGAACTCCATCCTTTTTCTGCCAATGGCAAAACAGTAGGACTTCTCATACCTGGCAATAATTTTAAAATTTTTTCTAACTTATCATTTGGCGCATTTAATAAAATATATTTAGAATTTCTACCTTTTAAAACAGATTGAATTCTAAACTGAATCTTCTGTAGAATAGCCATTCTTTCTTCGGTAATTGCCGGAGAAACAGCTAAAACTGCTTCAGATTTAAGAAGCACTTCAATTTCTTTTAAACCATTTTTGAATAAGGTACTTCCACTTGAAACGATATCACAAATTCCGTCTGCCAATCCAATATTTGGTGCAATTTCTACAGAACCATTAATCTTGTGTAACTGAGCATCAATGTTTTGTTCTTTTAAAAACTTCTTTACAGTTTCTGGATATGAAGTTGCAATTCTTTTTCCGCTTAAATCTTTTAATGAATTTGCTTCAGAATCTTTTGGCACAGCTATAGAAACTTTACATTTAGAAAATCCTAAACGCTCAATAAATTGAATGTCTGAACCTTTTTCTATTAAAACATTTTCTCCAATAATAGCTGCATCTACTACTCCATCTTTTAAATATTGAGGAATATCTCCATTTCTTAAGTAGAAAACTTCTACAGGAAAATTTCTTGCTGCTGCTTTTAATTGATCTTTTCCATTATCTATAGAAATACCAACATCTTTTAAGATTCTCATTGAATCTTCATTTAACCTTCCTGATTTTTGTACTGCAATTCTTAAATTACTCATTTTTAGTTTTGTTTATGCCTGAGCAAATACGGTTTTTTTAAATTAAAAAAACCCGTTTGATTTGCTCAAACGGGTTTATAAATATCTTGATTTTATTCAATACATTTTTAAATCGCTTGAGAGCAATTGTAAAAATGATGATGACGATTTTGAATAAAGTTCATGTTCTTATTTTATATAATGCAAATATCTATATTTAATTATTAAGAAACCAAATAATTGAATAAAAAATTTAATTAAATAAAATATTTATCAATTTTTTATTATTTGTTTGAATTTTAAACTAAAAATATAAAAAGTAAATTTTTAAATTAAAATTATTGAATCCACTTTGTTATAAACTATTATTTTTGCGTTTATGGAAACTCAGAAGCAGGTTACAAAAAAGTTACAGCGTGCGGTTGCAGAAGCAATTCAGCAATTTTCAATGATTGAAGCAAAAGATAAAATTATGGTATGTCTTTCTGGAGGAAAAGACAGTTATACAATGCTCAATATGTTATTGTATTTTCAAAAAGTAGCTCCTATTTCCTTTGAAATTATTGCCGCAAATTTAGATCAAAAACAACCTGGTTTTCCTGAAGAAGTTTTACCCAATTATTTAAGTAAATTAAAAGTTACTTATAAAATTATTGAAAAGAATACATATAAAGTGGTTATGGATAAAACTCCAGAAGGAAAAACAACTTGTAGTCTTTGTTCTCGTTTAAGAAGGGGTACTTTATATGAAGCTGCCAAAGATTTAGGGTGTAACAAATTAGCTTTAGGACATCATAGAAATGACATCATAGAAACCTTTTTCTTAAACTTTTTCTTCTCAGGAAAGATGGAAACTATGCCGCCAAAATTTAAAAATGATGCAGGAGATTTAATAGTGTTAAGACCCTTAGCTTATTGCAAAGAAAGTGATATTGAGACTTATTCAGATTACTTGAGTTTTCCAATAATACCTTGTAATCTATGTGGTTCTCAAGAAAATTTACAGCGTAAAAAAGTAAAACAAATGATAGCTGATTGGGAAAAAGAATTTCCTAATAGAAATGCTATTATGATGAATGCATTACAAAATGTTTCACCCTCTCATTTATTAGATAAAAGCCTTTATAATTTTGAAGAATTAAATTCTAATTAAATTTAACAATAAAAAATTACAACTAAGAACAAATTGACATTAAAATATTTTTACTAAAAAACTTGTTTTAATAAATAAAACGCAAAGTTGACTCAACTTAATGATATTTATTTCAATAAAAATATAATTTTCACATTTTTTAAACAAAAACAGAATTATCAATTTAATAAAATAAACTATCAAAAATTAAAAAGTTATAATTAAAGTAACCTTTAATTTTATAAGTGATAATTCACAAAATTTTACCTTTTAAAACCTTTTTCTCTTTACAACAAAAACCTATATTTAAAAAAACCTTAAATATAGAATATGCGAATAGGTATTATTATTGGAAGAATTGGAGGAGTTGATGGTGTTGCACTCGAAACAGAAAAATGGATCGATATTTTAAAAAAAATAGGTCATGAAGTATTTATCATGTCAGGAGAATTTGAATCTTGGCAAATGGATTACGAGCATGATTATTTATTTCCGGCATTATCATTTTTTTCTGCTGAAGCAGAATGGGAACAACGCAAAGCATTTTTTGAACCCGATAAAGACCCTACACCTTTATTAGATCATGTAGAAAAATGGTCGGACGTGATTGCACAAGAAATGTTGAAATGGGTAAATGATAAAAAAATTGACATGCTCCTTTCTGAAAATGCCTCTGCATTACCTTGTCAACTTTCTATGGGGGTAGCCATAAAAAAACTAATTTTAAAAACGGGATTACCTATTGTAACACATGATCATGATTTTCATTGGGAACGTGGAGAAAGATATGTTTCTGTACATAAAGAAATTAACGATTATGTAGACAATAATTTCCCTTTATTATTACCTAATGTAAAGCATGCAGTAATAAACACGTTTGGTGTAGAAACATTTAAAAACAGATTTAATATTGATGCTACTTTGGTGCCCAATGTAATGGATTTTAATCGTGTTTACGGGGTTCCAACTCCTGAAAACAAATTTTTCTTAAAAGATTTAGGTATAACAGATGATGAAATTGCTTTATTACAAGTAACAAGAATTGTTAGACGTAAAGGTATTGAAACCGCAATTTCTTTAATAGATAAATTAGATGATAAAAAACTAAAATTAGTTATTACTGGTAACAATAATGATGATGAAAACAAAGAGTATTATAATGAATTAATTGATCAAATACACGATTTAAACCTTTCTAACCAAATAGTTTGGGCTGCAGATAAAGTATTAGATCATAAAGATTTATCTGACGTATATGCGCATGGTAGAGCTGCTACTTATTTTAGTACTTATGAAGGTTTTGGAAATGCCTTTGTAGAAACAATTTTAGCTAAAAAACCAATTTTTGTAAACAATTACAAACCTGTTTATATGCAAGATATTGGTAATAAAGGCTTTGAAACTGTAATGATTGAAGATGGAGTACTCACAACAGAAAGTATTCAACAAATGTCAGACATTATTTACAATCCTAAACGCTGCTTAGAAATTGGTGAATATAATTTTACCATTGGTAAGAAATATTTTTCTTATGAAGTCTTAGAAGAAAAATTAAGCAGTTTATTTCAATTATAAAAACAAAGAATGAGTCAACAAAAAATAACAAAAATTAATAACACTGTAAAAAACCTACAAAAAGAAAACATACATACTTGGTTTGATTTAGGTTTATTTTTAGATAAATTTAAAGAACAAAAATCTCAATTACCCTTTAACGGAACAAGCAAAGATTTTAATACAAAAATTACCAAAGGAGGAGTTGCATTTCTTACGTTTTATTATACGATTGATGGTATAACTGTAGAAACAGAAAAATATGCCAAAATTTTTAAAAACATTTACCCTAACCTACCTATTCATTTTATTGCTGGTAATATAAAAGATGAAGCAAATGAACTAATACCTAAAGATGCGTTTCAAAAAGTGATTCCAGAAATGGAAGCTTTTGATGCGTGGCCATTGTATAAAGATTTCTTTCATACCAAAATGGAACGTGGTAGCAAAACGTATAATGATTTAATTGGAAAATTTTGGAATGAAGTTTTAATTCTTGTAGAAAAATTAGGAACTTATATTGCTGAAAATGATATTTCTTTACTGTATTTAATTAACGTCTGCTCTAACCCAGGAAATGTTTCTTTAGCATTAGCAACCATTTTAATTTCTGAATATTTAGACATACCAGTAATTAACAACAACCACGATTTCTATTGGGAAGGTGGACATAGAAAAGAAGATCTAAAAAAGAAAGGAATAAAAAAAGGACCCAGAGATTTCTTTTTTCATAATGCGCATATTGGAGAATTCTTTTCAATAATAGAAATGGTTTACCCTTGGGAAAGTCGTTCTTGGATGAATGTAAACATCAATAAAATTCAACAAGAACATTTAATTAACATTAATGGGCATAATCCTGCAAATGTTGCTTTATTAGGTACAGCTGTAGATACAAAAATGCATCAAATGAGTAAACGTGATATTATAAAAGCGTTTATGCAAGTGTCTACCATTTTTGCAAATGAAAAAGAATCTATTACCGTACATACAGCTGCTCATCATACAGATAGTAAACGTTCTTTAAGACCTATATTGTTAGGCTATAAAACAATTAAAAATTTCGATTTCGTTAATAATAACATCGTTTTTTTACAACCCACAAGAGTTATAAGCCGTAAATCTATAGAACTTAATTTTAAGCTCATTAAACGTTTATTTGATTATGATACATTTTCAGAAAAATTTATCACAAATCCACAACTAAAACTATCTCTAATTGTATCTGGTCCTATTCCTCA
>NZ_JBDVJE010000012.1:0-53792 GCF_039939415.1 Polaribacter sp.
CGTTGGTAAAACAACACTAATTAAAGAAATCTGTAATCAATTAGAAGTGTTAGATAACATTTCCTCTCCTACTTTTTCTTTGGTAAATGAATATGAAACTTCAAAAAAAGAAAAAGTCTTTCATTTCGATTTTTACAGAATTGAAGATGAAAATGAAGCTTTAGATATAGGTATTGAAGAATATTTCGATAATAATGCTTGGTGTTTGGTAGAATGGCCAGAAAACATAGAAAATTTACTACCTTTAGATGCTGTTGAAATTCATTTATCTATTTTAGATGACAACCAACGTAATATTCAAATAAAATAACCAAACTATGAGTTCATTTTCTCCTTTTAGTAAAGAAGAATTGCTTCCGCAAGAAGAAATGTTAGAGATTAAAAAGCAAAAAGGAGAGTTATTTATAGGCCTGCCCAAAGAAACCTATTTAGGAGAAAAACGTGTTTGTTTAACGCCAGATGCAGTTTCTGCTTTGTGTGCTCATGGTCATAGAATTGTTGTAGAAACAGGTGCTGGTGATAATGCAAATTATTCTGATAAAGAATATTCTGAAGCGGGTGCAAAAATTTCTTATGATGTAGAAGAAGCTTTTAAATGCAATATTGTTTTAAAAGTTGCACCTCCAACAGCAACAGAAATTGAATACATGAATCCACAAACGATTCTAATTTCTTCTCTTCAATTAAAAACTCAATGCAAAGATTATTTCGAAAACCTTGCAAAAAAACGAATTACAGCAGTTGCTTTTGATTATATTAAAGACGATCATAACACATATCCTATTGTTAAATCTTTAAGTGAAATTGCAGGAACAGCTTCTTTATTAATTGCCTCAGAATTGATGAGTGGTGTTAACAAAGGAAATGGTTTATTACTTGGTAATATTGGAGGGGTCCCTCCTTCTAGTGTTGTTATTTTTGGTGCTGGAACTGTTGGTGAATATGCTGCTAAAACTGCTTTAGGATTAGGTGCAAGAGTAAAAGTTTTTGATAATTCATTAACCAAGTTACGCAAATTGCAACATGCATTAAATGCTCCTATTTATACCTCTACATTGCAACCAAAATCAATTGCAAAAGCCTTAATGCGTGCAGATGTGGCTATTGGAGCAATCAGAGGAAAAAACAGATCGCCAATTTGTGGTACAGAAGAAATGGTAGAAACCATGAAAGAAGGTGCAGTTATTATTGATGTTAGTATTGATAGAGGTGGCTGTTTTGAAACTTCTAATGTAACCACACACACTACACCTACTTTTATAAAACATGGTGTTGTACATTATTGTGTACCCAATATTCCTGCACGATATGCTAGAACTGCTTCTTTGTCTATTAGTAATATTTTTACTCCGTATTTGTTAAATATAGCAGAAGAAGGTGGTTTTGAAAATGCTGCTCGTTTTGATAAAAGTTTAAGAAACGGAATGTATTTTTATCATGGAATTTTAACTAATAGAACTGTTGCAGATTGGTTTGATATCCCTTTTAGAGATATCAATTTATTGATATTATAATTCAGTTTATCAATACAAAAAAGTACATTTGCATTTCAAATTTTTACAATGCTCATTAAAAGAATAGGTTATTATTTAGTAGGTTTATCAATTGGTTGTATTGGTGTTTATTTTTTCTGGCAAAAAAAACAAGCAACTTTTGATTACGGAATGGATGCAAGAACACTAAAAACAATTAGAATTAAAAAACGTTTGTTTTCTGAGGATGCAAAAAATACAATGAAAAGATTTGATGTTGATACTTTAAAAATATCTACTATTTTATATAATGGTGATGTTGATTTTAGTAAAAGTAAAGCAAGACAAAAACCTTGTGCAGAATATTTTATAACTGGTAAAAGAGAACTAGAAAACGTAAGTTTGTATGTAAAACGTTGCGACTCTACTACTACTATTGAAAAAGTGATTGTAGATTAATAATTCTTGTATTTATCATAGAACCCTACTCCATTTAAAATCATAATAATTTGTAATTTTTAAAGAAAGTAAAACCTTTAAGCTTTTAAATTATCGTAATAATGAGTTTCAATTTTGTCCACATTTTTAATGGTTTTTTTCACCCAATTAAAATACAAAATTTCTTTTTCTTCTTTTGATAATTGCCAATCTACATCAGAATTTCTCAATTTATTAGTAACATCTTGTAAAATTATAGCTGCTGCTACAGAAATATTTAAACTCTCTGTAAAACCAACCATTGGAATTTTTAAAAATCCATCTGCTTTTTCCTTAACATAATCTGAAACGCCCTCTGCTTCTACTCCAAATACAAATGCCGATTTTTTGGTGATGTCAAAATCTTGCAATAAACAAGAATTGTTATGAGGTGTTGTAGCTATAATTTGATAGCCTTTTTCTCTTAAGTTATCTAAACAAATTTTAGTATTATTTCCATCAGATTTATAACGTTTAGAAGTTATCCATTTCTGAGAACCTTTTGCAACATGCCTAGAAACCTTATTGGTGTATTTGTTTTCAATAGCATGCACATCTTGTACTCCAAAAATATCTGCAGTTCTAACAACTGCACTTGCATTATGAGGTTGGAAAATATCTTCTAAAACTACCGCAAAATGTCTAGTTCTATTTTCTAAAACCTTTTTAAAAAGGGTTTTTCTTTTATCAGTTAAATAACCTTCAAAATATGCTAATAGTTTTTCATCAATCATAAATACAAACTTATCATTTTATTATTATTTTTACTACTTATGAAGAAATTAGTTATTTTAACAGGCGCAGGAATTTCCGCAGAAAGTGGGATAAAAACATTTAGAGACTCAGATGGTTTGTGGGAAGGACATGATGTAATGCAAGTGGCATCTCCTGAAGGATTTGCTGCAAACCCTGAATTGGTTTTAGATTTTTACAATCAACGTAGAAAACAACTATTAGAAGTTTCTCCTAATAAAGGCCATTTCAATTTAGTAAGATTAGAAGAATATTTTGATGTTGAAATAGTTACTCAAAATGTTGATGATTTACATGAACGTTCTGGAAGTAAAAACGTTACTCATTTGCATGGAGAACTTTTAAAAGTTAGAAGTATTGCTGATGAAAACTTGGTTTTAGATTGGAAAAAAGACTTGGTTATAGGTAATAAATGTCCAAATGGAAATCAATTAAGACCCCATATTGTTTGGTTTGGAGAAATGGTACCAATGCTCGATAAAGCAATAGAAATTACCCAAAAAGCTGATTTATTAGTAATTATAGGTACTTCTATGCAAGTTTATCCTGCAGC
This sequence comes from Polaribacter sp., assembly GCF_039939415.1. Lineage (GTDB taxonomy): Bacteria > Bacteroidota > Bacteroidia > Flavobacteriales > Flavobacteriaceae > Polaribacter. The sequence goes on from NZ_JBDVJE010000012.1 coordinate 3,256, forward strand.
AAGTTTAATAAATTATGTAAAAAAAAATACACCAATTTATTTTATAGATCCAAAACCATCTGTTTCTAAAAATGATTTTAATAATTTAACTATTATTAATGATGTTGCTAGTTCTGGTACTGATAAGTTATTAAAACTCTTTCTTTAATTAGTTTTTTGGAACACTTGCCTTGTAAATTTCTACAGTAGATTTTGTTGTTATTGTATAAGATGTATTAGCTTTTATTAAAACAGCTTCTCCTTTGTTTATAGACATTAATTCATTTTCTTGAGTAACTGTAGCATTTCCTTCTATAGCAATTAATATTTCTAGAGAATTTGAAATAGAATTATTAGAGATGTCTTTAGATAATTCTATTTTACTTAATTCAAAATCTTTTGCTTTTGTTTTAAAAACGGTTTCACCACTTTCAATATTTTTATTTCCATTTAAAATTTCAGGAATTGTTTCTTCGAATTTTGTGTTTTTAATAAGCTCCTTAACGTCAATATGTTTACTTGTTAAACCACCTCTTAAAACATTGTCTGAATTTGCCATTAACTCCATATTTTTACCTTCTAAATAAGCATGTGGTACACCTGCATCTTGAAAAACAGCTTCTCCTTTAGAAACATTTAAAATATTAAAAAAGTAAATAGAGAAAATGCCTCTATCAATATTATCTAAATCATTTCCTTTTATTGATTTTGCAGACCAATATTCTGGTGTAGATTTATCTAATTTATTCTTCAAATATTCAGGATAAATTCTTTCAACCAAAGGTTTTAAAACCTTATTTACTTCTTCTTGAGAATATTCCATTACCTTTTTATAAAGACCTAAATATCCTTTTTCTAAAAAAGTATCTAATAAATAGCTTAATTCTGGAGTTTCTTTTAAGTTTTTTATTAGTTTTTCACTTTCTAAAAAACCATGTAGCAACCAAAAATCACTTAAAGCAACCATTATTTCTGGTTTATGATTTTGATCTTTATAGTTTCTATTACTAGCAGTTAAAGAAATTCCTTTTTCATTTTCTTTTTCATATCCTATAATTGCAGCTTCAATAGAAGGATGCACTTGTATAGAAAGCATTTTGTTTACATCTAAAACTTTAAATAAATAAGGTAATTTCCCAAAATCATTAGCAACTTTTTTTCCTAGGTTTTCAACTTTATTTTCATTTAAAAAATCATCTAAAGAAATGCTATCATTATCTATTTTAATAATTGATGGTGCTTTTAAATGAGCTCCTAACCAATATTCTGCGTAAGTTTCATCTTTATCAATATTTTGAGAAACTAATGTTGGTATATAACTTTTTCCTCCCCAATCATAATTTTGAACTTTCCCTTCTATTCTTAATATTCTATGATTTGTATTTTTCATTTTTATTAGCAATTTACAATTTCATTAAGAGCATATACTTTTCTTAACATTACTCTTTCATTTATTTTATCTACCAAATCATCTTCAGAAATTTTTACAATTTTACTCATAAGTTTTTTATTGAAAATATTATTTGGTTTTATATGTAAAATTAAACTAAAATTTTCATTATTAAATAAAAAACGAACACCTGCTTTTAATGCTAAATCAAATTTTTTTTCTTTTTTAAGGTTTAAAATTGATACTTGACATTTTGAATTTTCTTTTATTTTGTATAAAAAATTAAACAATTTAACATGATTACCATTATTTACAAGACAAATCTTAAAATCTTTATTAAAATATGATTTTAATCGCTGGTTTTCGGATATATTAATGTCATTCTTATCAAAAATAATAACGATTCCTTTTTTCATTTTTGTTCTGTTTTATTATTTATTTAGGAATTATTGCAGCATTATTTTTAATAAAATACACCAATTATAGTTGTCTATTTTTTATTTTCTATAATGCCAAGCTATTTGGGCTAATTGACCAACAATTTTTACTGAATCTTTCATCGATAATTTAGAACCATCTGCATGAATCCATCTTTTTAAAGGTTGTTCACATAACATTTCTTTAGCTTTATCTAAGCCATAATGTAGAGTTATTCTTCTAAAAATTTCTACATCAAAAATCCATTGTGTTACAAATTTATCTTTAAATGAAACTTCTATTACGTCTTTGTGGAAAATTTTAGCACCACATTGTGTGTCTTTAAAATCCATTTTAAGAATCTTTCTAATGATATAATTAATAGTCATACTAATAATTTTTCTTGCAGATTCTTTGGTAATATTAGCCCCCATTCTACTAATTCTAGATCCACTAACTATTTTGTACTTATCATTTTCTTCAATTGTAGTAACTAAATCGTTAAAATCTGCTAAATCAGTAGATAAATCTGCATCTAAAAACCCTATATAATCTAAATCTTCTTGTTTAGCCATATACAGCATTCCTTGTCTTACTGCTTCTGCTTTTCCTCCGTTTTTTTCACAATCATAAACAGTAATAAAATCTTCTCTTCCTTTTCTTAGGTTATTTAATACTTCTAATGTTTTGTCTTTACTTCCGTCATTTACAAAACATAAATGATAACCAGAATTTTTATCTATATAATCTGTAAATTCTTTACTTAACAACCTTTCTTCTTCATTGTAACAAGGTATAACGACTCCTACACATCTTTCTTGAATAATAGTATTTGAATATTTTTTGTTAGCATCTAAATTTTCTGGAGCACCAATTAACCTTTTTGTTCTTAAACCAACTTCTGTTAAACTTAAGGGTTTTTTCATATAATCGTTTACACCTAACTCAAAACCCTGTGTAATCATTTCGTCATCTGTGTTACCAGATAAAATCATAATTGGCGTATCAGATTTTTTTTCTTCTCTAATATGTTTAACTACTTCTAAACCAGAAATAGTTGGCATATTAATATCAACAATTACTAAATCTGGTTGCAAAGAATTGTATAATTCAATTCCTTTAACGGCATCTGTTTCTGTTATAACATCATACCCCATTTCTTTTAACCTACTCTCTAGTGGAATTAAAACTAATTTTTGATCATCAATAGCTAATATTTTCATAATAAATTTTGGTTTGAGTCTGAAGCAAAAATACTTCTGTTTTCTTTTCTTTTTTGTGATAATTGTTTTAACAGTTGTTTAAGTTAGATGAAAGGTAGTTTACTTTAGACAAATAAAAAAAACTATCCTTAAAAATATTTTATATTTACATTATAATTAAGAGAGTACTTTTTTAAATGAAAGAAAAATCTAATAAATATTTAATAGCCGCAATAATACTTGCTATTATTTTTCATGGCTCTACTATTTTCTTTACATTAGAAACTACTTATGACGCTTTAATTCATTTATTTTTTGCAGATCATTATGCAAATAGTTGGTTTGAACCTTGGAATTACAGGTGGTATACAGGATTTACAGTACAGAGTTATCCTCCTTTAGTACACCAAACTATTGGTGCTTTGTCTTTAATTGGAGGTTTAAAATTTGGCCTTTTTACAGTTGCTTTAATAGCTATTATTTTATTTGTAACAGGTGCTTATCGATATTCTTTACTAATAACATCAAATAGAACCGTAGCTGGTTATGCTGCTATTTTAGCTGTTTTTTCTTCTTCTTTTGTAGAAACGTTGCATATTTTTGGTCAATTACCAAGTATTGTTGGTGTTTCTATTTTAATGCATGCTTTACCCGAAATATATTTATGGCTTAAAACAGGTAAGTATAAATTCTTTTTTACATCACTTTCATTAATATCTGTAACGGTTACATCTCATCATGTGACACCTATTTTTGGAATGTTATTTTTTATTTTTCCGCTAATAGGTACTGTAATAATGGATGTTGCAAGAGAAGAAGTCGATTCATATAAAGAAGTTACATTCTCATTATTTCTAAAAACTTTTTTTAAACAGTTAAAGAAAAATTTGGCTTTTGGGTTTTCTTCATTGTTTCTTATTATCTTTTGTATTTTCCCTTATTGGTTAAACTCTAAAAAAAACCCAATAACTCAAGTTCCTATTCCTCATGGCTCTAGAGATAGTTTTATAGAAGTTACTTCTTCTGGTTTGGTGTTTTTTACAATTCCTTGGGGACTTTTATTATTTATTTTACCTTATATATTTTACAGATATTACAGCAAAAGATATTTGTTTTTTGGATTATCTTTTACCATGTTAGTAATTTTAGGAACTGGAGGAACAACACCTATACCTAAAATGATTTTAGGAGAAACTGCTTTTAATATTCTAACTTTAGATAGATTTACATTATGGGGCTCTATAATGTCCATTCCAATATTTGGAGAATTTATTTATCGTTTTGTAGAAGGAGATTTAAAAGTATTAATACAAGAAAAATTTGGAGCAGTTTATCACAGACTATTAGGTGGTACTTTAGCATTTCTTTACGTTGCTATGGTAATTTTTACAATGAGTTTAGGATATTTTAGACCTTCTCAACCTCAAAAAATAAAAATGCTCCCTATTGTTAATTTTTTAAGTCAAGATTCTCATGATCATTGGAGGTATTTAACTTTAGGTTTTGGAGATCAAATGGCATGGTTAGCTGCACAATCTAATGCTATGAGTGTAGATGGCAATTACCATTCAGCAAGACGTTTGCCTGAATTAACAACCAGACCAATTGAGCGTTTAGAAAACTCGAAATTTAAAGGAGTTGCAGGTATAGGTTCTTTACAACAATTTTTAACAACTCCAGAAAAGTATAATTTAAAATATATTTTTTCTAATGATAAATTTTACGACCCTGTTTTGTTTTTCTGTGGTTGGCAACGTTTATCGCAATTAGAAAATGGTATTATGGTTTGGGAAAAACTAAATGTGCCACCTGTTTCTTCTATTTTACCCAAAGAAGATGTGCCTGCTTGGGTAAAAATAATTTGGGGAATTATTCCGTTTTTAACAGTACTTATTGCGTTTACATTAAACGTACAATCTTTAATTGTAAATGGATTAAAAACCAAAATAAGACCTAAACCTGTTTACTTTAACTTTCAGAATGATTATTCTAAGTTTTCGCGAAATGTTTTAAGAGCTTTTCATATTTGGGCAGTGGTTTTAATTATTACAATTACTTATGCATGTTATATGTTTTATATTAAAAACGACACACAAAGGTCTCCAGAAAATGTAGTAAAAGCCTATTATGATGCAATTGATTTTAAAGAATTAAATAAAAGTTTTAGCTATATAGACCCTAAAGACGAATTAACTCGAGCTCAATATTTATTAGAAATTTCGGTTACAGATGGATTATTAAGTTCTTATGCAAAATTAGATGCCATTACTGCCAAAGTTTTAAAACAAACAGATAGTTTAACGACTTTAAAAGTAGAAACAAAATGGATAACTCCTTTAGAAAAACTATCTAAAGTAGAATATAGAACTACAGTTAAAAGAGGTAGAAAATGGTATCTAAAACCAACTAGAAAATCTATAGATTTACCTCCAGATCAATTGTATTCTAAAAATAGTACAGGGTATTTTAATCAAGGAAGAAGAAGAATTACTACTGAACAAACACATCATGAAGATGTTTTAAAACAACCCGTTTTAGAGATTGTTTCTGCTAAATTAATTAAATTTAATAAACGTTATTCTATTATTGGTGAAGTTCAAAATATAGACAATGTACCATCAGACGTAGTCTTAAAAGGTACACTTTATAACGATGATAATAAAGAATTGGCAACCTACAATGCAAAACACATTTTAAAGCATAAATTAATGCCCAAAGAAATTAGTGCTTTTAGAATTAATTTTGAAGGTATTGCTTGGTCTAAAACAAAAGATTCTATTCCTAAAACATTCAATCCAGATGAATTTACTCCTATAGAATTAAGTGAGCAACCTACAAAATTTAATTTACAAGCTGCAGGAAACACCTCTAATTCAGATTTATTTAAAGACATTGTATTAAGTGAGGTAAATATCTCTCCGAATATAATTAGTGGAACATTATTTAATAGCGGAATTCAAGAAATTACAGTACCACAAATGATTATTACTTTTTATAATGAAGATAAAGAAATGATTTGGGTAGATAATTTGTTTTTAAAAGAAGGTATTAGACAAGAAAGAAAATTGCGTTTTCATTATCCAATTCCTTTAAACCCAAAAATAAGAATTGTAAGTGATGATATGAGTTATTGTTTTGTAAATGGTTTACCAAATGAAGATATAGCTTTTAAAATTTTACCACAGAGAATAAAAAATCATACCATAGGTAAATTACAAAAAGTAGACCATCCTCTTTTTAGTTATGTTAAAATTGAATTAAGTATGTATATAGGAAACCCAAAATAATGAAATTAAAACCAACATTTTTTCTACTATTTTTTCAATTTGTATTTGTTTCTTTTTTAGCCCAAGAAACAAGTACTCAACCTTCTGTTTCTATATTATCTAACAAAACTTCATTTATTGTTGGTGATGATATTGTACTCAATTTTAAAGTAAAAAAAGATACTACCCTACAGTTGTATTGCTCTAACAGTTATGGATCTACTGTATTAAATTCTAAAGTTATAAATGAAAAAGCAACTTTTAGAATTCCACGTTTTTTATCTAAAAAAAGAGGACTTTTGTCTTGGAAGACCATAAATACAGATGAAACAATTTCTGGTAACATTTCAATTATTTCTCAACAACATCCAACAACTATAGAAACCTATTTAGGACCCCCAAGTATTGATGCAGGAGAATTAGACTATACCATGTTAGTTGTAATACCTACAGATAGTTTAGACAACCCTATTTTAGATAATAGTAAAGTTGATGTAAAATATCAATTTTTAAAATCAGAAAAAACAACACCAATTTATACTGATAATTTAATTGGTTATAAAAACATTTATTCACCAAAAAAAAGTGGAAGAATGATAATTTCATCAACTTCTTATGGTTTAAATTCTAAAGAATTTGATGTTAATATTATGCCTGCAATTGCAACTGACTTTGAAATTTTTATGCATAGAAATCATGAATATGCAGATGGAAACCAAATTACAACTTTATATACATCTACAATAAAAGACAAAAACCAAAATATTATTAGTGATGGAAGTTATATTGAGTTTTACATTACAGATAAAAAAGGAGGTATTTTAAAAACGGCAGCAACTACCATAAATGGTGTTGCACATGCTAAAATTGTACATCCAGATTTTGAAGAAACATGGAAAATAAAAGCTTATTTTATAGGTATTTCAGAAAGTAATACCATAACAATTAAGTACAAAAAAGTAATAGAAGATTATAATATTACTTTTAAAGAAAACAATAGAGTTATAAAAGTAGGTCCTTTAGAAAGTTTCATGGGGCAAATTATTCCTGATGGATTGTATGTGAAATTATCTATCTACAAAAATGAAAAACGAATTAAAGAACTATTTAAAGAGTCTAACAATGGTTTTGCCAGTTTTTATTTAGATCCTAATATTTATGAAAATGATACCTATAAATTAATATTAGAAACTGCAGGAATAAAAAAAGAATTTAAAAGTTTTAAATTATGGTAAAAACTAACAAACGAATTCTTAGAGGTGTTTTAATGCTAACGTATTTAGTAATAATTGGTATTCTTTTGTTTTTAGTAAGTTCTGTTTTTAGTTTTTTAAATACTGGTGCAGATAGAAGCAAAATGCTACACACAGAGGTTAAAAAAGTAGAACAATATTTACCAAAAGTAACATGGGTTTTAGATGGTAATGAAGGAAGGAAAATTAGTCAACAAAAAATTAAAGCTGTAGAAAACGATTATTTAGATGCTTGGTATGTAAAACATATTGCTTACAAAACCAACACACGAGTTGGAATTGAAGATTATTTTACAGAAAGTGCCAGAGAAAATATTTACAATATTTTAGATTACAACAAACTAAACAAAATTTCTATTGAATCTACTACTCTAAAACACAATTTAGATATTGAATTTTTTAGTGAAGATGGACAATTAATTGTTTTGAAAGACAAAAATGCTTTAGAATATAAAAAGGTTTTTAAAGACAACAAATTAATTTTAGAAACTACAGAAGTGTCTACTTATAAATATGTCTTATTACTAGAAGATGGTTTTTGGCGAATTAGACATATGGTAAAAGAATCATCTGAAAAATTTAACAGTACTGTTTTAAAAACACCAATTAACATTACTAATATAAAAGGAATCAATTATTACCCACAGGCAACTCCTTGGAATATGTATGGAGATGATTTTGATATTAATATTATAAAAAATGATTTTAGAATTATTAAAAAAGCAGGTTTAAATTCTATTAGAATATTTGTGCCTTATGAAGATTTTGGAAAAGCAAATGTTAACTATAAAAAATTAGAAAAACTTAAAAAAGTTTTAGATACAGCCTTAGAAATAGATATAAAAGTTGTTATTACTTTGTTTGATTTTTATGGAAATTATGATGTTTTAGATTGGACATTAAACCAAAGACATACAGAAAAAGTTGTGGAAACCTTTAAAGATCATGAAGCAATTTTAGCTTGGGATGTTAAAAATGAACCCAACTTAGATTTTAATTCTAGAGGAAAAGAAAATGTAACTGCTTGGTTAGATTTTATGATTATTTTAATTAAATCTATTGACAAAAAACACCCTGTTACTATTGGTTGGTCTAATGTAGAAAGTGCCACTATTTTAAAAGACAAAGTAGATGTTGTTTCTTTTCATTACTATGAAGATTTAAATAAATTTGAAAGTGAATACCTATCTCTAAAAGAAAAAATAAAAGATACACCTATCATTTTACAAGAATTTGGAGTTTCTTCTTATGGAGGTTTATGGAGACCTTTTGTTGGTTCTCAAGAAAAACAAGCCAATTATTATAAAAAAATACAAAAAGTCTTGACAAAAAATAAAATTCCTTTTATGTCATGGACTTTGTATGATTTTGATGATGTACCAAAAGAAGTTTTAGGAAGACTTCCTTGGCGCACAAATCCTCAGAAAAAATTCGGATTTATTTCTAATACAGGAGAAAAGAAATTATCGTATAAATATATTTCTAAAGAATAATTATTTCTTTTTAACTATAATTTTATCGAATTCTTCTAAATAAATTTCTGTAATTCTTTCCATAGGAAAAGCTGTTGCTGCTTTATAATTTGTTTCACCTAATTCAATTCTATAAGCATCATTAGTTACAATTGCTTTAATTGCATTGGCTAAACTTGTTACATTTTCTGGTTCAAAAAACTCACCTCTATACCCTTCATCTTCAATTAAAGTAGCTAAATCGCCTAAATTAGGCATAACCACTGCTCTACCATAACTTCCTGCTTGGTGCAAAACACCAGAACTTCCTGTTGTAGAAGTGTAAGGGAAAACAACTACAGCACTTTCTGTAAATAATGGTTCTACTTCAATTTCTTCTACATAACCTGTAAAAGTAAGTTGTGGCACATGTTTATAGGTTTCTTTTGCATTGGCTAAATAACCTGGTACGTTTGGGTTGTCTGTTCCTGCAATTACAATTTCTAAGTCTAAACCTGTTTCTTTTCTTACAAGTTCTACAGCTTCTATCATAGACTCTACTTTTTTATAAGTTCCAAATTTACCAAAAGTCATTATTTTTAAAGGTCCTTCTGGTAATTTTTGTGATGGATTATCAGGAATTTCAAATGTACCATGAGGAATCATTTTAACATTTTCAACTTTATATTTATCAACTAAAGTTGTTACATACTTATCCATAGTAACCGCAACTAAATCTGCTTTTAAAATTAATTTAGTTAAAGTTGTACCAATAAAATTATATACTTTTTGGGCTAATTTGTTATTTGTAAAACCAGCACTACCTAAATCTACTTGTTCTAATATATTATGCAATAAAACGATTGTAGGTATGCCTTTCATTTTGCAAATTAAAGGTAAAGTTAAGCCTAAAGCTGCTACTATTTTTTTATCACCAAACTTCATAAACTGTAAATTAAACAGAATAGTATCTGGTTTTGTTTGATTAATTGCTTTATTAACTCTTATTGTATTAGAGTAACTATTAAATTTCCAACACTCTTTAATTGTAATTTTACAACCATCTTGTTCAAAATCAATATCTTTTGCTCCAGGAGTTTCATCAGTTAAAAGAATTAATTCTGTAACTTTTTCTTTAAGTCTAAAACTTTTTACTAAATGATATGCATATTCATTAAGAGTTACTTTACTTGGAGGATAAGCTGTTACAATGGCTAGTTTCATTTTATTTTTTTTATTATGATACAAATTTCAGTTTTTTACTTTTATACATTGTAAAAAGTATGTTTAAATACAATTTTATATAGACGATTGGATATTAATATTAGATATCATTACTCGTTTGTTTCTTTTATCGTTTTAGCTACTTTAGAATCTTTAAAAAAGAAAAAACTAAGTTGTACAATTAAAAGTAACACCATTGCAATAATTTGTACATGTACTACTTGCACTAATGTTTTATGATATAGAACTACTAAAACTATTTGTAACATTCCAAAAATTCCAGAAAGAACTACAGGTACATATTTATCTAATGATAAATAATAGTATGCAAAAATGTTTGAGATTGCAAAAATTCCTGTTGCAGAAGCATATTTCCATAATAATGACGAAATTGATAAATATTCACTACCAAATAAAATTCTTATAATTTCATTTGGAAAAAAGAAACAACTTACAACAATTGCAGTAGCAATAAAACCAATATAAGCTACATATTTTAATAAAATTGGTAATGTATCTTTACCTTCTTTTTTTAGTTGAACAACAGTGGGTAATAACAGCATTACAAACATCCATGCTATAAAATATACAACTCTACCAATTAAAGCTAATGAAGCATACAAACCAGCTTCATAAGACTCAAAATAATGTTTAACTAATAATATATCGCTATTGTTAATAATAATTTGTGTTAACTCATAAAAAGCAGTAATAATAAAGAAATTTTTAACTAACTTTTTATTAGTAACATCTAATTTAAAAGGTTTAAATAAAGAAAAATTACTGTTTCTAAAAGGTATTAATCCAAACACAAAAGAGCAAAAAATACCTATTGCAATTATTAATGAAGAATCTATGTCTAATAAATACAATAAAGCAAAAGTTAATAACAAACGACTAATCATTTCAGATTGATAAGTAACTGATAATGATTTTAATTCTTGTTTTCCTTGAAAAACACCTCTATTAACACTCATTAAAAAATAAAAAGGTACTCCAACACCAAAAATAACAAACATTGTAGAAGAAGTCGTTTTAAAAAAGTGCTGTAATTGAATTGAAAAAAGAACAATTAAAGTTCCTAGAAAAATACCTGTAAACAAAGCATTTTTATAAATTTTAGAAATAAAACCACTAAAAATAGAGTCTTCAAAAAGAACTGAAAATTTAGCAGTTACTAACTGAAAAGTCATTGCTACAAAAGATAATACCAATAAAAATGTAATTAAAATTGCAGCATCAGCAAATTTTTCTGGACCTAAAACTCTACCTAATACTAAATTATACAAGTAATTGCCTCCATTAACTAAAAGAACACTTAACATAAATAACTGTTCTGGTTTAATCCCTTTTTTAACAAATCTTATAATTGCTTGCATCTTTATTTCTTTTTCTAATTAAGCTACTTCTAAGTGATTAAAATAATCATAAATTTCTTTACAACCATTACCAACAATAGAAAATAGTTTATTATTTCTATTACCTTGTTTAATTAAATCGAATATTACATCTAAACCTTCTTTATCTATTTGCTTAATATTGTTAATATTAATAATAACTCTATCTCTTTTTATCGAATTAAAATAAGACTTAAAAAATGAAGTTGTTTCAAAATTAATTTTACCATTTAAGTAAAAAACCTCTTTTATTTCTGAAATTTGTAAGCTCATAATTATTATTTTTTTAAATTAACGTGCTACAAATATCAACTACAAACTTCAAATAATAGACACAATTTCGACGAATACCCTATTGATAAAGTTAAATGAATAAAAGCCTTTGATTAAGCTCTTTTGAAAGAAAAATAACCTATTTGTTCTTATTTTTAAATGTGAATTCATAAATTGCATACATAAAAAATTCATAATGAAATTAAAATATTTTATAGTTATAACATTTCTATTTATTAGTTTTTTGGGATATTCTCAAGACATGAAAGAAGGTTTTACCTATTTAGAAACTGGTAAATATAAAGAAGCAGAATTTTTTTTTAAAAATGTACTAAAAGACTATCCTACAAACAAAACAGCTAGACTTTGTTATGGAAGAGCAATTGGTTTAAACGGAAAAGCAATAAAAGCTGTATCTCTTTTTTCAAGTCTTTTAAAAGATTACCCAACAGATTTTGAAGTAAAATTAAATTATGCTGAATCTTTACTTTGGAGTAAAAATTATGCAGATGCAAAAGTATACTATCAAACACTTTTAAAAGAAAACGATAAAAGCTTTGCTGCATTATTAGGATATGCAAATACATTATCTAACTTAAAAGAATTTGAAAAAGCTTTAATAACTGTAGATAAGGCCTTAACTATATTACCTGGTAACCCAAATGCTTTGGTTTCTAAAAAATATATGAGATTAGGTTTAGCTAATACAAAAGTAACTGATCAAAAATACGATGAAGCAGAAACTCTATTAAAAGAAAACTTTACTTCATTTAAAAACGATAAAGAAACATTATTAAACCTTGCTAATTTATATTTAATTTCAAATCAAGTAGAAAAAGCAAAAAGTACTTATAAAATTATTGGAGAAATTCCTGGTAATGAACTTACTTCTTTAAATGGTATTTCTTTATCTTATCATTTAGATAGTGATGATAAAACCGCTTTAATTTTTAGTAATAAGGCATTAGAAAGTATAAATAATCGTACTTCTACAACTTTAAAAAATCAAACTATAGAAAGAAATATACAGGCATTAATTTGGAATAAAAAATATAAATTAGCAACAACAGAAATTAATAAACTTTTAAAAGATAATGAAAATCCTGAAAATTGGATACTTTCTTTAAGAGCAACACTTAATATTTATAAAAGTGATTTTAAACAAAGTTTAGAAGACTATAACTTAATATTAAAAAAAGACAGTGCTTCTTTTGATGGTAATCTAGGTAAAGCAAATGCACTCAAAGCTTCTGGTTATTATAATAATGCTTATAAAAGCGCAGAAAACACCTTGTTTTTTTACGAAAAACAGAAAGATGCAACCAACTTTATAAAACAATTAGACTTGAGCTTTACACCGTTTTTAGAGACAAAAGTTTCTTATTCTTTCGATAATGGAGATAATGAAGCAAATGCTTATGATTTTAAAACTGAAATTCCTTTTTCTACAAAGTTTAAAGTTTTAGCAAATTATAACCTTAGAACAACTGCTAACCCTATTACAGATTTAAAAGCAACCACCAATAATTTATTATTAGGTGTATCTTACCAACTTTTAAATAATTTAACGTTAAAAGGAAGTTTTGGAGTTACTTCTTTAGATTCTGAAACCAATAAATACAATCAATTATTAACAGATATTTCTCTAAATATAAAACCTTTTAAACTTCAGAATTTAGAAGTAGGTTACAAAAGAGATATTCAGAATTTTAATGCAGCCTTATTAAACGAACAAATAGTACAGAATAATCTTATTTTAAATTATAGTGTAAGTACTAACTTTAATTTGGGGTGGTTTACTCAATATTATTATACATGGCAAAGTGATGAAAATGCTAGAAATTTATTATTTACCTCTTTGTATTATAATATTTTAGCAAAACCTTCTATGAAAGCGGGTATCAACTATCAGAATTTATCTTTTAAAAACCAAGTACCAACAGTATACTTTAGTCCTAGTAAATTTAATGCCGTAGAAATATTTGTTAACCTCATAAAAGATGAAGCTGCAGCTAAAAAGAAAGAATGGTTTTACGGTTTAACAGCTGCTACTGGTTTACAATATATAGAAAATGACGATACTCAAAGTACCTATAGAGTTCAAGCCAAACTTGGCTATAAATTTTCTGAACGTGCACTCATAAACATTTACGGATTGCAAAGTAATATTGCTTCTGCGGTTGCTACTGCTGGTTCTGCAGGTTTTACTTATACAGAGTTTGGTTTACGTTTTAAATGGATAATATTAAAGAAACCTTTCTATAAAAAATAAGGCAAAAGATAAATCTTTTGCCTTAAAACACTCTATAAACTTGGGGCTATTTAATAATAAAAGTTCCAGAATGTTTTTTATTATTATCATCTGTTAACCTATACTTATATATACCTGTTTTTAACAGAGGAGCATTGTATTGTACTTTTATAGAATTATTAGTTTTTATTTTTTGTAAATCTACTATTCTACCAATAACATCATATACTTCTATCTTTACGTTTTCAGATTCTGAGGCTAACTGAATTGTTGTAGAACTTGTAAAAGGATTTGGGTAATTAAACATCTTAGTAGTTTCTTCTAAATTATAATTATCTACAGCTAATACATTATTTGTACTGAATGATAAATTATTAACATTTATACTAAAAGGTTTGTAGTTTGTATAATCTCCTATTATAGAAAACACTACTGTTTTTATATTAACAATTTCTGTAGAATTACCGTTTTTATCGAGAAAATCTGAAAAAGATAAGCTTATTTCTCTTGCCTCTGTATTAACAGGAATTGTATAGCGTAATCTATTTTGCCATTCCCTATCATCTTCGGGCATAATAACAACTTCTACTGGTTCGTTATTTTTTATGTTAAAGTTTATAAAATCATAATCTGCAACATCTAAAGTTTGATCTCCAGGTAAAATATGTCTAAACAAATTTACATTTCCTTTTACTTCTCCAACAGCATTAACACTTCTATCTACTTCATAAAAATCATCTTTATATTCTCTATCTGAAGTTGAAACATTAAAATGAGTAACAGTTACATAATCATCTAAATAATCTAATCCCCAAGGTCCGTCTGCTAAATATAGAGCATCTTTTTGTGGTGAAGAACCTGTTTCTAGAGAAAATCCTATATCAAATAAAACACCCGTTTCTATAGATAAAACTTCATTATAATCACCAGAAAGTGAAAACGTATTAGATACTTGTGTGTGATTAGAAACTTCTGTTTCTGCAATATTACCTACAAATTTTACAGAGGTTTCTTGAGTTCTATTAACAAGGTTTAAATGAATAACTCCATTAGAATAACTACCAGACTTTACAAAAACATTAGGTAAAACAGTATCTAAACTACTACTATTCAATCCATTTAAATTAGTATGCTCATCAATAATATAATTAGCAATTGAAAATACTTGAGAAAAAGAGCTTCACCAAATTTGATAATTTTGATAATTCCCTGAAGGATATTGGTCAATGTTCCAAAAACTATACAACTCATTCACTTTAGCATCCATTTTAACAGAAAAACTTAAGGTATATTCAATTTCTCCTGTTGCTCTCTTTATTTTAGAACTAATTATTTGATGACCTCTTGTTTTAACTGTTCTTACATCTTCTAAACTAGAGTTATTTAATCGGTCACAAATTACTTTTGAGTGATCATAAATAGAACCTATTGTTTTAGTTGCTAATACTGCAGATATTCTTTCTTCTCCTTGATAATAATCTACAGAAAAAATTTCTGTAGCATTAGTAATTCCTAATAAGTCTTCAGGACTAGAAATATTTGCTATTTCTGTTTTATACATTCCTGTTTCAGGTAAAAAATCAATTAATGAAACTGAATTGCTTTTACTTTTTAATGCTGTTTTATTAAATTTATTTTGAAATTTTTTTTCAAAAACATGATTACCTTCTTTAGTTCTTTTAAAATTTCTTTTTGCAATTAAATTTGCTAAAGAACCATTACTTTCTAAGCCTCCATTATTAGCAGAGGTTACACTTTCTGGAATACTTACCTCTGCAAAATTTGTTGTTTTTAGAGCTTCATATGGGTTTACTGTTATATAGAAAACAGCATCATTAAAATCATTATCACACCAATCTAAATCTCTTCTTACATCTTCGAAACCTAAGATTAATCTTTCGTTATTATCATCAGTTAACAATATACTATGATTTCTTAATTCTACATCGCTCTCTGGATTGAAATCTGGATTTGAATATATGTTCCAAATGTCATGTGCTACAGTTTTACCATTCCAAGCATTTGCCAACAAAACCCAACCTATACCAGTACCTGCAGAAAAAGAACCAATTTTTACTTTATCACCTGCAACCAAAGACCCACCTGCTCCTTCTTCTGATGCATTTGGAAAAATAATAGTAATATCTTCTTGATTTGGTTTTGATGTTGGTGGGTTGCTTAAATCATAAGTATAATAACCTAATACATTAGTATAACCTGCTCCTTCACTTATAAAAGTAACCCAAACATCTGTATCTTGTTCTATAGATAAATCAGTGTCATATCCAGCAGTTATATAATGAGGGTTGTAGTCTGGAACAGAATAATATTCTGGAAGAGAATGTTTTATTGTTTCTAAATCTGATGATGAAATATCATCTCTTACTGGTTCTAAATATAAAGGTTTACCATTTGTGTCAAAATCTCCTAAAAAATTATATTTAAAAGTATCTGAAGAAGATGTAATAGTAATTGTATTTTGTTGACTAACTCCCCAATTACTAACTGCAGCCATAGAACTATTATTACTTCTATTAACTAACTGAACCATTACTAAATAAACTTCTGAGCCTAAATCTTCACTTGTTTTATAAAAACCAGATAAATGAATTTCTCCGATAAAATTAGATGGTGATGAAGCTGCAGGTACATTTACATTTTGCCAATGCATACCTGTACTCCAATCTATTTGAGAACCTCCATTTTTAGATTTTAATAAAGCAATATTTAAATAAGCATCCACATCACTTTTATAATCTAAAGAAAAGTTTAATGTTTCACCAATTTTAATTGGATTAGATAAA
The DNA here is from genome assembly GCF_039939415.1 of Polaribacter sp. GTDB lineage: Bacteria > Bacteroidota > Bacteroidia > Flavobacteriales > Flavobacteriaceae > Polaribacter. The sequence goes on from NZ_JBDVJE010000012.1 coordinate 20,163, forward strand.
AATGAAAAATTTGAAATTGAACCTGATTGTGCAGAAGTTGTTAAGTGAAACAAATTCAGAATAATAATTAAATTTAGTAATGTTTTTTTCATGATATAATTTTTATACCACAAAATTAATAACTAATTAAATATTTAATTGTAGATGTTCGTCTTTAACACTTTAACTATAGACGAAATGTATAAAGTGTTTAGATAAATAAAACTATAATAGATCTAATCTTTTCATAAGTTCTGGTCTTTTAGACCTACTTACTGGTATTACATCTTTTTTTATTAAAACACTATTATCTTCTATATCAATAATTTTTTTTGTGTTGATAATAAAAGAACGATGAATTTTTAAAAATAATGAATCAGGTAATTTTTCTTCAATTTTTTTAAGAGTAGAATGAACTTTATAATCTTTTTCTTCTGTTTTAATATTAATATAATCTCCTTTAGCTTCTATTAAATAAATACTAGGAAGATCTATTTTAATTAATCTACGATCTATGTTTACATAAAAATCATTATTTACATCTACAGGTTTTAAAGAATTTTTAGTTTCTTTTATAGAAGAAATTTCTTTTTTTTCAGCTCTATCAATTGCTTTTTTAAATCTGGGTAATTCTATAGGTTTTAATAAGTAGTCTACAATAAAATCGTACTCAAATGCTTCTATTGCAAATTTAGGATCGGAAGTTGTTAATATTATTTTTGGTGGGTTTTTTAAAGTTTTTATAAAATCTAAACCACTAAAACCTGGCATATGAATATCTAAAAAAATTAAATTTACTTTATTTTCTATTAAATATTTCATTGCTTCAATAGCATTAGAAAATTCTTCTAAAATATTTAACGATTTAATTTCATTGCATAGCGTTTTTAAAATAACTCTTGCCATTTTTTCATCATCAATAATAATACAATCCATAAGAAGACTTAAATAGTTTCTATATAGTCTGAAATGGCTTTTAAAATATTGTCAAAATCTTCTGATCCTTCTAGGTTTAATTCTCTAAGATTATGTTCAAATTTATTAGCTATTTCGTAACTTTTTTCAAGTCCCAAAATACTAATTTTATGTTTAATTGTATGAACATTTTCTTCTATTTTTTTAAATACTTTTTTTTCTAAGTTTTTATAGTATTCTTTTTTTTCTTCTGGAAACTCTGTTTTTATAACTTCTATTAGTTCATTTTTAATAGATTCATCTCCTCTAGCTAATTGATTTATATATTCTAAATTAGGTTTTTCCATATTATTTTTTAATGCTAAAATAGAAAGTTGAACCAACTTTTGGTTCAGATTCTAAATAAATTTTACCGTTATAAACATCAATAATTTTTTTAACTATTGATAAACCAATACCTGCAGATTTGTAATCATCTTCTAATTTTTGAAAAGCAACAAATATTTTATCAAAATATTTTTCTTCAATACCATTACCATTGTCTTTAATATAAAAATGCCAAAATTTTGCATCTTCATTAAAGCCTATTTCAATAATAATTTCTTCTTTATCGTTATATTTAATAGCATTATCTATTAAATGTAAAAATAATTTATCTAATCTATATCTATCTCCTTTAACGGTAGGTAATTTATTAGGTATTACAAATGTGACGTTTTCATTACTATTTAAATCTCTTAAAATATCATTAACCAAAGAGTTTAAATTAACGTCGTATAATTCTTTTTCAATTTTACCAACTGTAGAATATTGTAAAATACCTTTTATTAAAGTATCCATTTTTTCAACATTCTCCTTAATTAATTTTAATGTTTCTTTACCAGGATCATCTAAAACTCTTGAATAATCATCTAAAATCCAAGTAGTTAAAGCTTCAATGCTTTGTAGAGGCGTTTTAATATCATGAGATACCATATGCGCATAATCATTTAACTCTTGGTTTTGTCGCTCAAGACTTTTTACTAATTTATCTTTTTGTCTATTAATTTTTATAATTTCTTTTGTTTGGTTATCAATAAAATCTACCAATTTTAAAGAATCTGTACTCTCTATTGGTAAATCTATATCTAAATCATAAAACCTTAATTTATCTATAACGCTTTGAAGTTTTTTTATAATTTTTTTCTGAGAATTGGTTTCTTCTTGTAATTGTTTATTTGCATTAAATAACTCTTGAGAGCTTATTGCAGTTGCTCTTTGAAGCATACCAAATTGGTCTTCTGATGTAGTATAAGATTTATCTATAGCATCAAAAAAATTATCAAACCTACTATCTGATTGAAATTCTTTTGGTAAAAATTTTCTTATTTGTCTTTTTAATAAAGAATTCATTATTCGCTAATTAGTGTAATTGTCATTGTTTGGTTGTGTAACTGACAGTTATTTTCTCCAATAAAAGGTGCTATTTCTCCGTATGAATATAACCCGGTAATTGCTGTAGATTGTCCCACTACTTCCATAACTTCTTCTACTTCTTCTTCTACTCTTTGGTCTAAAACTAACTTTCTACCTATACAACTTACTAAAATGGCTAATTCTGGTTTCTTTTTTCTTAATTCAGATGCATTTACTGCTGCCTTTTCTGCTGCATTTACAATATTATCTACATTAGTCATCATTAGTTGCACTTTTGAATTTTCAAAAATATCACCGGCTAAAATCATAGAATTTTCTGATTCATCTATATTTAAAATTGTTCTAACTATAGAATTATTATCTTCTTCCGATTTTACATTTAAAGGATATAAAAGAGCGGCTCCTGGTAATTCTTTAGCTTTATCTCCTAAATATTTTTTATATAAATCTAGTGCTGGTAAGTTATCTAATTCATATAGAACATTTCCTTTAGATTTTGTAACAATTCTTTCTGGTCCAAAAGGAGTCCAACCTCCATTAATAGAAAAAGTTACTTCTAACGATTTTCCGTATAAACCAATAGCAATGATTTCTCCTGCTTTTGGGTTTTCGTTATAAGAGGCAATAGTTTTTTCAAATCTTGCTGCATCACCACACAAAGCTCCAGTAATTAGTAAATTATCTTGAGTTGCAGCATTCATACCTTTTGTTAGCTGACTTCCGTTAATAAAACTTCCTTCAGAAAGAACAAACACATGTTTTAACCCTTCTTTTGGTAATTGTGTAATTAAATTTTTACCTACGTTATAACTGTCTATTTCTTGGCTAGAATTATTTTCTAAAATATTTGTTGTTTTAATAAGAAAACTACTTTTTTCAAATTCTATAGCAGTTATTGTTAAACTATCATCATTTACAGACTGTGTAGAAATATCACCTGAAGCAGAACCAAATATAATATGGCCATCATTAAAAATTTCTTTAATTTCTTTGTAAATAGTTTTACTTTCTAACATAAATCTATTTCCAAAAACCAAAACTAAAGGTTCTTTTAATTTAATTTTTTCTGATAAATATTCCCAATCAGCGGTATTTTTTTTTCTTAACTGAACTGTCTTCATAGTATTATTTTTTTAAAGTAAAATAAAAAGTAGTACCAATATTTGGTTCGCTTTCTAACCAAATTCTACCTCCATATAAATCAATTATTTTTTTAATTATTGATAATCCTATTCCGGTAGAATCATCTCTTTTATTTAAAGAATGGAAAACTTTAAATATTTTATCATGGTATTTTTTTTCTATACCTAAACCGTTATCTTTTATAGAAAATTGGTGACAATCACCATCGTCTAAATAGTTTATTTCTATAATACCAACTTCTTTATCTATAAATTTAATTGCATTACTTATAAAGTTTTGAAATACTTGCTGAAATTTAGTTTCATCTCCTTTTACAATTGGTAATTGATTAAGAATATTTATTGATATATTTTCTGGTACAAATAAGAAGTTTTTTAGATTACTAACAGTTTCATTTAAATCTACATCTACTTCATCAGTTAAATTAGCTCCTGCACTAGAATATTCTAATACATTAGAAATAAGTGTTTCCATAGTTTCTAATGTAGATTCGATTAAATCAAAATTTTGAAGCGTCATATCATCAAAATTATCTTGATTATCAGTTTTTATCCAAGAAACCAAAGCATCTATACTTCTTAATGGAGATTTTAAATCATGAGAAACTATATGTGCATATTCATAGAGTTCTTGATTTCTATTTTCTAATTCTTTTAATATTTTTTCTTTTTGAATTTGAAGTTTTTTAAGTTCTGTAATATCTAAATGAACACCAATAGAGCCTACAATTTCTCCATTAATATTATAATTAGGTGCTTTACTTACCAACCAATGTCTAGTTTGCCCTTTACTACATTTTGTTTTTATTTCGTAAGAGCTAGATTTACTACCATCAAAATTATTAATATCATTTAAACCATTCTCTACAGGAAAAATGTCGCCTTCAATCTTACCAATTAATTCTTCTTCTTTATAACCACACATTTCTGTAAAACTTTGATTTACCATCAAAATTTCATTGTTAGTATTTACTTCTACTAATCCTAAATGCATATTAGCAATTATACTACTATACTTTTCTTTTTCTGCCTCAATACTTGCACGATAATTTTTTTCTAGAGTTACATCTCTAAAGGTCCATAAATAACCATTAATTTTTCCTGCAACAATAATGGGTGTATAATTTCTTTCAAGAATTTTACCATCAATCATTTCTAATTGATCTCCAAAAACAGCTATTTTATTTTCTACAATTTTATCCATTCTTTTTACAAAAGATAGAGGATCTTTAAATTGTATTTTATTTTGTTCTGATGCTATTGCACAATCCATTCCAATTAAATCGTTAGGTTGAGCATTTACATTTAATAATTCGCAAAACTTTGTATTAGATAAAACTATTTTTCTATTAACATCCTCTAAAATAATACCACTATTAAGATTTAAAACAAGTGCAGACAACCTGTTTTTAGCTTCCATTATTAAATCTCCTGCTTCTTTATCTTTAGTAATATCTCTAATAATACCTTGCGCAGCAACAGCTTTATTTTCTTTGTTATAAATTATTGTTGCATTTACCTGCAACCATTTTATTTCATTGTTTTTTGTAAGAATTCTTGCAGTATAGTCATTAAAAAAACCTTCTTCATAAAGTTTTTTAAAGGAATTTATTGTGTATTCTATATCTTCTTTAAATACAATATCAGATAGATTAAAGGTTTCTTTAGCAATATCATATCCAAAAAGTTCTATTGCAATATCATTCATTTTTAAAACATTACCCCACAAATCCATAACAAGATATGCATCGTTTATGTTTTCAAAAATCCCTTTTAATGTAGAAGATTTTTCATCTAGTAACTCATTTAACTTTAAATTAGAATTTTTTAATTCTTGAGATAAAGCAAATAATTCTCTAGACTTATCTTCAAGAATTTTTTCAGCAGATTTCCTCGCAGCTTTTTCACGTTTTAGAGCTCGTTGTAATAATGCTATTTGATCTTGACTCATTAATTTTTATTAACAATAAATCTTACTTCTGTTCCGTCTTCTTTAATTTTCTCTAATACAATAGATGCAGTACTATTAAAATGTTCAAAGGTTTTGTTCATTAAACCTAAACCAAAATGATGCATTGCTCTACTAGATTTATAGACCATTACAATAGAATTTTCTGTTTTTTCTTCAACTAAAAAAGTTGGTAATTCTGCATCTGGATATATTTTTTGGACTTCTACATGTATGTGGTTTTCAATAGAGCCCAACATTTCTATAGGATCTTTATATGTTGCCAACAAACCAGGGTAACTTGTTTCTATTACAGAAAAAAAGTGTTCTGCATATACTAAAAGTAAATCGTCTGTAGAAATACCTGTATTACCACTTAAATTGGTTACTAATTGCAACATTTCAGAAAAACTGTAAGTACCAATGGCTGTATAAATACCTTCAGACTCTAATTCTGATTGAGAAATAATTTTATCAACCATTTCTAAACCAAATTTATCTTCTACTAAATCTAAAAATTCTGTAAAAACTATTCCTTTCATTTATATCTTTTTTAATTCATTTGTACTCCAGTAATTTAAAACAGATTCAATTTTTTTAACATAATCATCATATTTTAAAGGTTTTAAAACATAACCTGAAATACCAATTCTATAACATTCAAACAAGTCTTTTTGGTTGTCTGATGTGGTTAGTATAATAGTTGGTATGTGTTGAAACTCTTCACTGTTTTTTATAATTGTTAAAAATTCTATACCACTCATTTTTGGCATGTTTAAATCTAATAAAATTATATCAGGAAAATTAGATTTATCTTCTAAAATTTTTAATGCCTCTTCTCCATTTTTCGCTTCTTGCATTGTATGTTCTAATTTTAATAATGAAATTGTTCTTTTCATTTTCATTATTTCAATTAGATTATCCTCTATTAATAATATTTTTAAATTTTTAGCCATTATAAAACTTTTTAGTATTTATTGTTTACAATATTAGATGAATTAAATATAACTTTAGATGAATTGCAGTTCAGCTTAGATTAAGTGTAGACGAAATGCAATAAAGTGTAGATGAATTATTTTTTTATAAAAAACGGATTCATTAAGAAATTAGTTTATTAAAATACTCAAAAATTTCTCCTTTAGATAACGAGCTTCCTTTTTCAATTAAATCAAAAATTTCTATATTTCTATCTGTATTATAAGATTTAGATCCTTTAAAAATATCTACAGAATTATCCATAGGATTTTTCATCAACCACTCAAACCCTTTTTGTTCTAAAAGATTTATATCCCAATTTATTTTTATAGCTATCCTGTAAATTTCATTTTCATCACATTTAAAAAGGTTTACAGATGTTTTAGAAAAATGTTCTACATATTTGGTTTTATTAAGTACATCATCCCAAACAACGTCAGAAAAAACACACATTACATCTTTTGCTACTTGTTTTTTTTCTTCTTTAATTAGATTCCACTCATTTACATCAATACTTTGTGTTGCTAAAAAAAGGGCAAATTCTTGATGTAAGCTTTCAAATTGTTCTTTGGTAAGTTGCCTATATTTCATTTTTTTTATTTGGTTTTCAAAAATAAAAAAAGCTCGTTATTTCTAACGAGCTTTTTATAAAATATTAAAGTAAATTACTATTCGGCAATTACTTCAAAAGTAATATCAGCAACTACAGATCTGTGCAATCTTATAGCAGCATCGTATTTACCTAATCTTTTAACATTACCACCAGTAACTTTGATAAACTTCTTATCAATTTCTGTTCCTGCTTTAGATAACGCAGCAGCTAAATCAATGTTATTAACAGAACCAAATAATTTGTCTCCTGAACCTGTTTTAGATGCAATTTTAATTTCATATCCTTTAATTGTTTCTGCAATTGCATTTGCATCTTCAATTAATTTAGCTTCTTTATAAGCTCTTTGTTTTAAATTCTCTGCTAAAACTTTCTTTGCAGATGAAGTAGCTAAAACTGCTTGTCCTGTAGGGATTAAAAAATTTCTACCATATCCATTTTTTACAGATACAACATCATCTTTAAATCCTAAATTTTCTACGTCTTGTTTTAATATCAATTCCATGTCTCTACCTCTTTATTATTTTAACATATCTCCAACGTAAGGCATTAACGCTAAATGACGCGCTCTTTTAATTGCTTGCGCAACTTTACGTTGATATTTTAATGAAGTTCCTGTTAAACGTCTAGGTAAAATTTTACCTTGTTCATTTACTAAATACATTAAGAAATCTGCATCTTTGTAATCGATATACTTAATATCTTTCTTTTTAAATCTACAGTATTTTGCTTCTTTTTTAGTATCTATATCTAATGGCGTTAAATATCTAACGTCAGCAGATTTACCACCTTTTGCTTGTTGTTCTATTGATGCCATTTCTTATTTTTTAGTAGATTTAACACGTTCTGTTCTAATTTTTGCCCAAGCAGCTGCATGTTTGTCTAATTTAACAGTTAAATAACGCATAACGCTATCATCTCTTCTAAATTCTAACTCGTATGCAGAAATTTCTTCTCCAGCAACTTTAAACTCTAACAAGTGATAAAAACCACTTTTTTTCTTTTGGATTGGGTATGCTAATTTTTTTAAGCCCCAGTCCTCTTTTGAGATCATTTCAGCTCCTTTAGAAACTAAATAATCTTCGAACTTTTGTACTGTCTCCTTTATCTGAGTATCAGATAAAACGGGATTCAAAATGAAAACAGTTTCGTAATGATTCATAAATTAAATATTTATTGTTTATTTTTAAGGGTGCAAATATAGTAACTTTTTTGTATTTAGAAGTGTCTTTTTTTTAATTTATAATTATTGCTTCTGTAAAAAAGAAAAAAGTCTTTAATTATTTGGTAAAAAAAACCTCCAGGTTGGAAACACAACAACCCTGGAGGCAAAATTAAATAACTTAATTTTTACTTAAAAAAAAACAAATTATGCATTAAAAGCTTCTAAATGAAAAGCTTCACTTATTTCTTGATAAACAATTTTTCCTTTTACAATATTTAATCCTTTTGCAAGTGCTTTATCTAAAGAACAGGCTTCTTCCCAACCATTATTGGCAAGATTTAAAATATAAGGTAATGTTACATTTGTTAATGCTATTGTAGATGTGTGTGGCACTGCACCTGGCATATTTGCAACGCAATAATGAACAACATCATCAATAATATAAGTTGGATCTTCGTGAGTTGTAGCCTTTGTAGTTTCAAAACATCCTCCTTGATCTACAGCTACATCTACTACTACAGTTCCTGGACGCATTTCTTTTAACATATCTTCTGTAATTAGTTTTGGAGCTTTTCCTCCTTTTACTAAAACTCCACCAATAATTAAATCGTGTGTTTTAATATGTTGTCTAATACTATATTCACTAGAAAAAGCTGTTACTACGTGGTTTGGTAAAACATCATTTACATAACGTAAACGTTTCATGTTAATATCCATAATTGTTACATGTGCACCTAAACCTGCTGCCATTTTTGCTGCTTGTACACCAACAACTCCAGCACCTAAAACTAAAACTTTTCCTGGTGCAACACCTGGAACACCACCTAATAAAATTCCACGTCCTTTAATAGGTTTTTCTAAATATTTAGCTCCTTGTTGAATTGCCATTCTTCCTGCAACTTCAGACATTGGTGTTAATAAAGGTAACGTACCTTCTTCATCTTCTACAGTTTCATAAGAAATACAAATTGCTTTACTTTCTATCATTGCTTTTGTAAGCGGCTCACTTGAAGCAAAATGGAAATATGTAAAAACAATTTGATTTTCTTTAATTAAAGGATATTCTAATGCTATAGGCTCTTTTACCTTAACAATCATATCACTTTGGCTGTAAATGTCTTCTATAGTAGGTAAGATTGTTGCTCCTACCTTAATGTAATCAGCATCAAAAAAACCACTTCCTTCTCCTGCAGTAGTTTGCACAAAAACGGTGTGGTTATTTTTTGTTAAAGAGAATACTCCTGCCGGTGTCATACCTACTCTACTCTCGTTATTCTTAATTTCTTTAGGAATTCCTATTTTCATTATTTGCTATAATTTAGATATTTTAAGCAAGTAAATTTAAAACCTTTTTGTTGTAAATTAAACAAAAAGGTTTTAAATTGTTTTTTTTATGAAAACATTATTTTCTTACTATTTTTTTACATAAAATTTATTTTTTTAATACTTAAAATACAATATCGATAAAAAAGAAAGATAATTTTAACATTTATTGATAATTTTTAATTCGTATTTAATTTAAGTCTAAACGAATTCCCATAGAAATGTTTCTTGTTTCTGTATTTTTGAACAACGGATTTAAATCATATTTTACATATAAACTTGTAGATCTATACCCTAAGTACGTACTTAAACCATAATTTATGGTATTCATATTATAATTATCTTTTTGTACTTCTTTTACATTTACTCCATTATTGTCTTTATATTCAAAATATTGTCTTGTTCCTAATTTAAAACCTACAAAACCACCTACACCAAAACGAAGAGACTTATTTGTTCTATCATTTACATAATTATCATTATACTTTTTGTTTTTAGATAAATCCCACTCGAAATGTACTGGAAATGTCATTTGTACATGACGCAATCTACTTTCGTCTAAAGGATTTGGAAAAGTTTGTATTTCTGTAATATCTCCATTTTTTACATGATATTGGTTATTATCCAATCTTAAATTATTCCATAGAAAAGATACACCATATTTAAAATAAAAGATACCAGGATTTTTGTTCATACGAGATTTCCAAGTCCAACCAACTTCGTAAAAATGAGATTGCCAAAGTTTATAGTCAGAATCATTTAAAGATTCTATTTGGCCGTACTCTAAAACATTATTCACACCCATTGCAAATACAAATTGACTAGTAGTTCTTCTACTTCTTCTATTACTTCTTCTTTTTATACTATTAGAATAGCTTTCTTTTTTTTCTTCTTTTCCGTTTAATGTAAAACGAAAAGTTTTATTTCCAATTGTAAATGTACTTTCATCATCATCTTCAGAAGATATTACCTCTTCTTCACTTGCAATTTTACCATTGGTTTTATCTTGCACTAATAATTGCAACATTTTTTCTTGTTCGCCAACTAATTTTTCTATTCTTCTTGCGTGATAAGATGCTACTTCTTTTTTTAAAATATCTGCTGTAGACTTAGTTATTTCTCCTTTTTCTAATCTTTTATCTATAGCAACTACTTTAGTTTTTAAAGAATCTTTTTGAGTTTTTGTTATAACTTCTATCCTTTTAGAAATTTTACTCACTTCTTTTTCGAATGTTTTTTTATCTTGAGATAAGACAATAGTTGTACTAAACAACACTAATATTAGTAGTATTCTTTTCATTTTGTATGTTTTAAAAATTTGTTTTTTGTTCTTGATTAACCTTTAATCGTTTCTACTTGCAAGGGCAGTTGCTATATCTGAAACTCTTCTTTTAATAGATTTCATAAAATTATTCTGAAAATCTTCTTCACCAATAGTTCTCTCTACTTCTGCTAAAATAGCATTCGGATTTACTTTAATATTCGATTTTTTGAGCTCACTTTTAATCGATTTTAAAATATCTTCTCTTGTTAAATCGTGTTTAGCATAATATGCTTTCACTTCTTTAGATGAATGTGTTACCGCGTATAACAAATCTTCACTATTAATTTTTATACGACTATTTGGGTTTTGTTTTAAAGTTTCTTTTTTTATAGATCTCTCCTTCGTCGGATGAATTTTCTGTGGTATTTCAACTTTTGCTATTCTAATGTCATTAAGAGCAGTTTTCGACGAAGTAATCTCTTTGTTTATTTGAGATTGCTTCACTTTGTTCGCAATGACATTTTTATTATAATTTACTTTTTGCTTCTCCTCTACTTTCTCATTTTTAACAAGAGCTTCTTCAACCGGAATTTCATTTATAAATTGCTCTATTTTTTCATCAATTATATTGGTATCAATTGGAGTATCAACTATAATTACATTTGGTTTAATTTCTTTTTTTTCAGATGATAAAAACTGAATTCCGATAGCAACCAATAATAAAATACTTGCTGCAGCGCCCATATAAAAAAACCAACCTCTTTTCTTTTGCTTTGGTTGTTCATCTAATTGATTTGATAAACGCTCCCAAGCAGAAGCTGATGACTGAAAAGTTCTGTCTTGTAACTTTTCTTTTATACTATTATCTAACTTATTTGTTTTCATGAATTGTTTTATTCATTTTGTAATAATTTTCTTGCAATAATTTACGTGCTTTAAATAATTGCGATTTTGATGTACTTTCAGAAACTCCCAATTTCTCTGCAATTTCTGAATGCTTATAACCTTCTATGGCGAATAAATTAAACACCATTTTGTAACCTTCTGGCAATTTATCTATTAGTTTTTGAATGTCTTCTACAGTTGTGTTTTCTAAGCTTTCTGTAGCAGAATCATTAAAAACATAATCTTCATCAGATAAATCTATTACGTTTTTTTTACGGAGATAAGAAATGCAAGTATTCACCATAATTCTACGAATCCAACCTTCAAAACTACCTTCGTGTTTAAACTTGTGTAAGTTGGTAAAAACCTTTAAAAAACCTTGTAACATTAAATCTTCTGCATGATGCATATCTTTTACATATTGCCTACAAACGCCCAACATTTTAGGCGAATGCTGCTCAAACAATTGTTGTTGCGCTTCTCTACTGTTGTCTATCGCTTTTTTAATAAGCGATTTTTGTTGGTTATGCAAAGTGATAATTTTCAAGCCTCTCGTTTCTGTTTTAACTGCCTTACAAATATATAGACTACAGATGTTTTAAAAAGGTTGCTTGGAAGAAAAAAAATTTAAGATTTAAATTTTCTGAACGAAACTATGATTTCATAAATACCGATTGATAAAAAGATTTTCCCAAGAATAAAAGGAAACCAAGACCAACCTGTTACAAAAGTTCTATCAAATAAAGGGTTGTAAATATTTGTTGGTATTAGAAACTTCGCAAATCCATTTAAAAAAGAATCTATTTTAGAAAAATCAAAATTACCAAGTTGAAAAGAATTAATATTTATCCAGAAAAAAAGAGAATAAAAAAGAAAACTCCCTAATAATGTTACTATTAAAGCTTGAAACCAGTTTGTTCCATTATTAGAAAACAAGTTGCTAAGGTTTAAAATAAAAGCATCTTTATCATTATACCAAAACCTTTTGTCTTTTTTTAATTCTTTTCTATAAGCACTAATTTCGTAAGATTTAAATCTATCAAAATCAATTTTGTTATTTGTTCTTTGAAGTTGATGTTTTATATTTCTTAATGTTCTTTTATTACATTCATCAATATTTAATATTGAAATATCATCAAAGAAAGCAGCTTTATTAAAGTTTGTTCTATCTATAAATAGAGTCTCAGAAGCCGTATCTTGAAAAGAAGAAATATCATTAAAATTTGTCTGTTCTATGTGTAAATTTTTAAATTTAGAATTATTAAATCTTACAAGTTTTTCAAAATTACAATCTCTTATAATTAAATCTACATTTTCAGCTTTCCAATTAGATAAGTCTGCTATACCTTTAAAGATATTCTTTGTTAAATTAATACTAAAGTTAACGCCTTCATTTTCACATTTATTTGACGATAGATTAAAATTTTCAAAGTTGGTATTATCAATCTTTAAAAAGTGCTTAATATTATTTTTAGTAAAATTAAATTCATTTTCATAAACAGAATTTAAAATATCTAGGTTATTAAAAATTGAGTTACAAAATGTTACTTCATCTTTAAATTTAGTATTAGTGATTAATAATCTATTAAAAACATTCCTCCCCTCTATATTAAACTTATTACGCAGTTCCAGTTTTAAAATATCTAAAGTACTAATCTTACATCTTCTTTTAAAATGGATATTGCTTAAATGAATATCATATAAATTGATAAAACCTTCAATATGAACTTCATTAAAAAAGATACTTTCTATATTAAATTTCGAAAAATTTAATTCACATTTATTAAAATTACATTTAATAAACCTTAATGATAAAGGATGATAATCTTTATTATTTGAACCTTTAAAATATAAATCAGCTCCATTAAATGTACAATTCCTAAAACTAACTTTATTTAATTTTGAAACATCAATATCAAGATTTGAACTTAATTCAATATTTTTATTTAATATCGGATTTTGTTCATTCAATAGTTCTTTTAATCTATCTTCATTTATAGTTTCCATTAAAGCATTTCTTTATTTCAAAAATAAGCATTTTTAAAATAATTAATTCTATACTACAACCCCAAAGAAACCCTACTTTTCTCCAATTCTAACTCAAACAATTCTTTTGTGATTTCTGCTTTGTAAAAAGGAACAATTTCTTTTAATTTTTCTTTTCCTTCTTTAGAGTTGATTATTTCTGGAAATGCTTTTTCTATAACCTCTAACATTATAGAAGTTGCAGTAGAAGCTCCTGGAGAAGCGCCTAACAAACAAGTGATACTTCCATCTTTACTTGAAATTACTTCTGTACCAAATTGCAATTTTCCGCCTTCAAATTCGTCCTTTTTAATAATTTGTACACGTTGTCCTGCTTTCATTACTTCCCAGTCTTCATCTTTGGCATCTTTTACAAACTTGCGTAAAGAATCCATTCTGTCTTCTTTACTCATTAAAACTTGTTCTATTAAATATTGAGTTAAAGGTAAATTGTGCCAAAAAGCACCAAACATCGATGGTATATTATCAAACTGTATGGATTTAAATAAATCTAAATGAGAACCTTCTTTTAAAAACTTCGGACTAAAACCTGCAAAAGGACCAAACATTAATTGACGTTTTCCATCTATAAAACGAGTGTCTAAATGTGGTGTAGACATTGGTGGATCTCCAATACCGGCTTTACTATATACTTTTGCATTGTGTTGTTTTATAATTTCTTCATTTTTACACACCAACCATTCTCCACTTACTGGAAAACCACCATAACCTTCTTTTTCGTCAATTTCTACTTTTTGTAATAATAGTAAACTTCCTCCTCCTGCTCCAATAAAAACATGTTCAGCATCTATATGATGTACTTTTTTTGTTTTTAAATTTTTTACTTCAACTGTCCAATCAATTTCAGTATCAGGGTCAATATCTAAAACCTCCATATTACAATAAACAGGTGTATTGAATTCTGTTTTTAAAATATGAAATAACTTTTCTGTTAACGAGCCATAATTCATTTCTGTACCTCTATTGATTCTAGAAGCTGCCATCATTTCGTTATCAGTTCTATCATTTGTAATTAAAGGAAACCATTCTTTCATTTTGTCGATTTCTTTTGTAAACTCGATAGAATCAAACATAAAATGGTCTTTCATTTCATTGAATCTGTTTTCTAAATAATCTGCATTTTCTTTTCCTAAAACCCAACTATGATGTTTTATTGATGTAATAAATTCTTCAGGATTTTCTAACAAACCTTCATTGGTTAAATAAGACCAAAACTGTTTAGAAATTTCAAATTGTGCACAAATATCTATGGCTTTTTTAATAGAAACTTTACCATCTTTTTCTGGACAATAATTTAGTTCACACAAAGCAGAATGACCTGTTCCTGCATTATTCCAAGCAGCTGAACTTTCTTGAGCAACTTTATTTAAACGTTCTACAATTAAAATATTCTTTTTAGGATCTAAAAGTTTTGTAATTAGTGCTAATGTTGCACTCATTATTCCTCCACCAACACAAATTAAATCGTATTCTTTTTTAAATCTCATAAATATATATTTTAAGTTCTCGACTGCGCTCGAACTGACAATTCAATTAATATTTAGATAAATTATCTGAATTCATAAAAATAAAAAAAGGAACTCAAATAGAGTTCCTTTTTCTAAAATTTTAAAATTAAATATTTTTAATTCTCTTTTTTCTTATCGTCTTTAGAAGCCTTGTTCCAAATTTTAATTTCGTCTTCTGCAGTAACTCCATCTAGAATTTCTACATTAACACCATCTGATGTACCTAACTTTAAAGTTTTCTTTTCAAACTCTCCTTCTCCAGTTTTTACTTCTACATAAGGTTCTTCTGTTTTTTTATCAAACTTTAATAAGGCTTCTTTAATAGATAAAACACTATCTTTCTTTTCTAAAATAATATCAGCATTGGCACTATAACCAGCTCTAATAAAGAATTTATCATCTAAAGAAACATCAGCTTTAATTTTAAATTGTACAGCTCCATTTTCTTCAGTTCCTTTAGGTGCAATAAAGTTTAATTTTGCAGGAAATTTAGTTCCTTCAATAGCTCCTATTGATACTTCAATATCACTACCACTAATTAATTTACCTACTTCAGATTCATCTACTTTACCTTCAAAAATCATTTTACTCATATCTGCAATTGATGCAATGGTTGTACCCGCATTAAAATTGTTAGATTGAATTACCTGATCTCCTTCTTTTACTGGAATTTCTAAAATTGTACCAGACATTTGAGCAACAATATTTGTATTTGCTGAAGCACCTGAACCAGAAGATCCTTTTTTTATGATTTGGTAATTATTTTGAGCATTTTTTAAATCTTGTTTTGCTTGGTTGTAAGTTAATTCAATTGCTTCATAAGCAGCTCTAGAAATTACACCTTTTTCAAATAAAATTTTATTTCTCAAATAAGAAATTTTTGCATTACTTAAACGAATTTTAATATTATCTACAGTACCTTTTGCACTAATTAAAGATTGCTCATTAGGCACAACTCTTACAGTTGCAATTAAATCTCCTTTTTTAACTTTTGTTCCTTCTAACAACATAATCTTATCTATGATTCCTGTTATTTGAGGTTTAATATCAATTTCTTCTAAGGGTGTAACTTTACCTGTTGCTACTGTTTTTTTAACAATAGTAGTTTTAAAAGGCGTTTCAGTTTCATATTCTACAATACTTTTTTTGTTCTTTTTACCGAACCAAATAAGTGCAGCTACAAATAATACTGCTATTACAATTAAAATAATTTTTGCTCTCTTGCTCATGATTTGTTGATTAATTTATTCTTCTCTTAATGCTTCTATTGGTTTTACTACTGTTGCCATATGGGCAGGAATTAATCCTATTAACGTTCCTAAAATTATTAATGTTACAAATGCTATTAATATAATTGGAATATTTACTGTTGGATTTATTAATGGAATATCTTCATTGTTGCTTGCAGCAGCATCAATAAAAAATAAAATTAGACTTCCAAAAACAATTCCTAACATACCAGCTATGGTTGTTAAAAACACAGATTCTAGTATAATTTGTTGACGAATACTTTTAGGTGTTGCACCTAAAGCTCTTCTTATTCCTATTTCTTTAGTTCTTTCTTTAACGGTTATTAAAAGGATGTTTCCAATAGCGAAAACACCAGCAATTAATGTTGCTATACCTACAAACCAAGTAAGAAATTGCATTCCTGTTAAGAAACCTGTTACTTTACCTATTTCTTTACCCAAATTTGCGCTACCAAATGCTCTTTGATCTTCTGGGTGAACTTTATGAAGATTTTTTAGAGTTAAAAGAATATCTCTTTCCATTTGTTCAATATCTGTACCTTCATTAGCAGTAATCATCATCCAATCAATTTGATTGGCGGTATTATATACTTTTCTGTAAGTTGTAAAAGGAATATATGCTGTGTCACCATCAAAATCTATAGTATTAGAAGGTTCGTATACACCAATAACCTTATAATTTATTGCATTTATTTTAATATACTCTCCTATTGGTATTTCATCTTTATCAAACAATTGTTTGTACATATCTTCAGAAATAACAGCAACTTTTGCGTAAGATAAAATATCTCTTTCATTTAAAAAACGACCATAAATTAATTTCTTTTTCTGAATTTGATCTAAAACAGGATAATCTCCACTTACACGAAAATCACCAGATTTAAAGTTGTGTATAATTAAATTGGTTGTTTGATTTCTTGGTGCTAAAAGTTTGATTTCTTTTGCGTATTCAGATTTTAAAACGTCTATATCATTATTATTTAAACTAAATCTTCTACCTTTTTGAAACCCTTTAAAAGGTGTGTCTGTAGACTGAGTCCAAACAAAAACACTATTGGTTGCAAAATTTCCAAAAATTTTATTAAAACCATTTTCCATTCCTCTAGCAGCTCCTAATAAAACAACTAATAAAAAAATACCCCACAATACACCTATAATAGTAATTACAGTTCTTATTTTGTTTTTACGGATACTCCCGTAAATTTCTTGCCATGTATCTGAATCGAATAAAAACTTCATAATTAATCTGCTCTTAGTGCTACAATTGGTTTAATATTTGCTGCTTTTTTTGCTGGTAAATAACCCGCAATTAATCCTGATATAATTAAAACTATAGTTGCTCCAATTACAATTCCTGGACTTACACTTGGATCCTTGATGAAATAATCTTTTTCTAAACTATCTCCTATTAAACTTAAAATATAAGTTCCTAAAGACAACCCTAAATAACCTGCAATTGTTGTAATTAATACAGATTCTTGTACAACCATACCCACTATAGATCCTGGTTTTGCTCCTAATGCTTTTCTAATTCCAAATTCTTTTGTTCTTTCTTTAATTACAAAAATCATAATATTAGAAATACCAATGATACCAGCAATTAAAGTTCCTGACCCAACAAAAACTACAATTAAATATAAAACAAACATAAACTGTCCAACACCTTTGTTTGCTTCTGCCATATTTCTAACTGAGAGTGCGCTTTGATCATCTGGATGAATGTTCATTTTTTTACGTAAATCACGTTCCATTTTATTTCCAAATGCAATTGCTGCATCTAAACTTAAATTAGGATTGTATCCTAAATTAATTTGGCTGATATAATCATTATTGCCATACATCATTTGCGCTGTACTAACAGGCATATAAGCTTGTCTTTCTTCATTATCTCCTCCTTCATCAGAAAAAACACCAACAATTAAAAAAGAACTTCCATTAACATTTACACGTTTATTTAAAGCAGGTTTTTCACCAAAAAGATCTTTTTTTATTAATCTTCCTATTACAATTACTTTAGATTTCTCTTTAACATCTCTTTCATTAATATACCTACCTTCATCAATAATTGTTTTTTCTAAAAATTGATGATCTGGATGTACTGCTCTTAAACGATAACTATCTGCTTTACTCTTGTATTTAATAGAAACACTTTTATAAATTCTTGCAGATTGATATTGAATTTTATTTTCATATTCATCTTTTACATAATCATATTCTTTATTGGTAAGCTGAACTCGTCTACCAGTTTGTAAACCTTTATATGGTTTAGAAGTTTTCCAAACACGAACAAACATGGCATTTTGAGCATCATCATTAAATGCTCCTTTAAAAGAATTACTTAATCCGCTAACAATACCAAAAAGCAATGTGAATAATAAAATTGCAAATGCTACTGTAAAACCAGACATTACAGAACGTAATCTGTTTTTATTTATGCTCTGAAATATTTCTCTCCAACGATCTAAATCAAACATAATTAAACGGCTTTAGCAGTTTTTGTGTATTCATCACTAATAATAACACCATCTTTTAATCGTACAATTCTTTTGGTTTGTTCCGCTACTTCTTCTTCGTGCGTAATTACAAAAACTGTCATTCCTTCATCATTAATATCTTTTAATAAATCCATTACAGAATCTGTAGTTGTAGAATCTAATGCTCCTGTTGGTTCATCTGCCAAAACCACTTTTGGTTTTGTTACTAATGCTCTTGCAATGGCAACACGCTGTTTTTGTCCTCCAGAAAGTTCGTTTGGTAAATGATTTGCCCAATCCTTTAAACCAACTTTATCTAAATATTCTAAAGCAATTTTTAAACGTTCTTTTCTGTTCATTCCTTTATAATATAAAGGAAGTGCAACATTTTCTAAAGCTGTTTTGTAAGATATTAAGTTAAATGACTGAAAAACAAATCCTAAAAATTTATTTCTTAAAATTGCAGCTTTCTTCTCATTTAAGTTTTTTATTAACTGACCATTTAAATAGTAGTCTCCTTCATCATGTTCATCTAAAAGACCAACAATATTTAATAAAGTAGATTTACCAGAACCAGAAGACCCCATAATAGAGACAAATTCGCCTTCTTTTATATGTAAATCTATTCCTTTTAAAACGTGAAGAGAATCTTTTCCTATCGGATAAGATTTGTGTAGTTTTTCTATTCTAATCATCTGTTGGTTAATTTTAAACTAAAGTACCTAAAGCTAATGATTGCTTTTACTAATATTTTGTTAAAAGCAAATTCTAATTGCATTGATACAAACATAAGACGTGTAATTAAAATAAATGTTACAAGAATTATAAAAAAAAGATAAAGTATCTTTGTTAATATAAAACAGAAAGTTGCTAAATGGTTAATTTACCTAAAGACAAAAAGATTATTTTATTTGACGGAGTTTGTAATTTATGCAATACATCTGTCTTAAAAGTGATTAAATACGATAGAAATAACGTATTTATTTTTGCTGCTTTACAATCTGTAAAAGGGAAAGAAATTATAGATTATTTAGCTATAGATGTTTCTAAAATTGACTCAATAATTTTATATGAACCAGGTGTTTCTTATGAAATAAAATCTTCTGCTGCCTTAAAAATAATGCAAGAATTTAAAGGAATTTGGTCACTTACTAAAGTTCTAATGATTTTACCAGAAAATTTTAGAAATACTGTATATGATTATATTGCTAAAAACCGATATAAATGGTTTGGTAAAAAAGAAAGTTGTATGTTACCAACCCCAGAATTAAAAGCAAAATTTTTAGATTAAAAATGAAAATTCCAAAAGACATAAAATGTGTTATTTTCGATATGGATGGAGTTATAATAGATTCAGAAGAAATCCATAAAAAAGCGTATTATGAGACCTTTACTTCTATAGGTGTAAATGTTTCTGATGATTTGTACAAAACCTTAACTGGTTCTTCTACAATAAATGCTTTTCAAAAATTAGTAGCTCATTTCAACTTAGATTTAAATCCAGAAGAATTGGTTTTAAATAAAAGAGCACGTTATGTAAACTTCTTTGAGAATGATCCTACTCTTCATTTAGTAAAAGGGGTTGAATCTTTAATAAAATACTGTTATAATAAAGGTTTAACCTTAATTTTAGCTTCTTCTTCTGCAATGGTTAATATTGATAGAGTTTTTAATAGATTCGACTTAAATCAATATTTTACAGCTAAAATTAGTGGTGCAGATTTAACAGCATCTAAACCACACCCAGAAATTTTTGAAAAAGCGGCTCTTTTAGGAAAAACAGAAAGAGAAAATTGTATTGTTATTGAAGATTCTGATAATGGTGTGAAAGCTGCTAATTATGCTGGTATTTTTGTAGTTGGATTCAAGAACCCTATGGCAGAAGACCAAACTTTAGAAAATGCAGATTTTATTATTAATAATTTTAAAAGGTTAATAAAGTTGCTTTAATCATGTAATTAAAAATATTAAACAACATAAAAAAGCATCCAAAATGGATGCTTTTTTATATAATATTTTATTCTTCAATTGGTGGGTGACCATGAATTTTTTCAAAGTCTTCATCAAAATTGGCTCTTAAATAAGCGTTTAATTTCTTTCTATAATCATCTTTCAGCCAAGTTACAAAATTATGGGTACTTTTAGAAATACATTTTGCGTATCTATTTATTCTATCATCAATTTCTTCCCCTAACATTTTTGCTAAAATTAAAGCATCAAAAACATCTTCACTATTTTCAATACACATTTTTGCATGGTGTACAATCGATTTTTCTAAAACTCTTTTAGAAGATTCTCCTTGTCTTATAGTATCTATATATACTTTTTTCATATCGAAATAAGTATCTGTAGATTTTGCAAATTCTTTCTTAACATCTGCTGGTAACTCATATCTAAAAGTACTTTCTATTTCTTCATCAGAAAGAATGGCATTTAAATAATAATCTGGCGCTCTAAACATTTTTTGCCAGTCTAGATCTGCTCCCCAAGGTCCAAACCTATGAAAATTATTTCCTAAATCAATTACATCAAAAGATTTTTTATTATTTAAAACCCTAGAACCACGACCAATCATTTGGTAATATAATGTTAATGATTTTGTTGCTCTATTTAAAATAATAGCTTCAATTGTAGGTTCATCAAAACCTGTTGTTAAAATACTTACAGAAGTAATAATTGCACCAGGAGTTTTATGAAACCATTTTAAAATTAACTCACGTTCTGCTTTTGTATTTGTATTGTCTAAATGAGCTATAGGAAAACCTGCTTTTTTAAAGGCATGAAATACTTGTATAGAAGTATTAATACCATTATTAAAAATTAAAGTCTTTTTTCCTTTTGCAGTTTCTTCATAAGCAGAAACTAACTTAGATAGCATGTCTGAATTCGTATATAAATCTTCTGAAGATTTTACTGTATAATCTCCATTTGCTCCTACTTCTAAAGAAGTTAAACCAACATTATAAGAATACAAATTTGCAGTTGCTAAATATTCATTATCAATTAAATGTTGTATAGTTTCACCTACAAACAATTCTTGATAATTCTCATACATTGGTAATTTTATATTAGAACTTAATGGAGTTGCAGTAACACCCAATATAAAAGATTGATCGAAAAATTTAAATATTTTTGTAAAAGAATTATAATGCGCCTCATCTACAATGACTAAACCAATATCAGAAATATCTAGCTTATCATCATTTAACCTGTTTTTTAAGGTTTCTACCATGGCAACAAAACAACTAAAGTCATCTTGATCATCTAATTTTGCGGTAGAATTAATAATCTTATTAGTTACACCAAACTCATTTAGCATTTTTGATGTTTGCTTACTCAGCTCAATTCTATGTGTAAGTACTAAAACTTTCTTTTTAAAAGTTTCTAAATAACGTCTTACAATTTCTGAAAAAATAACTGTTTTTCCACCACCAGTAGGTAATTGATATAATAAATGATAATCTTTTGGAGCATCTTCAAATCTTCTAAAAATTTCTTGAAGTGCATCTTTTTGATATCCGTATAATTCCTTTGTAGTAGTTGTTACTGTAGTATTTGTATCTGCCAAACGATTAAAAATTTTGAGATACAAAAATAAGACTTAAAATAGGTGTAATGCAAGTTTAAACTACATAAATCTTGATAAATCTGTTAATGTAATATCATAATGAGAAGCATTATGTATAGAAACACCATTTTTTACTATTAATAATTGTGGAGATTGATGCATTACTTGAAACGTATACCCTACTTCTTCTGAAATAGATCTGTAATTTAATAAATCTAAATAATACACTTTTAGGTTTTTATGTTCTTCTGTAAACAACGCTTCAAAGTGTTTAATAACCATACTACTAATTCCACAACGTGTAGAATGTTTAAATATAAAAACTGATTCAGTTTTAGAAATTTCTTTAATTTCTTCTAACTGCCCTAAAGAAGTCAGTGGAATCCAGTTTACGAATGACATTTTTTCTTGTTTTGACTCTTTGTTTACTTTACCTCCAAAAATACTATTAAATATACCCATGTTAACTTTTTTAAGTTATATAAATACAAATATAAGAAACTTTAATCAGTCATAAAGTCAGTAAAATCAAGGTTTTTAGAGACAATTTGACTTGTTGTTTACAGAAAATATAGATGGTATTATAATTGCTTTAAATTATAAAAAAACAAAAAAATAGAAAAATGAATTTTAATAATTACACAACAAAATCGCAAGAGACCATACAAATGGCGCAACAGATTGCGCAAGGTTTTGGTCATAATCAAATTGAAAATGAACATATTTTTAAAGCTTTAACACAAGTTGATGAAAATGTGTTGCCATTTCTTTTGAAAAAATTGAACATCAATTTAAATATTGTTGAACAAGTTTTAGACAAACAATTAGAAAGTTTGCCTAAGGTTTCTGGTGTAGAATTAATGCTTTCTAGAGAAGCAAGTAAAACTTTAACAGAAGCAGCTGTTATTGCTAAAAAAATGAAAGATGATTATATTTCTATAGAACACTTAATTTTAGCAATTTTTAAATCTAAAAGTAATATTGCACAAGTTTTAAAAGACCAGGGTGTAACAGAAAAACACTTAAAAGCTGCAATTGAAGAACTTAGAAAAGGAGAAAGAGTAACCTCACAAAGTGCAGAAGAAACTTATAATTCATTAAATAAATATGCTAACAATTTAAATAAATTAGCAGAAGATGGAAAATTAGATCCTGTAATTGGTAGAGATGAAGAAATTAGAAGATTGCTTCAAATTTTATCAAGAAGAACAAAGAATAATCCAATTTTAGTTGGTGAACCAGGTACTGGTAAAACAGCTATTGTTGAAGGTTTAGCACATAGAATTATAGATGGAGATGTACCAGAAAATCTAAAAGACAAATTAATTTTCTCTTTAGATATGGGCGCATTAATTGCAGGTGCAAAATATAAAGGAGAATTTGAAGAGCGCTTAAAAGCTGTTATTAAAGAAGTAACAACTTCTGAAGGAGATATTGTACTTTTTATTGATGAAATTCACACTCTTGTTGGTGCTGGAGGTGGACAAGGGGCTATGGATGCTGCAAATATTTTAAAACCAGCATTAGCTCGTGGAGAATTACGTGCAATTGGTGCAACTACGTTGGATGAGTATCAGAAATACTTTGAAAAAGACAAAGCTTTAGAAAGACGTTTTCAAAAAGTTATTGTTGATGAACCAGACACAGAAAGTGCCATTTCTATATTAAGAGGAATTAAAGAAAAGTACGAAACCCACCATAAAGTTCGTATTAAAGACGAAGCAATTATTGGTGCTGTAGAATTATCTCAACGCTATATAACCAATCGTTTTTTACCAGATAAAGCTATTGATTTAATGGATGAAGCTATGGCTAAATTACGTATGGAAATAAACTCTAAACCAGAAGAGTTAGATGCTTTAGATAGAAAAGTAATGCAGTTAGAAATTGAGATTGAAGCAATTAAACGTGAAAAAGATGAAGTGAAATTAAAAGCTTTACGTTCTGATTTAGCAAATTTAAAAGAAGAAAGAAACGAGATTAATGCAAAATGGAAATCTGAAAAAGAAGTTGTAGATAATATTCAGAATACAAAATTAGACATAGAAAATTTTAAAATTGAAGCAGAAAAAGCTGAAAGAGAAGGTAATTATGGTTTAGTGGCAGAAATTAGATATGGAAAAATTAAAAAAGCACAAGAAGATTTAGAAGTTTTGCAAAAAACTTTACAAGAAAATCAATCTGAAAATTCTTTAATAAAAGAAGAAGTTGTTTATGATGATATTGCAGAAGTTGTTGCAAAATGGACAGGAGTTCCGGTTACAAAAATGATTCAATCTGAACGTGAAAAACTATTAAAATTAGAAGATCAGATTCACAAAAGAGTTGTTGGACAAGAAGAAGCAATTATTGCTGTTTCTGATGCCGTAAGACGTTCTAGAGCTGGTTTACAAAACCCAAACAAACCTATTGGTTCCTTTTTATTTTTAGGAACTACAGGTGTTGGTAAAACTGAATTAGCTAAAGCATTAGCTGAATATCTATTTGATGATGAAAATGCAATGACTAGAATTGATATGAGTGAATATCAAGAAAAACATGCTGTAAGTAGATTGGTTGGTGCGCCTCCAGGATATGTTGGTTATGATGAAGGTGGCCAATTAACAGAAGCTGTAAGAAGAAGACCTTATTCTGTGGTACTTTTAGATGAAATAGAAAAAGCACATCCAGATACTTTTAATATTCTTTTACAAGTTTTAGATGAAGGTAGATTAACAGATAATAAAGGGCGTGTGGCAGATTTTAAAAACACCATTATTATTATGACCTCAAATATGGGAAGCCATATTATTCAAGAAAAATTTAGCGATCCAAAAGCAGATTTAGATGCGGTAACTGAATTGGCAAAAATTGAGGTTTTAGGTTTATTAAAACAATCTGTAAGACCAGAATTTTTAAATAGAATTGATGATGTAATTATGTTTACACCTTTAAACAAATCTAATATTTTTGAAATTGTAAAATTACAAATAGAACATTTAAAGAAAATGATTGGCAAACAAGAAATTACTTTAGATGCTACTGACGAAGCTATTAAATATTTAGCCCAAAAAGGTTATCAACCAGAATTTGGAGCAAGACCTGTAAAAAGAGTCATTCAGAAAGAAGTATTAAATCAGCTTTCTAAAGAAATTTTATCTGGTAAAATTACCACAGATAGCATTATTCTTTTAGATGCTTTTGATGATCAATTGGTTTTTAGAAATCAGTCTGATTTGGTCGCAAACTCTTAGTTAAATAACTAAACAACAATTAAATGACATTTTTTCATATTCAAAAGAAAAAATGTCATTTTTTTTTAATTGGTATTTTTTTTGCTTTATATCAAATAAATAAAATTATTGTTTAACTATTAAAATGTAAGATTATGTTAATTAAAAACACAGATTTTCCGGTTTTACCAAATGTATTTACTGACTTTATTAGAGATTGGTCTACTTCTAATTTTTCTGATACAAATACAACATTACCAGCTGTAAACATTAAAGAAAATAAAAACGAATTTTTAGTTGATGTTGCAGTTCCTGGAATGAAAAAAGAAGATTTTAAAATTGACTTAGACAACGAAATTTTAACTATTTCATCAGAAAAAACAATTAATAAC
The DNA here is from genome assembly GCF_039939415.1 of Polaribacter sp. Classification (GTDB taxonomy): domain Bacteria; phylum Bacteroidota; class Bacteroidia; order Flavobacteriales; family Flavobacteriaceae; genus Polaribacter. The sequence continues at coordinate 46,235 of NZ_JBDVJE010000012.1, forward strand.
GAAAATACTGATGAAAAGTACACAAAAAAAGAGTACAGTTATCTGTCTTTTAAAAGAAGTTTTACTTTGCCAAAAGGTATTGTAGATATAGATAAAATAAATGCTACTTACAAAAATGGCGAATTAAAAATTACGATTCCTAAATTAGAAGAAGCAAAACCAAAACCTGTAAAACTAATTGAGGTAATGTAAGGGATTAATTAGTTGCAATAGGCTGTATACTTTATAAATAGCAGCCTATTGTTTATTTTAATTATTAAAATATTTGATGATGAAAAAGTTAGTAATTTATATCTTAATGGCTTTGTCTTTTTTTAATTGTCAAAGTCAAAACTCTAAAGTAAAAAATAATACTCAACAACAATTAGATACAATAAAACCAAAAACTAAAATTCAAGTAAATAAAGAATACGATAAATACGGAAACTTAAAACGTTTAGATTCTAGCTATTCTTATTTTTATTCTAATATTACAGGAGATACAATATTAGAAAGAGAGATATTTAACAAATTTAATTTAAACTTAAATAGGCAATTTAAACCATTCGATTCTCTTTTTACAAATAATTTTTTTAATGGTTCACCATTTAATAAACCAAATTTTTATACCGATGATTTTTTTAAAAACAATTATAAATCTCATCAAAAAAGAATTGATAAACTATTACAACAAATGGATTCTATGAAAAATAATTTTTATAAAAATCGTAAAAGTTTGTAATAATTTTAATCTTTAAAGCGATGTAATTTACATCGCTTTTTAATTTATATATATATTCGTTATTTAAATTGATTTTTTATGAAAAAATATATTCTCCTTTTTGTTTTCGTTTTTAGTTTATTAAGTTCTTGTACTTCTAATGAAACTACAACGTATTATTTAATTCGTCATGCAGAAAAAGACAGAACAGATACAACAAATAAAAATCCTAATTTAAATGAAAAAGGTGTAGATCGCGCAAAAAAATGGGCAAACTATTTTAAAAAAATCGAATTAGATGCTATTTATTCTACTAATTATAATAGAACTCAACAAACAGCAAAACCAACCGCTGAAAGTAAAAAATTAGAAATTTTAAAATATGATCCAAAAAATATGTATGACTCCATTTTTCAATCAGAAACTATAGGGAAAACTGTTTTAATTGTTGGTCATAGCAATACAACACCAGCATTTGTAAATAAAATTTTAGGAGAAAAGAAGTACGAAGATATTGATGATAATGACAATGCAAGCTTATATATTGTTACCATTTCTAAAGACACAAAGACAAGTACTGTAAAGAAAGTAGAATAAAAACAACTTTCTAAGTAATAAATGAAACCAGCAAATAGACTTAGCCCCGATTGCAGCATTTGTTTGAGCTCTTTTTTATTCTTTTTTCTGAATAAAAAAAGCGAGTGCGAAAAGCGGGAATAGCTTCTAAAAAAAATCCTTTTTAAATTTTTACGACGAATTCTAATTCTATAATTACGAATTCTATTTGGCCTAATATTTAGCCAAACTTACCTTCTATTTTTGATGTATTAATCAACTTAAAACATCAAAAAAAATGAAACTATTATTTACTTTATTCACTATTGTTTTTTCTGCAATCTTAAATGCACAACAAAGTAAAAGTCCGTATTTAGAAACGATTACTAAAAACGCGAACATTCCGTTAAAAGCAACACAAACAAGCGTACAAATATCTGGTGCAATTGCAAACATAGAGATTATACAAACGTATAAAAACCTAGGAAAAACAGCTATTGAGGCTAGTTATATTTTTCCAATGAGTACAAAAGCAGCTGTACACGATCTAAATATAACCATTGGAAACAGAACTATAAAAGCGCTTATTTTTGAAAAGAAAAAAGCAACTAAAATCTACAATAAAGCAATTAAAGAAGGAAAAAGAGCTGCTAAATTAGACCAAGAAAGACCCAATGTTTTTAAAATGAAAGTAGGTAATATTCTACCGAATGAAGAAATAATTGTAGCACTTTCTTATACCGAAATGGTAACCAATAATTCAGGCGAATATCAATTTATACTTCCTGGTGTTGTTGGTCCAAGATTTACAGGAGAAAAAAATTCTGAAGAAGATACTTTTAATGTTCCATATACCAAAAATGGTGTAGACAATACTTTTAAAAACAGCATTGATGTTTGTATAAACACAGGTGTTATGATTAAGAATATTTCTTCTAAATCTCACAACATAACTGTTAATTATCCCGATCTTACTTCTGCAGAAATTACGGTTTTAGATAACAATTCTGCAAATAGAGATTTTATTTTAAACTACTCTTTAAGAGGCGATAAAATTCAATCTGGATTATTATTGTACGAAGGAAAAGATGAAAACTTTTTCACTTTAATGGTTACACCTCCTAAAGCAATTATTTCTGATAAAATTCCGCCAAGAGAATATTTATTTATTGTAGATGTTTCTGGTTCTATGAATGGTTATCCATTAGAAGTTTCTAAAGAATTAATGCGAAATTTATTGAGCGATTTAAAAGAAACGGACACTTTTAATGTACAATTATTTGCATCTACAAGCGCTATTTTTAAAGAAAAATCGGTTAATGCAACAAATACAAACATAAAAGAAGCCATTAATTACCTAAGTGTAAGCACACCTAATTACGGCGGTGGAACTCAATTAATAAATGCATTAGAAACGGCTTATAAACTACCCAGAAAAGATAAAAATTCTGCCAGAACAATGGTGTTAATTACTGATGGATATATTAATGTAGAAAAAGAAACTTTTGAATTAATTGAAAATAATCTAGACAAAGCAAACGTATTTTCTTTTGGAATTGGTACTAGCGTAAACAGATATTTGATAGAAGGAATTAGCAAAGTAAGTAACAGCAGTTCTTTTATTGCAACTAACAAAACAGATGCTTTAAAAGTGGCTAAAGATTTTAAAAACATGATAGCTCACCCGCTTTTAACGCAAATAAAACTAACTACAAATGGTTTTGATATTTATGATGTTGAGCCTAAAACAATACCAGACGTTTTTGCAAATAGACCTCTTTTAATTTATGGTAAATACAAAGGAAAAGCAAACGGAACCATTAGTATTTCTGGTTGGCAAGGTGATGAAAGAAATACACAAACATTGCAAGTACAAAACGGAAAATTAAGCAAAGACAATAAAGCTTTAAAATACTTATGGGCTCGTAAAAAAATTGAACGATTGATCGATTACAAAAAGAATTTTAATGATGATGTAAAACAAGAAGTTATCAAACTTGGTTTAACCTACAATTTAGCAACAGAATTCACCTCTTTTGTTGCTGTTGATAATGAAATTGTAAACAAAAAGGGCAAATTAAAAAACATAAAACAACCTTTAACAATGCCTAAATACGTTAGTAATACTTCTGTTGGAGCTGCAGCAGAAATTAAAGGAACATCAAAAATTAAAAAATCGTTTCAAATAGCAATTTCAAACAATATTAATAACAATCAAAAAAGAGCAATAAAAATGTGGTTAAAAGGAAATTATTCGGCAATAATTAATATGTATTTAAACAAGTATAAAAACATAAAATTATACATAAATACAAATGGTAAAATTGTAAAAATAGAAAAAAAAGAAAATGGTTTATGGAAAAAAATAAGTGATTTAAAAAATACTTTTAATCAATTACCAACAAATTTACAAGTAAACCAAACAACAATAATAACATTGTCTAAATAAATAAAAAATGCAACTAGTATTAAAAACAATCGTTTATATCAGCTTACTTTTCACTACTTCTAATTTATTAATCAGCAACAACAAAGCTACTTTAGAAACTAAAGATGATGTAAAAAAAATCAATAATTCGGTTGTTTTTATTGCTGGTTTTGACAAAGATGACAATCAATATTACAACAATGCAAGATCTTATTTTAAGCAAAAGAAATACAGGATAATTGAAGATACCTATTCTTTAGAAACCATTATAAATTGGTTAAATAAGAATGAAAAAGAAACTTTTTTTTCTGAAATACATATTGTAAGTCATAGTAATCCTTGGCGAGGAATTAGTTTAAAAGCAATTGAAAATGGCGAAAGAATTACCACCGAAACCTTGCATGAAGTTTTAAAAAACAAGAATTTACCAAAACTACAGAAAAGAGGAATGCAAAACACAAATATTATTTTTCATTCTTGTGGCTTGGGCGAAAACAAAAAGTTGTTACAAGTTTTAAAAACTGCTTTTTCTAATCATGAAACACCTAATATAATTGCGTCTCCTTATTTTAATGTTTTTGACAAAATAAATAACAATCATTATTTAGCAAAACCTTTTTATGTCTTTTACCCGACTTCAAAATCACCTGGAAAAATAGATTTATCCAAAGAAATTGCAAAAAGATATCCCAAAGAAAAACAAATCAATTGGTTAAAAAGCTTACAAAATAAGCATGAAAATTATGTTGGAGAACCTTACAGTTATCAATTTAATATTCCTGTAAAATGGGAATTTTATTTCAACAATTCATCAGAAAAAACACCAACATTTAATAGTGCTGATGAAATTATGGATTGGATTACTGAAAGAGAACAGATTAGCAAAGAGTTACTAAAACTAAACATTCCAATAGAAAAATACAGATGGAATTATAAAGTAAAAAATAACAAACTTATAATACTTGGCAAAACAACTGTAATTTGTGTTTTAAAACCAATTACAATAAAAACCAAAATAGTTAAATATGTTACAACAAAAATAAATAATACTAGTTTATATAGTAAAATTTAATTTTTAAATAGCATTTCTATAAAACAGTAACTTCAATATCTTTTAAAACAATTTCAGATACTTTTTTAAGCTCATTATTTTCGAAAGCTTTGTCTATATTTATTAGAGAAATTTCATTATTTAATGGTTTATAATTATGGTAATCTACAAAACGAATTCCGTTTTTAACACATTGTTCTTTTAACTCTCTAAAACGAATTCCACCTCCATTTGTATGATAAGAATAAGCTAAATAATCAATTAAAAAATCTTCTTTTCCAATCCAATAAATAAACACATCTTCAAAATCTTCTCCTCCTCCATCTTCAGAAAATGTAATTTCTACTTTATAATACTCTTTTCCTTTAATGGTAGATGATTCTAATAACTTTTTATAAACAGCTTTGTCGTTTAAACCAAATGGTAATACAGAAAAATAATGAACAGAATTTACTGAGTTAGAGAAACTAGTAATCTCTTTCTTAGATAATTCTTTCTTTTTTAGATTAATGTAACGCTCAAACCCTTCATTTGTTAAACCATCTATAATAGAATCAAATTCACGAATTAATTTGTAGTCACCATTATTTCTGTAAGCAAAATAGGTTTTATCTCTAAATTTAAAAGAAATTTCAGAATTAACAACTTTGTCTGCCCCAGAATACAAAAGGCTTTTATCAATAATCTGTTGTGCTGTTAACTTAGGTTCAGAATTTTTACATGATAATAAAAATACAAGAAATATTAGTAATAAGCTTCTCATTTAAATCGATTTCATTTGATTGTTAATAGATTTCAAAATTACATTTCTTTGACCAAAGTAAAAATGTATCTTTGTTAAAATTTTTAAATATACATCAGTCAATGGCTGTACAGAAAAAGATAAACATACAAAATAAAAAAGCTCGTTTCGAATTTGAAATTCTAGATAAATTTGTAGCAGGAATTCAATTAACAGGAACAGAAATAAAATCTATACGTTTAAGTCAAGCAAGAATTACAGAAAGTTTTTGTGAGTTTAATGAACGTGGAGAATTGTTTATTGTAAATATGTACATTCAAGAATATATGTTTGGTCATCATTTTAATCACAAACCAAAAAGTGAACGAAGACTGTTATTAAATAAACGAGAATTAAGAAGCTTAAAAAGAGATGTTGAAGCAAAAGGAAACACTATTGTTCCTTTACGTTTGTTTTTAAATGATAGAGGTTTAGCCAAGTTAGAAATTGCTTTAGCTAAAGGTAAACAAACTCATGATAAACGCGAAACTCTAAAAGATAGAGACAACAAGCGAGATTTAGCAAGAATTAAAAAGAGTTTTAACGCATAATGGCTTTTTTAAAACTGATTCGTTACAAAAACCTACTGATGGTTTTATTGACGATGATTTTAACGAAATATGCATTGATTAATTCTTTTACGACAAATATATACCTATCTCATTTAGAGTTCCTTACCTTAATCTTAAGTGTTCTTTTAATAACTGCAGGTGGCTATATAATTAATGATATTTTCGATATAGAAACAGATAAAATTAATAAACCTGATAAAGTTTTTGTTAATGTTTCTATTTCTAGAAAAAATGCTTGGTTAAGTTACATTATATTAACTCTTTTGGGATTGATTTTAGGAGTTGCTTTATCTATTTATAAATCGCAAACTTATTTAAGTGTTATTTTTATTATTACTGTTATTGGATTATTTATTTATTCAAAAACTTTAAAAAATAAAATTTTAATAGGGAATATTTTAGTTTCATGTTTTGTTGGATTAACTATATTTTTAGTGTTTTCTTTTGAACTTTATAAAGGTTTTAAAACCTCAAAAGATAACATTACAAACGTATTTAAATTACTTTTTCCTTTTTGGTCTGTGTTAGGATATTTTTTGTTCGCGTTTTTAACTACTCTTATTAGAGAAATCATAAAAGACATAGAAGACATTAATGGCGATTTAAAAATAAAAGCAAAAACATTACCTATTGCTATTGGAAGAAAAAGAGCTTCTAAAGTCGCTTTTTTCTTTACTTCCATTTTACTACTATTTCTTTTTATAGTTTTACAATTAGTTAGAAATGAGTATTTGTTCTTAGCATATGGAATGGTTTTTTTACTACTACCACTGCTCTATTTTATGTATAAATTATGGATTGCAGCCTCAAAAAAAGATTTTTCTAAATTAAGTAATCAAATGAAAGTTATTATGTTTTTTGGTATTTTATCAATGCTATTATTTAAATTTATATAAATGTTAAGAGAAAAATTAAAAAACTACAATGTAATTTTAGCTTCTGGTTCTCCTAGGAGACAACAATTTTTTAAAGATTTAGATATCGATTTTTCAATTCAATTAAAAGAAGTTGAGGAAATTTATCCATCTGAATTAAAAGGAATTGAAATTACAGATTTCTTAGCAGATTTAAAATCTCAACCATTTACTAATTTATCTACTAATGATTTATTAATAACATCAGATACTATAGTTTGGTTAGATAATAAAGCATTAGGAAAACCAAAAGACGCTGAAGATGCTTTTAAAATGTTAAGAGCTTTATCTGGTAAAAAACACGAAGTAATTACATCTATAAGTATAAAAAGTAAAAAAAATCAAAAAATTATAAATGATGTAACCACAGTTTCTTTTAAAGAATTATCTGATGAAGAAATCGATTATTACATTAAAAATTACAAACCTTTTGACAAAGCTGGTGCTTATGGAATTCAAGAATGGATTGGTTTTATAGCTATAGACAATTTAGAAGGAAGTTATTATAATGTAGTTGGTTTACCCGTAAACTTACTTTATAAAGAATTAATGAAATT
>NZ_JBDVJE010000013.1:0-44261 GCF_039939415.1 Polaribacter sp.
AGGCATTTGAATATCCATTAAGATTACATCTATATTATGGTTTTCTTCTAGTTTTCCTATTAGTTCTGCACCATTTTTTGCAAGAAATTTTACAGAAATATCATCAAAAAAAGAAATTTTTTCTTTGATAGTTTTTACTAAAAAGTAATTGTCTTCTGCTATGCAAATTTTCAAAGTCATTTTGGTTAGTTTTTTCACTAAATTAAGAATTTAGCAGTTTTTATGTTATACGTCATTTGTCGTATTTTTTAATGATATAGAAATTGAAATTTTGGTTCCTTTTTCTAATTGAGAATTAATATTTACGCTTCCATTAATTTCACTCATTCTTTTTTCCATATTACTTAAACCGTTTCCTAAATCTACAGTTTTTATATTAAAACCAGTACCATTATCTTTAACAATAGCATCAAAATTATTGTCTTTTTTAATTAGGTTGATTTCAATTTTAGATGCATTTGCATATTTTATAGCATTGTTAATAGCTTCTTGAATTACTCTAAAAATATTCATACCAACTAAGGATGAAAAATTAGCATTCTTATCTATATTTTCAGTTATTTTAAACGTTGTTTTTTCTGTAGCTATTTTTGCTTTTTCAATAAAAGACAAAATTCTTGCATGCAGATCTTCAACCGAAATTTCGGTTTTATTCATTGCCCAAATTGTATCTCTTAATTCGTCAATAGTTTGTGATGTGAAAGAGCTAATATTAGATAGTTTGTCTTTTAATTTTTGATTAGCATCTTTAGAAATGTATTTTAAATTATCTACAGATGAAATTATAAAAGTTAACTGAGAGCCAATATTATCGTGTAAATCTCTAGAAATTCTTAAGCGTTGTTCTTGTAATCTATTTTGAGTTTTTATTGTTGATAAAGCATCTTTTAAATCGATTTCTTTTTGTAATTGTTTTCTTTTAAATTGATTTTTTCTAAAAACACCAACAGAAATAATTGCTAGTATAATAAAACTTGCCCCAAATAAAAGAGCATATAAACTTTTGTTTTTAATAGATAATTCTTGAGATAACAATTGCTCTTTTTGTATAGAAATTTCTTTTTCTTTTTCTGCAGTTTTATATTTAGTGTCTATATCTGCAATCTGCTCTACAATTTGTTTGTTATATAAAGAATCGTTAATTTGTTCGTACTTTTTAAAATAGAAGTCTAAACTGTCTGGTTCATTTAAGTTTCCTTTTACAGAAATTAGCCCTTTGTAGATGTAAATAAGTTGTTCTGTGGTATTAATTTTTTTTGTTTTAGAGAGTGCATCTAAAAGTTGTTTTTCTGCAATTTTAAATTTCTTTTTTTCAATATTAATTAAAGAAAGATTAATGTAAGAAGATATAATACCATAATTGTCATTTATTTCTTTTCTTAGTTTTAGAGATTTGTTAAAAAGATTTAGAGCACTATTTTGTTTTCCTTGATTTTTATATAAAGTACCTAAATTGTTGTAAATAACAGATAATTCATTTCTTAGATTTAATTTTTTTGCTATGGGTAATGCTTTTTTATAATAGATTTCTGAACTGTCTTTTTTTTCTAAAATACCATATAAATCTGCTATACCATTAAAACTATAAACATAACCTATAGAGTCTTTTAATTGCATTCTTATTTTTAAACATTCTTTATGAGTTTTAAATGCTTTTAAATACTGTTTAGAATCTTTATATAAATTAGCAACATTATTTAAGTTCATTGCAACCAATTTTTGTCTACCAAATTTTTTGTAAATTTTAATAGATTCTAGTGCGCAATATATTGCTGAATCTAAATGAAATAGTTGGTTATGAGCAATACCTAACTTATTGTAAATACTTGCAATACCTAAACTATCTTTTATTCTTTTTCTAATTTTTAAAGATTTTTTATAAAATACTAAAGAAGAATCAAATTGCGAAATTCTGTAGTAAATAATACCAATATCATTAAAACCTTGTGCAATACCATTTAAGTTATTTGTTTTTATAGAGAGGTTTAAACCAAGTTTACTATACTTAAAAGCAGAATCTGCTGCAAAACCAGAATAATACCAGCCTAAATCTCCTAAATATTTTATTCTAATAGAATCATTAATATTTTTGCCTTTTAACTTTTCTTTTAAAGCGTCTATTTGTTTTTGTTGCGAGAATAATGAGATAGTTGTACTTATAATTATGATTGAAAAAAAAAGTTTTTTTAAAACGAAATTAAGCATAAAGTATGTGTAGTTGTTATTAAAAGACTAATTTACAAATTATTATATAATTATTTAATTGTCTATTCGGTATAAAAATTACTAAAAAAATAATTTTTATGGTTAGGTTAAAAGTTCATTTAATGTAAAGTTTATATTTAAAATATCAACTTTAATTTTTTGCAGTTTTTGCTGCATCCCTTTTTTTATAAAATAAATTTCCTTTGGAACCTTTTCTAATTGTTTTGCAATCAGTTTTTCGTATTCAATTTCAGAAAACAGATTATCTAATTTATTTAATTCTAAGACTTTCATCCGTTTATAATCTATTGTAAAATAAATTAAAATTACTGTTATAAATAATAAAATAGATAGTAATAAAATTTTTGTGTTTTCTGGTAAAGAATCCATTAATATAAGTTCTTAGTTTTGTAAATAGAAACTAATTTTGTTTTCATCTTTTCCAATCATTAAAAGACCAATAATATCTACATTTCTTAAGAGCTGAGCTTCTTTAAAAACACACAACGTACCTTTAGAATCATTTGTTTTAGATTTTAAAGTCCAAAAATGTCTTTTAGTTTTTGTGTCATAATAATAAGAGCTTACAGTGTAGTTTAGGTATTTTGTATCTGTCCCATTTATTTCTACTTTAAATTTAACACTTGCACCATTAGATAATTTTGAATTATCAGGAATTGAAAGATTTACTTTACCAGATACATCTGTTACTTTATCTTTCATATTCACAAAAGTATAGTTCCAGTTCTTATAATTAAAAGTAGGCATACCAGAATCGTAACTTGGAGTGTTTTTTTTCTTTAAATCTTTTTTTATTAAGGGCACAACTGCAACATTATCAAAATTTCCATGTCTATTTATAAAGGTTCTGTCAAAATCACTGCTTCCTGTAATGTCGCCATTTTTAAAGTAAATTTCTCTAAAATAAAAGTATTGATACTTGCTAGATTTGTAATGTTTTTTTATCCAGTTATCTTTTTTGTCATACACATAATCATAAGTAGTTGAAGAGTTTGTTTTTCCAGTAGATTCAGATTTTTTTAAGCTTCCTTTTTTATTGTATACATATGTTGTGGTATAGTCGCTATATTTACTATTGGACTTATAAGATACTTTTATACCATCCTTAAAAATTGTAATGTAATTTCCAGAAATACTACCATCTTTACTACTAAAGCTCGTTCTATTTTCTGTTCTTTTATTGCCTTTGTAGGTGTAATTAGTTTCTGCAGTAAGTTTGTTTTCTTTATTATATTCTTTTTTATTTGTAACCCTTGCTTTTCTATCATTTTTATAAATAGTAATATACTTACTACCATCTTTAGAAATTGATTCTCTTTTTATGAGATTTCTTTTTTTATCATATGTAAAAACGTAATGAGAAGCGTATTTATCTATTATATCGCTAATGTTTTTTGTACTAGTTAATAACCCCTTGTTGTTGTAATTGTAAACCTTCTTTGTAGGATTAGATTCAGAAAAAGTACTGTTGTACAAGTAGTAAGTTTCTGCTAAATTACCATTATCATTATATCTTTTAATACTTACAGATTTTTTTACAAAACCGCCACTATTTTTATCATAAGTATAATAATGTTCTATTGTTTTCTGAACGTTTTTGTGTAAGTTTTGTGATGTTAAATTGTAAATTTCTGTCTGACTAAATTCTTGAAAATGAATCGCTAAACATAATGTTAATAAAATTGGTAGTTTTTTCATGTTGTTTGTTTTTAAGGTTTTGAAAATTATTTTTTTAAAGGAGATGATTGGCGTATGTTCTAGAAAACACCAACCATCTGTAACCCTAAAAAACAATCTTAATTTCTTGAGATACTATGTATTATTTTTTTCAAATTTCAGATAATATTAAAGTTTAAAAAATACGTCATTTGCCTTATTTTTACTTCTGCTAATTAAAAAAAAAGTTTTATTTTTTAATCTTTTTGTATAGTAGTATTAAAAGTGAAATGACAATTAGTATTGTAAAAAATGGAATTCCATACACAGATAAATAAAAGAGAAAACCAATCGTTTTGTTAGAGATTACGCCAACTTTATATGCATTTGGAAGTGAAATTTCTTTAAAGTTTACAATCTTAAAATTTTCTTTAGAAAAAGTATCTATTTCATTAAAATAGGCAGAACTATTTTTTGTGATATTTTCAAAATTAAAATTAGAGAGTTTTTTTCCGTATGTAATAACAAAATTTGGATCTGGTTTTTTTCCGTAATTTGATAGTGTAAAATTTAAAGTAGCACTTTTTTTATCAAAATAAAGTACTGTAGGAGTACTGGTTTTTACATTTTTTATTGAAATTTTATCTTTAAATTGAGTATAGAAATTACCTTTTTCAATTGGTGATTTCCAGATAGACCCTGTTTCTATTAAATAAATAAATGCATTTTTTTTGTCAGACTCATACCCTTCAGTAGTTTTTGCATTGTTGGTGTTTACTAAAAAATAAACAGTAAATTCTGTAATTTTATTTGGAGGAAAGGCAACTTGCCATACATACCAATTATCTTTTTTATGGTTAGGTTTTTTGTATAACTTGGCTTCAATTTTGTTTACGAGCCCTTTAATTTTGTATAAACCATCTACTCTAACTTCATTTACTTGGTGATGAAACTCTATGTTTTCGAACACATTATTTATTGGGTAACCAACCTTTATTTTTAAAGTGTCTTTAGAGGTGTTTTTAAAATAATAGTTTCCTTTTACAGTTGCAAACCCTTTATAAAGTTGCATATAAATATTTTCAGATTTCATCTGAATTTTCTTATAGGCAATAGTGTCTTCTGGATATAAAAGAGTAAAGCTGCCACTACCACCAGCATTCCAAACTCCAGGTTGTGCAGAGTTAGAAATTAAGAAACAAGAAATTAATAGGGTTAATAAAACATACAGTTTACTTTTCATATTTATGATTTAAAAAAAGCTATTAAGCTTTTCAAAAATCAATAAATCAAACCTTAAAATCAATACGGCATTTGACGTATTTTAAAAATTTATAAAAGAAAATTGTTCTTCAATTCTTTTTTTCTTTAATTCTAAGTTTTGTAAAAATTTCTGATGACTTTCTGAGGTCTCATTAAAAGGTCTGTGCAACATTCCTTTTTGAATTACATCAATTTCTTTCATTATTGGCATCGATTTTTCTGAAAACCAAGTAGCCACAAAACGTTCCCATATATAGTTTATAGCTGTTTTATTTGGATGTACCATGTCTTCTGCATAAAAGCGATAATCTCGTAATTCATCCATCATAATTTCATAACTATAAAAATAAAAAGTATTTTTCCTTTTATCGATTACATTATGAATACTCGAAATTAAGTGAGATTTACTTTGTGTGTTTTCTAAAACCCCATCTTTTAAATGACGGACAGGTGAAACTGTAAAAAGTATTTTTACATCTTTATTTAAGGTTTTTAAAAGCAATATAATTGCTTCTAAACTTTCTGTAATTTCATCTATAGTGAGTAATTCTTTTAAAAATTTTTTCTGCGGAATTTTATGGCAGTTTGCAACTATAGTGTCTGTTTCAATAAACCTATAAACCCAAGAAGTACCTAGTGTAATTATTATGTGTGATGCTTCTTGTAATTGTTTTTTTGTAGATAAAATAGTTGAGTTTAAATTGTTTAAAATCTTATTTTTATTTGATAAACTTAAGCTAGAATGTGCATCAAAAGCATGCCAACGTTCATTTTGAAAAATTAAATCTTCTTCAGTATAAATTTTCTCATTAATAGCATTCGTAATTAAGGTTTCTATAGCTTTTGGTTGAAAAAGAATTCCAAACGGATTTTGATTTGTTTGAAATTTGTAATAATTAAGTTGATTGCCAATGTTTTCAGAAAAACAAGAACCTAATAGAAATACTTTTGAATTGTAATCTATAAGATTTTTTGTTTCTTTTTTTAAAGGAATTGTAGTTTGAAGCTGCATAGTATAAAGGTAAAATAAAAAAGGTTCAAAATAAAATTTTGAACCTTTCTTGCAGAGTTTATCTTTTGTGTTTTAAACTAAATAATCTTTTGCTTTCTCAAGTACTTTAGGAATTCCACCTGGGTTTTTACCACCTGCAGTAGCATAGAAATTTTGTCCACCACCACCACCGTGAATTAATTTTCCTAATTCTCTAACAACAGTTCCAGCATTATAGCCACGTTCTTTTGCTAATTCTTTAGAAATATAACATGTTAACATTGCTTTTTCTTTTGTTGGAGCAGTAGCAAATAAAAGGAATAAGTTTTTATGCTCTTTTCCAATATCAAAAGCAAGATTTTTAATTCCGTTTGCATCTAAATCAATTTTTGTTGCTAAAAACTGTACACCATTAATTTCTTGTAATTGATTTTTAATTTCACCCGATAAATTTTGAGCTTTATCTTTTAATAACTGTTCAATCTGTTTTTGCAAAGAAGCATTTTCTTCTTGTAATTTTTTAACAGCCTTAACAGGTTCTTTGGTGTTGTTTAGTATATCTTTAATTTCAAACAAAGCTCTATTGTTTTCGAAATAAAAATCTTTTACAGCATCATTAGTAATGGCTTCAATTCTTCTAATACCAGCAGCAACAGCTCCTTCAGATTTTATTTTAAAATGCCATATATCACTGGTGTTTTTTACATGTGTTCCTCCACAAAGTTCTACAGATTTTCCAAATTTTATAGCTCTTACTGTATCGCCATATTTTTCGCCAAACAAGGCCATTGCTCCATCAGCAATTGCTTGTTCCATAGTAATATTTCTACTTTCTTCTAACGGAAGTTTACCTTCAATTCTTCTGTTTACAAAGTTTTCTACTTCACGTAATTCATCAACCGTCAGTTTAGAAAAATGAGAAAAATCGAAACGTAAATACTTAGAATGAACAGCAGAACCTTTTTGCTCAACATGAGTTCCTAAAACTTCTCTTAATGCTTGGTGCAGCAAGTGTGTTGCTGTATGATTGCATTCTGTTCTATAACGCTGTTTTTTGTCTACAACAGCTTTAAAAATTGCATTTAAATCTTTAGGGATATTTTTAGTGAAATGTATAATAACGTTATTTTCTTTTTTTGTATTTACAATATAAACTACGTCTCCACGTGAATCTTCTAAATACCCTTTGTCTCCAACTTGCCCTCCTCCTTCAGGATAAAATGGAGTTAAATTAAAGACTAATTGATACATTTCACCATCTTTCTTAGAAGTAACTTTTCTGTATCTTGTAATTTTTACATTTGCTTCTAGAGCATCATAACCAATAAATTCTTCTTGGTTATCATCAGCTAAAACTGTCCAATCATCTGTAGACATTTCACTAGCAGCTCTAGATCTGTTTTTTTGTTTTTGTAATTCAGTTTCAAATCCTTTTTCATCTAAAGTTAACCCTTTTTCAGAAAGAATTAAAGAGGTTAAATCTATAGGAAATCCATAAGTATCATACAATTCAAAAGCTTTATTTCCAGAAATTTCTTTACCAGAAGTGTTTTCAATAATTTTATCTAGTAATAATAAACCTTGATCTAGAGTTCTTAAAAACGAAGTTTCTTCTTCTTTAATTACATTTTCTATTAATTGTTTTTGTGCATTTAGTTCAGGGAAAGCATCTCCCATTTTTTTGCTTAAAACATCTACTAATCTGTAAATAAAAGGTTCTTTTTTGTTTAAGAAAGTAAACCCATAACGTACTGCTCTTCTTAAAATTCGTCTAATTACATACCCTGCACCAGTATTGCTTGGTAATTGACCATCTGCAATAGAAAATGCTACTGCTCTAACATGATCTGAAATTACACGAATTGCAATATCTTGCTTTTCGTTTTTACCATATTTTACGTGAGTAATAGTTTCAATTTCTCTAATTATTGGTGTAAAAACATCAGTATCATAATTAGATTTTACGTTTTGCATAACCATACACAAACGTTCAAAACCCATTCCTGTATCTATATGTTTGTTTGGTAAGTCTTCTAAAGTTCCGTTTGCTTTTCTATTGAATTGCATAAAAACTAAATTCCAAATTTCTACTACCTGAGGATGGTCTTCGTTTACTAAAGTTTTTCCATCTACTTTTGCTTTTTCTTCATCAGAACGAATATCTACATGAATTTCAGAACATGGTCCACAAGGTCCTTGTTCACCCATTTCCCAGAAATTATCCTTTTTATTTCCTTTTAAAATTCGGTCTTCAGAAATATATTGTTTCCAAATATCGAACGCTTCAGTATCCATTTTTAAATTATCTGCATCATTAGAACCTTCAAAAACGGTTACATATAAAATGTTTTTATCAATTTTATAAACTTCGGTTAATAATTCCCAAGCCCAAGCAATAGCTTCTTTCTTAAAATAATCGCCAAAAGACCAATTGCCTAACATCTCGAATAAGGTATGATGGTAAGTGTCATAACCAACTTCTTCTAAGTCATTATGCTTACCAGAGACACGTAAACATTTTTGTGAGTCTGATATTCTATTTTTTTTTGGCATTCCATTTCCTAAGAAATATTCTTTAAAAGGAGCCATTCCAGAATTTACAAACATTAAAGTAGGATCATCCTTTGTTACCATAGGCGCAGAAGGAACAATTAAATGTTCTTTTTCTTTATAAAAATTTAAAAAAGTAGCACGAATATCTTGTGATTTCATAAGAAAAGAAGTTTCCAACAAGTTGGATTTTTGTTAATTTATTTTTAAAATAATCACTTTAAAAAAGCAATTGTAAAACATTTTGTAAATTTGTGTGTTATTAAAAAGAGTTTTAAATTTAAAACTCTTTTTAATTGTACAAAAATAGTATAAATCATCTTATGGCAAAAGTAAAATATTATTACGATGCAGACACACTTTCTTACAGGAAAATTACTGTAAAGAAAGGAGATGTATATAAGAAAACTGTTTTTGGTGTTTTGGCTGTTTTTTTAACAACCTTCATTGGTTTTATTGTGTTTAGCCAGTTTATAATGTCTCCTAATGAGCGTGCTCAAAAAAGAGAATTAGAAAATTTAAAATTGCATTATGAGTTACTTTCTAAAAGAATGCAAGAAAGTTCTGCTATATTAGCTCAATTGCAAGAAAGAGATAATAATATTTATAGAACTTATTTTGAAGCAAACCCAATACCAGAAGAGCAAAGAACTGCTGGTTTTGGTGGTGTTAACAGGTATAAATATTTAGATGGTTTCGATAATTCTACAATGATTACAAAACTAACTAAAGATATAGATGTGCTTTCTAAACAGTTGGTTGTTCAGTCTAAATCATTAGATGAAATAGTGGTTTTAGCCAAAGAAAAAGAAAAAATGTTGGCATCTATACCAGCAATTTTACCTGTTAAATTAGAACATTTAACAAGAATGGCATCTGGTTATAAATGGAGAATGCATCCAATTTTAAAGATTAGAAAGTTTCATAAAGGAATGGATTTTACAGCGCCTGTAGGAACACCTATTTATGCATCTGGTAACGGAAAAATAATTAGAGCAGAAAGAAGCGCTACTTTTGGTAAAGTTATATACATAGATCATGGTTATGGGTATAAAACTATTTATGCACATATGAGTAAAATGAAAGCTAGAAAAGGACAAAAAGTTAAAAGAGGAGACTTAATTGGTTATGTAGGTAATACAGGGCGTTCTGTTTCTGCTCACTTACATTATGAAGTTCATAAAAATGATAGAGCTTTAAATCCTATTAATTTTTATTACGGAGATTTAACTCCAGATGAATTTGCAGCAATGCAAAAAGCAGCAGAAGAAGAAGGGCAATCTTATGATTAAATTTTAGGTTTTATGTATGTAGATTTACCTGAAAAAAGATATTACAAAATAGGAGAAGTTGCAAAAGCTTTTCATGTAAATACATCTTTAATTCGTTTTTGGGAAAAGGAGTTTGATATTATTAAACCTAAAAAAAATGCCAAAGGAAATCGTTTATTTACGCAAGAAGATATTGTAAACTTTAAGCTCATTTTTAATTTGGTAAAAGAGAGAGGTTTTACTTTAGAAGGAGCAAAACAAAAGTTGAAAAAAAACCCAGAATCTACTTTTGAGAAGCATGAAATTATTAGCAGATTAGAGGCTGTAAAAGCAGAATTGGTAAAAATTAAAAATCAATTGTAACATTTCTTTTATTAAGGTGTCTAATTTACTAGATAGCGTTTGATATTCTTTATAATTACAAGAATATTAGGTAATATTGTATTACAAAAATCAACAAAAATTAAAATTTAGAAATTATGAAAAAATGGTTAATTCCAGTAATAGTTATTGCTGTTATTGTATATGGAATCTATAATTGGGCAGTTGGATTTCAAAACACAGCTGTAGAAACTCAAGAAAATGCAAAAGCTAAATGGTCTAACGTAGAAAGTGCTTATCAAAGAAGGAATGATTTGATAGGAAATTTGGTAAGTACAGTAAAAAATGCAGCAGAATATGAAAAAGGAACTTTAACTGCTGTTATTGAAGCTAGAGCCAAAGCTACATCTACAAAAATTGACGCTAACAATTTATCAGCTGAAAACATGGCTCAATTCCAAAAAGCACAGTCTGGTTTGTCAGGAGCTCTTGGAAAGTTGATGGTTGTTGTTGAAAAATATCCTGAATTACAGGCTAATAAGAATTTTTTGGCTTTACAAAGTCAAATTGAAAGTACAGAAAATAGAATTAAAATGGAGAGAGACCGTTTTAATGAAAGTGTAAATATTTATAATAAGTTGATAAAAAAATTCCCAGGTTCTTTCTTAGCAGGAGTAATGAATTTTGATGAAATGGATCTTTACAAATCTAATCCAGGATCTGAAAATGCTATTGATGTTGGTGAAAAATTTAAAGAGTAAAAAATGTCAAATGTAGAAGCATTTCTTACTCCAGATGACGAACAAGAAATTATTTCTGCTATTAGAATTGCAGAGAAAAATACTTCTGGTGAAATTCGTGTTCATATTGAAGCATCTTCAGATAAAAATCATGATGAACGTTCATTAGAAGTATTCCATCTATTAAAAATGAATAATACCAAAGATGAAAATGCGGTATTAATTTATGTTGCTGTAAATGATAAAAAGTTTGTTGTTTATGGAGATAAAGGAATTAACAATGTTGTTCCTGATGATTTTTGGAACTCAACCAAAAATATTATGCAATCTCATTTTAAACAAGGAAACTTTAAACAAGGTTTGGTTGAAGGTATCTTAAAAGCTGGCGAAGAATTAAAAGAGCATTTTCCTTGGCAAATTGGTGATGAAAATGAACTGTCTAATGAAATTTCTAAAGGATGAAAAAGATAGTTATTAGTTCTCATTTTTTAGTTTTTAGTAAAAAATTGTTAGTAACACTTAGTTTTATATTATCTCTAAGTCTTTTTTCTCAAGGATATGTAATACCAGAAAAATCTAAATTTCAAACAAGTGTATACGATTATATAAATTTGTTAACACCAACTCAAAAAACAAATTTAGAAACTAAGTTAGTTCGTTATTCAGATACAACATCTACTCAAATTGTGATTGTTATAATTGATTCTACAAAAGGAGAAGATGTCAATTATTTAGCTGCTAATTGGGGAGAAAAATGGGGGATAGGAGATGATGAAAAAGATAATGGTGTTTTAGTTTTGTTAGCTAAAAATGACAGAAAAATAGCTATACAAAATGGTAGAGGTATTGAGTATTTGCTTACCGATTTTCAATCTAAAAGAATTATTGAGAGAGTTATAATTCCAGAATTTAAAAAAGGAGATTTTTACAGTGGATTAGATTATGGGTCTGATTATATTTTTATGACTTTAAATGGCCAGTTTACAGGAACTCGTCAAAATGAATCAGAAGGTTTTGATCCAGGTATAATATTTTTTATCATTATAATTATTGTAATTTTTATTTTAATTTCTAGAGGTAACAAAAATAATAGAGGAGGAGGAAGACGTTATAGAAAACGTGATGTAGCAGGAAGTATTTTAGAAACCATTATTTTAAGTAACGCTGGTAGAGGAGGAGGAAGTTTTGGTGGAGGATTTGGTTCTTCTAGTGGAGGAAGCTTTGGTGGTTCTTCTGGTGGGTTTGGTGGTGGATTTGGAGGAGGAAGCTTTGGTGGAGGTGGTGCCTCTGGAGGATGGTAATAAGCACGAAAAATAAATATATAATTCTTAAACATTAAATTTTCTTGAAAAAAATCATGTTTTTATTCAGTTTATTGCTTCTAGTTGCTTGTAATAACTTTGGTGAATTAGAATTGCTTGGTACATTGTCTAAAAACCTCGAAGAAGTTTCTGGAAATGAAGTTGTTACTGGTTCTAGTTTAATTTGGATGTTGAATGATGGAGGAAATAAATCTAAAATTTACGGGGTATCAAAGAAAGGGAAAATAGTTAAAGACATTACAATAAAGTCTAAAAATAACGATTGGGAAGATTTAACTTCTGATGATAAAGGGAATCTTTATGTAGGAGATTTCGGAAACAATTTTAGCAAACGTAAAAATTTAGCAATTTTAAAAATAAAGCATAAAGATTTATTTAGTTCTAAAAAAATTGAGGTAGAAAAAATTAAGTTTTATTACCCAAATCAAACAAAATTTCCTCCAAAGAAAAAGAAATTATATTTTGATTCTGAAGCCTTTTTCTACTATAAAAACTCATTTTATATTTTTACAAAAAGTAGAGTTAAAGATAAATTTGGTAAAACTACTTTGTATAAAATTCCTGCTAAAAAAGGAAACCATAAAGCAGAATATATTTCTGAATTTAATAATGGTAAAGAAATGGTTTCTTGGATTACTTCTGCAGATATTTCTAAAGATGGAAGTAAGGTTGCATTACTATCACCTTCATCAATATTAATTTTTTCTGATTTTAAAAAGGACAATTTTTTATCAGGAAAAGTAAAAAGAATCACTTTTAATAATCAATCTCAAAAAGAAGGTATTTGTTTTAAAGATACAAACACTCTTTTAATTACTGATGAAAAAGCACACGGACTTGGTGGTAATTTATATCAATTAAAAATTGATTAAGCTATAAATTTATAGATTAACAATCCCCAACCTAAAATTAAAAATAAACCACCTAAAGGTGTAATTGGGCCTAGAAACTTTAGTTTCTTATTGTTTGCTGAAGAAATTACCAACCCATAAATAGAAAAAGAAAATAGAATTATACCTATTATAAAAGCATAAATAATATAATTATCTATTGTTATTTTATTGTTTAAATAAAACCCTAAAACCAGTAAAACAATTGCATGATACATTTGGTATTTTACACCTGTTTCAAAACTGTTTAATTGTTCTGTTGTTAGTTTTTTCTTTAATAAATGAGCTCCAAAAGCACCAAAAATTACAGCTGTTAAACCAAAAATCGCTCCAAATACCAATGCTATTTTATCCATTTTTTTTAAAATTTAAAACCAATTCCTGCAGCAATTCTAATTCCATCATCACTACCAAAAGCGGCAATATTTGCACTTAACATTTCTGCAGCATTTATAAATAATCCACCTCCATAAGAAGTGTTCCAGGTTTTTATTTTGCCTGGGTTAATTGTTAAACTTTGTTCTCCCCATACTTTACCATAATCAAAACCACTATAAATACCAATATTTAAGGGCACTAAGCTTGTTTTAACTTTTCTTAAGAGTAAACGTATGTCAGAAGAATGATAAAAAGAGTTTTTACCTGTAAATCGTTGGTTTCTATAGCCTCTTAAACCATTTTGGTTACCACCAATACTCGCTTTCTGATAAAATTCTAAATTATCACCAAAAGTAAAATGAGCTTTTAATTTAGTAGCAAATACTAATTTACCATTAGAGTTTAGCCTTTGGTCAAAAGAAATAGAAGGTATAATATAACTAAAACTATTACTATTATTTAGGTTGTTGGTATAACCAATTTTTAATACTGTTTTCATGCCATTAGTAGTAAAAGCAGTATTGTCTTTGTTTTCAAACTCATAACTTGCTTCTGTATTAAAGAATTTTTGAGCATTAAAAACAGCTGCATTTGGATGTAGTTGTGAGTTGATATATCTACCAGGAGTATTTTCTACTTTATAATTTTGAAAATTAGCACCAATTTTAACTTTTGCACCCAAATTTCCTTTCCAATGAATAAAAGAACCTGCATTTAGTTGTTTTATTTTTACTCTATTGTATTCTTCTTCTTCTACTTCATTTGCAGCCGGATTTAAAGAGTTGTTTCCTAATCCGAAGTAATTGATTGCAAAGTTTGGACTTGTAATTCTTGCTTGAATTCCTAAATTCCACTTAGAAAAAACATTTGCAAATTCACTAGAATATTCAAACTCAAAACCTTTGGTTGCAAAATAAAAAGCTCCGTAAATATTATGTTGTGAAGAAAAAGGATTTCTTTCAAAGCCATAAGTAATATATGTATTAGATACACCAATTTTAACGCCATCATCTGGATTAAAACCTAGAGTTGGTGTAAGCATGTATTGATTTTTTTTAAGTTTTTTATAATCATAAACATTTGTATCATAATTATCTGTTAGTTTTTTACTTCCTTTCTTAGTGATAAAAGTATTTTTCTTTGATTTATAGTCGTAAATTTTTACTTTTTTGCCATTTATAATGTTATAGCTATCGTTATTTTGACCGCCAATAATTCTAACAATAATTTCGCAATTTCCATTACCTTTTACAACAAACGTATCTTTATCATCTAAACCGTAAATCCAAATTTCTTTAGTGTATTTCTTATTGTATTTTTTCTGATGAAAAATGGTGCTTTTTTCGCCTTTTTTTAAACGATATCCAGTAATTTTTGTTTCACCATTTTTTAATCTTTCAATTTCAAACCAATCATCTTTTTGTGTTCCTCTAATTACTTGAAATTTATTGATGTCTTTAAAATATTCGTTAGATATTTCTTGAAGATTACGGACTCTTCCTAAAAGTTTACGTTTAATATCTTCTATAGTTTTGTCTTTAACTTCTTTCGGAAAATTATTAAAAGCATCATCAATTATAGGTTCTGTAATATTGCTCGTTATAATTTTTACTTGTGCATCCCAATCTTCTTTTTTAGCATTAATAATTAATACCATATCTAAAGGATAAGGTTCTAGGTTAAAAGCCTTCGGGTTTTTAAGTTCTTCTTTGTAAGATTGCATTAGTTTTAAGGCAGGAATTGTTTTTGTAACAAAATTTAACAAAAAACCATCTCCCATAATAGAAAAAGCTTGATCTCTATCTCTAGGTATTGGTCTGTAAATAGTTTGT
Organism: Polaribacter sp.; assembly: GCF_039939415.1. Taxonomy (GTDB): domain Bacteria; phylum Bacteroidota; class Bacteroidia; order Flavobacteriales; family Flavobacteriaceae; genus Polaribacter. Next base: position 15,441 of record NZ_JBDVJE010000013.1, read on the forward strand.
TTCTCTTCTTTAAATACTGCCCATCTCCATTGATCTTCATGTCTATCCCAATCTCCAATTAACATATCAAATAAACGTGCTTTTATATATGCTTTTTCATCTAGAATATGATTTTCGTTTTTGTTTAAAACATGTAATAAATCGTCTGTGCTAATTATTTTATTAGCAAAACCAAAACTAGCTTTATCTCCATGACCGGAAGCTGCACGTTCTTCAATCATATACAACTCATCACCAAATTCATTATTAAAATGCTCTAAACTATTTTGTTTAGGAATGTAATATAAAATAGGATTTGTATGATAAACACCAATAGCATCAGACAATTTACCAATTGTAAATGGTGCATAAGGGTGAGATCCTGTAAAGACGTCGTTTAATAAATTTTCTGTTGCAGTGTCATCAAATTGCCCTTCTATATATTGATCTTTAAAGGCTACAGCTTGTAAATACTGTACAGCATTTTTACGCAAAGCACGCATTACATATTCACGTCCTTTTTTGTCTTTTAATCTTAAAGATTTTGATTGGTGTCCTCCTCCTTTTCTAACAGGTTTTAACCCACCAAAAAGTGTGTCTAAATTAACTGTTAGAGCATTTACTTCTGTTCCAAAATATTTACGATAACGTTCTCCCCATAAAAAACGATAAAATTTACTTTTAGTTATTTCTTTTTTAGTGTAAATAGAAGCTTTTTTTTCTTTGATTTTACTTGCAGGAAATGTGTTAAAAGTATTCTTTGTATTTGCGGATAAAACCTCTGTTTGATATACTATTTTATTGTCTTTTACGGCATAAAAACTAACGGTTGATGAACCATTTTTATAAACCACTAATTTAGCAAAACCTTGCTCTCCATATGTAAATTTTGCTCCCTCAGATAATTTAGTTGGTGTAGTTTTAGAACCAGAACCACTTATTATTTGAGGTAAATTATCTTTAACTAAATACTGTAAATTATGATCATGACCAGAAACAAAAATGGTTTTATCATTTTCTTGAGAAATTGTAACTAAATGTTTTTTTAGTTGATTGTACTTTTTATTCTGAATATCTGTATTTGTAAGTCCAGATGTTTTTCTGATTAAATTTTTTGCAGACCCTAAAATTGGTAAAGGTTTTAAATAACTTTTAAATGAATATTTTCCTCCATGAGAACCGTTTGTAAACATTGGGTGATGCAACGCAATAATTGTTGTTTTACCTCGCGATTTTTTAATTAAACCTTCATATTCGTCTAAGAATTTTGTTCTAGTTTTAATTACGCAATTGTCATTAATAGTAGGGTGCTTGTCCCAATTTGTTAAATACCAATGTGTGTCTACAATAATTAAAACAATATCTTTTGTAATATCTACTTTTTCTAAAGGACAACCATTTTCTGGTAAAAAAGAGCTTTTTCCAAGCGCTTTTTTTACTAATTTTTCTTCTCTTTTTAATCCCTCTAAACCATTATACCAATCATGATTTCCTGGAATAAATATAGAGTTTCCTTTAAAAGTTTTAGCAACATCTGTTTGGGCTTCAATTCTTCTTTTTGCTAAAGGATATTTTTTAGATTTCTTTTTCGGAATTCCTGTTTCATACACATTGTCTCCTAAAAATAATAATGTCGATTTTTTTGAAGCTTTGCTAATATGTTTTTCTAGATATTTTAAAGCAGGAGAGTTTTCTTTAAAAGTTGAGTTTCCTGCGTCACCAATTAAATAAAAAGTATGTTCTATTTTAGAAGAAGTTTCTGTTTTTGTTGGTTTTTCATTAGAAAATTGCGCTTTGTAAGTAGCACAACTTGTAAATAAAATAATAGCAATAAAATATAAAAACGACTTATAGGTATTCATGCAGCAAAAGTATTAATTTATATTTGTTTTATTATAAACTTAGATTCCTCAAAATAATATTATCAAATCACTAGTGTTCGATAAAAAAAGCCTGAATAATAGAGGTTTTTTCGTATAGTTGATTAAATTTATAACCAACTGTGAGTTAAGAAAGTATTTTTTACGATAGTCTATTTTCAGCCAGTTTATAAATTTGCTTTCTAAGCAGAAAGTTAAACAACATGTTGAATCTCATAAATCTGACCATTATTGTAAGCGTTTTAACTCTTTTCAGCACTAGATCACCTTACTTCTATAGAATTCCCTCTGGTTGTAGTTATTTATGTGAATTGTGTTTATAAACAGTGAGTTATGAAAATAAAATAAGTCATTGTAAATTTAACTATACCTCCTAATAAAAGTGCCTTGTCAGACGCTAATAAAAGAAGAGATTGCAAAGTTTTTGGGGCTATCTATTATAATTTGGTTAAAGAATATTACCCAGATTTAGCGGACAGCAAAAATTAATTAACCATAGATAAGAAAGTTCTTAGTATATATTCTACAATCATAAGTCTACTCTAGCTTATTTTTTAATGTGTTGGATGTAACTCTAGTAATGGAAAATGCAAAGGAGGTGCTAAAGAAACTATAAATTCAACTATTTTAGAAACTGCTAACTTTGGTAATTAAGAAAAAGATATTTTAGGTAAGATTGATAATCAAAATTGGTCTACAACTTTGCGTTTAAACTATAGTATCAATCCAAATATAACTATTCAATTTTATGGGAAAGAGGTGTTGCAGGTTATGATAATTCTAAAAATTATTTATTTAGAAGTGTACGTAATCAAATTGTAGATAAATCTTTAGAAGATACTTTTTTGATATAAGAAACCTACAGATTTGTGAGGTAGAAAATAAATCTATTTTTTAGAATTTAAGTTTACCTGATTTTAATCCTTTACCGGTAACAGATAATTCTATGTTTCCTTCTTCTTTTGAAGCTTGAATAATTACTACTAGTTTACCACTAAAAAGTTTCATTGTTGGTAAGTGAAATAACTCTAATGAAGTTACATCTCCATTGCAAGCAGCTCTATAGCTTGCATTCCCTTTTACTTTAAATTGAAGTTGATTCGTTGCTGTTGGACATTCAATTCCGTTTTTGTCAACTACAGAAACAGTAACATAAGATAAATCTTTTCCATCTGCTTTTATGATTTTTCTGTCTGGACTTAGCACTATTTTTGAAGGTTTACCAGCCGTATGTATTTCTTTTTTGGAAACAGGAATTCCTTTTTCATCAAAAGCAACAACTTTTAAAGTTCCTGGTTCATACTTTACATTCATCCACATTAAACGATATCTAGAATTATTTTTCTTCTGGATTCCCATACTTTTTCCATTTACAAAAAGCTCTGCACTATTGTAATTTGTGTACACAAAAACAGGTGTTTTTTTACATTCTCTTCCTTTCCAGTTCCAATGAGGTAAAATGTGTAAGGTTTCTTCTTTGGTATTCCATCTACTTCTGTATAAATAATATCTGTCTTTTGGCAAGCCCGCTAAATCGTTAATTCCAAAATAAGAACTTCTAGAAGGCCAACTTTTATCATAAGGAGTAGGTTCTCCTAAATAATCAAAACCTGTCCATACAAACTCTCCAATAACCCAAGGTTTATCATCCTGTAAAATAAAATCATCTTCAGGTAAGTTAGACCAACTACAATATTCTAAATCATAAGAAGAACTTTGAAAATCATCATATTTTTTCATAGATGCTTTTTCTACAGGAAATTTGTAAATTCCTCTAGAACTAACTGTTGATGCCGTTTCAGAACCTAATAAAAAACCTTGAGGAAATCTTTTAAAGGCTTCATCGTATAAATGGACTCTGTAATTTAAACCAGGAATATCCATAATTGCTCCAAAACCAGAAGCCATAACTGCTTTTACTTGATCCATTCCAACAGTAACAGGTCTTGTTGGGTCTTCTCTATGAAAAATATCTTGCAACCATTTTGCACGTTTTACCCCTTCTTCTCCCCATTGATCTGGTACTTCATTTCCAGAACTCCACATGATAATTGATGGATGATTTCTTGTAGCTCTAACTAAATTCACTATATCTTTTTCTGCATATTCATCAAAAAAACGATTGTAACCATTTTTTACTTTTGGTTTTGCCCATTCATCAAAAGCTTCTGCTAAAAATAGAAAGCCCATTTTATCACATAGTTGAAGCTGCTCAAAAGAAGGCATATTGTGCGAACTTCTAATTGCATTTACGCCCATGTCTTTTAGAATTCTTAATTGTCTGCGTATTGCAGCAACATTTACTACTGCTCCTTTCTTTTTCTCCGTTTTGAGTGATTGCAACAACTTGTTTATCGATTTCTTTATCAAAAGGGCCATAAATTGCCCAATCATGAGGCACCGTTACTGTTTGCCAATTTTTATCATTAAAATTTATTTTTTCTGCGTTTTTACTTTCACCTTTTTTAAAAGTCCAGTTTTCTGAAAGTTCTATTTTTTTTCTAGTTTGACTAAACATGATAGAAGAAAGTAATAATGTAATTATAAAAATAGAGAGGTAGTGTCTAGATTTCATTTTGGTGTTTTATCAGGGTAAACAATAATAAAAACTTATTGCAAGTTATAAAATTTCCTCATTATGATTTAAGTTTTTTAACCTTAATAAGAAAATAAGAAAATTACCTATTGAATAGACTTTACTTCTGAAATATATTTGTAAAGAATAAATTAATACCTAACTTATTAAATATTTTATTATGAAAAAAGCCACTCTATTTTTAACGTTTATCATTATAGCTTTTACAATTAAAGCTCAAGATGTAGCAATGAATACTACAAAAACTTATAATAATTTAAATTATGAGGAGGAACCTCTGTTGAATGAAAGCAATATGGTGGTTGCACCTCTATTAAATGAAACTAATTATACTTATAGGTATAAAGGAGATGATGTTTTAGTTGTTTATAAAAATGACGAGCATATAGAATATTTTAATAACAAAAAATATTTTATTAGATCTAAGATAAAATGGACAGCTAAAGATAAATGTTATATGACTATTCAGGAATCTAATTTACCAAATTTTCCTTTTGCTAAGGGTACTAAATTACATATGAAAATTATTAAAATTAAGCGAGGAAAAGTTTTTTATGAGTCTACCTTGGGAGGTAGAAGTTGGACAGGTAAAATGAAAGTAAAATAAATTAATAATTAAACATCCTGTTTTTTGTGAACAAATTCAAAAAAACAGGATGTTTTGTTTGAATACAAATTCTTTATTTAGTGACTTTTGTAATGTCTTGTTTACAATTTTGAACTATAAAACTAATTTTTCAAGCTAAGTAATTATCAAAATGTAAATTAAGAAATATACTTATTGAATAACTTAGTATCCATTAATATATTTGAAGGATGAAATTAGTATAAAAGAATTCTAATTATGTAATTTTTATAAAAATATGCTATTATGAAAAAAATATTATTTGTTTGTAGTTTATTACTTACCGTTAATTTTTATGGACAAAAAAAAGTTGAAATTTCTCTACAGCAAGATGCGAGACTTTTAATACTTGGAGATGATAAAGGAAACGATCCTTTAACTGTTAACCTTATGTCTAAATTAGAAGTTCCTATTCATAATTTTAAAAAGAGCCATATATCAACTTATCTTTCTGTAGAATATGCTGATTTAGCTGGAAAAAACTATAAGAGATATGCTTTAGGAATAGGGTATGTTTTAGATAGTGTTTATAAAAAAATTGGAGCAGGAGCATATGTGGATTTTGGAAAAATTTACAGGAAAGCAGAAGGATTTAATAGTTATAGTCTTAGCGGAGAGTTAAGTTTTAAACTAAATAATTGTTTAAGGTTTATTTGTACGCAACAATTAACTCATAGAAAAGATTTAAAAATACTTTATAACTCAAAAAAAGAATTTATAATTAGCGGATTTGTTGGAATAAAATACAGTATATAAATTTTATATAAGCATTAACTAAAAAAAGCTCTAAATTATTATTAAAGCTTTTTTAGTTTATTTAATCTATATGTGCTAGTTAAGCATATTTAATATTTTCAATTAAATCATCAAAATCATTTGCTTTATCAAAAAAGGCCAAAGCACCATATTTTAAACACATTTGTTTTAGTTCTGTACTTGTAGAAAAAACAAAAACTTTCTTATCTGTTTTTTTTTCTTTAAGCCATTTTAATACTTCAATGCCATTTCCATCTGGTAAACTTAAATCAAGTGTAATAATTTCGAAATTAGATTTGTTTAAGAAAGAAAATGCTTCTTTTAAAGATTCTGATAAATATATGTTTTTTATGCCATTAATTTTTTTAGCTGCATTTACTATTTTTTGACCTATATAAGGATTGTCTTCTATTACCAATAAATTATTGAGGTTTGTTTTCAAAGTATAAATTTTATAGGACTAATAATACATTTCACACAAAAATAAGTATTTTTTATTTTTATCTAAATAAGCAAATTGCCTATTTAACAATATTTTTTAGACATTGAGCACTAAGTGTCTAAAAAAGTTAATCCTTTTTTTATAGCATATTTAGTTAATTCCGGAATGGTATGAATATCTATTTTTTTCATGATGTTATTTCTATGCACATCTATTGTTTTAGAGCTTAAGAATAATGTTTCACCAATTTCTTTAGATGAATTACCCTCAGCAATTAATTGTAAAACTTCTTTTTCTCTACTGCTTAACTGCCCTTCTTCTAAATTTTCACCTCTTTTAAGCATTAATAGAAACTCTTGATTAATATTTTTAGAAAGGTATTTTTTGTTTTGTATTACTATAGTAATTGCTGTAATTAATTCATCAGAATCTCCATCTTTCAATAAGTAAGCATAAGCCCCAGCTTTAAACATGCCTTGTATAAATTGCTTAGAAGAATGCATAGAAAGACCTATTATTTTCACTTTCGGATTTGCTTTTAAAATTTGTTTTGTAGCTTCCAAGCCATTTAAATCTGGCATTGCAACATCAATAATAACAACATCTGGCAGTAATTTAGAGCATATTTTTACAGCTTCTCGACCATTAAATGCTTCTCCAATAACGCTCATATTTGATTTTTGTTCTATAATATTTCTTAAACCATCTCTGAGTAGTTTATGATCATCAACTAATATAATTTTTATTTCTTTTATTTGTGTCATTCAGATAAAGGTATTAAAATCTTAACTATAGTTCCTGTATTTATTTCTGATGTTACAGAAAATTCTCCTTGAATATTTCGAACACGTTCTTGAGCAGTGAATAAACCAAATCCTGAACCTGAATGATTTTTAAGATTATTTAAAATAGAGGTGTTAAATCCAACTCCATCATCAACAATATCTATTATAACATCTTCTTTACTTTTATAAAGATTTAATATTATTTTAGAAGCTTTAGCATATTTAATAGCGTTGGTTAATACTTCTTGTATACTTCTATAAAGTATAATAGATTTTAACTCGCTAAGTTTTATACTAGTTATTTTTGTGTTAAATTTAAACTTAATTTTATGGGTAGTTTCTAAGTTTTCGAGCAACCAATTTAAAGCTTCAATAATGCCAAGTTGATATAAAATAGGAGGAGAAAGTTCTTGTGTAATTTTACGGCTGTTTTCTAAGGCTTCAGAAATGTGTGATTCAATAAACTCTAAATCATTATTAATTATATTTAATTTTGATTTTTTTTTCAACTGATTAATTTTCATTTTTGAAATCACTAAAGATTGACTTAAATGGTCGTGTATATTTGAAGCGATTTCCTTCTTCTGTTTTTCTTCTATACTCGTAATTTCATTCGTTAATTTTTGAATTCTTTTTTTTGATAATACAGATTCTGTAATATCTCTAGCAGAAGTAACAAAATAATTTTTTTCCTTACTTTTAAATACTGGTGATGATGAAGACTCTAACCAAACGAAATGCCCATTTTTATGGCGAACTCTAAAAGGATAACCTTCTTTAAATTTATCTTTTTGATTTTTGTCTTTCAATACTTTTTTTAAAGAAAAAAGATCATTCTTATGAACAATACTAAATATTTTTTTCCCTATAAATTCTGATTGTTCGTAGCCTAATATGCTTTTTATAGAAGGAGTTATATATTTAAAAGTACTATCTTCTTCTTGCAAACAAATTATATCAGTAGTATTGTTAGCTAACAAAAATTCCATTTCTTGGCTTTTTTCAATTTTTGATCTAATTAATTTTTGTTCTGTTATGTCTTGAATCACTCCTCTTAAGCCTGTTACTTCTCCTTCTTTATTTGATATTGGATATCCTATAGCTTTTATCCAAAGCTTTTCTTTATTTGCGTTTTGAAGTCTTAATTCTAAATCCCATTTTTTATTATCTGCAATACTTTCTTCCATTGCTTTTTTTAGTATTTCAGCAGAACCATCTACATAATAACCAATAGCTTCATCAAGTGAAGGAACTTTACCAATAGGAAGTGCGTGAAGTTTAAAAACCTGATTAGACCAACGCACTTTTTGTGTTGCTAAATCTAATTCCCATGCACCAATTTTAGCTATTCTCCCAGATTCATTCAAAAGAAATTCGCTTTGCTCTACTTCTTTAAGAACTTCTTTAATTTTCTGTTTTCTTCTTTTTAAATCTCTCTCTATTAATTTTTGCTGAGTTATATCATTCATAACAACTAAGGCTCCCAATTTGTTGCCTTTAGAGTCTGAAAATGAAGCACCATTACAAGATACAAATCTTGGTTTTTGATTTTTTGCCTTAATAACTATTTCCTTATTTATAATTTGTTTGTTGTTAAGTGTTTGTATGAGTGGTATTTCATGTGTATCAAGTAAAACATCTGCTTCTATATTATATAAACCATAATTTTCAGCCCATTTTTCTTGAGGAATTTTCATAACATCAATACCATGCCAATCTTTAGCTGCTTTGTTAAAAAGAATTAATTTACCTTCTTCATTACAAGCTACTATAGCTGCTGGTTGATTTTCTGTCACAGCAATTGTAAAATCAATTTGTTTTTTTAGTTCGTCTTGAGATTTTCTTATTTCTGTTATATCCTCTATAATTAATAATATAAGTTCTTCATTATCTTTTAGTATTATTTCTCCAGAAATTAGCCATATTCGTGATTCTCCAGATTTATTAGTAGAATTAGCTTCAAAATCTTTTATTCTCCCTTTTTCTTTTAATACATTAATAAAAAAAATGTAATCTTTTTTAGACTGCCATATACCTATTTCTGCTAATTTAGATTCATTTAGTTCTTTCAAAGAATAACCAGTTAGTTTAGATGTAGCGTCGTTAAAATTTATAATTTTATAATCACTTAACCTTGCAAATAATATTGAATTGGAGCTGTTTTTTAATAGCCTAATAAATTTATTTTTGGTTTCTTTTAATTTTAATTCCTTTTCTTTAAGTGTGGTTATATCATCAAATGTAGTGTAAACTTTATGGGGTTTATCTTCACTTTCATTAAATTGAGGAATTGCATTGATTTTTACCCATTTATAATCTTTTTCATTAGAATTTACAATTCCCATTACTTTATTCAATATTGGCTTACCCGTTTTTAAAGCCAACATACTTGGATGGTTCTCTCTAGGATAGTCTGAACCATCTTCATGTATAGATTTCCAATTTGTTCTGAAAGAATTTTCTCCTTGTTTTTGATCTAAAGTAAGGCCTAAAATTTTTAAAGCTGCAGGATTAGCATCTGTTATATTACCTTTATTGTCTTGGAAAGTAACACCAAGGTTCATTGTTTCAAATAATAGTTGGAATTCCTTTTTTTTCTCTTCAACAGCTTTTTTTGTAATCATACACATTTGTTGATTTTTAAATTAGGGGTAAAAAATAAATTTTTTAAATGATAATATTCAGTAATCAAAGTAAATATTGTTTCACAATTTAACAAATATAAAGCAATTCAAATTCATTTTTTTTAATATTATATCCATTAAATTAATAAAAAAAGAAAAACCCCAACAAAAAGTTGAGGTTTTAATAATGTTATTTTTATAATTTTATTAAAGCATCACTCTCCATCCATAAGGATCTTCGGCTTTGTTTGTTTGAATATCAGTAATTGCTTTTTTAATTGTGCCTGCAAAAGAGTTTTCTAATTCTGGTAAATCAAAATCCGTACCTTGGTATCCAAAACTAGAAATAGGAGAAATAACTGCAGCTGTTCCAGCTCCAAACATTTCTTTTAAACTTCCACTTTGAGCTGCAGAAATTACTTCTGAGACAGTAATTTTTCTTACTTCAACATCAATATTCATGTCTTTAGCAATCTGAATTACACTTTTACGAGTAATTCCGTCTAAAATTCTATCAGAAGTAGGACTCGTAATTAGAGTGTCATTAATTCTAATAAATATATTCATTGCACCAGCTTCTTCTATGTACTCGTGAGAATTATCATCTGTCCAAATAACTTGATTATAGCCTTTTTCTATTGCTAATTGAGTTGGGTAGAATTGAGCTGCATAATTACCACCCGCTTTAGCAAAACCTACACCACCATTTGCAGCACGTGCATATTTTTCTTCAATTAAGACTTTTACTTTACCAGCAAAGTAAGCACCAGAAGGAGCTGTACAAATAATAAGTTTATAAGCATTTGCAGGAGAAGCATGAAAACCTAATCCAGAAGCAAACATAAAAGGTCTTATATATAAAGAACTTCCATCATTTGTAGGTATCCAAGCATTGTCTACTTCTAGTAATTTTTGAAGACCTGCCATAAAAATATCTTCTGGAATCTGAGGAATAACCAATCTTTCTGCAGATTTATTTAAACGTTTACAGTTGTCTAAAGGTCTAAACAGTAATGTGTTTCCTTCTTTATCTTTATAAGCTTTCATTCCTTCAAAAATAGATTGTCCGTAATGAAAAATCTTAGCAGCAGGATCTAGAGATATTGGTGTATAAGGTTTTACCACAGGTGTTTGCCATTCTCCGTTTACAAAATCGCATTCTAACATATGGTCAGAATATACGCTACCAAAAGGTAAATTGTTAAAATCTACAGAGTCTATCCTCGATTTTTCTATACGTTGAATTTCTATATTAGATTCCATTTTATTTAATTGATTTTAAAAGCAAATGTACATAAATTATTCATCTGTTAAAATAACAATTCATTGCTTTTACTTTTTAAAATATGTACTTTTGTAGAATACTAACTAAATATATTAATTATGAAATATTTGATAAAAATTTGCTTGATTACAATCGTTATTTTTACTTCATGTAAAGAAGTAAAAAAAGCAGAAAAAGAAGTAGAGCAAACGAAACAAGAAATTGTTTATGATTCTTTTGGAGAAAAAATTTCATTAGACAAAGCTATTAGTTCAGAAGAGTTATTAACTAAGTTTAAAGGTATGAAAGCAGGTGATACTTTAAATGTAAAGTTTGCTTCTAGTATAAAAGAAGTTTGTTCTAAAAAAGGATGTTGGATGAAACTTCCATTAAATAAAGATACAGAAACAATGGTTCGTTTTAAAGATTATGGTTTCTTTATGCCATTAGACTCTAAAGGAAGAGAAGTTGTTTTAAATGGTAAAGCTTTTATTAAAGAAACTTCTGTTAAAGAATTGCAACATTATGCTGAAGATGCAGGAAAATCGAAAGATGAAATTGTAAAAATTACAGAGCCAAAAGTAGAATATACTTTTGAAGCAGATGGAGTTTTACTAAAGAAATAATGAAAAAAATAGCAATTTTATTTTTATTGATGTCGGTTTTTTCTTGTAAAAAAGAAACGCCTAAAGAAATAATTATTGTTGAAAGTAAAAAAGTAAAGCAGTCAGAAATGGCTGCTTTAATGAATAAAATGTATGATAAAAATCTAGAAAACAAAATGCTTGTTTTAGAAGGTAAGTCTCCAAAAGATTTTCCAGAAGAATTTTTAAATATTCATACAGCGCAATTAACAAACTCTTCAGACAAGAAACCGACCTTTAATACTTTTTCAGATTTTTATCTTAAGAGTTTTCAAAAAGTTTATAACACCCCTAAAGATTCACTTGTATACAGACATAATAAAGCCATTAATAGTTGTATTATGTGTCATGAAACTACATGTGTAGGTCCAATTCCAAGAATTAAAAAGTTATTAATAAAATAAGAAATGAAAAGAGAAATTTTAATAACTTCAGATGGTTCTACAACTATTAATTTACCAGATTTAAATGAGCAATATCATTCTAAAAACGGATCAATTAATGAGTCTTATCACGTTTTTATTGAAAGCGGATTAAGACAAATTACATCAGATAAAGTTTCAATTCTTGAAATTGGTTTTGGTACAGGTTTAAATTGTTTTATAACGTATTTAGAAGCTAAAAGAGAAATTGATTATGTTGGTGTAGAGGCATATCCTGTTACAGAAGAAGAAGTAGAAAAAATGAATTTTATTTCTGTTTTAAAGGCTGAAAAAGAAGCAGCTATTTTTAAAGAAATTCACAAAGTCTCTTGGGAAGAAAAAAATCAGATTTCTGACATATTTTCTCTAACAAAAAGAAAACAATTTTTTGAAGATATAGAAGATAAAGATGCATTTAACTTAATATATTTTGATGCCTTTGGCGCACGTGTTCAACCTCAATTATGGACTGTAGAAATCTTTCAAAAGATGTTTAATTCATTAAAAGAAAACGGAATTTTAGTAACCTATTCTGCAAAAGGAAGTGTTCGAAGAGCAATGATAGAAGTAGGTTTTACTGTAGAGCGTTTACCTGGACCTCCAGGAAAAAGAGAAATGCTTCGTGCTATAAAAACTGTATCTTAATTTAATTTTAGTAAACATTAAACTGGGTAAGTTTTATGTGCTTTAATGTTTTGTTAAAGTTGTTAACTTTTTTGTAACGCTAGTTTAACACAAAGGTTTTTCTTAGTTAACAAACCCTTTCTTTTATAATTATAGTTTTGAAACCATAATCAATACTATTAATTATAATCATGAAAAAAACAATTACAAAATTATTTTTAGCACTTACTTTAATAGGTGCTAGTTTTACATTATTAACAAGTTGTGCCGAAGATGGAATCGATGGTGTAAATGGGATAGATGGAGAAGACGGTAAAAACGGTCAAGACTACACTCCAAGTCCAAGTTTATTTTCTAACAAATCTTCTTTAAACCCCTTAGTAAATATAAATGCTAGTTTTAGTAATGTAAAAGCATATTCTCTAATTAGCTCTACAGATTTATTATCAAATGGTTTTCGTTTGGTAGGAGCACAAGATGGAGCAGGTTTTTTAAAAGATGGAGATGAATATATTTATGTTGTAAATGCCGAAGATGATTATGGTGTTTCTAGAATTCGTTTTGATGAATTTATGAATCCTATAAAAGGAGATTGGTTGTTAAATGCAGGTGTTGCAGATTTTGCAAGACAATGTTCTGCAACAATGTGGGAAAAAGATATTCATGGAGGAGATAAAGATATTTTCTTGTCGGCTTCAGAAAGTATTGCATATGATGTTAAAGGAATTGATCCTTGGGTAGAAACACCAACACCAACTGCAGATTTTGGTTTAGATGCGTTAGGTGAATTTTCTTGGGAAAATGCAGTTCCATTACCAAAAGATGCTTATTCGGGAAAAACGGTTATTGTTGGAGGTGATGATGATTCTAGTGGTTCTGAGGGGCAGGTTGTTATGTATGTCTCTGAAAATGGAGATGCAGATTTAGAAAACGGAAAAATTTATGTTTTAAGATTTAAACAAATTTCTGATGGGGCTAATGGTGTTCAAGATGTTGCAACTAGTACAATTTATAACGAAGGAAGTTTAGATTTTGGAGCAAGTTATGATGTAGAATTTGTTGAAATTGAAAATGGAGCAAGTATGACAAAAAGTGAAATGGAAACAGCTTGTACAGATGTTTTTGCTTCTCAATTTATGCGTGTAGAAGATGTAGATTATCAAAAAGGATCTGATGCAAATGGTAGAAATGTCTTTTTTGCAGTTACAGGAAGAGGCCCAGGAAGAGGAACTTATAATGATTGGGGAACAGTTTATAAATTAGAATTGGATAGTACAAACCCATTATTAGGAAAATTAACTCAAGTAGTAAGTGGTAATACAGATACTAATAACGCAGACGGAAATTTAGCAGAACTTCAAAGTCCTGATAATATTTGTGTAACAGAAAATTATATTTACATTCAAGAAGACCCTAATTCATTTGATAGAGGGCATGCAGCACAAATTTATCAAACAGATTTAAATGGTAATAATGCAAGTGTTGTTTTAGAGTTACAAATAGAGAGTAATTTATCACCAACAGGAAGTACTAGCTTTTCAGGAGAATTTGGTTCTTTAATAGATGTTTCTGATAAAATTGGTGAGCCAGATACATTTATTTTAGCATTACAACCTCATTATTGGAAAAGTGATGACTTTGAATCTGAAAATTTACCACACAATCAAGGTGGACAAATTGTTTTACTACAAGGTTTACCTAGATAAAATTTTACAAATTATTTAATAAAATGAATCTCCATAAACTATGGAGATTCATTTGTTTATCAACTCTAATTTATCAAAATAAAAATGAATAAAAAGTTATTTTTTATAATAGTAGTATCAATTTTAATTACTTCTTGTAAAAAGACAAAAGAAGAAAATTATGTAGAAACTATAGATTGGTCTGCTGCTAAAAATTACTATATAAATCATATTACAGAAGCAATAATTTATTTAGATAGTTTACAACAAGAAGGAATTAAAGGAGAAAAGACTAAAACTTATTTTAAAAAAGTAAGAGAAAACTTTAAAAAAGCAGAACCATACGCTTCTTATTTAAATCCTGAAGTTGGTCATAGAGCTAATGGACCAGCACTTCCTTTTTATAAAGAAGATAATGGTAAAATTTTAGAGCCAGTAGGTTTGCAAAAAATTGAAGAAAGTATTTATGAATTAGAAACTAGCGAAGAAGATTTTAATAAAGAAATTTATGTAACCAAAGGTTTATTTGCAGTATTAAAGAAAAATATTTTAAAAAGAGATTTAAATTCTCATCGTTTTTTTATTGCCACACATCAGCAATTATTTAGAATTGCAAGTTTGGCAATTTCTGGTTTTGATACTCCTGTTAGTCATTTAGGAATTTTAGAAACGATCATCTCTTTAGAAAGTTTAGAGTTTGTTTATGAAAAAACAATTCAATCAAAAATTAAAAGTAAAAACAAAGATTTAGATGAGCAGTTTAAAAAGAGTATTGCAAAAGCAGTTAAATTTATTAAGAGCAATACAGATTTTAATACTTTTGATAGGTATACATTTACAAGAGATTATTTAAATCCTATTACAAGAAACTGGGTTAAAATTCGAAAAACAAGTAATCTTTGGGTACCTGTAAAATCTGAACCTTTTAATTTTGATGCTCCAACTTTTTTTGAAAGTAATTCATTTAATCTTACTTACTTTACTCCACCAGCAAATAGAAACCCAACAAGAAAACAAATTAAACTAGGAGAAAAATTATTTTCAGAACCATTACTTTCATCAAATAAAAAGATGGCTTGTATTAGTTGTCATTTACCAGAAAAAGGATATGCAGATGGTGTTGCACTTAATAAAGATAATAAAGGAAATTTATTAACAAGAAATTCACCAACACTTATTAATTCTGCATTTCAAAAAAGCTTTTTCTTAGATGGAAGGTCAAGAAATTTATTGGATCAAATTTCTATGGTTTTTAATAATGAAAATGAGTTTAATGTAAATGTTCATACTTTTTCAGATGATATTTTAAAAGATTCTACTTATTTAAAACTATTTAAAGAAGCTTATAATACGGTTCCAAAAAGTAATAGAGAGGTAATTAGAGCAATATCATCGTATGTTTCAACTCTAAATGGATTCAATTCTAAATTTGACAAAAATATAAGAGGAGAAGAAAATACATATACAAAAAGTGAGAAGAATGGATATAATTTATTTATGGGGAAAGCCTTGTGTGCTACGTGTCATTTTATGCCATTAACAAACGGAACAGTACCTCCTTTTTTTACAGAAACAGAAAAAGAAGTAATAGGTGTGCCAGAAACAAAACAGAATAAAAAATTGGATGATGATTTAGGTTTTTATTGGAGATATAAAGAAAGTTTACATAAAGGGATGTTTAAAACGCCTACTATTAGAAATACAGAAATAACAGGACCTTATATGCATAATGGAGTATTCTCAACGTTAGAGGAAGTGCTTAATTTTTACAATCTTGGTGGAGGTGGAGGTCTAGGTTTTGACTTAGAACACCAAACATTACCATTTGATAATTTAGAGCTTACTCAGAAAGAACAACAAGATATTATAGCTTTTATAAAAACACTCACAGATGATTCTGTAAAAGATAAAGAGTATTAAAAATAATTTATTAAGTATAGAAATTTTTAATATCCATTCATTTTTTTACCTTCGTTTAAAATATTTTTAAATGGAGTTTAAAAGAAAATTTGGAAGAAAAAAACAAACAAAACCTACAAAAGGACTTTTTTTAGTCATTGTTTTAGCATTTGTTTTAATCCTTTGGTTTAAAGCAGAAGATATTATGAATGCCTTGTTTTAGAAGCTATTTCCTGCTTTCACTACTCGCTTTTTTCGTTCCTCAAAAGAGCTCAAACAAACCGTTCAATCAGGGCTAAACTTCTTGCAGACCTTTTTAAGTAGCTAAAGAATAAGTTATTTTTTAAAACGTCTACCTTTCCAATTATATCTAAAAAAAAACGATTTAAAAACAACATAAAGACTAAAAAAAGGATATAATAAACTAGCCAAAACATACCATTTAAAGAATGATGATTTTTGATTAAAAAATTTAATAGTTGGTAAAAATAAAAACAAATCAATACTCATTTTTACTACAAAAGGAACAAATAATAATTCTATAGACTCAATCCACAAGTAATAAACAACTAAGAAGTTTGTGAATAAAACTAACAAACCAATCAATTTTACTTTTAAAGAACTAAAATTACCGGTTTTTGCAGCCCATCTTGTTCTTTGGTTTATCAAGTCTGTCCAATTTTTTACAGGAAAAGTAGTAACAATTGCTTCTTTAGATTTTAAATAACCAACACAGTTTTTATCAGATTTAATAAATTTTTCAAATAGAAAAATATCATCTCCACTAGCAATATTATTGTTTCCTTTAAAACCATTTAGTTTTAAAAACTCTTCCTTTTTGTAAGCTAAATTTGCGCCATTACATAAAAAAGGAAAATGAATACCAAAACCACCAATTGTGGTTCCTTGCATGCTCATAAAATCTAATAATTGAAACTGTTCTAAAAAGTTGTTTTTAACTTTGTAGTTTACAGGAGCAACTACCATTTTAGGGTTTGTTTTTTGAATAAAATTATCGAAAATTTTCAACCAATTTTCAGGCAGAATACAATCTGCATCAGTAGTTATAATCCAATTATTTTTAGCAATTGAAATTGCAGTTGTTATGGCATCTTTTTTTGGTGAATTAGATATTCTACTATTCTTTATAATTTGAATGTTATTCTGAAAACCACTTATTATATCAACAGAATTATCAGTAGAATCATCATCAATTAAAATGAATTCTACCAATTCTTTTGGGTAATTTAATTCAGAAATTGATTTTAATAAAGCTGGTAAATTTTTAGCTTCATTTCTAAACGGAATTACTACAGAAAAAGAAGTAGAATTTGTTTCTATAGTTTCTGTAAATTCATCAACTTTATAAAAGCCAATTGCTAAAGAGACAATTAGAAATGCATATAAACTAAAAATCAAAACTAGAAACCAAATCATTTTGCAAAATTAGGTTTAAAAGTTAACACAAAATAGCTTCCAATAATTGCAGGTAACACAAAGTTAAGAATCCACATAATAGATGTAATTGATAAAATTGTAAGTGGTTCTAAATTATAAAATGAAAATACCCAAATAGCAACGGTTCCTTTTAAAACAACATCAAACAAAGATAACATAGGTATTATCGAAGCAATTAAATACACAGAAGTAATTGCAGAAATGGCATCAAAATAAGAAAGATCAACTTTAAAAACCAATAATAAAAAATAAAACTGATGAGAGAAAATAACGAATCGTAAAAAAGAAAAAAAACTTACTTTGATATTAATGTTCTGTGGAATTTCCTTTAAAAAAGTTTGTATCTTTTTTAAATAAGACTTGCTTACATTAAAATATTTTACTGCAAAAAAGAAGAGTGTAATTACAAGGATTCCTATTATCAAAAGAGCGATAATTTGTTGAAAATCAATTTCAATTTTATGCTGAAAAACAAAATAACTGAAACCAAAAACACCAAAAATTAAAGTCATCAACATTTGATAAAAATTACCAACCAAATTCAATCCTAAAATTTTATTTCTTTTCTCTTTTTCAAAATACAATACTTTTGCACCGTATTCTCCAATTCTGTTTGGAGTAATAAAAGAAGCGGTTAAAGAAGATAAACTTTGAATTGCTGCAGATTTTAAATCAGTTTTTTTAGTAAAAGAAGCTAATTTTTTCCATTTTAAAATTTCTGAAATCCAGTTTAAAATGGTGAAAATTAATAGAAAAGTGATGTTTTTAAGAGAAAAAATGTTGTTTTTAATCAAATTTTGATAAAAATCAGAAAAACTTAATTGCTCGTTTTCAATTAGTTTTGTGTAAATAAAATATCCACAACCAATAACGATCGATAGTTTTATCATCAACCAAAAGAATTGTTTAGTTTTGTAAGAAAGCGAATTATACATTATTTGCAAAGTAATAAATAATCATCAGTAAGTTATCTGATAAATACAAAAACAATCTGAGATTGTGGCGATAGAAAAAATCATTTTAGGAATTGACCCAGGAACAACCATTATGGGTTTTGGAATCATAAAAGTTGTTGGTAAAAAAATGGAGTTTGTTCAAATGAATGAATTGATGTTAAAAAAATACGATGATCATTATCTAAAATTAAAACTCATTTTTGAAAGAACTGTGGAGTTGATAGATACATATCATCCTGATGAAATTGCTATTGAAGCGCCTTTTTTTGGTAAAAATGTACAATCGATGTTAAAGTTGGGTAGAGCACAAGGAGTTGCAATGGCAGCAGGTTTGTCTCGCGAAATTCCGATTACAGAATATTTGCCCAAAAAAATAAAAATGGCAATTACAGGAAATGGAAATGCAAGTAAAGAGCAAGTTGCTTTGATGTTAAAATCTCTTTTAGACTTAAAAACATTGCCTAAAAACTTGGATGCTACAGATGGTTTAGCTGCTGCAGTTTGTCATTTTTACAATTCGGGAAAAGTTGTTGGAGGAAAAAATTATACAGGTTGGGCGAGTTTTGTAAAGCAGAATGAAAAACGAGTTAAAAAATAGTGTTCTTTAAAAATTACATTTAGTTTTCAGTAGCAGTATCAGTATCAGTAGCAGTAGCAGTAAAAAATAAAAGATATGAGTTTTACAGATTTATTAGCTTTTAAAAAGTCATTTTCTTTAGCAATGAAGATTTTTGAGGTTTCAAAACATTTTCCGAAAGAAGAAAAATATTCGTTAACAGATCAAATAAGAAGATCGTCTAGAAGTGTTTCTGCTAATATTTCTGAAGCTTATAGAAAAAGGCAATATCCAAAACATTTTGCAAGTAAATTAAGTGATTCTGATGCAGAGAATTCAGAAACCTTAACTTGGTTATTATTTGCTTTAAAATGTGAGTATTTAGATAAAAAAACTTTTGACAACCTAGTTTCTGAAAGTAGAGAAGTTGGTAAGCTCATCAATTATATGATTAATAACCCAAGTAAATTTGGAGCCAATTAGCTGCAAACTGAAACTGTAAACTGATAACTGTTTTGTCTGGAATCTATATTCACATACCATTTTGTAAACAAGCTTGTTTTTATTGCGATTTTCATTTTTCTACATCATTAAAGAAAAAAGAACCAATGATTTCTGCTTTGATAAAAGAAATGGAAATCAGAAAAGATGAACTTAATAATTCTATTGTAGAAACCATTTATTTTGGAGGAGGAACACCAAGTGTTTTAAATGTTGATGAAATTCAAACTATAATTGATGCTGTTTATAAAAATTACACCGTAATTGAAAAGCCAGAAATTACGCTAGAAGCAAATCCTGATGATTTATCAGAAGAAAAAATTATAGAACTTTCAAAATCGCCAATTAATAGATTAAGTATTGGCGTTCAATCTTTTTATCAAAAGGATTTAAAATTGATGAATCGTACTCATAATTCAGTAGAAGCAAAAAAATGTTTGGAGATTGCAACACAATATTTTAAGAATATTACTTTAGATTTAATTTACGGAATTCCAGATTGTACTAACGAAGAATGGAGAGAAAACATACAAACAGCTTTAAGTTTTGGTATTCCTCATATTTCTAGTTATGCATTAACAGTAGAAGAAAAAACAGCTTTAGATACACTTATAAAAAAAGGGAAAATAAAGAATGTAGATGATAAGAAATCTCAAGAACAATTCAATATTTTAACAGAAGAATTAGATAAAGTTGGTTTTGTACATTACGAATTGTCTAACTTTGGTAAAGAAGGTTTTTTTAGTAAAAATAATACTGCATATTGGCAGGGAAAATCCTATTTAGGTATAGGGCCTTCTGCACATTCTTTTAATGGTGTTCAACGAAGTTGGAATATCAACA
Organism: Polaribacter sp.; assembly: GCF_039939415.1. Lineage (GTDB taxonomy): Bacteria > Bacteroidota > Bacteroidia > Flavobacteriales > Flavobacteriaceae > Polaribacter. The sequence goes on from NZ_JBDVJE010000013.1 coordinate 35,980, forward strand.
ACAATTCTAAATATATTAAATCTATTCAAGAAAATAAGTTGCCAATAGAAAGAGAAACCTTAACAAAAACAGATGGCTATAATGAGTATGTTATGACGGGTTTAAGAACCGTTTGGGGAGTTTCTTTAAATAAGATTACAAAAGATTTTGGCGAAAAATATAGAATTTATTTAGAAAAACAATCAGACAAATTTATGAAACAAGATTTATTGTACCTTGAAAACGGAATACTAAAAACAACGCAAAAAGGGAAGTTTTTATCAGATGGAATTTCATCAGATTTGTTTATGCTAAACTAGTTTTTATAACTCTTATAATTTTTTAAATTAATAATTAACTTAAAAGAAAGACTAGAAGAACATATTAATAGCAAGCCAACTATTTTTACTAATTATAAAAACTTATATTTGAAGTTTTAGTAGTAAATAAAAAGGTTCTTAAAAGCATTTTAGAATAAAATTAAAAAGATACTAAAGTAAGTTTAGCGTAAATGAAAGCAGTTGTAGAATATAATTCAAGAAGAATAACAGTAAATATTTCTAATCCTATAGATATTTCTATTCCAGTAGATATTTCAAAAAAAAATGTAAATGCTTGGTATACAGATGAGCCAAAAATTTCTGCTGAAACTCAAGAAGGATATGAAATAAGTGTTGCAAATGGCGCTGTTGTTAATTTTAACAATATTACTTTTAATCCACATTCGCATATTACACATACAGAATGTGTTGGTCATATAACAAAAGAAGTACATTCTGTAAATAAGAATTTAAAATATTTTATTTTTTTAGCAGAAGTGGTAACTATTGCTCCTTTATTTCATAATGGAGACTTTTTAATTGGAGTAAAACAACTACAAACAGCTATAGGAAACAAAAAACGAGATGCAGTGGTAATTAGAACTTTACCAAATTTAGAAGAAAAAAAGAGTATGGATTATTCAAACACAAATCCAACTTATCTTTCTGAAAAAGCCGCTATTTATTTAAGAGAAAAAGGCATTAAACACTTATTGATAGATTTACCTTCTGTAGATAAAGAAAAAGATGGAGGAAGACTCTTATCTCATAATGCATTTTGGAATACTGCAGGAGAATTAAGAATGGATGCAACTATTACAGAGTTTATTTACGTGCCAAATGATGTAGAAGATGGTGAGTATTTATTAAACCTTATGATTGCACCTTTTGAAAATGATGCAACACCTAGTAAACCTGTTTTGTATAAAATTATAAAATAATTTTTTGAGATTAAAACCACTTCTTTCTTTTAAAATACCAAACAGAAATAATAGTTACTAAAATCATAATCCCTAATAAAATAAAGTACCCATATTTAAATTTTAGCTCTGGTATGTTTTCGAAATTCATACCGTAAATTCCTGCTAAAAAAGTCAACGGAATAAAAACAACAGATAGAATTGTTAAGGTTTTCATTATTAATATAAATTGTAAATTTGATAGATAAAGATACTTTTAAATTTATGATTAAAGAGGTGTTTTAAAAATCAGTTTATGCACATAGAACAATTAAGAGATTTTTGTATTGCAAAAAAAGGAGTAACAGAACATTTTCCGTTTGATGAAAATACGTTGGTTTTTAAAGTGATGAACAAAATATTTTTACTTACAGGATTAAATAATTGGGAACAAGGCGAAAGTAAAGTCAACCTAAAATGCAATCCAGAACGAGCAATTGAACTAAGAGAAGAATACGAAGGAATTTCGGCAGGTTTTCACATGAATAAAAAACATTGGAATACTGTGTTATTAAATGCTAGTGATGTTTCTGATGATTTAGCTACAGAACTCATCAATCACTCTTACGATTTGGTGGTAAAAGGATTGAAAAAAAACTACAAACAGAATTAGAAAACTTGTAGATTTTTTAAATAATGAATATTGATAAAATAGAAATTTTAGAAAAACATTGTTATACAGAATTAGTATATCAAAGAATTAACAAGAAGTTAAAAATTGATTTTTCTAAGGATGAAATTCAAAAATTAATTAAGCAGATTTTACAAGAAACAGTTATAGAAAGCTACATAAAAAAAGGAAAGAATTTTTATATTTCTAACGAAGAAAAAAATATTAGAATTACAGTAAATTCAAATACTTTTAGAATTATTACAGTAGATAAAATTAGAAAATAAAAGGTATTTTGATGATAATGAAAAAACAAGAACTTAGAAAAATTTACAAGCAAAAACGTGCAGATCTAACAGAAGCTCAAATTGAAGATTTTCAGAAAAATATCTATCAACAAATTTATGATTTAGATTTAGGCGGAATTAAAATTGTGCATTTATTTTTATCGCTTACAAAGTTTAAAGAAATTGACACACAACCAATTATTGATTTTTTTAGAAGTAGAAATATTAAAATAGTTGTTAGTAAATCGGACTTAAAAAACAACACACTTTCTCATTTTTATTTAGAAAAAGATACTGTTTTAGAACTTAATAAATACGGAGTTCCAGAACCTGTAAATGGAGAAGAAGTAAACGAAAAAGAACTCGATTTAATTTTTGTTCCGTTATTAATTTCAGACGAATTAAATTACCGAGTTGGTTACGGAAAAGGATTTTACGATCGTTTTTTATCAAATTGTAAAGAAGAAGCACAATTTATAGGTGTAAACTTTTTTAAACCCATTTATCAAATAGAAGATTCTAACGATTTTGATGTCCCTTTGCATCAAGTAATCTATCCCAAATAAACTTTAAATCACCTTTAATTCTTTGTAAATTTGTTTTAGAAATAGAAAGCAAATGATTGTACAAGGAAACATAGTTGATATTAAAAATAAACGAATTTTTAAAGGAGAAGTTGTAGTAGAAAACAACAAGATTTTAGAAGTTAGAGAAGCCAATCACAACCAAGAAAATTACATTTTACCTGGTTTTATAGATGCACATATTCATATAGAAAGCTCTATGTTGGTTCCTTCAGAATTTGCAAAAATTGCTGTAAAACACGGAACTGTTGCTACTGTTTCTGACCCACATGAAATTGCGAATGTTTTAGGCGTAAAAGGTGTAGATTTTATGATTGAAAACGGAAAGAAAGTTCCGTTAAAATTCAATTTTGGTGCGCCAAGTTGTGTGCCAGCAACCTCTTTTGAAAGTGCTGGAGCAATTATAGACTCGGATGATATTAAGGTAATGATGGAAAATCCGGATATTAAATATCTGGCAGAAATGATGAATTATCCTGGTGTTTTATTGGATGATGCTGAGGTTTTAAAAAAGATTCAACATGCAAAAAATAACAACAAACCTATTGATGGTCATGCGCCAGGAGTAAGAGGAGAAGATGCTACTAAATATATTGCTGCCGGAATTTCTACTGATCACGAGTGTTTTACGTTTGAGGAAGCTTTAGAAAAGCTACAAAAAGGTATGAAAATTATTATTCGTGAAGGTTCTGCCGCAAAAAACTTTGAAGCTTTAATTGATTTGTTGCCAGAATATTTTGAAAACATGATGTTTTGTTCAGATGATAAACATCCAGATGATTTGTTATTAGGGCATATTAATCAATTGTGTGAAAGAGCTGTTACCAAAGGAGTTGATGTTTTTAAAGTGTTACAAGCAGCTTGTGTAAATCCTGTAAAGCATTATAATTTAGATGTTGGTTTATTACAAAAAGGAGATTTTGCAGATTTTGTTGTGGTGGATAGTTTAACAAAATTCAACGTTTTAGAAACGTATATCAATGGAGAATTGGTTGCTAAAAACGGAGAAAGTTTTGTGAAATCTGTAGATTTTGAAGTGTTGAATAATTTTAACACCAATAAAAAAGAAGTTTCAGATTTTAGATTCGAATCATCATCAGAAAAAATTAGAGTTATAGAAGCTTTAGATGGCGAATTAGTTACCAATCAAATAGAAGTAGATGCTTTAATTAAATATGGTAATTTAGTTTCTAATACCCAAAATGATGTGTTAAAAATGACGGTTGTAAATCGTTATCAAAATGACGAACCCGCAATTGCATTCATTAAAAATTTCGGAATTAAAGAAGGTGCTATTGCAAGTTCTGTTGGTCACGATTCTCATAATATTATTGCCATCGGAGTTTCTGACGAAGCAATTTGTAAAGCGGTAAATTTAATCATCGAAAATAGAGGTGGAGTTTGTGCAGTAAATGCATCCGAAGAAAAAATTGTTTCATTACCAGTTGCAGGAATCATGTCTGATAAACCTGCAGAAGAAATTGGTAAATCGTATGCAGAGTTAGATAAAATGGCAAAGCAAATGGGTAGTAAATTGCGCGCGCCTTATATGAGTTTATCTTTTATGGCATTGTTGGTAATTCCGTCTTTAAAATTGTCAGACAAAGGCTTGTTTGACGGAAATACTTTTCAATTTACATCACTAGAAATTTAAAAAATGGAAACTAAAATCACTATAAAATACTGTCCAAAATGTAGATGGTTGTTACGTTCTTCTTGGATGGCGCAAGAATTATTAACTACTTTTGAAACAGAAATTAACGAGTTAACGTTAAAACCATCTGATGTTGGTGTTTTTAAAATTTATGTAAATAAAACATTAATTTGGTGTAGAAAAGAAAATGGTGGATTTCCGGAAATAAAAGAATTAAAACAATTAGTAAGAGATAAAATTGCACCCAAGAAAAGTTTAGGTCATTCTGATAAAAAGGATGCTCTTAAATAAGTCTTATTTACAAAACAAAATATTACTTTTGCCGTCATAAAAAAAATATTATGAGTTTACAACAAGATTTAGAAACCAGAAGTGGAAATCAGTGCGAATTATGTGCATCAACAACTAATTTATCAATTTACGAAGTAAAACCAACAATTACTGGTGGCGGTGGAGTAGATGGTAGTTTATTGGCTTGTGAAACTTGTGTAACTCAAATAGAAAATCCAGAAGAAACAGATGCTAACCATTGGCGCTGTTTAAACGATTCTATGTGGTCAGAGCACAGAGGTGTAAAAGTGGTTGCTTGGCGCATGTTGTCTCGTTTAAGAGCAGAAGGTTGGCCGCAAGATTTGTTAGACATGATGTATTTAGAAGATGACGATTTACGTTTTGCTAAAGAATCTGGAGATCATTTAGATGAAAGCGAAAAAATAATTCATAGAGACGCAAATGGCGCTATTTTACAAGCTGGAGATTCTGTGGTTTTAATTAAAGATTTAAAAGTTAAAGGTTCTAGCATGGTTGCAAAACAAGGAACTGCAGTTCGTAGAATTTCTTTAGATCATGAAAATGCTAAATATATTGAAGGTAAAGTTGGGCCTACTCAAATTGTAATTATTACAGATTATGTTAAAAAGATGGCAGAAAAAGAATAGTTTTTAGTCCTTGCGAAGGAAGAATGACTGAGAAGCAATCTGTTTATTCATAAAGAGATTACTTAGTTCCTCGTAATGACGGGGTAAATTTAAAATTTTCTACAACATCTTTTGTTGTTTTTTATAAAAAGAATCGGCTTGCAATTTCATTAAATCGCGAGCCATTTTTTGTTTATAAGCATATATTTCTTCTTCAGTAGAAATTTCTTCATATACTTTTTTATTGATATTGATATCTGCTTTTAGCATTTCTTCTCTTTGAGTTACTTGTTGTTGTACCCAAGTTTTAATTGCAGATTCTTGTTCTTCTAACTTAAAATCATATTCCCCTTTTGGTGAAATTAATTTGGCAAAATGGGTGATGTTTCAATTGCTAAAAACAATAAGAAGATAAAGAAAGAAGGCAACCAAGGTAATTTACCAAGTGCATTTATTCTTGCCATCAATCCATCAAAATTTGCAATAATGGTTTGTGTTTCAGTTTCGTTTAATTTTTGTTCTTTCTTTAAATCAGCAATTGTTAATTCTTTATTTCTAATCTTTTCTAAATTCTCTTTTTTTAATAGATTTAATTCAGATAAAGCTGCATCATGTTTTTCTCTTTTTTCTTTGTAAACAGGTCCTTTTCCTAGTAGTTTAGTTCCTTTTCTACCTTCTGCCTCTGCAATATAAGTTTCATATAAAACATTAGTAACATTTTCTTTTTCTAGAATTTCTGTTTTTAAAGCATCAATTTCTGAATTTATTTTCGCAATTTCAGGTGTAAATTGTGCTGCAATCTGAGTTTTGTTATCCAAAGTCATTTGGTTCTTTTCCGTTAATAAAACCTGATTGATTTCTTTTTCAAATAATTTTAATTCTAAAGGCTTAGAAATAACAATGGCAATAATAATTGCTAATAAAATTCTTGGTGAAGCTTGTAAAAATTCTTTCCATTTAGAATCAGATTTTTTAATGGTAGAAACTATAAACCTGTCAAGATTAAAGATTAACAATCCCCAAATAATTCCGAAGAAAATAGATGTGTATATATTATCAAAGACAGTAAACAAGGCATAACTACCCGCAATTGTAGCCATAATTGCTGTAAAAAATACAGTGGCACCAATACCACCATATTTGTTTTGTTCTCCGTTAGAACAGTTTTCTAAAATGTTTTTATCAGCTCCAGAGCAAGTAATAAAGAATTTTTTAAGCAAAGTTTTGTGTTTAAATGTATAAATACAACGTTTTAAAAGTGAATTTGTTACATAAAAAAACCTCGAAATTTCGAGGTTTTTTCAGTTGAGGTTGGTTAAATTACTCCTTTTTACTTGTTATATAAACTGATCCAGAACCATCTTTATTTTTTTTAACATTTATACTTTTAGTATTATCAGGCTTTAATTTTTGTAATTCTTTTTCTGATATAATTTTGCCATCTAAATAATAAGTTGGTTTTCCATTTTTATCTCCATCAATACTTTTAAAAGTAATTGCTTTTTTAGAAATTCTAACAACCGGATTTGTTAAATGAATACTTCCTGCATCAATATTTAAATGTTTGTTTTTCTTAATTAATTCTATTGCTTTATCAGAAATAATTTCTTCATCTTCATAATAAAAAGTAGCGTCTTTTTTAGCCATTTTTATTACGTAATCTAAAGTTGAAACTGGAGGTGGAGGAGGTGGAATTAAATGATAAACATTCTCTACAGAATTTTTCTGTTTTTTGGACATTACATTATACAGATACTGCATTTTTAGGACATCTTTCTTCTTAAATATTTTAGCCTTTTTTCCTTTAGCTAATAACTTTTTGTATTCTCTTATTTCAGATTTTGTAGCTGATAGTTTTTCGTTTTTTATTACTACATTAGAAGGAATTGTATCTTTATTAATTTTTATCGCATTCACACTTTTTAACTTTAGACGAATGTCTTCAATTGTTCCAATACTATTTTCTTTTTTCTGCCAATTATCATAAACTTTTTTTGCTCTTAGACGATTCTCTTCTATGAGTTTTGTTTTATTTTTGGTATTGCTAATAGGCATGTTGTCTTTAAAACGGCTTACAATTCCACCTTCAAGGGAATAAATTTTTGTAATATATTGTCCAGGTAGAATATCAGTAGCGTTTGCTTGTTTCTGTGATAATATTTTTCCATTAGAATCTATTATTTGACCTTCTAAGTTGTAAAATGTTTTTTTATTGTTTTTTAAAACATAAAAACGTTGTATTCCTTTTATTTTTTGAAAACCTGTAGTTGGAAAATTTTTAGGTACTTCAATACTGTGTTTTCGTATTTGAAATTTTTCTTCAATTTTTGTTTTTTTACTTATTTCTTGGGCTTCTACTCTTTCTGCAAAGAGGAAAATAAAAGCTGCTAATAACGGAATAACCGTTAGTTTTTTTATCCAAACTTTTGTTTGTGAACTTTGTGTTGTCATCATTAATAATCTTTTTTTAGTAAGTGAATAATTCAAATTACTGGCCAAGTAATATTCGTTGTTCCAAGCAGCTTTATTTAATAATAAATGCTGATATTGAAATGTGTTTTTATGTTGATTAATAACAGTTTCATCTGCTAAAAACTCGTGATTTAATTGTACTGCTTTCTTCAGAAAAATAAACAGAGGATTTATCCAGAAAACAATTTGTAATACTTCAATTAGTAAAACATCAAGTGAGTGTTTTTGTGTAACATGTGTTAACTCATGTGTAAAAAGTTCTTCTTCAATTTTCCCCTGTTTATATTGTTTTTTATTGATGAAAATATGTTTCCAAAAAGTATGAGGTAGTATTTTATTATCTACTAAAACTAGAATTGCTTTTTTATGTTTAATGGTTTCATTCGATCTTATTTTTTGAATAATTTTAAATAAGTTTTTTCCAAATCGAATTAAGAAAACGAATGAAATTAGTAAGTAAATTCCGATAAATAGTAACGTGTAATCAAAACTTTCTTCAG